>CAJBBX010000148.1 GCA_903951425.1 uncultured Chthonomonas sp.
CGCCGACGGCATGCTGCCCACGGCCATGCGCGCCACGACCGCAACCGTCACCGTCGTTGAGCACAGTCCGACCATCAAGATGGCGGCGGTACTCGACGACGGCTCCGTGGTTTCCCTGGACGCCTCGACGATGCGTGCGCTCTCCGCCGATGTCTCCATATGGCACAAGCTGCTGCGGGGCCAGGATCACGGGCGCATCGAGGACCTGCAGCGCCGCACGCGCGAGATTCGCGTCGGGTTGCCGTCCAGGTTGCTTAAGGCGGGCATCCGCATCGTGGACACGCCTGGACTCGGCTCCACCAACCCGAAGCACTCCCGGATCACCAACGCCTATCTGGCGAAGGCCGACGCTGCGCTCTTCCTGGTGGCCACCGATCCGCCGATGGGCGAGTCTGAGATGTTCTTTCTTGAGCAGGCATCTAGAATGCTCTCCAAGTTCCTGTTCGTGCAGACCAAGGCCGACCTGGGCGAGCGAATGGTGGAGGGCGAGCCGCTGGCGCAGGTGCGGGAGAAGGAGCATAAGCGGGGAATCTCCGAAGTGCTGGGGCACAAGCGCCTGGAGTTCTACACAGTCTCCGCCAAAGCCGCCGGTCACGGCATCCGGCACAGGAGCGAGGCAGACATCAGGTCAAGCGGCATCCGAGCGCTGGAGGCCGGGCTGGATCGCTTCCTCGGTTCCCATAGCGCGGCGGACCGTCTGCGGACCTGGACCTCGCGCCTCGAGGCGTGTGAGACCGTGTGCCGGCAGTCGCTGGAAGCCGAAGCCGATACATTACGTCGCCGAAGCGCCGACCTGGCGCAGGTCGCACTGACGAACGATGAGCTTGAGGCCTGGCAGGCTACGGCCACCGCCTACGGCGCGATGGCGTACGAAGCGGCAAAGCAGGCCACGGCCGAGGTCCTCGCGAAGCAGCAGGAGATCATCGCCGGCCTTCGCCAGGTCGCAGGCGCCGAGGCGGTCAAGCTGCGGGCGCATGGTAGCCCAAGCCAGAGCGACGTGGCGCGGGCCGCGCGGGTGATCATTCACCAGGTGCGTCAGGCGCTCAGTACCCACTTGGGCCTGATCATCCAGCACGCCATTGAACAAGCGAATGGAGCAGCTTGTCAGGCGTTGGAGCACGACCTCCCGCCTGCCGCTCGTGACCTGATCCTGAACCTGGACCTCAGCAAGGTCGTCGCCGGCGACGAGTCGCGTTTCGGCGCAGATGACATCCTGCGCGTCACAACGAAGCAGGTGGAGAAGGACGGGTTCTTCGCCGGGGTTGCCCGGTTCTTCGGCTGGGGCGGGTACGAGGAGGTGAGCGAGACGAAGGTTCGCGGCGAGGTGCTGATCAGCGCGGCGCAGGAGATCGCCATGGAGTCCGTGATGAGTACCAGCAGGCAGCTGGGCGACGCACTGATGAAGATCGCCGCGACGGTCACCGCTGAGATGGACCGCGCCCAGGCCGCCGCCAGACGGCAGCGCGAACAGGCGGAACGCGCTCGGAGCCTCGACCTGGGCGAGTGCCGCTCGCGGCTGAACCGCATCGAGCAGCAGATTGCCGGTATTGACGGCGTCACCCAGGTTCGGCGGCGGGCGGTCGAAGCGATCACGGCGCTGCCGGTCCGGGCGCCGGACCGACCATGACGCTCAGCGAGCTGCAGGGCACTGCGGCCGGGCTCTTCCCTGAGGCGCGCCGGGCGCTCGAACTCGCGCTTGAGGGAGCCAGGACGGTCGGACGCCTGAGAGCGCGCGACGAGGCGCCGCAGTTGGCCGTCGTCGGCCGCATGAAGACCGGCAAGTCGACTTTCATCAACACGCTGCTAGCCGGCGAGGTGGCCGCCACCCATTCCGACGAGTGTACGACCCATCTCGTGACGTACCGGCACGGGTCGGCCGAGCGCTGGCTGGAGTGGCGTGGCGGATCGGGAGCGACGGCGTGGGTTCCCGTGACGAAGGCCGCCGTCTTCGCGGCCAACAATCTCGCGGGGTCCGGCGCCGTGCGGCGGGGCGCCGCGCCACCCGTGCGGCGGTTCGTAGCGGAGTTGCCCTGCCCCTTCCTTCGCGACTGGTCGCTGATCGACACGCCCGGATACGACGGCGAGTCCGCTCGCCGTTGGCCGAAGCGCTTCGAGCAGGCCCTTGGGCAGGCGCTGGAACCTGCCGATGCCTGCCTCTTCCTGCACGACAACAACGAGCGCGAGGTCGATCTGCCCATAATTGAGGCTGTACGGAGCCTCGCCATGCCGGTCGTCCCGGTTCTGTGCAAGTCGGACCAGTTCGACGCCGACCAGATCGACGACATCGCCCCAGGGCTCGTCGGCGTCTGGGAGCGGGGCTCCGTATCTCCCCGTCTGTTTGCCGTTTCGGCCCACTGGCATGTGCTGTCGAACGAGGAGCGCCAGGAGGCCATCGCCACCGGGTTCCGCCGCTACTCAGGCGCCGCGCCCGTGCATGAGTGGGACACCATGTTGGGACAGCTGGGCCGCATCAGGCGCCAGACGGTCGCGCAGCGCCACGCCGACCTGATGCGCCACGCCGCCGCCACTGTAGACCAGTGTGCAACTGCGGAAGCAGTCTATGACTGCGAGAAGCAGGCCTCGCACCTGCTTCCCCAGAATATGGCCTGGCTCCGGTCGCGCTGCCAGGGCCCGTTGGGCCCCGCACTGTTCGAGCAGGTTCAGGCGGCTGTCCAGCGACAGAAGCCGGTCCTCTGGGCTCTGCTGCGCCGATGCGAGGTCCATCCGAGGGACATCGCGCCGACTTCACTGGCCGGCCTTGCCGATCTGAAGGCCACGCTGTGGTCGATCCATGACGCGACCGCCGAGGAGCTCGCCCGGATCGTGCAGGATGAGGACGACGCATGTGCCATCGAGCTGATTCGAGGCGCCGGCGACTCTATGACGCGGCGCCGCCCCGCGGTTGCGGCTTTGGCCGATGCCGCTGACGCACGCGGAGCGTGGTTGGCCTGGCGCAGGTCTCTGCGTACGCCGCCGTTTCGGTACCGGTCATGCTATCTCGCCATCCAGCAGCGATGGGCATCGTCCCCGAAGACCCGGAGTCGTGACACCAATGAGACGTTGGCCGCGCTGCGCCTGATCGCCTCGCCCAAGCTGGCCGCATCTCCCTCACCCGCCCGCTGACGCCACCCTCTCCGCTGCCTCGGCCATCGTGGCGCACCAGACGCGGTTGGCCGGGTCGGCTGCGTAGGCGCAGAGGTTGTCGAGGACCTCGGGGCGCATGGCCTGGGTTGGGTGGTCGCCTACGTCGTGCGAGGCGAGGACGATCCAGCCGTGCTCGTGTCGGGCGCGATCGATGAGGGCGACGAGAGTGGGCAGGTCGGCGCCGTCGGCGTCATAGGCCATGGTGCGCGCCGGGTCGAACCAGCCGGGCGTGTTGTGGCTTTCGTCGCGGAAGCCGCGGCCCGCGGCGAAGCGCTGGGCTATGAGCGGCACGTAGCTCGCGGCCTCGACGCCACGACCGACATACTTCTGACCGCAGGGATAGGCGAAGGTGCGTGGCGGCGCACCGAGCATCTCGGCGATGCGCGCCGAGGCCCGGTCGATGTCGTCGGCCATCTGGGCCAGGTCGTACGCCTCCAGCGGGTTGCCGCGTGCGAATCCGAAGTTGCCGGAGCAGGGGTGCGTCCAGCTGTGGTTGCCGATCTCGTGCCCCCGCCCTGCCGCCTCGCGCCACTCCTCGATCCGAGGCTCCACGGTGGGGAAGGAGACGAAGAAGGTCGCGCGGAGGCCGTGGCGGTTCAGGATCGGCAGGGCCGCCTCAAGCTGGCTGGGGCGCGCGTCGTCGAAGGTGAGGGTCAGCGCTACCTCCGCGCCGCCGGGCCACGGGTTCACGGCCTCACCTCCAGGGCATAGGTCGCGCCGGGGCTCGTCTCGAACCGGACCAGGCCCGGTGCGAACTGCGTGGCGGGTACGGTGCGGCCGCCCTGGCGCACGTTGAGGATGCCGTCGGCACGCACGGTGCAGGGCCCGCCCCGATGTGAGCGGATGGAGCCGGTGCGCAACTTGCCGCCCGACCAGGCCATGGCGACCTCGAACCCGCCGCGTGCCCGCAGGCCTCGGACCGACCCCTGCGGCCAGGCCGACGGCAACGCCGGCAGGAGGTGCAAGCTCCCCGTGTGGCTCTGCAGCAGCATCTCGCCGACGGCGGCCGCCTGGCCCATGTTGCCGTCGATCTCCCACTCGGCCTGGCCGCCGAAGCGCGCCGAGAGGTTCGGGTTCACGGACGAGCGGAGGTGCTTGCTGAGGATGTCCAGCGCCCGTTCGCCCTGCCAGAGCCGGGCGAAGGCGTTGGACATGAAGGCGCCGGTCCAGCTCCCGAACCCTGATAGCCAGGGCTTGCGGTCATCGATCTCCTTGAGGAGCGCTGCCGCAAGGACCGGGTCACGGTCGGGAGCCACCTGGTCGCCGCAGATGAGGCCCCAGGTGGTGAGCATCTGCCCGTTGCCGGCGTGGGCGTAGTCCCAATCCTGCATCCAGGCCTGGATCTGTCCGGTGCGCGGGCTGACGGTGTCGACGGCCACGCGGGGCAGGATGGCCCGGATCTGGACCGTCAGCTCAGCCTCGCCACCCATGACCTCGGCGGCGCGTAGGGTGTCCGCAAAGAGCTGCCGAACCATCTGCATGTCCGCGGTGGGCCCGATGCAGACGCAGCCGGTCTCGCCGTTGGGCTTGCGGTAGTAGCTCTCGAAATTGGTGGCCGGAGCGGTGCCGAGGCGTCCCGTGACCGGGTCCTTCAGCATGGTATCGAGGTAGTAGCGGCAGGCGCCCTTCATCAGCGGGAAGACCGAGGCGAGGTAGGCGCGGTCGCGCGTGAAGTCGTAGTGCTCCCATAGGTGGCGGCAGAGCCACGCGCTGCCGGTCTGGAAGACGGCCCAAAGCGGGCTTCCGGCCACAGGCGTGGCGCGCATCCAGACGTCGGCGTTGTGGTGCGTCATCCAGCCGCCGGCGCCGTAGAGTTCGCGGGCCACGCGTGCGCCGTCCAACGAGATGCCACGCGTGAGTTCGGTGAGCGGCAGGTGGCACTCGGAGAGGTTGGCCGTCTCGGCGGGCCAGTAGTTGATCTGTGCGTTGCAGTTCAGGGTCCAGTTGCTCGCCCAGGGCGGGGGAAGCTGGGCGCACCAGAGGCCCTGCAGGTTCATGGGCAGGCCGCCGGGCCGAGAGGACGAGACGAGGAGGTAGCGGCCGAACTGGTAGTAGAGGGCGGCCAGGCCGGGCTCGCGGGCGGCGGCGGGCCGGCTGAGGCGCTCGTCCGTGGGCAGGGCGGCGCCGGGGCCGCGGCCCAGGTTCAGCGCCACGCGACCCATGAGGCCGGCGAAGTCGGCCCGATGCTCGGCCAGAAGCGCAGCATAGCCCTTGCCCTTGAGGCGCGAAAGCGCGGCCTCATTCAGCGCCTTGGGGTCGCGCCCTTGGGCGCTGGGGCTCTTCTGCGGCCCGTTGTAGCTGGTGGCGGCCACGAGGATGAAGACGACCGACCGGGCTCCGGTGACCCGCACGCCCTCGTCAGTGCAGGTGGCCTGGCCGCCCTCGGCCAGCGTGCGAAGGCGCATCTCGAAGCGCATGCCTCGCTCGTCGTACCGCGTTGGAGCGCCGCCGTAGGCATCGATGAAGGATGGCGCCTGTCCGCTGAAGACCAGGTCGGCTCCCCGCGTCGTCTGGGTCCCTCGGAGCGGCGAGGTGAGCGAGGCCCGCAGGTCGATGCCCTTGCCGCCCGTGGCCGTCACGCGGTAGACGAGGGCGCGAGCCGGGTGCGACATGAAAGCCTCGCGGGTCCAACGAGCGCCTCCCGCACCGTAGGTGACGCGCGCCACGCCGTGCGCCAGGTCCAGTTCGCGGCGGTAGCGCTCGACACGCGTGACCGGGCCGAAGTCGATGGCCATGTCGCCCATAGGCAGGTAGGAGTGGAAGTAGGGCCCCAGCAGCTTGGCGGAGGTCAGCGCCTCGGCCTCGGCCTCCTTGCCCTCACGGAGGAGGCGGCGCACCTCGGGCACGGCAGCGGGGCCGCCCGGCGGCACGGTGTCGCCCGGCTCACCGGACCAGAGCGTCTGCTCGTTCAGCGCCAGCCGCTCCTGCCGCACGCCGCCGTAGAGCATGGCGCCCATGCGGCCATTGCCCAGGACCATCGCCTGCACCCAAGCCGAGGCGGGGCCCCGGTACCAGAGCGTCAGGTCGCCTGCCGGCGGCGGGGCCTCGCCCACGAAGGCGACGCCGGGCTCACCCGCCGGTGGGGGGCCATCGGCCGGGCGCCCGTTGACGAAGATCGCGGCCTCGCCGTCGGACGTTAGGGTTGCTGCCACGTGCGTCCATGCCTCGGCGGGAAGCGACGCGGCGGTCTGGAGCGTGGCCCCGCCCACGATGACGCGCAGGGCGCTACTGGGCCAGGTGTCGAGGAGCCAGCCGTCGGAGCCGCCCGGGGTGATGCGGTCCACGATGCGGCCGCCGCCTGTCCCGCCCGGCCCGGGCTGTACCCAGGCCTCCACGGTGGCGGCTTCGCCCAGCGCGGGGCAGGCGTCGGGGCCGGGCCGCAGGGGTAGCGAGGCGCTCCGGCCATCCCACTCCGCGGCGGGCGAACCCACGTCGCCTGCGGGTTGATTGGGCGACGCGGCCAGCCGACGAAGCTGCGCCTCGGTAAGGGCCCGGTTCCAGAGCCGCACCAGCCCGATGCGGCCGCGGAAGGGCGACCCGCCGCGCTGGTCGGCGCCGATGACGATGGGCAGTTCATTCCCGGGCAAGGGCGCCCCGGTGGGGCGGGCAACCGACAGCGCCAGACAACTGAGCAGAGCAGGTACCGCGACCATAGGGCTACCTCGCGATCGTTGATAGTGGACTCTACCCGGCGGCTAAGCATGCGGCATCGTGGATCGGTCAGCACCCGCGCCCACATCCATCCCTCCGGCAAGGATGGTTTGGCACGCATTCATCACTCTGAGAAGGGTGCTTTCGGCTTCCGGCCGCCGCCGGCCCTCTCCTGCACCACGCAGCCCACGGCCTTCGGGCCGAGCTCCAGGCGGAGCGTAGCCCAGCCGCCGCGCACCTCGGGATGCAGTCGCGTCTGGTTCCAGGCGTCGGTGTAGGTGGCGCCGGGCGAGTGGCGCACTCGCAGGAGGGCCCCGCGCAGGTTGCGGCCGTTGGCGTTGTAGAGGGTCCAGACCGTGCGGGTCGGAGCGCGGAAGGCGTTGGCGAAGAGTCCGTCGGCCAGCGTGTCGACGAGCGGATCCACGTCGCGCGAGCCAAAGGCGTCGCGGTACGTGCAGAGCACGCGCATGGCCTGGCGGAGGAAGGCCAGCGCCGGGCCGTCGCACGCCGTCAGGTTCGGCTCGCCCAGGTCGTAGCTCTCGCCGTTGAAGAAGGGGAACTTGAGCAGCGACCAGTTGCCCGAGCGCATGGGCGCGTAGTGGATGATGTGGAACTGCTTGAACTCCGGGAAGGCGAAGCGTGGCAGGTCGATGAAGTGGGGCGCCAGCGGCTCTTGGTCCACGCTCCAGAGGGCCTGGTAGGTGAACGAGCCGTCGAGGATCGTGCGGCTCACCTCGGCGGGCGGGTACTCGGTGTAGAGCGCCACGCCGGGCCCCACGGCGCCGCGGATGGCTCGCATGGTGGCGACTTCGCCTGCGTAGGGCACCTCGGTGCCGTTGTGGCCGTGGTCCTTGGCGTGGCAGACCCAGCGGCCATCCGTGGCGCCGTATTCGTCTATGTACATTCCGCGCACGCCGGTCTCGCGCACCACGCGCCGGTAGACGCCGGCGAGGTGGTTGCGCCAACCCTCGCTGGTCGGGCACTGGTTGTAGGCGTTGTAGACCGGGATGAAGTCCGGCGAGCCGTCGGCGCGGCGCATGGCCCACTCCTTCGCCCGCGAGCCCACCGTCTGGCCCTTTTCGTTGCTCAGGTAGCCGTCCTGATAGAGGCCCACGGCCACCCCGCCGGCCTGCGCCGCGCCGATGTTGGCCCGGAAGCCGGGCAGGCCGCCCACGGCTTCGTCGTAGTGCGCGTAGTCGCCCCAATCGCCATAGGCCGGGAGCGACGACCAGCCGAAGAGGTGCACCATGTCGCACCAGCCCAGCAGCTTGCGGGCGAGGTCGACGGCGGGTTTCACGGCTCCCCGGTCAGTGGGCTTCGGGTAGCTCTCGTAATGTGCGTTGCGCGTGATGAAGGCGAAGGTGCGCTGGAACCAGGGCTTGGCCGGCGGCGGGCGGTACCATCCGGCCAGCCACTTGCGGTACGTGGCGAAGATGGCCCGCCAACCGCCGGTGCAGGCCGTCACCTCCGCCTCGGTAGCGGCGAATGAGGCGCCGGGCGCCAGGTCGCGCTCCACGTATTCGGGCGCCCAGGCCCCGCCGGAGGCATCCAGACCCAGATTGATGAAGTGGTGCTGGGCGGCGGTGTCGTGGGTGATCAGCGCCAGCGCGTCGCCGGTCTCGGGGCAGAAGAAGCCGTCCATCTGGAGCGGGTGCGGCTCGCCCAGGCCGTCACGGAAGCGTACGGGCTGGTCGGTGAGGATGCCGCCTCGCCGGCCTGAGAGGCACCAGGCGCGCCCGCCATCGAACCGGACCCCGCGCAGCACGGGGAAGCGGAGCGTGGCGGTGCGCGGCTGCGAGCCCTGATTGTGGAGCGTCATGCGGAGGGTCAGGCCTCCGGCGCCGCTCTGGGCGGCGGCGACCTCGGCCACCAACCCTGTGGCTGCGTGGCGCAGACGGCACATGCCGGGCTCAGAGGCCACGGGCGCCCACTCCGAGGCGGGCAGTGTTCGGCCGGCGATATCGACCTCGAAGAGCGGACCCGGCGCGGCCGACGCGCGCCCGGCGTTGAGGCGCAGCGTGCCGTCAGGCTCCAGCGCGGCGTGCAGGGCAGTCGCACGTGGCTGCGACGGACGTGTCCGGATCGCTGCCGAGAGGGCCTTCCATCTCGGCTCCGGTACGCGGGGCGCGCCCGACCAGGCGGTGGCGGCAACCAGCGCTACCGAGGCGGTCTGCATGCGGTCGAGCAGCGTCAGCGAGACGGGCTTGCGGGTCGCGTCGGGGTGAACCACGCAGACGGCCAGCCCACGTGGTAGCCCGCGCAGGCCCGTGGCGGCGTCAACCGGGACCATGCGGTCCGGCGGGCCCGAGGCGTAGCGGATCTCCACCAACGCCTTCTCGGGTTCGGAGAGGAGCTCCTGCTTGCGCGGGTTGTTGGCCTCCAGCCCGAACGGCTCCTTCTCCGGGGCGGCCACTGCGGTGAGCAGGTAGGCCTCGCGGCAGGGCCCATCGAGGCGCACCGTGAGCGAGCCCAGGTCGCCCGTGCCGGTCTGGCGGACGGCATCGGGCACGGACGGCAGTCGGAACGGTGCGCCGGCGGCCTCGGCATTGGCGGGCTTGAACCAGCCTTGCAGCCCGATCCGCGGCCAGAGCGAAGACGCCGGACGTCCGCCGGTCGGTTCGGGCAGCGCGCGGAAGCCCGTCGGCCACGCCCCTGCCATTGCGCGGTGCGGGAGCATCTCTTGCGCGGACCACCTGCGCGGGCGCGAACTGAAGGTGAGGTCGCCCAGCGTGAGCTCCGCCGCCGCGCCGTCGC
Organism: uncultured Chthonomonas sp.; assembly: GCA_903951425.1. Lineage (GTDB taxonomy): Bacteria > Armatimonadota > Chthonomonadetes > Chthonomonadales > CAJBBX01 > CAJBBX01. Next base: position 9,550 of record CAJBBX010000148.1, read on the forward strand.
AGTCGAGCCCCACGGCCAGGTGCGTCACGGCGAAGGGCGATCCCAGCCGCACGGACGTGGTGTGCCATCGGCCGTCGGCCACCAGGTCGCCGGGGTTCAGGGCCACCACGGCGCGGCCGCCGGAGCCGGCGGGGTCATCGCCCAGCCAGATCGTGTAGCCCGTCCGCACGAGGCCGCCGGTGGCCCGGTAGCGTAGCGATAGGCAGGGCGTGCGGGCCAGGTCCACCGGAGCGCGCAGGGCCACGGGCCAGCGCATGCCGCGTCCGGCCTCGGGCACGGCGAAGCGGGCGCCGTCTTCAGTCAGGCGGGCCGATGCGCCGGCGGACGGCGTGGTGGTCCAGCCGGGCGCCGGCGTGAGCGTGCCCAGATCGCTCCAGGACACGCGCCGTTCCTCGCGGGTGACGGCGGGAGTGCGGCAGAGGCGCGCGTCTGCCGGCAGGGCGTCGGCGAACCAGACGCGCCCCAGCGTAACCTCGGCCTTGCCCTGCGGCCCCGGCGCGAGCTTCAGCGCGACCTGTGTGGTTGCCTCCTCGGGCTCGCCGGCGGCCAGGTCCACCGCCAGCAGGCGCCACGCGCCGTCGGCCATGGGCTCATCGGAGAAGGCGTAGGCGCGGCCGCCCACCGTCCCGTCCCAGCCGTGCAGGAAGTAGACGCCCGGCGAGGCGTCGAGCCCCTGAGCCCGGTAGCGGACCAGCAGGTAGCGGCTGTCGCCGTCGAGTTCCGATGCGGTGAAGGCCCGGAGCCAGGGCATCTCGGTCCCGAAGCCCTCGGCGCGGAACGCAAGCCCCTCGGCGGCGCGAGCAACCGACCAGGCCGAGGGCCGGTGCGTCACCCAGCCGGGGCAGGCGGTCCAGCGGCGGGCATCGGCCAGGTCCACGTCGCGGTCGGCGGCGGCCCCGACGGACGCAAGGGCAAGGAGGGTGGTAAGGAGGAAGCGCTTCATGGGCCCACATTCGACGGGAGGGGCAGGCGCTCCTGCAAGGACGGACACGGACCGTCACCCGCAGGCCGGTGCCGCTCCTGTCCGTGCAGGTCCGTGCGGGTCCGTGTATGTCCGTGTCAACGACCGAGGGCTATCATGTACTGACCGCCCTTTCGCCATGGAGGCCCGCCCATGAGACTGCTGCTTGCACTGCTCGTCGCCGTTGCCGCCGTCCCCTGCGTGTCGGCAGTCGCCCTGGCGCAGGCGAAGGAGGCGGGGTTGCCGCTCCTCTTCTCCAGCCGGCGCGACCTGGTGGAGCCGTGGGGGATGCTCCATATCGCCGTGACGCCCGTGGGGAAGCTGGCCGAGGCGCCGCCGCCGCCCTTCACCTATGTCTGCGGCTTCCCCCGGGTCGACGGGGCGTGGGACGTCTACGGGCAGGAGTTCACCGAGGTGAAGCGCGCCGACCGCGCCTGGGAGCAGGTCAATTCCTGGCGGCTGGTGCGCGCTACGACGACCGACGGCGTCACCTTCGGCGCCCGCGAGGCGGTCTACGAGGCTGCGCCCGGCGCCTGGACCTCGCACATCGCGCTGGCCCGCAACGGCCCCACGGGCGAGCACCTGATGCTCAAGCTGAAGATCGACAGCTCCGGCTTCGCCTACACTGCCTTCTTCAGCCGCGACGGCCGGACATGGCAGGAGCATCCCGGCAACCCGCTCTTCTACGACGGTGACAGCATGAGCCTTTTCTGGAGCGAGGCGCTGGGTCGGTTCGTCTGCGTCAACAAGAGCCTGCAGCCCTACCGCAAGCGCCTGGTGGACCACGGCGGCGCCACGCCCGCGCTGAAGGACGACGCCCTGCGCGATCGCCGCGTTCTGATGATGCGGACCAGCGCCGACGGCCGCACATGGGAGCCCAACGCCTCGCTGCCGGATGTCTGGGACCAGCACGGCAAGAAGGGGACGCTGCCCGCCCGGTACCTCACGGTGCCGGACGAGCAGGACCCGCCTGACCTGGAGTTCTACAGCGGCAACGCCTTCTGGTACCGCGATCGGGCCTACATGCTGGTGCTCAACTACGCTGCCAGCGCCGCCGCGCCCCGCAAGCATGCCCCGCAACTCGACAACGAGTGGTGGACCAGCCTCGACGGCCTCCACTGGGAGCGGCCCGCGCGCGGCGTCAACGCGCTGGAGGTCTTCCCGGCTATCCCGAGGCTGGAGACGCCGCCTATGGCCATCGGAGGGCGGCTCCTCTTCCCGCGCGGCTCGCTGCTCCTGGGCGTGCCCGGGGACCGCATCACGGGAGCGGCGGCGCGCGCCAACGCCGAGTTCGCCACCGGCTGGTTCCGTATGCCTTCCGGCGGCCTGCTGCTGAACGCCGTGATCCCCTCGCCGGACCGCCCCTTCGGCAAGGAGCAGGCGTACGTGATGGTCGAGATGCAGGACGAGAAGGGCCGCGCCATCCCCGGCTTCGAGGCCGACAAGTGCCTCATCAGGGCGGAGGACAGCGCCGCCATCCCACTGAAGTGGACCGGCGCCGACGCCGCAACCCTGGCAGGCAAGAGTGTGCGCCTGCGCTTCCGCCTGCGCAGCGCGACGATCTACGCGGTGAGGAGTGGCGACCGATAGGACCCATGCGTCGCATCCGCCGCAACGCGCAATCCGCCTGAACCCGCGCCCACGGCGGCAAGAGGACGACGAGTAGTCGCGACCGCAACGGGGTCTGCGTGAACCAGTGAAGGCCGGTCCGGCGGCAGGCGCCGGCTGCCCAACTGAGCGCACGCGGCGGCCGAACCGGAACCGCCGCGCTCGGGTTCGAGTATGGGTATCTCGTCAGGCCACCAACCGTGGGGAGGTTCAGCGTGCGCATCTCAGCAGTGCTGGCGGCGACTGCCGTTGCGGTCCTTGCTTCGGCATCGACCAGAGCGCCGGCACAGGTTCGCGAGACGCCGCGCGGCTGGCTGTTTCGCGCCAGTTTCAAGCCGGGAACGGTACTTAGCTACCGCCTTGACGGCGCCAGTGAAGGCCATCCTAAGCCGGAGACGCACGTCAGCAATTGGTCGCTGTACAATCTGGCATGCAAGCGCCTTGAAAACGGCAAGGCAGTCGTGCACTACGAGCTGGTCCAGGATGAAGAGGGTAAGTACAAGGACATCCACCTGGTGCTGAAGATCGATCGGCGCGGAAAGGCTATGTGGGGCAATCAGCCAATGCAGCGGCTTGGCGTCCACTTCCCGGAGAACCCGATCCCGATTGGCGGATCGTTCCGCGGAGAGGCTATCGTGCAGATGGGCGGCCTGGGTCAAGCCAAGGCAACCGATACCTACACGCTTCTCGGGTTCAAGGACCGTGCCGGTGTGCGCGTGGCCGAGCTATCTGTTCAGTCCACGGCCCGGTCCGAAGCCGTCCGCGCGGGCGGATCCGGAACCGTGCTGATTGACATGACCGACGGATCCATGGTTGAGATGGACTACACCCACTCCGCCGACGTGACGCATGACGGCAAGACCTATAGCCTGCGCCAGACCGCGACATGCCGCCGCACAGGGCGCACATAACGGAGCTGCGCGCCAGAGCGCTTCTCGCCTGGGGCTGTGGACGTCGGTCTCAGCACCCGCGGCGAACGACGATCTGCGGTCCGTGGGCTGGAGCGGCGACGCATCGGCCCCACGCGTCGCATCGGTCACAGCGCGCATCCGCCTGACCCTGCCCGTTCACCGCCTCGGCCATCCTCCCCGCAATCCCCGCGATTCCGCCATCCTTGGTAGGAACCACGCCGCCTCGCGTCGAACTGGCTTGCACAGGGCCGGGGGCGCGTTGCGGCTTGGCCCGGTGACACGCCTGACACTCGACGAACAGGAATACCAACATGAGCCAACCGTCCATTGCGACTCTGGCGGGCCGCGCACTCGATGCGGGTGGCGGCATCCTGCGACTGGCGCCGAACTGGGTGCCCCGGTCGTTCTGCGTGCCGGGGCGGCGCATCAAGCTCCACCCGGACGACTACTACGCGCTCGGCGCGGCTCGCGGCGGGATCGATGAGCGCTGGTTCGCATCGACCACGCCTGCCGACAACGGCCCGCTGACCGCCCCGCACGAGGGGCAGAGCTGGATCGTCCTCGAGGATGGTGGCCGCGTGGAGCGCGTGCTCCTTCGCGACGCCGTGGCGGAACTGAAGGGCGCCGTCCTGGGCGAGAAGATGTGGGCCGAGCATGGCCGGTGGCCCATGTTCTCCAAGTTCTTCGACAACAAGGGCGCCCTGCCGCACCACGTCCACCACCGCGACGAGCACGCCGCGAAGGTGGGCCAACTGGGCAAGCCCGAGGCCTACTACTTCCCGCCGCAGGCGAACAACTACGGCGCCGACTACCCCTACACGTTCTTCGGACTTGAGCCGGGCACCACCAAGGCGCAGGTGCGCGCCGCGCTGGAGGACTTCACCAAGGGCGACAACAAGCTGACGAACCTCTCCAAGGCCTACCGGCTGGAGCCCGGCACCGGCTGGGACGTGCCGCCGGGCATCCTGCACGCGCCCGGCAGCCTCTGCACCTACGAGCCGCAGCGGGCGTCGGACGTCTTCGCCATGTACCAGTCGCTGGTCGGCGATGCGCTCCTGCCCGAGGAGCTGCTCTGGAAGGACACGCCGCCGGATCGCAAGGGCGACTTCGACTACCTCGTCGAGGTGCTGGACTGGGAAGCGAACACAGACCCCGACTTCGTAGCGCACCACTTCATGCGGCCCAGGCCTGTGGGCGACCCGGCCGCCATGGAGGCCCAGGGCTACGTGGAGAACTGGATCTGCTACCGGTCGGCCTACTACAGCGCCAAGGAGCTGACGATCCTGCCCGGCCGCACGGTGCGCATCACGGACGGCGCGCCCTACGGCCTCATCGTCATGCAGGGGCATGGGACCATGGGCGGCTGGGACGTCGAGACGCCTGCGCTGATCCGTTACGGGCAACTCACTCGCGACGAGTACTTCGTCACGGAAGAGGCGGCCCGGGCGGGCGTCATCATCACCAACCCGTCGGACTGCGACCCCATCGTCATGCTGAAGCACTTCGGCCCAGACAACCCGGACCTCGTCGTCGAGAACTGAACTGCAACGGAGGAGCGACATGAAGGACATCTCGATCGGTTCATGGGCGTACACCATCGGTCCCTACGGCAAGAACCCCGTGCCGTGGGATGAGGTGATCGTCACGCTGAAGCGCCTGGGCTTCCAGGGCGTCGAGCTGGGCGGCTTCCCGCCGCACCCGAACCCGGACGACTTGCCGACCAAGGAACAGCGCGAGGCCTGCAAGGCCCGCCTGGCCGAGGTGGGGCTGCGCTTCTCGGGCCTGGCTGCGAACCTGTGGGCCGAGCACCTCATCGACACCGATGACCCGTCGGACTACATCGCCTGCTTCCGCAAGAACCTGGACTTCTGCGTGGACCTGGGCATCCAGGGCCTCCGCGTCGACACTGTGCAGCCGCCGACGATCTTTGAGACCGTCGACGAGGCCACGGCTCGCCGCCGCGTGGTCGAGACCTGGAAGCAGTGCACCCGTGAGGCCGCCGACAAGGGCGTCTATGTCACCTGGGAGTTCGAGCCCGGCTTCGCGTTCAACAAGCCCTCGGACATCATCGGCATCACCCAGGAGATCGGCAGCAGCAACTTCGGCGTCCAGTTCGACACTTGCCACGCGCACATGGTGGCCGCGGTGGGCGCCCGGCAGCCCGGCGTGTCCGAGACGCTGCCCGGCGGGGCGCTGGAACTGGCGCAGAAGCTCCGCGGGATGATCAACCACATCCACCTGATCGACTCCGACGGCACGCTGCACGACGACGAGACCTCGACCCACGCGCCCTTCGGCGACGGCATCCTGGACTTCGACGCCCTGCTTCCCGAGCTGAACAAGAACAAGCTGCCGCACAACTGGTGGACCATCGACCTCTGCTTCTGGCCCGACGCCTGGGCCGTCACCGAGCGCGCCAAGGCCGCGATTGATGCGCTCAATGCGAAGTGGGGCTCGGGGCAATGAGGGACCTGAACATCGGCCTGATCGGCTACGGGTTCATGGGGCGGGCCCACTCGAACGCCTACCGGAAGGTGAACCAGTTCTTCAAGCTGGGCTACCGGCCCGTGATGAAGGCCGCCTGCGCCCGCAACGGCGCGCAGATCGCTGAGTTCGCCGATAACTGGGGCTGGGAGAGCGTCGAGACCGACTGGCGGAAGCTCATCGCGCGGCCGGACATCGACGCCATCGATATCTGCAGCCCCAACGTCACGCACCACGACATCGCCATCGAGGCCGCGAAGGCCGGGAAGATGGTCCTCTGCGAGAAGCCGCTGGCCATGAACGCCGCCGAGGGGCGCGCCATGGTCGACGCCATCGAGAAGGCCGGCGTGGCGAACATGGTCTGGTTCAACTACCGCCGTGTCCCCGCCATCGCGCTGGCCAAGCAGATCATGGACGAGGGCCGCATCGGCCGCGTCTTCCACTACCGGGCTAAGTACCTGCAGGACTGGACCATCAGCGCCAAGGTGCCCCAGGGCGGAGCGACGCTCTGGCGCCTGGACATCGACGTGGCCGGCAGCGGCGTGACCGGCGACCTGCTGGCCCACTCCATCGATACCGCGATCTGGCTCAACGGCCCAGTCGAGGCCGTGACCGCCATGACCGAGACCTTCATCAAGGAGCGCGAGGTCCAGGGGCAGCCGGGGACGGTGAAGCCCGTGGGCATCGACGACGCCTGCGCCTTCCTGGTGCGCTTCAAGAACGGATCCGTCGGGACCTTCGAGTCCACCCGCTACGCCCGGGGCCGCAAGAACCAGAACACGTTCGAGGTGAACGGCGAGAACGGGTCGGTCTGCTTCGACCTGGAGGACGCGCACCGCCTGCAGTACTTCGACCACGGCGATGTGAGCCACCTCCACGGCTGGCGCGACCTGCTGGTCACCGACTCCGACCACCCCTACATGGGGCACTGGTGGGTTCCCGGCTGCGTCATCGGCTACGAGCACACGTTCATCCATGCCGTCGCCGACTTCCTGACCGGGCTGGAGACCGGCGTGGCCGTGCAGCCCGACTTCCGCTGCGCGCTGCAGACGCAGCTCATCTGCGACAGCGTGCTGGAGTCCGCCCGATCCGGCCAGTGGGTCAAGGTGCCCGAGGCCTAGCCGAAGCCATCGCCAACCGAAAGGCAAGGAGGAAGCCGTGAAGATCGGCATCAACGTCTTGCTCTGGACCGCCGCCGCCGCCGAGGAGCATCTCGGCCTGCTCGGCGACATCCGGACCTGGGGGTACGAGAGCGTCGAACTGCCTATGTTCGCGCCTGACTGCTCCCCGTGGCCCCTCCTTGCCGGACGGATGGATGATCTGGGGCTCTCGCGGACGGCCGTCACCGTCATGCCGCCCGAGGCCAACCCAATCTCCGCCGACGCGGTGGTGCGCCGGGCGGGCATCGACCACCTGCGCTCCTGCATCGACGCCTGCGCGCAGATGGGCGCCGACGTGCTCTGCGGCCCCATGTACTCGCCCTGCGGCGCGCTCGTGGGCCGCAGCCGCACGGAGCAGGAGTGGGACTGGGCCGTGGAGTGCCTGCGACGGGCAGGGGAGCATGCCTCGGGCGCCGGCGTCACGCTGGCCGTGGAGGCACTGAACCGCTTCGAGACCTACTTCCTCAACTGCGCGGCGGACGCGGCGCGGCTCGTCGACGAGGTGGGCCTGCCGTCGGTGGGGCTCCTCTTCGACACGTTCCATGCCAACATCGAGGAGAAGGACCCCGTGGGCGCCATCGGCGTGGCGGGCGGGCGCATCGCCCACTTCCACATCTCCGAGAACGACCGCAGCACCCCCGGCGAGGGCCATGTGCCCTGGGATCGGGTCTTCCCGGCGCTGAAGGCCACCGGCTACGACGGCGCCCTGACGGTGGAGGCCTTCGGCCGGGCCCTGCCGGAAGTGGCTGCGGCCACGTGCATCTGGCGCCAGACCTTCCCGAACGCGCAGCATCTCGCGACCAGCGCGGTTCGGCACATCCGGGACGGCTGGTCCCGCTCATGAGCGACGCGAGGAAGGACACCATGCAAGACGAGAAGATCATCCGGGGCTCCACGCGCCGCCAGTTCATCAGTAGTACACTCGCCACAGGGGCCGCCTTCGCCCTGCCCGCCTTCATCCCCGCGCAGGCGCTGGGGCGGGGCGGGGCCGTAGCGCCGTCCAACCGCATCGTGCTGGGCGCCATCGGCATCGGGCCGCGCGGCCGCGATGTGCTGGGCTACCTCATCGCCGAGCCCGACGTGCAGTTCACCGCCATCTGCGACGTGCGCGCCGACCGCCGGCAGAGCGTGAAGGAGATGGCCGACGCCCGTTACGGCAACAAGGACTGCTCCATGTACCGGGACCTGCGCGACCTTCTGGCCCGCAAGGACATCGACGCGGTGCTCATCGCCACGGGCGACCGGTGGCACGCGGTGGGCTCCATCATGGCCGCCAAGGCGGGTAAGGATGTCTACAGCGAGAAGCCCTGCAGCCTCACCATCGCCCAGTGCCAGGCGCTCTCCGATACCATGCGCCGCCTCGGGCGCGTCTTCCAGGCCGGCACCCAGCGCCGTAGCGTGCCCAACTTCGAGGCAGCCGTGCGCCTGGCCCAGACCGGCAAGCTGGGCAAACTGAAGACGCTCCACGCCTCCATCAACGACCTCTCCATGCGGTACGACTGGCTACCCGCGCAGCCCGAGCCGCCGCGCGAGGAGATCGACTGGGACCTCTGGCTCGGCGCCGCGCCATGGCGTCCCTACAACCGCGCCTACGTCGACGGCGGATGGCGCGCGCACTACGACTTCGACTCCGGCGGGCGCCTGCTGGACTGGGGCGCGCACACCCTGGACATCTGCCAGTGGGCGCACCAGTCCGACCACACCATGCCCGTTGAGTACGAGGCTCAGGGCGGCTCCGTTCACGCCACCTACGCCGACGGCGTGAAGCTGGTGCTGCGGCCCGGCGGCTGGATGGGCCTGGGAACCTGCCCCGTCCGCTTCGAGGGCGAAGAGGGCTGGGTGGAGACCGCCGACAGCGGGCAGATCGAGGTCTACCCCGCCTCCCTCCGCTCCGAGTTGGCCAACGTCCGCCGCATGGCCGGCACCGACCCCGGCAACCATGGGCGCAACTTCCTGGACTGCGTGAAGTCCGGCGCCAAGCCCGCGGCCAACGCCGACGTCATGCGCCACTCGCACATCTCCTGCTACGCCGCCTCCTTCGCGTGGATGCTGGGCCGCAAGCTCCGCTTCGACCCGGCCACCGAGAGCTTCATCGGCGACGACGAGGCCAACAACCTCCGATCGCGCGCACTCCGCGAGCCGTGGCGCATCTGACCATGAAACAGGAAACGAACCGCATGACCGCACTTCCGCGCCTCGGCGCCCTGCTTGCCGCCGCACTGACGCTCGCCCCATGCCTGGCCCTCGCGCAGGCTACGCCCGACCGAGCGGAGGAGACCCGCAAGCAGATCGCCGTGCTGCAGAGCGGCTCCGGGACCTTCGCCAAGGCCGAAGCCTGCCGCACGCTGGCCCTGCTGGGCTCCGCCGAGGCCGTGCCCGCACTGGCGGCGTTGCTGCCGGACAGGCAACTCTCGGCCCACGCCCGCACCGCCTTGGAGATCATTGCCGACCCCGCTGCGGCCACCGCCCTCCGGTCCGCCATGGGTAGCCTGAGCGGCGACCTTCGCCTCGGCGCCGTCGGCTCCGTGGGCGCCCGGCGCGACGCCAAGGCCGTTACGGCGCTGCTCAAGTTCGCCGCGTCGCCGGACGCCGCCCTCTCCGCGGCCGCGCTGGCCGCGCTGGGGAAGATCGCCACCCCCGAGGCCTCCGGCGGCCTCCAGCGCGCACTCGCCTCGCCCCGTCCCGAGACGCGAACCCAGGCCGCCGACGCAACGCTTACATTCGCCGCCCGTCTCGTCGCCGTCCGTTCGACGGCTCAGGCCATCCGGCTCTACGCCGCCGTGCAGGGCGCCAACGTGGCCCAGGCGCAGCGGCTGGCCGCCGGTATCGGCATCATCGCCGCACGCTGGTCCGTCGCCGACGGCGCCTCGCGCAAGCAGGCCCTGACGCTCCTCGCGGGCCAGGTGCGCTCCCCCGACCCCGCCGCGATCCGCGCGGGGCTCATGGCCGTGCGCTCCATGGAGGGTCCGGAGGTCACTGGCCTGCTGGCAGCGCAGATGCCGCAGGTGGCGCCCGAGGTGCAGATGCTGCTCGTGCGCGCCCTGCTTGAGAGGACCGACCCTGGCGCCCTCACCGCCGTGGAGACCCTCGCATCGTCGCCCAGCGCCCCCGTGCGGGCCGCCGCCGTGGCCGCGTTGGCGGGCATGGGCCGCCTCTCCAGCGTGCCCGTGCTGCTCAAGGCGATCGAGGCCGGGCGCTCCGATGAGGAGACCGTAGCCGCCGCCGCAAGCCTCACGCGGCTCACCGCCGAGGGCGCCGACCAGGCCATCGTCGCCCGCCTGCCGCAGGCATCCCCTGCGATCCGCGCCCGCCTGGTGACCGTGCTGGGCAAGCGCCGGGCCGTAGCGGCCGCCGACGCCGTGCTGAAGGCCGCCGCCGATCCCGACGCCGCCGTGCGCAAGGCCGCCTACGGGGCGCTTACCGAGCTGGCCCGTCCGGGCGACCTGGCCGCCATCGTGAAGCTCGCCGCCACCGACCGCGACGAAGGCGCCCGGCAGGCCGCGGGCCAGGCCCTCCGCGCCGCCGCAGCCAAACACGCCGACCCCGGCAGCCGTAGCGCGCCCATGCTGGCCGAGCTCCGCGCCGCGTCAGACGCGCCCACCCGCAGCGCGCTCCTCCGCATGCTGGGCGAAGTGGGCGGGTTGCAGGCCCTGAAGGCCGTGCGCGAGGCGCTGAAGGACGGCTCCGCCGACATCCGAGCCGCCGCCATCCAGAGCCTGGCCGACTGGCCCGATCCCAGCGCCACCGCCGCCCTGCTGTCCCATGTGCGCACCGCGGCGGATGCCGGCGAGAAGGTCCAGGCCCTCCGCGGGGCCATCGGCCAGGCGGGCGCGCTGGCCGCGGAGCTTCCCCGGCCCTCGCGGCAACTCATCGGCTGGTTCACCGAGGCCAACAAGGCCGTGGGCGCCGACGCAGGCGACCGGCGGCGCATCCTGGCGGCCCTGGGCGACCTGAAGTGCCCCGAGGCCCTCGCCATGGTCGAGCCCTACCTCTCCGACTCCAGTGTGGCCGCCGAAGCCGCCGCCGCCAAGGAGCGCCTCGCCAAGGCCGTGCCCGCGGCGCTGCCCCGGTCCGGCGACGACCCCGACCCGGAGAAGCTGGCCTACGCGCCGATCTTCGACGGCTCCGGCTTCACCGGCTGGGAGGGCGACACGACCAAGGCGTTCCGCATTGAGGAGGGCGCCATCGTCGGTGGCAGCCTCGCCGCGCCCGTGGCACGCAATGAGTTCCTCTGCACCACGCGTCCCTACGCCGACTACGTGCTGCGGATGGAGGTGCGCCTGAAGAACGCCAACGGCGGCATCCAGATTCGCTCCCGCCGCGTGCCCGACAGCCCAGAGGTGAGCGGCTACCAGGCAGACATGGACACAGGAGGCGCCTACTGGGGTTGCCTCTACGACGAGAGCCGTCGAGGCATGCTGGTGCAGGCCGACCAGGCCAAGGTGCTGCCCAGCGTCAAGAAGGACGACTGGAACACCTACGAAATCCGCTGCCAGGGCCCGCGCATCCGGCTCTTCGTCAACGGGGTGCAGACGGTCGACTACACCGAGGCCGACGAGGACGTGCTGCACAGCGGCATCATAGCGGTCCAGGTTCACGGCGGCGCGCCCAGCGAGACCTGGTACCGGAACATCCGCATAGCCGAGCTACCGTAAGCGGCGCCGTCGCCGCCAAATCGTCGACACAGTCAGCACGGTCAGTCAGGTCAGAGGCTTGACCGTCCTGACCGTGTTGACGGCGTTGTGGTTGGGCCGGCGGCTGATTGCCGGAGGAGCCCCTACCCATGAGACTGGCCGGCATCGACATCGGCGTGTTCGTCCTCTACCTGCTGGCCGTGCTGGCAGTGGGCGTCGCGGCCGCCCGGCGCGCATCGGGCACCAAGCGCGACTACTTCCTGGCGGGCGACAAGCTGCCCTGGTGGATGATCGGCGGCTCCATCGTGGCGGCCAACATCAGCAGCCACCACTTCGTCGGCGTCATGGGCACGGCCTACAGCCGGGGCTTCGTGGCCATGACCATCGAGTGGGGCGCCATCCTGGTTGGGTTCAACGCCCTCCTCTGGGTCTTCCTGCCCTTCTACCTGCGCAACGGCTTCTACACCATGCCGGAGTTCCTCGAACGGCGCTTCGGCCCGGCCGCCCGCACCTCCTACGCGGCGCTGATCCTCCTCACCTACGTCTTCGTGGAGATCAGTGCGGTGCTCTACCTGGGCGCCATCGCGGTGCACTCCATGGTGGGTGCGCCGATCCTGGGGAGCATCATCGCGCTGGCCCTGCTCACCGGCCTCTACACCATCGTCGGCGGCCTGCGCGCGGTGGTCTGGACGGAGATGCTGCAGCTCGTGGTTCTGCTCATCGGCGGGCTGACGCTGGCGATCGTCACCATCAACCGCGTGGGCGGCCTCCAGGGCGTCATGGCCACTTCCGGCAACTGGCATCTGATCCTGCCCGCGGACGACCCGGACTTCCCCTGGACCATGTACCTGGGCGGCCTCACGTGCATCAGCATCTTCTACTGCGCGGCCAACCAGTTCATCGTGCAGCGGACGCTGGCCGCCAAGGACGAGTGGCACGCGCGCATGGGCGTGGTCTTCGCCGACTACCTGAAGTTCCTCATGCCGCTGCTCATCATCGTGCCGGGCCTGGTCGCGCCGGCGCTCTTCCCGAATCTGGAGAAGGGCGACATGGTTTTCCCCATGCTGGTGAAGACGCTGCTACCGCACGGCCTCATCGGGCTGGTGATGGCGGGGCTCATCGCGGCCATCATGTCGCATGTGGCAGGCGCGGTGAACTCCTGCACCACCATCGCCGCGGTGGACTTCTTCGTGCCCTACGCCCGGCAGGGCTCCGATGAGCGCGCCGTGGTCCGGTTCGGCAAGGCGGCCGGCGTGGTCATCCTGATGCTCAGCGTGGTCTGCGCGGTCACCCTGGTGAGCCACTCCGACAAGCCGGTCTTTATCTACCTGCTGGCCGCCTACGGCTACTTCACGCCGGGCATCGCCACCATGTTCCTGCTGGGCATCTTCTGGCGCCGGGCCACCACGGCGGGAGCGCTGGCGGCGGGCCTGCTGACGATCCCGCTGTCGGCCGCGCTGCAGTTCGCGCTGCCCAAGATGCCCTTCATGAACCGCACGGGCATCGCGTTCTGGGCCTGCATGGCCGTCTGCGCCGCGGTGAGCCTCGTGACCAAGCCCAGGAGCGCCGAGGAGCTGACGGGCCTCATCTGGACGCGCGACAGCCTGCGCCTCCCGATGGAGATGCGTGAGAAGATGCGGGGCATCCGCAACCCGGCCCTCTGGTGGGCCGTGCTGACGGCCGCGCTGCTGGTGATCTACGTGAGGTACCGGTAGCCGCAGGGCCGGTCAAGGTTGCCACTTCTCCAGTACTGGCGATCTGGCATCCTTGAGGCGAATCCGTCAAGGTTGTCACTTCTCCAGTACTGGGAATCTGGCAACCTTGAGGCGAATCGGCGGGCGCCCTTGGGCTCGCGCCTGCCACCCTACCGCCAGAAGTAGTGCCACGTGTACGGCAGCTCGGCGGACTTGCGCGCCGGTATCTTCACCTGCCAGGTGAAGCGGCCCGTGCCGTTCACGTGGCTCCACCAGCCCGGCCAGCCGTACCATCCCCACCAGTGCGGAGCGGCCGTCGCGCGGCTGTCCTCGAAGGCGTTGACCATCTCCGACTTTCCTCCGGCGCCAACGGTGTCCGGGTGGCCCAGCACGAACCGGGTGACCTCCACGTCCACCGCCTCGTTCCGGAAGTTGTCCAGCGTCAGCGAGCCCGACAGGTCGATCCGGCTGTAGGAGCCGCCGTTCCACTCCAGGGCGCCCGCCTTGCGGGCGGTCTCCTTGTCGGTGCGCTTGGCCCGAACGTCGACCGCCTGGGTCACGTCCAGGTCGCCGTCGCCGCCGACGGCCGTGTAGGCCATGAGGCCCTGCGCCAGCACCCGCTCGTCCAGGCAGACCAGGGCGGGGGCGGTGGTGAGCGGGTACTCGCTCTTGTTGGTGAGCCGGAGCTTGTGGGCGACCTTGAGCGATGAGAGCTGCAGGGCAAGCTCGCTGTCGCGCCCGCCACTGCTGGCGGCCCGGACCTCCGGCGGCGGCGCGAAGGGCACCTCCAGCGCGTAGACGTCGCGGTACTTTAGCGTGAACTCGGCGATGGGAGCCACCATGCGGGCGCCCTTCTTCAGGCTGATGTGCTTGACGGTGTAGACGAAGAGGTCCTCGGCCTGCTCCTTGCCGCCCACTTCCGGCTCGGGAGCAGGGGCCGCCGCGCCGCCCATGCCGCCGGCGCGCTCGCCGAAGCGGGCCTGCGACATGACGGCGTTGCTGAGCATCTGGCTTGTGCCCGCGTCGGCCTGGAAGTAGGTTCCCAGTCGCGCCACCTGCTCCTGCAGCGCCATGGGGTCGGTCATGTCCTTGAACGCGAAGGTGGGCACCCCGACCACCAGGTTCGCGGTCACGTCCTCCAGGTCGATCAACTCGTTGACCAGCGTGGCTTGGAGCTTAACGACCGCCGACCCCTTGCCGTCCACCGTCACCTTGTACGAGGGTATCCAGCGGAGGCCCTTCTGGACGTACATCATCGCCATGTCGGCGGTGGCGGGCACGGCGCCGTCTCCCCGGACGGTGGCCGTGATGAGGCTGCGGAACTCCTCCTGGGCCACCTTGCGCTTCGGCTCGGACTTGAAGGTGAGGCTCTTGATGCGGTCCAAGGGCATCAGCGTGAGCCCGTCCGCGGTCTTTAGGAGCACGGCCGTGGCCTTCTCGGGCAGCCTCTCGGGCGAGAAGGGCGGGTCCAGCGACGCCAGTTCGGTCGCGTCACGGGTGGGAATGCCCACGATGCGCGCCTCGATGGGCTTGGCGTCGCGGGCCTCCTTCTCCTCGATGATGACCTCGGCGCCGGGGTTGGCCTCGATCAGCTCCTGCTGTGTCAGGCAGGTGCGCTCGGCCAGCACGCGGCGGCGCGTGGCCGTGACGGAGGTCACCTTGAGCCCCTTGGCCGCCGTGGAGACCCAGAAGGTGCCAAGCACGGGCGCGGGCAGGTAGTCCATCGCCACGTGCCCGCCTGCAGCCAGCGGCATGGCGCCCTGGTGGAGCAGCAGCGCGTGGCCGTCCTTGAAGACGGTCACCTCGCGCACGGGCATGCGGGCCAGCGCGCTGAGTGGCTGCGCCTGCTCAGGAGCGGCGGCGGCGCTCGCGGCGGCGGCGATGATGGCGATCGTGGCGATCCAGGTGCGCATGAGGCAACCTCCTGACCCGTTGTCGAGTCACCAGTTGTGACGGCCGCCGCCGCCGATCAGTTACCGCCGGCAGGCAGGTGCCGGGCGGTTCGGCGTCGAACATCGGTTCTGAAATCGTCGCAACACCGGGGAGCCGCCGAAGCCGGCGCCATGCCCCAGGGAAGAGGCACATCGTGAGCGTGGAGTTGAGCCGCAGGGCTCTCATCGGAGGCGGGCTCGCCGTGGCCGGCGGCCTCCTGCTGCCGGTCGGCACTGAGCCGCTCGACAATGTATCGCTGAGCGGCATGCGGTACATAGGCACCCACATCCTAACGTTCAACCCCAGGCACTTCGCCCGGTTCCCGCACGCGGCTACTGTCGTCGCCAAAGACGCGATCGATGCGTGAGAACCTGAAGGCCATCGGTACAGCGGCGGCGGCGTTGGCCGCCGTGGCGGTCGTTGGCTTCGTGGTGGTGATGAACTACCTCGTGCTGCCTCAGCGCATGGCCGCTGACCTCTCCGGCGCGCCGACCCGGCAGGGCGCCGGCACGGTCACGTCGATCTCGTATCAACAGGCCATCCGCCGCCAGCCAGGCCCGCCCTTCCTGGTGCTCGTCCGGTTGAACGGCCGCTCTGAGCGTGTGCTGACGCACACACCGCTTCGCGTCGGTCAAGTGGTGCCCATCCTCTACCGAGTGGGCAAGAGCGGAAAGACCTACATCACCCAAGTCGGATCATCACCGGTAGAGTGAGCCCGCACAGCAGCCGGCGCGGAACTCATGTGCCGAACCCCAGATGGTGAACGGCCACCGCACCTCGAACCACTGGGCAGCAAACGACATGCGAACCTCGGGCCGAGCCGCCAACGGCGCCATGCCCGAAGGGAAGGGACAACACGTGACTACTAGATTGAGCCGGAGAGCGCTCATAGGCAGCGGGATCGCGGCCGCCGGCGGCCTCCTGCTGCCGGTCGGCGCTGAGGCAGCGCGCAAGCGGCGCGTGGTCGTCTGGTCCGAGGGCACGGCCCCCAAGCCCGTCTATCCCAACGACATCAACGGGGCCATCGCCGACGGCCTGAAGCCGCTGAAGGGCTGGGACATCCGGGTCGCCAACATCAACGAGCCCGACCAGGGCCTGCCCGACGACCTGCTGAACAGCACGGATGTGCTCATCTG
Organism: uncultured Chthonomonas sp.; assembly: GCA_903951425.1. Classification (GTDB taxonomy): domain Bacteria; phylum Armatimonadota; class Chthonomonadetes; order Chthonomonadales; family CAJBBX01; genus CAJBBX01. Next base: position 26,070 of record CAJBBX010000148.1, read on the forward strand.
GTGGGGCCACGCACGGCACGGCGACGTCCAGGACGCCCTGGTTGAGAAGATCGTGAAGCGTGTGAAGGTCGACGGCATGGGCTTCATTCCCACGCACTCGGCGCACTACTCCAAGCCGCTGCGGGCCGTCCTGGGCACCAACTGCGGGTGGGCGGGCGGCTACTTCGAGGACGGCTCACCGGTGGAGATCATCGTCAAGGCCCCGAAGCACCCCATCGCCCGCGGCATCAGCAGCTTCGTGATCCCGAAGACCGAGCGCTACTGCGACCCGTTCGAGGTCCCGACACCGGAGGCCCTCGTCTTCGACGGCGTATACACGCTGCCCAACGGCACCAAGCAGAACGCCCAGCAGGGCATGACCTGGACCGTAGGCAAGGGGCGCATCTTCTACTTCCAGCCCGTCCACGAGACCTACCCCTACTACACCATGCCGGAGGTTGCGCGCATCTTCCGCAACGCCGTGGAGTGGTGCGCCCGCAAGTAGTATCGCCGCCCCACAGGAGAACCCAATGACGCCTCGTGAGCGCTTTCGCGCTGTGCTGGAGTTCCGTGCGCCGGACGACCGGATGCCCATGGTGGAGTGGGCGGCCTGGTGGGATACCACCTTCAACCGATGGAAGACCGAGGGGCTTCCGGCCGATATGGGCTGGGACGAGTCGCTGCGCCACTTCGGGCTGGACCCGCTGGTCTGCATCGGCGCAAGCGGCATCGGGCCCAACTGCCCGCGAGCCACGTCGCACGGCGGAGCCATCGTCCGCGACGAGTCCGACTACGAGGCCGTGCTGCCGCACCTCTATGCAGACGCCACGATCGAGGCGCTCCTGGCCTCGGCGGTCTCGCTGAAGGAGAGGCACGACCGGGGCGAGATCGTCATCCGGCTCTGGCTGGACGGCTTCTTCTGGTTCCCGCGCATCCTCCTGGGTATCGAGCCCCACCTCTACGCCTTCCACGACCAGCCCGCCCTGCTCCACCGCATCAACGAAGACCTCACGCATTTCAACCTGCGGGCGGTGGAGGCCCTCTTCCCGGTCCTCAAGCCCGACATGGTGGGCTTCGCCGAGGACATGTCGTACAACCACGGCCCCATGCTCTCGCAACGGCAGTTCGAGGCCTTCCTCGCGCCCTACTACCGGCGGCTCAACCCGGCCATCGCAGGATACGGCGTGCGCGTGCTGGTGGACAGCGACGGCGATATCACCCGCATGGCCCCCTGGCTGCTCGACGTCGGCATCGAGGGCGTCTACCCGCTGGAGAGGCAGGCCGGCGTCGACGTGGCAGCGTTGCGGCGGCAGTTCCCGAGCCTGCTGATGATGGGCGGATACGACAAGATGGTCATGCCCCTCGGCGAGGCCGCCATGCGAGCCGAGTTTGAGCGCCTCCTGCCCGTCATGCGCGGAGGCGGCTTCATCCCGTCGGTGGACCACCAGACGCCGCCCGGCGTCTCCTTGGAGAACTACCGGATCTACATATCCCTCTTCCGCGAGTACGCCGAACGGGCTGTCCGGGGGTAGGAACTGCCTTGCCAGTAGGGCCAACCCGGTCAGCAACGTCAAGGGCCTGGCCGAGTGACGTGCTGACCGGCTTGGCGGCGGAGCAGGCTGCTGTCAGGGCTCGCCGCCCGCGTCCGCCCGGCGTATGCGGTATCCTGTAACTTGGCGACCGCTCAGCGGACGAACATGACAGGAGTAAGCCCTATGACCACGATCACCGATGTTGTCGCTCGCGAGATTCTTGATTCGCGCGGCAATCCGACCGTTGAGGTCGATGTCTATCTTGAGGATGGTTCTCTGGGCAGAGCCGCGGTCCCGTCCGGCGCCTCCACCGGAGCCTACGAGGCCGCCGAACTGCGCGACGGCGACAAGAGCCGGTACCTCGGCAAGGGCGTTCTCACCGCCGTCGAGAACGTGAACGACAAGATCGGCCCCGAGATCATCGACATGGACGCCACCGACCAGGTGGGCATCGACCACCTGATGATCGACATGGACGGCACGCCCAACAAGTCCGCCATGGGCGCCAACGCCATCCTGGGCGTCTCGCTGGCGGTCGCTCGCGCCGCCGCCGACTCCCTGCATATCCCGCTCTACCGGCACATCGGCGGCGTCAACGCCCGCACCCTCCCCGTGCCGATGATGAACATCCTCAACGGCGGGAAGCACGCCGACAGCAATGTGGACCTGCAGGAGTTCATGGTCATGCCCGTGGGCGCCGAGACCTTCTCGGAAGCGCTCCGCATGGGCGCCGAGGTCTTCCACGCGCTGAAGAAGGTTCTCAAAGGCCGCGGCCTCAACACCGGCTACGGTGACGAGGGCGGCTTCGCCCCGAACCTGGGTTCCAACGAAGAGGCCATCCAGGTCATCGTCGAGGCCATCGAGCAGGCAGGATACAAGCCCGGCGAGCAGATCTACATCGCCCTTGACCCCGCCAGCACCGAGCTCTACAAGGACGGCAAGTACCACCTCACCGGCGAGGGCCGCGTCTTGAGCAGCGCCGAGATGGTGGACTACTACTCCACGTTGGTCAACAAGTATCCGATCATCTCCATCGAGGACGGCCTGGCCGAGGACGATTGGGCCGGCTGGAAGGCCCTCACCGACAAGATCGGCGACCATGTCCAGATCGTGGGCGATGACCTGTTCGTCACCAACACGGAGCGCCTCTCCAAGGGCATCAAGGAGAGCACCGCCAACTCGATCCTGATCAAGGTCAACCAGATCGGCACTCTCACCGAGACGCTGGAGGCCATCGAGATGGCCAAGCGCGCCGGCTACACGGCGGTCGTCTCCCATCGTTCGGGCGAGACCGAGGACTCCACCATCGCCGACATCGTGGTTGCGACCAACGCGGGCCAGATTAAGACCGGCGCGCCGAACCGCTCCGACCGCGTGGCCAAGTACAACCAGCTCCTGCGCATCGAGGAAGAGCTCTCCGAGATCGCCGTCTACGGCGGCTGGAAGGCTTTCTACAACGTCCGCAAGTAGCCCGTAACTCACCACGACGGGGCGGATGGCCTGGCGCCGTTCGCCCCGTCGCCACAGGTGGCCCATGCGCCGAACGCGTATCGTTTGCACCATCGGCCCGGCCTGCTCGCGCCGCACCATGCTGCGAGCCATGGTGCGCGCGGGCATGGACGTGGCGCGCCTGAACTTCTCCCACGGTGACCACGCCTCGCACCTGGCGTCGATCGAGGCGTTGCGGGCCGTCTCCAAGGGCGCTTCCAGGCCACTGGCCCTGCTGCAGGACCTCTGCGGACCGAAGATACGCTTGGGCGCCGTGGCCGCCGGAGTGATCCACCTGCGGACCGGGCAGGAGATCGTCCTCACCACTCGCCCCGTGCCCGGCGACGAGCATGAAGTCCACCTTCCCGTGCCCGAGCTGGCCGCTGCACTGCAGAAGGGCGACACGGTCTACATCGACGACGGCAAGCTGGAGGCCCGGGTGGTCCGAACCGACGGCGTCGACGTCACCCTCCGCGCCATGCTTCCCGGCGACATCTCAGGCAAGAAGGGCATCGCGGCGCCCGGCGTCCATGCCGGCATTCCTGCCGTGACCGAGAAGGACGCCGACGACCTCCGCTTCGGCATGGCCGCCGGAGTCGACGTGGTGGCGGCCTCCTTCGTCAGCGGACCCGAGGATATCCGGCGCGTCCGCGAGATCATGCGGCAGGCCGGGCGCGTCGTACCGATCATAGCCAAGATCGAGAAGCGCGAGGCGGTGGCCAACCTGGCGGCCATCATCGAGGAGGCCGACGGCATCATGATCGCCCGAGGCGACCTGGGTGTCGAGCTGCCGATCGACGAAGTGCCTATGCTCCAGAAGCGCATCATCCGGCAGTGTAACCGCGCGGGCAAGCCCGTCATCACGGCCACACAGATGCTGGACTCGATGATCCACAACCGCCGGCCCACCCGCGCCGAGGTGACCGACGTTGCCAACGCGATCCTCGACGGAACCGATGCGGTGATGCTGTCCGGCGAGACGGCGGCCGGCGACTTCCCGCTGGACGCCGTTCGCATGATGGCCACGCTGGCCACCGAGGTCGAGCCCGACCTGCACCGGCGCGACCCCGCCGAGGTGGCTTGCCATGGCGCCGATGTTGCGGAGTCCGTGGCCCAGGCCGCCGTGGCCATGGCGCAGACCCTGTGCGCACGCGCTATACTGTGTGTTACCATGACCGGTTCAACGGCGCGGCTGGTGGCCAAGTACCGGCCGGCCACGCGCATCATCGCCGCCACGCCGAGCGAGGAGACGTTCCGCCGCTTGGCTCTCACGTGGGGCGTGATGCCGTTGCTGACACCGGCATGGGATAGTGTCGACGAGGCGCTGGCGGGCGCGGTGGGCGCCGCCGAGCGGACGGGCCTCGTGAAGCAAGGCGATGGTTTGGTTGCGACCGCAGGCGTTCCAGTCAACCGCACGGGATCGACGAACCTGATCCGCGTGCATCGTGTGGGGGCGCCGCTCTAGGGCGGCCGCAGGGCATGACTATGGCCTATCGAACCTCCAATGGAATGACCTCACTCCTCGTGACCGTGGGTGTCGCCGCCGCCCTGGTCGGCGTCGTCTTCACCTACCGGGTCCTCGCGGCGCCCTACTACGAAGCCGCCATACTGGCCGAGCAGAACCGTAAGCTGGCACAGAAGGCCTTCGTTGAGGCGAAGAAGGCCAACGACGCCGAGCGCCAGACCGAGTACCTGCGCACAAGCGCCGGGCTGGAGTGGCTCGCCCGAGAAAACGGCAAGGTGAAGCCGGGCGAGAAGCCGCTGGTCGATCCGTAGCCCCGCAAACTCCCCGGGCCTCTACTTGGGCGGTTGCGGCCGGGCCTCGGCCTCCTTCAGCAGGGGCTCGATCTCGAACCCCAGCGGCGCGCCTTGGCTGATCTTGCGGCGGGCCGAGACGATGGCCTCTTCGAGCCCGGGCGGCGTCTCGCGCTTCCACCAGCTCATCCGCTCGCTGTAGCACCAGACGTACTTGTCCGTGGTGTAGAGCGCCCAGTAGGTGTTGTGCTCGAACCAGCGGGCGCGCTCAACGGGGCTCATGCGGTAGCTCGTGTAGCTCTCCGGGTTGGGCTGCCGTAGCGCGAAGTTCTGGTCGACATAGAGGGCCATGCCCACCTGCACCTGCCGGTCGTACTTCGGCCGTAGCTCCGGAGGGATCAGCAGCCGTGCGCGGCTCCGGATGGCGTGATAGGCCCGGAAGTACTGCTCCCGCGTGGTGGTGTAGTAGGCCATCTCGTTGCCGTCGACGAACCGTGCGCCGTGGCTCGCGCCCTCCAGCATCCCCACGAAGAAGTCCGGCATGAGACCCCACGAGCGTTCCTGCAGCCGCTTGCCGCGCTCGGGCTCGGGTACGTCGGCCAGGTCGCCCATGAGGCTGACATGGAAGAAGGTGAGGATCACCGCGGCGGGGAGCGACTTCTCGAAGGCCCGCATGAGCTGCGCGCCGCGCTTGCGCACCTGGGCGCGGTACTCGGCGAAGCTGCGCGACGAGGCTCGAGGCTGCTTGGCGTAGTTCCAGAGGTCGAAGTCGTACGGTTCGGGGTCGAAGCAGATGCCCGCCAGCGGGCCCGATCGGGCCGCCCGCACGAGGAGCCGCGCGTTGCCCTCGACGGCCTTCCACTGGGCGTCGTCGAACCAGTCCCACCCGGGCGGCGGCGAGCCCCAGATCAGCACGAAGTTCTCGTTGAAGCGCTCGAAGCGGAGCGACTTCAGAATGCGCTGGTCCTCGGCGAAGGCGGCCGGAGTCAGGGGCTTGGTCACGAACGCGTTGTAGCCCCCGTCTAACCGGTAGATGACGCCCTCGAACGGGCGCTGCTCCATGGCCTTCTGGCCGGCCTGCAACTGGGCGGGGTTCGGCACATCCCAGCCGTACTCGATGAGCTTCTTGCCCCGCAGGTCCGCCAGGTCGGCGGCGGGCGCCCCCGTCGCCGCCAGGACGGCCACCAGGAAGGGCAGGGCGCCATTCACGAACGATCTCATTCTGAACCTCCGCTTCGGCGTGACTTCGGGCTGAGGATACCTTGCGCCGGGCGCACGGAGCGGGCATTCGCCTCCATACGTCCTTCTTCAGTGCAGGAGCGTCGCGCCCTTTCGCCGTATATACGTGTACGATCGCGCCCCAGCAAGGATGCCAACCATGCCGAACCGGACCTTAGCCGCCGCTGCCGCCGCCGTCCTCGCCGCACTGGGTCCGTGGGCGCGCTGTGCCCCGGCCCCGAAGGCGCCCCAGCCTGCCGTGCCGGCCCCCGCCGGCATCGCCGCTTTGCAGGCCAAGTTCGCCAAGCCGCCGCGCACCATGGGGCCCATGCCGGTCTGGTGGTGGAGCGGCGACGACCTGGACGCCAAGCGGCTCATCTGGCAGATGGACCGCATGGTGGAGGCGCGCGTCTACAACGCCGTGGTGGCCCATGTTTCGCCCACCAGCGGCCTCTACGGCTCCGCCGCCGACCGGCCCCGATTCCTCTCGGAGGAGTGGTGGCGCGTCGTCGCGCCGGTGGTGAAGCACGCCAAGGCCGTCGGGTTGCGCCTCTGGTTCTCCGACCACCTGGGCTTCCCCTCGGCCGGTATCCAGGACCGCCTCCTCGCCCGCAGGCCCGAGTGCCGGGCGCGCGACCTCGAGGTGACCGAGAACAATGCGGTGGGCCCCGCAGACATCGAGGCCGTTGGTGAGGCGCGTCCGCTGGCCATCTTCGCGCTGGAGTTGCCGCGCAAGGGCGCCGCACCGACCTTGGGGTGCCGCATCATCGACTTCAGCGCCGCCGCCGCCGCCGGGCGCAGCCTGCGCGTTCCCGAGGGGTTCTGGCGCGTCCTCACGTTCACCGAGACCCCCGGCGCGTTCGACTACCTCTCGCCCAAGGCCTCCGCGCTGCTGCTCGATACGGTCCAGGGAGCCATGGAGCGCCGGCTCGGGCCCTATCTCGGCTCCACCGTGGCGGGCACCTGCCGCGCCGACATGGCGTCGCCGAACCGGTGGACCGCCGGCTTCCTGGAGAAGTTCCGCAAGCGCAAGGGCTACGACCTCCGCTCCCGCCTGCCGTTGCTGCTGTACGACGTGCGGCCTACGTCCGGCAAGCTACGGTGTGATGTGGCCTCCGTTCAGGCCGCCCTGCTGGAGGAGGCCCTACTGCAGCCGTCGTCCGCCTGGCATGCCAGGCACGGCATGCGTCTGCTGAACGAGCCGCCGGTGGGCTTTGACAATCCCATCGAGGCGCAGTCGGCCTTCCCCGAGTCGCTCCGAGCGCTCCGCTGGGCCGCGTCGCAGGGCTCCGATGACGCCGCATCGCTGAAGGCCCTCAGTTCGGCCGCACATGCCCGCGGGCGCCCGGGCGCCTGGATGCTGGGGGGCGCCGACGCCGGCTGGGACCAGACGCTGGAGCAGAGCGCCCGGGCCGTGGAGGCCGCAGCCCTGCGCGGTGCGGCGCTGTTCAGCCCCAGCAACTTCCTCTACGCCACGCAGGCGGGATGGTGGGAGTGGGCCAACCCCGGCGGCTCCTTCCGGCAGCCGACCTGGCGCCAGCATGCCCTCTTCGCCGACCACGTGGCTCGCATCGGCGTCATGGCCTCGGGCGGGAGCCACCGCTGCGACGTGGCCCTGGTCTACCCCTCCAGCGCCATCATGGCCTCCATGGATCCCCTGAGCGGCTCCCTGGTGGCTGCGAGGGCGCGGCAGGCGGCCGCCGTCCGCGATGCCTACGTGGCCACGCGCAGGGCGCTGGACGCCGCGGGGCTCGATTACGACGTGCTTGACGAGACGACGCTGGCCGGGGGCATCGCCGGCGCGGAGCGTCTGCGCGTGGCCGGCGAGGCGTACCGCGCCTTGCTGCTACCGGGGCTGACGACCTTCGCCGCCCGGGCCGCATCACGCGTCCGCGAGCATCGCCTGGCCGGCGGCATTGTGGCCACCGTAGGCGCGTTGCCCTCCGAGGCCGCCGAGGTCGGCGCCAGGGACAGCTCCATGGCGGCCGACCTCCGAACCGCCTTCGCACCGCGCGGCCCGGGCATGGCACTCTCCGGCACGACGGCTTCCGGCGCGGTGCAGGCCCTGCTGGGAGCCCTGGGCCGGCATGCCTCGCCCGTAGGCAGGACGCTCCACCGCGCGGTGGCCGACGGCGACTGGTTCTTCGTGACCGGCGCGCCGGGCGGCTCGGAGACGGCCTGGTTTCGAGCCGATGGGCGCCCCGAGGTATGGAACCCCTACACCGGTAGTTGCGCGCCCGTCCGCCCGGTGGGCGTGAGCAAGGGCGCCGTCGGCCTGCGGCTCTCCTACACCGAGAGTCCCGCGCTACTGGTCGTCTTCCGCCGCGACGCCGCCGGCGCGGTCGCACGGCCCACTGTGGCGTTGGGCCCCGTGCGCCCCGCCGAAGCCCCGGCCTCGGCCGGTTCGGCGCGCCAGGTCCGCCTGGCGCCGGAGTGGAGCGTCTCGCTGGCGCAGACCGCCGACAACCGTTGGGGCGACTTCGCGTTGCCGCCCACGCGCGGCATGCTACCCGTGGAGTGCCGCCGGTTCCGCTACCGCGAGGAGCGATTGGGCGAGGACGGCGTCGCGCTGGGCTGGCACGAGCCCGAGGCCGCGCCCGGCGAGTGGAACTGGGTGACAGCCGGGTTCGGCCAGCGGTGGTGGATCAGCGGCGAGGTGCCGCCCAAGTCTGACCTGCCGCTGCCGGGCCCGGACACCGGCGTCTGGACCCCCTCCGCCCCCATGTGGGCGCCGGCGGTCTATTCCACCCGCCTCGGCATCGAGAAGGACCCGGTCCATCATGCAACGTTCGGCCCCAAGGGGCGTGTGCCGGACGAGTACCTGGACCTGGGCATCGGGGCCGAGGGGGCCACGCGCTACGCCGTCACCTTCCTCCACAGTCCCGTGGAGACGCAGGCCACGGCATGGCTCGGCGGCAACGGCAGGCCGCAGCTTTGCGTCAATGGTGAGTGGCTGGTCGAGGGCCAGACCACGGTGCGCCTCATGGCAGGCTACAACGCGGTGGCCCTGCGGCTCAGGCAACCCGCACACTCGCGCCTGCGGGCCTTCCTGCATTTGGGTCCTCCCGGCCTTTCGGCCTGGCGGCCAGCTTGGATCTGGTATCCCGAGGCGCCGTTGCCGGGCGTCACCCGCATCTTCCGCACGACCCTGAACTTGGAGACTGTGCCCGAGCGCGTGGAGGCGCTGATCACCGCCGACAACTCCTACGCCCTCTTCGTCAACGGGCGGCCAGTGGGGCGCGACGGCGGGAGTAGCGCGGCATTCTGGCAGAGCGCCGAGACCTACTCCATCCGCCAGTACCTGCACGCCGGCGCCAACGTCATCGCTGTGCGCGTTCACAACCTGACGGGGCAGGCGGGGCTCCTGGCCGCCATCCGTTCCTATGACGAGCATGGCGCACCCAAGGACCTCCTGACCACCGGTCCCGCCTGGCGCGCCGGCAAGGACGCCCCCAACGGCTGGAACCGCGCCGGGTTCGACGACTCCTACTGGCCCGAAGCCATGGTGGCGGGTTGGTACCCCTGCGAGCCCTGGGGTTGGATTCAGGGCATGGAGGACCTGCGCGGAGCCGTGCTGCCCGACTCGGGCTGGCTGAACGGCCGGACCGCGCCATGGGCCGCGGCCATCACCGTCGACCCCCGCCCCGGACTCCGGAAGAGCGTGGGTTGGTACCGGTTCGATCTGCCGCCCGGCACGACCACGGTGGACCTGAGCCTCTGGGGCCGCTACCGGGTCTTCATCGGCGGCAAAGAGTGCGTTCCGGCGGAGAACGGCATCGTCACGGTGCCCGCCGAGCTCGTCGCCCGTGGCGCCGTCTGTGCGCTCCGGGTGCAGCAACCCGCCGGGCGCTACGAGGGCGCCGTGTTCGAGGCTCCGGTGCGGTTCACGGTCGGCTCCGGGCGCATGGCGCTGGGGCCGTGGTCAGCCCAGGGGCTCGGCTCTTACTCCGGCGGCGTGCAGTACCAGCAGACGGTGGATCTGCCCTCGTCCGCGTCGGACGCCGCGCTGGACCTGGGAGCCGTGCAGGGAGCCGCCGAGGTGAGCGTGAATGGCCGTTCGGCAGGCGTCAGGCTCTGGCCGCCGTACCGGTTCGGGCTGAACGGCCTGCTGCGCAAGGGGCCCAACAGGATCAGCGTGACGGTCTATAACACGGCCGCATCCTGGTTCGGCGCGGGTAGGCCAGGCCCGTACGCGCCGACGGAACCAGACGACTCCGGGTGGCTCGGACCGGCGTCGCTCACGGCAGGCAGGTAGTCTGGCGGAAACCGACTAACCGCGCGAACCCGTGGATAGGGGCGCGGCGAGATAGCGAGTGGCAGGCTGTCATCGCCTAGGCGTCCACAATACTGCCAAAGTCGGCCGCACGGCATTCGGCCGAAGGGAGGGCCGACATGGGGCTCGTACACGTTGGCTGCTGCGTCATCCTACTCTGCCTGCTTGTCGTGGGCGCTCGGGCTGACGACAAGTCGTCGCCAAAGGAGCCGTATGAGGCTTACCTGCGGCACAGCGCCGTGCCGAAGGCGACGCTGGACGGGTTCCTGCAGGGCCCGGCCTGGGCGCGGTTCGATCCCGAACTGGGCTACGTGCTTGCCAACTACATGCCGTCCGATGGCCTGGACAAGAGCGCCACGATCTCGACGGCGCAGGCCGATGGGGCCCGCACCTCCTTCATGTACGCGGGCAAGCCCTGCCGGATCAACACCTATGGCGACAGCTTTACGCAGTGCCACCAGGTGAGTGATGGCGAGACGTGGCAGGAGTATCTCGCGGCCCATCTGGGCGAACCGGTTCGAAACTTCGGCATGGGGGGCTATGGCGTCTACCAGGCCTACCGCCGGATGGTCCGCGAGGAGCAGACGCCCCGCCGCGCCGAGTACGTCATCTTCTACATCTGGGGCGACGACCACATCCGTAGCCTGCTCCGCTGCCGGCATGCCATCATCTACCGCTGGTGGGACCACCAGGGCGGCCGCGCCTTCCACAACAACTTCTGGGCCAACCTCGAGATGGACCCCGCCACCGGCCGGTTCGTGGAGAAGGAGAACCTGCTCCCGACGCCGGAGTCGCTCCACCAGATGGCGGACCCGCAGCGGATGGTCGACCTGCTCCGCGACGACCTTGCGCTGAGGCTCTTCGCCTTTCATCTCGGCCTCATCGAAGATCTGGACCGCGCAGCGATAGATGGGCTCGCGGCACATCTGGGCTTCGCCTGGGACTGGAGCCGGGAAGCTGACCTGGCCGCCCAGGCTGGCGAGCTACTGGACCTCTACTCGCTGCGGGCGACAATTCACGTGCTGGACAAGGCGCGGGAGTTCGCCCGAAAGAAGAGCAAGAAGCTGCTGGTAGTCTTGTTCGACCCGGCCCGCGTCCTGCCCGCACTGCGCGACGGCAAGCCGAGGTATGACCAGGCGGTACTCGACTACCTGGTGCGCGAGAAGGTCAACCACTTCGACATGAACCAGGTCCAGGTCGCCGACTTCCGGAAGCAGAAGTTGCCGTACGCGGACTACATGAACCAGTACTTCATCGGCCACTACAACCCCCGGGGGAACCACTTCTTCGCCTACGCGATCAAGGATACCGTGGTTGAGTGGCTCGATCCGAGACCCATCACCTACCAGAAGCGTGACCCGGTGTCGGTCGGTTTTCGGGGCTACCTGCCTGGGACGCCTTGAGCGCCTCGGCGGCGACGACGCCTGCGGGCCCAGGATTCCGGCCCTCCTGAGCAGCGAATCCAGTGTGGAGCGGCTGGTGCCGATTTCATGATCCTGGAGCAGCGTTTCGCTCCGGTGGCGCACAAGGCCGTGGACAAAATCGCCGGGCACCTAACCCGGACAGATTCCCTGAGCAGTTGACACGACCATCGCACTGACAGCTGATTGACAGATACCGCTGAATCCTGTATAGTCGTGTGCAGTCGGGCGCAGGAAGCCCGGACAACGGCCACTCGGCCACACCTATAGGAGCCACTGAAGCTATGCGACGCAACACGGCTTTCACCCTGATCGAGCTGCTGGTCGTGATCGCGATCATCGCGATCCTCGCGGCGATCCTCTTCCCGGTCTTTGCTCAGGCACGGGAGAAGGCCCGCCAGACAAGCTGCGTCTCCAACCAGAAGCAGCTACTCACCTCAATGCTGATGTACGTGCAGGACTACGACGAGAAGTTCCACCGCATCAAGTGCGGCGCGGCCTCGTTCAACAGCAACCCGCCCGGAGCGCCCGACCAGATGTTCGGCTCCGAGAACATGCTGTTTCCCTACGTGAAGAACGGCGGCGTCTGGAAGTGCCCGTCGGACTCCATCATCCGGGATGACTGCGGCACGGATCGCTACGGCACCGGCGTGGGCTATCCCATCAGCTACTCATGGACCCACTTCCAGGCCAGTTCACCGAACCAGTGCTTCGGCCTCTTCGCCTACTACAACGCCGATGACTCCCGCCGCCAGGCCGTCGTGGGCGCGCCCGCCGAGACCGTCTGCATGTACGAGTTCTGGACGACGCTCAGCTACTCGCGCTATTTCTCCTACTGGCGCTGGAACAATGCCGACATCGCCAGCCCCACGTGGCCCACCGGCCCGAACTACTTCACGGCCAACTGGTGCGGGACTGGCGACGCCAAGCTGACCATCGGCGCCCACAGCGGCTTGACTAACTTCGGCTTTGCCGACGGCCACGTCAAGGCCCTGAAGCGCACGTCGCTCATGCGGGTGGTGAGCGGCAACTGGGACGGCTCGCGGCCTAACCTGATCCACTACAGCGAGTCCTACAAGTAGTCGAAGGGAGCCGATGATGGCAGTTTCGTCCGGCGAGGGCTCCGGCCCCAACAAGACGGTGATCGTCATAGTCGCGCTGGTCCTTGCGCTCGCGGCCGCGGCTTTCTCCATCACCAAGACGGTAACCGCCAACCAGGGCAGGAGTGTCGGCACTCTGGGCGGTATCGTCGGCAAGGCCGAGGCCATGAAGGGCGCCCAGCAGGAGGGCCGGCAGGCGGCTCCCAAGGGCGCTGATCCGCTCTCCGGCGCACCTTCCGGCCAGGGCGAATAGCCGGTAGCGACACCGGACGGGGGAGGAGCCGCCATGGTTCCTCCCCCGTCGCGCATCAGTGCCCCCGCGTCTGCGATAATGTACGCCATGTCTGATGACGGCTTGGGCGCCCTCCACGATCCGACGCGCACCTGGTTCGCTGCCACCTTCGGCGAGCCGACGCAGGCGCAGCAGATGGGCTGGCCCGCCATCGCCGGCGGCGAGTCCTGCCTGCTCCTTGCCCCCACCGGCTCCGGCAAGACCCTGGCGGCCTTCCTGGTGGCCATCGATCGCCTCCTCTTCGAGCCGCCGCCCCATCCCGACCATCGGTGCCGCGTCGTCTACGTCTCCCCGCTGAAGGCGCTGGCTGTCGACGTGGAGAAGAACCTGCGGCGTCCCCTGGCCGGCGTGGCCCGCGCCGCCGAGGCCCTGGGAGTGGCGCACCACGCGCCGCAGATCGCTGTACGCACCGGCGACACGCCCGCCCGCGACCGAGCTCGCTTCCGATCGCACCCGGCCGATATCCTCATCACCACGCCCGAGTCGCTCTTCCTCATGCTCACCTCCACCGCCCGCGAGGCCCTGCGCAGCGTGGAGTGGGTGATCGTGGACGAAATCCACGCCATGGTGGCCACCAAGCGCGGCACGCACCTTTCGCTGACGTTGGAGCGGCTGGAGGAGAACATCGGGCGTCCGCTCCGGCGCATCGGCTTATCGGCCACAGTGCGTCCGGCCGAGGAGGTGGCGCGGTTCCTGGGCGGCCAGTGCGGAGAGCCGCCGGCGCCTCGCCCGGTACGGCTCATCGATGCAGGCTCGGTGCGGCGCTGGGACCTGGCGGTCGTTACGCCGTCGGACCACACGCCCGGCTCGGCGCCGCTACCCGAAGTGGTGGCCGCCCGGCGCAAGCGCAAGGACAGGGGCGAGGGCCCCCGTGTGCTCTCCTTCTGGGGTGAGCCCACCACTGGTGCGTGGCCCACGCTGCAGCCCATGATCCTCGACCTGATCCGGGCGCACAAGACCACGCTCGTCTTCGTGAATAACCGCCGCCTGGCCGAGCGCCTGGCCATCGCGCTGAACGAGATCGCCGGCGAGGTGATCGCATACGCCCACCACGGCTCCATCGCCCGCGAGAAGCGGCTCACCATCGAGCACGACCTGAAGTCCGGCAGGCTACCCGCCATCGTCTGCACCTCGTCGCTGGAACTGGGCATCGACATGGGCAGCATCGACCTCGTCGTGCAGGTCGAGGCCCCGCCGTCGGTCTCTGCCGGCCTGCAGCGCGTGGGGCGTGCGGGGCACCAGGTGGGCGCCTCCAGCAAGGGCATCATCATCCCCAAGTTCCGCGACGACCTGCTCGCCTCGGCCGCCGTGGCCGAGCGGATGCTGGCAGGCGACGTGGAGCCCATGCGCTACCCGCGATGCCCGCTGGACGTGCTGGCGCAGCAGATCGTGGCCATCGCGGCCATGGACGACCGGCACATCGACGACCTCGCGGCCCTCGTTCGCCGGGCCGCGCCCTACGCCGACCTGCCCGAGGCCTCCTTCCTCGCCGTGCTGGACATGCTCAGCGGCAAGTACCCGTCCGACGCCTTCGCCGAGCTTCGCCCGCGCATCACCTGGAACCGGCTCAGCGGGCTCGTCACCGCCCGCGAAGGCGCCCGCCGCCTGGCCGTCAGCAACAGCGGCAGCATCCCCGACCGGGGCCTCTTTGGCGTCTTCATGGCCGGTTCGGAGCCCGGCAAGGGGCGGGTGGGCGAGCTCGACGAGATCATGGTCTACGAGACCCGCGTCAACGACGTCATCGTCCTCGGGGCCAGTAGCTGGCGCGTGGAGGAGATCGGCCCGGACAAGGTGACGGTCACCCCCGCGCCCGGCGTTCCCGGACGCACGCCCTTCTGGCACGGGGAGGGCGTAGGCCGCCCGCCGGAGCTGGGTAGGGCCATCGGCAGCCTCAGCCGCCGCCTGCTGGAGGGCACCCAGGCCGAGGGCGAGGCCCTGCTTACCGGGAGCCACGCCCTGGGGCGCGAGGCGGGCCGGGAGCTGATCTCCTACCTCCGCTCGCAGGTCTCCGCCGCCGGGGCCGCGCCTGACGACCGGACGATCCTCATCGAGCGGTGCAAGGACGAGAACGACGACTGGCGGGTCTGCCTCCTGAGCCCGCTGGGAGCGCGCATCCTGGCGCCCTGGGCCATGGCCGTGGCCGCCACCATCCACGACGCGACGGGCCTTGAGCCGGACATCCTCTGGACCGACAACGGCATCGTGGTGCGCCTGCCCAACTCCGAGGCTCCGCCCGACGCCTCCTGGTTCACCCCGGAGCCGCACAGCGTCGAGGCCCTCGTCATGCGGCAGCTCTCCGTGGGCGGAGGTGGGGCGAGGGCCGCCGTGCAGGGCGCCCCGGTCAACGCGCTCTTCGCCTCCCGTTTCCGCGAGGCCGCCCAGCGGGCCCTCCTCCTGCCCCACGGCAAGATCGGCGAGCGCACGCCCCTCTGGCGCCAGCGCAAGCGCGCCGCCGACCTGCTGCACGTTGCCGGGAGGCATCCTTCGTTCCCCATCGTCATGGAGGCCTTCCGCGAGTGCATGGCGGACTTCTTCGATATGCCCGCCCTCCACGAGACGCTGGAGCGGCTCGAGGATGGCTCCATGCGCGCCGTGGTGGCCGACACGCGGTCGCCCTCGCCTATGGCCGCCTCGCTGCTCTTCAGCTACGTGGGCAACTTCATGTACGAGGGCGACGCGCCCATCGCCGAGCGCCGGGCGCAGGCCCTGACCATCGATCCGGTGCAGCTCAAGCAGCTCATGGGCGACGCCGCCCTACGGGAGCTGATCTCGCCCGAAGCGCTCCACGCACTGGAGGAGGGCCTGCAACGCCTCGCGCCGGGCTACGGCGCCCGCCACATCGACGGCCTGCATGACCTGCTGCTGCGACTGGGCGACCTTACCGACGCCGAGGCGGCTGTCCGCTGCGATCCGCCCGAAGCCGCGCCGGGTTGGCTGGCCAAGCTGCGCGCTGAGCAGAGGGTGCTCCAGTTGCAGGTGGCCGGCGAACCACGCTGGGTGGCCGTGGAGGACGCCTCGCGCTACCGCGACGCGCTGGGCGTCGAGCTACCGGCCGACCTGCACGAGGCCTTCGCCCTGCCAGTTCCCGACCCGCTGGATGATCTGCTCTCGCGCTACGCCCGCACGCACGGCCCCTTCACGGCGGCTGACGCGGCGGCCCGGTTCGGGCTTGGCCCGGCCGTGGCCGAAGGCGCATTGAGGACGCTGGAGGCCCACGGGCGCCTCATCTCCGGCGCGTTCCGGCCCGGTAGGCGCGGTCTGGAGTGGTGCGAGGCCGACGTGCTGCGCTCCCTGCGCGGCCGATCGCTGGCCAAGCTCCGCATGGAGGTCGAGCCCGTCTCTGGCGCGGCCCTGACCCGGTACTTGCTCGCCCACCACGGCGTGGAGCCACTCGTGGGCGACGCCGAGCGCGGCGCGTCCGGCGTCACCGCCACCCAGCGCGACCTGCTGGAGGCGATCCGGCTGCTGGAGGGTGCGCCCATCGCCGTGGCGGCGCTGGAGACCAGCGTGCTGCCCGCCCGCGTGCGCGGCTACGATCCCCGCGACCTTGACCTGCTGACGGCCACGGGCCAGGTGGTCTGGCAGGGCGATGGGGGAGCCGGCGCCCAAGACGGCCGCATGCGGCTCTACCTGGCCGACGATGCGCCGCTCCTCGCTCGTTCGGTCCCGTCTGATCGGACGGACCCGCTGGAGCGTGCCGTCGTCCAGGCCCTCCAGTCGCGAGGGGCCTCCTTCACACTGCAGCTTGCTACCGATGTGGGGCAGCCGCCGGCGGCGGTGACCGAGGCCGTCTGGCGGCTGGTCTGGGCAGGTGTGGTCACCAACGACACGCTGGCTCCCGTGCGGGGGCTGGTCTCCCCGGCCACGGCGTCGCGGCGCTCCAGGCCCATGGTGCGGCCGCGTCACGTGCCCATCGTGCTGGGTGGCTTGCCGTGGCTTGCGCGTCCGACGGAGGCTCCCGGCCGGTGGTCGGTCCTGGCCTGGCCCGAGACCTCGCCCGCCGTACGTGCCGCCGCGCAGGTGGAGATGCTGCTCGCCAGGCACGGCGTGCTAATGCGCGAGGCAGTCACGCCCGACGAGGTGGAGGGCGGCTACCCGGCGGCGTATGGCGTCATGCGCGCCATGGAGGACGCCGGCAGGGCGCGCCGGGGTTACTTCGTGGCGGGCCTGGCCGGGGCACAGTTCGCGCAGACGGGCTCCGCCGACGCCCTCCGCCGCTTTCGGGACCCCGGCGCCGAGCCGGTCGGCCATCTGTTGGCCTCGCTGGACCCGGCCAACCCATACGGCGCCACGTTGCCCTGGCCCGACCGCCCCGACGGCCGAAAGCCTGCGCGCATGGCCAACACCTGGCTGGCGCTGCTGGACGGCTGCCCTGCCGCGTGGCTGGGGCGAGGCGGCCACACGCTGCTGCTCTACCCGACCGAGGCCGACTGGCGGGACCATCGCGAATGGGCCGACACCGTGGCCGGCGCCCTGGCGGCGGCGGTGCAGCTCGGGCGTCTGCCGAGCCTTACGATCCGCGAGGCCGACGGCATCTCGCTGGTCCGCGAGTCCGAGGAGGGTGGCCCGGTGGAACTACCGCCGCACGTGGCGCGGTTGGCCGAGGCCCTCGACCGCGCAGGCTTCCGCCGAACAGGCAAGGGCTGGTTTATGCGGGCATAGAGTGCTGGGGGCAGCGCGGCGCGGATGGAGTATGCTCCGATCGGGAGGATGGCGATGTTCAGGGAGGAGAAAGCCACGGCCGTTGCAGCGCTTCTGCTCGAATGGGCGGGCGGAGCCTTGGATGACCTGAAGCTCATGTACCTTGCTGACCGTGATGCGTTTCGCCGCTTTGGAACGACGATCACGGGTGATCGGTACTTCTCCATGAAGAACGGCCCGATCCTGAGCGCCACACTGGACCTGATGACCCCGCGGTCACGACGACACGGCCACGGTCTGGCGAGACCACATCGACCTTCCGGCGCGCTACCAGATCAGGCTGCTGCGGCCGATGGATGCGTCGCCCGTGCTCTCGCGCGCTGAGGTCGCCATTGTGCGGAGCGCCCATGATCCGTACGGCGCCTGGGACGAGTGGCGTCTGGTGGAGTTCGCCCACAACCTGCCAGAGTACACGCCGACCCCGCATACCTCGATCCCGATCCCGCTTACCGAGGTGCTGAGCGGCCTGGGTCTCAATGAGAGCGCCATCGCCGGCCGCCTCGCCGCCGACCGGCAGCACGACGCAATGGACCGGCTCCTCGCGTCCGCATAGCCTTGAGAGCCTATGCCGGCTTACGTTCGTCCTGGACATTCCCGGTGAGCGAACGGACCACCCGTGGATGGTGTTATCGGACGGCGATGACGAAGGGCTGGTCGCGGTGGTGATGCTCACCGGCGTGTGCGCAACGTCGGCGATCCGGAGTGTCAGTTCGGCGCTCGGGTACGGCTCGCCGATGACTTCTTCACATCCATGCCCTGGTGTGTTTACTTCGCTCGGGCCAGAGTCGCCCAGGTCACGGCCATTGATCGAGTCCTGTCGGGGAGCAGTGTACGGATCACCACCGGTGAGATGTTGTCTGGGGTGTGGCGCCGCATCAGACGGGCTCTCGCCGTGTCCGACGCCGTGCCGCCGGAAGTGAGCCGGTATTGCCGAACCCTCGGCTGGCATTCCTGATAGGCACGCTCTCGCCCACCCAAGCCGCATGCCGTCAGGTCGAGTACTGACCCGCACGGCCCGTGGGTCGAGAGCCGGCCCGCGGGCGCCCTGCCTACGGACGAACCGAGACCACTCCTGCTGTCATCTGCTTCTGCACCTCAGCGACGGCTCGCGCCAACTGGGTGTCGTTCTTGGTGTCCTCGAAGTCCTGGTCCAGCCAGAGCTTCGACTGCTCTACCTCGATGTCGGGCGCGATGCCGCCCGTGTTGAAGATGGGCCGGTGCTCCTCGTCGAACTTGTTGTTGATGTCGCGGCCGCTGGGCGTGAAGTACTTGGCCGTGGTGAGGCGCAGGGCCGTATCGTTGGCCAGCGGGAAGAGCGTCTGCACCAGGCCCTTGCCAAAAGTGTGCTTGCCCACCAGCGTCCCGGCCTTCGTGTCCTTGATGGCGCCCGCCACGATCTCGCTGGCGCTGGCGCTGCTCTCGTTGATCAGCACCACGATGGGAATGCCCGAGTACCGCTGGACACGGCGGGTGCGAATCGCAGCCCGACGGCCGTTCTTCTCCTGCACCAGGACGACGGGGCCAGAGTTCACGAACCGGCTCGCGACCTCAACCGCGGCGGTCAACAGCCCGCCCGGGTTGAAGCGCAGGTCGAAGACGAGTCCCTTCATGCCCTGCGCCTTCAGGTCCGAGACGGCCTTGTCGAGCTGGACGGCGCTCTTCTCGTTAAACTCGTTCAGAACGATGTGACCCACCTTCCTGGCCGGGTCCGCCATCTTGCTCGTCACTACCGGCGGCTCGATATGCATGCGTGTCAGGAGGAAGCGGATTGGCTTGGGAGCGCCGCGGCGGAGCATGGTGATCGTCACCCGGGTTCCCTTGGGCCCCTTGATGAGCTTCACCACGCTGCTGATGTCCATGCCCAGGGTAGGCGTGGTCTTGATGAGCTTGCCCGTCCTGATATCGTGCGTACCGACGCTGAGGATGGTGTCGCCGGCCTTGACACCGGCCTTGGTGGCCGGGCTGCCCGGCAAAGGCCGGACCACTCGCACGTCCTTGCCCACAGGCTCCAGTACGGCGCCGATGCCCTCGAAAGAGCCCTGCGTCGTCTGCTGCATCTGCCGCCACTCGTCCTGGTCCAGAAAGCCGGTGAACGGGTCATTCAGGCTGGCCAGCATGCCCTCGATGGCGGCGTAGGTGAGCTCTTTGGTTTTCTTGGCGTCGATGGCTGCCGGTGCGTACTCGTGCTTGATGACGTCGAGCGCCTCGGCGTAGGCCGCAAAGGTGGCGTCGGTGTCCTCAGCCGAGGCGGCCTGCACCCCCAGCGAGCGCAGCACCATATCGACCGGATGGCCTGATCGGCGCATCGCCCTGGGGTTCGGTCCTGAGATGATGCCCAGCAGGAACGCCGCGGATGCGAGCAGGACGACGGGCAATATGCGGGACCGGATGTTCATGGCTCTCATCTCTCCTAGCCCTGAGCCAGCGCGCCGGCAGCGCGCCGAACCGGGTCCTCG
Source organism: uncultured Chthonomonas sp. (assembly GCA_903951425.1). Classification (GTDB taxonomy): domain Bacteria; phylum Armatimonadota; class Chthonomonadetes; order Chthonomonadales; family CAJBBX01; genus CAJBBX01. The sequence continues at coordinate 46,285 of CAJBBX010000148.1, forward strand.
CTCTCGTGAACCACTACGTCAGGCTTCAGGCCGATACCCTCGAAGGACGCGCCCTTGTCGGTGAGGTACTTGCCCGCCGACACGGTCAACGCGCCGCCTGCTCGTAGCGGCACCAGCTTCTGGTATGTGCCGTCGCCCATGGAGCGCGACCCCACGAGCTTGGCGCCGCCCTGATCGCGAAGGGCGGACGCTGCCATCTCGGCCAGCCCGGCGGTGCCGCCGTTGACAACCACGGCGAGGCGCCGCGGCTTGGCGCGCTCGGCAGCGGCCGGCAGCGGCTGCTTGCGGCCCCCTGCGCGAACGACCGAGCCAAGGTTGCCGCCGTCGGTCAGCAGGCCCACCAGCGTCGCTGCGGCCGCATAGGCCCCCGAGCGCGTGTCCGCCACGGGCCCGCCGGCGTTGTTGCGCAGGTCGATGACGACCGGCGCCGTGCCCGCCGCGGACAGGGCCTCAGCCAACTCCTTCTCGGCGCGCTCGTTGAACTGCGTGATCCGCAGGCATGCGACGCCGTCCACGCGGGTGCCGCTCACCGGGTCCAGTGTGTAGGGGGCGCTGCGGACGGTGACCTTGATCGGCTTCGCTACGCCCGGCCTCTCCAGCGTCAGCTTCACGTCGGCCGGGTCCGGCGTCATCTTGTTCAGCGGCAGGCCGTTCAGGCGGTCCAGGGCACGCCCGAGCGTCATGCCGTCGGTGAGGCGCTTCGTGGCGTCCTTGAAGGCCTGGCGGTAGGTGCGGTCGTCCATATCGCGGGTCTGCATGTTGTTCAGGTCGAGGCGCGGGTCGTAGGCGATGACCCAGCGTCCGTCGATCTCGGTCACCACGTCGCCGGCGCGTACGCCGGCCACGTCGGCCGGTCCGCCCGGCGCGGGCGCGATGATGCGGAGGCGCCGCTGCTCCACCTCGCCCTTCTTGAACTTGCCGACCGTGAGGAAGGCTCCGATGCCTTCGAACTCGCCGGAGAGCTGCCGCTGGTAGCGGGCCCACTGCTTGGCGTCGTAAAAGCGCGTGCGGGGATCATCCAGTGCGAAGGCCATTGAGCGCACGGCTCCGTCGGCGAGCCTTGCCGAGTCGTCAACCTTGTCGACGTACTCGCTGTAGACGTAGGCCAGCACATCGCGCAGGGTGTCGGCCGGGTCGCCTGAGTCGGCTTCGTCCGCAAAGGGCGTGCCGGAACCCGGGAGCCCGGCCATGGGCCCTGCCATCTGGGCATTGCCTGCGAATACGGCGCGGTTGAACCAGCGAATCTGGCGTCCGCCGGCAAAGGCGGCGACGACCAGCACTGTGAGCCATATGGCCAGCGCTATGCGCTTAGTTGTCCTCAAGAGCGGTCCCTCACCTTCCGGCGGCCAGTCCTGCCTGCGATGCCGAAGCCGATTGTCCCGTAAGTATACTGCGTGAGCCGACGAGCCGAGGGAGATGATGTCGCCGTTGGGGCGCGTCCCGCCGGGCCGAGCGGCCGGTGAAGTAAAATGATCCTCAGCAAGTGCAGCGCCGTTACGCGCCACTTCCAGGAGTACCGATGAAGGTTTCCATCGCCTCAGACCACGCCGGCTATCGCCTCAAGGACCGTATTGCAGCCCTTGTGCGCGATCTCGGGCACGAAGTCATCGATCTCGGCGTCTTCAGTGATGCCTCCACCGACTATCCCGACCACGCAGCCGCAGCCTCCGCGGAGATATCTGCCGGACGATCTCAGCGGGCTATCCTCATCTGCGGGACCGGCGTCGGCATGTCCATCGCTGCCAACAAATTCGACGGCGTTCGGGCGGCCGCGGTTTCCGAAACCGTCAGTGCGCGGCTTGCCCGCGAGCATAACGATGCGAATATTCTATGCATCGGCGAGCGCATCGTCGGTCCTGAGGTGGCGGACGACATCGTGCGCGTCTTCATGACGGCAGAGTTCGCCGGCGGTGAGCGTCACGTTCGGCGCGTGGCCAAGATCGGCGCACTGGAAGATCGGACCCCGAGCGCTTGAGCGCAACGCAGGAGGCTGGCGTCGTGAATGATGCATGTATGGCCGATCCCAGGCTGGCGCCGCTTGCGGTAGCCGACCCCGCCGTGGCCGAGGCCATCCGCTGGGAGGAGGAGAGGCTTGAGGAGCACATCGAGCTGATCGCCTCCGAGAACGTCGTCTCGCTGGCAGTCCTGCAGGCGACGGGCTCGGTCATGACAAACAAGTACGCCGAGGGCTACCCCGGCAAGCGCTACTACGGCGGTTGCTCCAACGTCGACGTGGTCGAGGACCTGGCCCGCAAGCGCGCCTGTGAGCTCTTCGGCGTGGAGCACGCCAACGTGCAGCCACACAGCGGCGCACAGGCCAACCTGGCCGTCTACAGCGTGGCCATGGAGCCGGGCGACACCTACCTGGCCATGAGCCTCAGCGAGGGCGGGCACCTGACCCACGGCTCGCCGGTGAACTTCTCGGGCTCGTGGTACAAGCCCGTCCACTACGGTGTCTCGCCGGAGACCGGGCGCATCGACATGGATGAGGTGGCGCGGCTGGCCGAGCAGCACAAGCCCAAGCTCATCGTGGCCGGCGCCAGTTGCTACGCCCGCATTCTGGACTTCGCCGCGTTCCGCCGGATCGCGGACATCGTGGGCGCGCGGCTCATGGTCGACATGGCGCATATCGCCGGGTTGGTCGCCGCAGGAGAGCATCCGTCTCCCGTGCCGCACGCGCACTTCGTCACGACGACCACGCACAAGACGCTCCGCGGCCCGCGAGGCGGCATGATCCTCACGTCGGGCGAGTACGCCCAGGCTATCGACAAGGCCGTCTTCCCCGGCATGCAGGGCGGCCCGCTGATGCATGTGATCGCGGCCAAGGCCGTCTCCCTCCTCGAGGCGCAGCAGCCTGCGTTCAGGCAGTACCAGGCGCAGATCCGGACCAACGCGGCCGCCATCGGCCGGACGCTCATGGATCTCGGCTGGAGCCTGGTCTCCGGCGGCACCGACAACCACCTGATCTGGTGCGACCTGCGGCCCAAGGGCTCCTCGGGCCGCGCTGCTGAGGTGGCGCTGGATGCCGTGGGGATCACGGTCAACCGCAACATGATCCCCGGCGACCCCGCCAAGCCCTGGGTCACCAGCGGCATCCGGATCGGCTCGCCGGCCGTCACGTCGCGCGGGTTCACCGTGGACGCCATGGTCGAGACCGGCCGGCTGGTCGACCGCTGCATCAGCAATCCAGGTGACGAGGCCGTCCTCGCCGAGGTGCGCGCCGACGCGCGCGCCCTGACGGCGCGCTTCCCGCTGCGGCCGGCGGGGCTCTGAGGTGGACATGGAGCGCACGCGGCCGAGCTGGGACGAGTACTTCATGCAGATCGCCGGGCAGGTGGCCACTCGCGCCACGTGCCCCAGGCGGTCCGTGGGCGCCGTCATCGTCAAGGATCGGCGCATCCTCACATCGGGCTACAACGGCGCTCCGGCCGGCCTGCAGCACTGCCCGTCCGGCGGCCCGGACCACGACTGGCCCGAAGGCTGCATGCGCGGCGGCCACTGCATCCGTACCGTGCATGCCGAGCAGAACGCCATCGTGCAGGCGGCGCTGAACGGCGTCTCGACCCGAGACGCCACCCTCTATGTCACCTGCCAGCCCTGCAGCAACTGCGCCAAGATGGTCATCAACGCGGGCATCCTGAAGGTGGTCTTCGACGGCGACTACCCCGATGACTTCGCCATGGAGATGTTCCGGGAGGCGCAGATCGAGGTGCTGAGGCTTCGTCCCGACGCCGGAGGGGTGGGAGAGAAGCTGCTGTGATCGCCATGGCCACGGCGTTCATGCTCGCCCTGAGCGTCTCGTGGCTCCTGACGCCCGCCGTGGGCAGGCTGGCCTGGAAGTACGGGGCTGTCGCCCAGCCGCGCGACCGTGATGTGCATACAGAACCGACGCCGCGCTGGGGTGGCATCGCCATCTATGCGGGCGTCGTGCTCGCCGCGCTGGTTACGGTGACGTTCCGGCACTGGCGAACCGACGGCGACCACGGCTGGACCATGCAGCTTGCCGGCGTGCTGATCGCGGGGACGGTGGTGGCCGCCGCCGGCTTGGTGGACGACCTGCGCGAACTGAGCGCCACCAAGCAGATCGTGGCCATCGTGGGGGCTGCGTGCATACTCCTGTACTTCGGCGTTCGGATCGAAGGCGTGCGGAACCCCTTTGCCGGCGACGCCGCCGGCGGGTTCGGGCCCAATAGCTGGATCGCCCTTTCGCCGCTGGTCGGCGGAGTGCTGACCGTGACTTGGATCCTCGTGGTGACCAAGACCGTGGACGCCATCGATGGGCTCGACGGCCTGGCCGCCGGCGTCTGCGCCATGTCGGCCGGGAGCCTGGCCCTCCTCGCCCTGGCCTCGCGGCAGCACGACGGTCCCACCGTGGCGCTTGTCGCGGCGGCGGCTTCCGGGGCCTGTGTGGGCTTCCTGCGGCACAACTTCAACCCTGCGCGGATCTTCATGAGTACGGTGGGCAGCCAGTTTCTGGGTTTCACGCTGGCGGCCCTGGCGGTCATGGGCGCCTTCAAGGTGGCTGCGGCGCTCTCGGTGGTCCTGCCCGTGCTGGTCTTCGGCGTGCCGATATTTGACTACATCCATGTCCTTGCCCGCCGCTTCATGCACGGCGCTCCACTGACCCAGGCCGACCAGCGGCATCTGCACCACCGGCTACTGGCCCGCGGCCTCACGCACCGTCAGGCCGTCTATGTCATTTACTTCTGCACGGCGCTGCTCTGCATCGGCGCCGTCGCCATCATGAGGTACTCACGCTGATGCCCAGCAGCCGCCTGCCGATCCTCTGCGTCTTCGGCACCCGACCGGACGCGATCAAGATGGCTCCGCTCGTCCTCGAGTTGCGCGCGCACCCCAGGCTGGAGCCGCGCGTCGTGGTGACCGGGCAGCATCGCGAGCAACTGGACCAGGTCCTGCGTGTCTTCGACATCGAGCCGGAGGCCGACCTGGCCATCATGCGGCACGGCCAGACGCTGACCGAGATCACGACGCGGGCGCTGGAGGGCGTAACCGAGGCCATCCGGCGCGTGAAGCCCGCAGCCGTCCTCGCCCAGGGCGATACCACCACGACGTTCGTCGCCTCGCTGGCCGCCTTCTACGAGCGAACGCCCTTCGGACATGTGGAGGCCGGCCTCCGCACTGGATGCATGTACGACCCCTTCCCGGAGGAGATGAACCGCGTCCTCACGGCCCGCATCGCCTCGTACCACTTCGCGCCGACGGAGGACTCCCGGGCCAACCTCCTTCGCGAGGGGACGCCGGACGAGGCGATCTGGGTGACCGGCAACACGGGCATCGACGCCCTGCTCTGGGTCGCCGGGCGCGAGTGGGCTGTGGAAGACCCAGCCGTGCGCGAGGCGCTCGCCTACCCCGGCAAGGTCGTGCTGGTCACGGCGCACCGCCGCGAGAACTGGGGCGAGCCCATGGGCCGCATCTGCCGTGCGCTGCAGTCCATGGCCGCCGAAGCGCCGGACATGCGCATCGTCTTCTCCATGCATCGCAATCCGGCCCTGCGTGAGCAGATCACCGGCGCCCTGGGCCGTGTACCGAGCGTCTCCCTGATCGACCCGCCGGACTACGCCCCGTTCGTCAAGCTGATGCAACGCGCCGATATCATCCTGACCGACTCCGGCGGCGTGCAGGAGGAGGCCCCCAGCCTGGGCGTCCCCGTTCTGGTTCTGCGCAACACCACGGAGCGGCCCGAAGGCGTCACGGCAGGTTGCGCCACGCTGGTGGGAACAGACGTCGAGACCGTGCTGTCTAACTGGCGAGTGCTGATGGCGGCTACGCCGCAGGCCTCGCAAGCCGGGTCGGCGACGCCGGCCAACCCCTACGGCGATGGGCGGGCCGCCGCCCGCATCGCGCAGGTCCTGGAGGACCGCCTTTGCAGGTGACAGAGCCTCGCATCGCCCTCGGCCAGACCGTGGACGCCTGGATGAAGGGCGCCTTCATGCTGGTCGTGCGGCTCTGGGTCGCCTTCATGCTCGTGCAGTATGTGGGCTACACGACCGTTCGCCTGCAGGCCATCATCATCACGCTGCTCGTGGCGGGCACACTCGCTTTCGTCATGCGGCCCATCGCCTTCTGGGTGGCGGGCCAACGCTCCTTTGATGCGTTCCATTCTGCGCTGGCTTGGCCGTTCCTGCAAGTCGGAGCTTGGGCCACGCGTCGGGCGCACCGCGGCACGGCCACGGCGGGGCGGCGCGGGTTGGGCCTATATCCGCTCCGCATCATCGCCACGCTCTACACGCTGATTCTCATGATCACCGTGACCGTCTACGGCGTCCGCGTCACCACGGACCCGTTCGTTACGGAGTTGAAGCGCGTTCAGGAGAACTGGACCCAGTACAGCGACCGGATGCGCGACTATAGCCGAGACGCGACGGCCTGGTACGAGCGGAATGTCAAGCCGGAGTGGCGCACCTGGATTGAGCAGCAGATCGACGGTGACGAGGGCGTCGGCGCCCTGCGCGACCGCGCGACGACCTGGTTCGGCCTCGGCGTTCTTCGAGGCGCCGAAAACGTACGGCACATCGTCGAAGTGGTGCTGATGCCCGTGCTGGCGTTCTACTTCGTCATCGACAGCCGCAAGCTAAAGCACATCTTCGTGGGATCGTTGGGCAAGCGCCGGCACCGGGAGGCGCTCTACCTGCTGCGCCAGTGCTCGGGCATCATGCACAGCTTTATAGTGAGCCAACTGGTGCTGTGCCTGATCGCCGGCATCGTCGTCGGCATCGGCCTCGCTGCGCTGGGCGTGCCCTATCCGCTGACCCTGGGCCTGCTGGGCGGCGTCACGCGCGCCATTCCGGTGATCGGCTCCATCATAGGCGGGATCCCGATCGTCCTGCTGGCCCTGGTGAGCCAGGGGCCCATCGTGGCGGCGTGGGTACTCATCTTCTTCTCGATCCTGCACTTCACCGAGAGCAAGTTCATCATGCCGCTGCTGATCGGTGACAGTCTCGACCTGCATCCGGTAGTCATTATAGTGGTGCTGCTGGTGGGTGGCGAGTTCGGCGGCCTGTTGGGCATGTTCTTCGCCGCCCCGGTCGCGGCGTTGGTACGCGTCATGCTCATGCGGTACTGGATTCGGTCGGGAGCCGCCGACGGCGTTAGGCCCGGTGGTTCGGCGCTGACTCCGTCTAAGGTAGAATGATCACATCATCGGACACCTGCCCCGCAGGTGGCCCGCTCTGTCCATGTCTGTGCGGCGGGTCCTGCCGCGATAGGCCGGTGGCCGTGACGGAAGAGGGTCAAGGCCGATCACCCAAGGAACAGGTGCCAGTCCATTGGAAGAGACGCAAATTGTCGAACGCGAGCAATCGCTACGTGACTATGTAAACCTACTCCTGCGACGCAAGACAGCGGTGCTGGTCACCTTCGTCATGGCGTGCTCGGTGGGCGTCGTTTACACGGTGCTCTCCAAGCCCGTCTATCGATCCAACGCCCGCATCGTGGTTAAGGTGGACAAGGGCGGGTTCGGGGGCATGCAGGGCGCCGAGATGCTCGGGTTTGCGCTGTCGCCTACTCGCGACGTCCAGACGCAGATCGAGGTGTTGCAGGGCAAGGTCGTCTTCCAAGAGGCCATTGACCAGACCGGCATCAAGTCCTCGTCCGTGACGCTGACAGCAACGCAGGTGGGCGAGACGGACGCCATCGAGATCGTGGTGCAGTCCGGTCGGCCCGCCGACGCGGAGCGCTTCGCCGCTGTCATCCCCGATGTCTACCGCAACTACGTGAAGCGGAACCGGGCCTCATCGATCTCCAACGCGATCGACTTCGTGAAGAGCCGCCTGAAGGAGGAGACCGAGAAGCTCACCATGGCTGAGCTGAGCCTCCAGCAGTTTCGCCGCAAGGAGCAGATCCTACCAAGCGCTGCCGGCGATGAGAACGGCGGCATTGTGGCAGGGCAGGCGCAGAGCAAGGCGCAGCAGCTTGCAAACCTTGAGGGACGTGTGCGCGAGTTGGAGATGTCCATGGCCGGCCAGGTTGCGGGCCTGGAGAGCACCCAGGAAGTCCGCCGAAACCTGCCCGCCAAGTTGGACACGCCCCAGACCACCACGAACAAGGCCGAGATCGACGGGCTGAAGAGCAATATTGCGGCGCTGGAGAACCAGCGATTGGCCCTACTCGTGAACTACAAGCCCGCACACCCCAAGGTGATGGAGATCGACACGCAGATCGCCGACCTGAGGGCCAGGCTGGAGCGCGTGCCCGCGACCTACACAGTCACTACGACCATCCCCAATCCGGACCGGTTGCGCTACGACGAGACGATCCGCCAGGCTCAGGCTGCCATGCTCGTGACGCAGGTGGAGCTGGCCCGCGCCAAGGCCGGCGTCGCACAGATGAAGTCCGGGCTTACCCGGTTGATGGCCCTTGAGATCGTGCAGGCTCCCCTGCAGCGCGACCTGGAGCGCTACCGCGACACCGTGAACCTGCTGACGAAGTCGCTGCAGGATCTAAGCCTCCGCGAGAAGGCCGTCGAGAACCCGGTAGATACGATCACCCAGGCGTCCAAGGCGAGCCAGGTGGCCCCGCGGCCGCTGGCGAACATGGTCCTGTCGGCGCTCCTGGGCCTGGTCATCGGCGTGAGCGTTGCGTTCCTGCAGGACTACTTCGACGACCGCGTCAATGCCGGCGAAGACCTGCGGCGCGTCCTTGGCGCTCCGACCCTTGCGGCCGTGCCGCTGATCGAAGACTCCGAGAGCCGCCTGATCCATGGCAAGCGCCGCGACTCCTCACTGATGGAGACGTTCCGCATGTTGCGTACCGGCGTGCGCTTCGCGACCGTCGATGCGCCTGCCTGCTCGCTCTTGGTTACCAGCGCCTTCCCCGGCGAGGGCAAGTCGCTGATCTCAACCAACCTGGCCACGTCCCTCGCGCTCAACGGCCTCCGGGTGATCCTGGTGGACGCTGACCTCCGGCGCCCCTCGATCCACGACAAGTTCGATATCAGCCGCCAACCCGGCGTCACCAACGTCCTGATCGGCCATACGTCGCTGGACGATGCGCTGGCCGACGTGGGCGTGCCCGGCCTCAAGGTGCTGCCGACCGGTCCGTTGCCGCCGAACCCGGCAGAGCTCCTGGGTTCGCAGGCGATGCGTGACCTGCAGCAGGACCTGCTGAAGCGCGCCGACATCGTCCTGTACGACTCGCCGCCGCTGCTGGCCGTAGCCGACGCCCAGGTGCTGGCCGCCGATTGCGCCGGCGTGGTGATCGTCTCCGTCCTCGGCAACGCCCGGAAGAGCGGCCTCCAGTTCGTGGCCGAGCTTCTCCATCAGGTGAACGCCAAGTTGCTGGGCGTCGTCGTTAACAAGGTGAAGGTCGAGCGTGGCTACGGCTACGGCAAGGGTTACGGTTACGGTTCCGGCGGCTACGGCTACGGTTACGGGTATGGCTACGGATATGGCCGCTACCAGTACTCGTACGGCCATGACTACCACTACGGCCAGATCGAAGATGACAAGTCCGATCGAAGCCTCCGCGATGAGTTCGAGGCATTGCCGCACGCCCGCGAGCACTCGGAGAACAGCGCCACGCTACCCGAAGGCGAGCAGGAAGGCAAGGACACCAATGGCAAGACTGTCTAGCATACTCACCTGCCTCTTTGCGGCGCTCCTCGCGTTGGCAGTCGCCATGCCGAGCCGTGCAGCCGCGGACGACACGCAGGGGCCGGAGTACGTCATCGGCATTGATGATGTGCTGGCCATCAGCGTCTCAAATCGCCCTGAGCTTGGCGGTTCCGCCACGGTGCTCACCGACGGCAACATCTCGGTGCCCGAGGTGGGCCTGGTGAAGGCTGCTGGGAGGACCTCCAAGCAGTTGGCGAAGGAGATTGAGGAGGGGCTGTCAAAGCTCTACAACAACCTGACCGTGACCGTGGCCGTGACTTCGGCAAAGGCGTACCGCGTTCGCGTGCTCGGATCGGTGAAGTCGCCGGGCGCCGTTCCATACCGCCCCGGCATGAAGCTGGTGGATGCTATCCTGCTCAGCGGCGGCATCACCGGCAAGCCCGGCCGCATGCGCGGCCGCCTGGTTCGAGGCGTCGGCAACGCGCAGGAGCTGAATATCAACGGAGCGCTGGAGAAGCCGGAGTCGGTGGCCAACATCGACCTCCAGACCGACGACCTGCTCGTCCTGGACGAGACCGATCCGGCCAAGAGCAAGATCTACGTCATGGGCCGCGTTAAGAGCCCGGGCGCGTTTGACGAGGGCGAGGATGGCCTCTTCCTTCTGGCGGCGCTCACCCTGGCAGGCTACCCCATGGACGATGCGGCGCTGACGAAGTGCTACATCCAGCGTGGCAATGAGAAGGTGCCGGTGAACCTGTTTGAGACCGTCGGCAAGGGTCGCCTCGATCCAGCAATCCAGGCCATGGTCCTCCGCGCCGGTGATATCCTGGTCGTCCCGGCCATTGACAACCGGTTTCAGGTGATGGGGCAAGTCTCCAAGCCCGGCGAGTTCCCCATTCCGGAGACCAAGGACATCCGCGTACTGGACGCCCTCGGCCTGGCCGGCGGACCCACACAGGTCGCCGATCTGAAGAAGGCCGGCGTCTTCCGTGTTGCCGACGGCAAGCCGACCATCATCAAAGTTGATTTCGTCAAGATGCAGCGCTCGGGTGATATGACGAAGAACTTCGTCCTGCAGAAAGACGATATGCTGTTCCTGCCCATGCGCGGCCCGGCCGGCTTCCGGATTGAGTCGCTCATGTCGCCGCTGTCGATGTTCTACTATCTGGGCCGGCTGTAGATCATTGGCCCCGCGCCGCTGGTAGACCCCGCGACCGCTCGCGGCGGCGACCTGCGGCGCGGGGCCTTTGTGCGTGTGGCCCAACGCGGGCATTGGAGCAACTACCTGTGCTTAGAGAAGCTTCGCAAGTAGGTGGCGTCGTGCTCCTCCAGTCGGTAGCGCATCGCGACGACCGTGGCTACCTTGTGGAGACGTGGCGTGAGGAGCGGTGCCTTGCGGCGGGCATCAGGGCCCGGTTCGTGCAGGACAACGTGTCGGTATCGCGTCGGGGCGTGCTGCGCGGCCTCCACTTCCAGCATCCGGCGCCGCAGGGCAAGCTGGTATGCGTCCTGCAAGGCTCGGTCTGGGACGTCGGGGTAGATCTCCGGCGCGGTTCACCCACGTTCGGCGACCATGTGGCAGTCGAGCTCTCCGCGGAAAACGGACTGCAGGTCTACCTGCCCGAAGGCATGGCGCATGGCTTCTACGTCACGAGCGAGAGCGCCCTGGTTGCGTACAAGTGTACGTCGACCTACCGCCCCGGCGGGGATAGGGGACTACGCTGGGACGATCCTGCCCTCGGGATCGCCTGGCCCGGGGGGCCGCGGGTGCTTTCGCCCAAGGACGCCGTCCTGCCATTACTGACTGACGTCTCAAGTGAGGATCTGGCGCAATGGACCTGAACGGGAAGACCCTACTCATCACAGGGGGCACAGGCACCTTCGGCAACGCGGTCCTGGACCGCTTCCTGGGTACCGACATCAGGCAGATCCGCATCTTCAGCCGCGACGAGAAGAAGCAGGACGATATGCGGCAGCAGTACCGGACGGCCACGATCAAGTTCTACATCGGCGACGTCCGGGATCGGGCCTCGTTGGACGATGCCATGGCCGGCGTCGAGTTCGTCTTCCATGCCGCGGCGCTCAAGCAGGTGCCGTCGTGTGAGTTCTATCCCATGGAGGCCATCAAGACTAACGCCGTCGGCACGGACAACGTCCTTGGGTCGGCCGAGGCCCACGGCGTAGCCCGCGTGGTGGTCCTCAGTACCGATAAGGCGGTCTACCCCGTCAACGCCATGGGCATCTCCAAGGCGATGATGGAGAAGGTGATGGTCGCCCGCTCCCGCGTCGCCTCCGAGCGGGGTTCAGTCTTCTGCGGCACCCGCTACGGCAATGTGATGGCATCGCGCGGCTCCGTGATCCCCCTCTTCGTGAAGCAGATCAAGGCCGGACAACCGCTCACCATCACCGAACCGGCCATGACCCGTTTCATGATGTCCACCAACGAGGCCGTGGAGCTGGTCCTGCACGCCTTCGAGCATGGGCAGGCCGGCGATATCTTCGTGCAGAAGGCGCCCGCCGCCACGATCGGTACACTCGCGGAGGCGGTTCTGGAGGTCTTCGGCGCGAGCAACCCCATCAGAGTGATCGGCACTCGGCACGGCGAGAAGCTCTACGAGACGCTGCTGACCCGCGAGGAGATGGTTCGGTCCGAGGACATGGGCCTCTACTTCCGCATTCCCGCCGATACGCGCGACCTGAACTACGATCGCTACTTCACCGAGGGACAACCCAAAGCTGCGGCGGCTCAGGACTATGACTCTCACGGCACCACAAGGCTGGACACGGCACAGACAGCCGAACTGCTGCTTCGACTGCCCTACATCCAGGAGGAGCTCAAGGGATGGAGCCGATGAGGAAGGCGCTGGTCACCGGCTCGGCCGGTTTCGTGGGCTCGAACCTTGCCCTGCGGCTGCGCGAGACCGCCCGTTGGGAGGTCCTTGAGTACGATCTCCACAGCGGGCCCGGCCTTCTGGACGAGTACCTGTGCCAGGCGGATGTGGTCTTCCACCTTGCCGGTGTGAACAGGCCCGTGGACCCGTCGGAGTTCACCACGGGCAACGCCGACTTGACACGCACTGTCTGCGAGAAGCTGGCCGCCCGAGCCGAGCCGCCCTTGCTGATCCTTTCGTCCTCCACGCAGGCCGAACTCGACAACGCCTACGGCGCCAGCAAGCGGCAGGCCGAGTTGGAGGTGGAGAAGTACGGAGCAACTGCAGGCGCATCGGCAGTTGTCTTTCGCCTGCCCAACGTCTTCGGCAAGTGGGCCAGGCCCAACTACAACTCGGCCATCGCGACCTTCTGCCACAACACCGCCCGAGGGTTGCCGATCGCGATCCATAATCCGGATGCCGAGTTGCGCCTCATCTACATCGATGACGCGGTTACGGCCATGATCGAAGAGGCCGAGGCGTGCAGCACGCCGGGCTGTCGACCTGCCGCCGGCCTGGCCGTCCATGAGACCACGGTGGGGCAGGCCGCCGAGACGATTGCCGGGTTCGCGGCGTCAAGGCGAACGCTCACCCTGCCGGACTTCCGCGAGCCGCTGGTCCGCAAGCTCTACGCCACCTACTTGAGTTACCTGCCCACCGACCAGTTCGCCTACGACCTCGACCAGAAGAGCGACCACCGGGGCGATCTGGCCGAGTTCATGCGCGGGCTCGTCTATGGCCAGGTCTTCGTCTCCCGCACCAAGCCGGGCAAGGTCCGCGGCAACCACTACCACCATACCAAGTGCGAGAAGTTTTTTGTTCTCGCGGGCGAGGCTGTGATTAGGTTCCGCCACGTCCTGGGCGACGACGTGCTCAGCTACCCCGTGCGCGGCGAGCAGTTCCGCGTGGTCGATATCCCTCCGGGCTACACCCACTCCATCGAGAACGCGGGCCAGACCGACGTCGTGGTGCTCTTCTGGGCCACGGAGCCGTTCGACCCGGTCAACCCCGATACCATCTTCGTGGAGGTGGAGCGTGGCTGACCTGAAAGTGGTCACCGTGGTTGGTACGCGGCCCGAGATCATCCGCCTCTCGCGGGTCATCGCCTCGCTGGACCGCTACACGAACCATGTCCTGGTCCACACGGGCCAAAACTACGACTACGAGCTCAACGAAGTCTTCTTCCGCGACCTTAGCATCCGCCCGCCGGATCGCTTCCTTGAGGCCGCCGGGGCAGTCCCCGCTGAGACTATCGGCCAGGTGATCGCGAAGACCGATGCGGTGCTTGCAGAAGAGAAGCCTGACGCCTTGCTGATCCTGGGCGATACGAATAGCTGTCTGGCGGCCATCGCGGCCAAGCGCCGGCGCGTCCCGGTTTTCCACATGGAGGCAGGCAACCGTTGCTTCGACGACCGTGTGCCGGAGGAGATCAACCGCCGCATCGTCGATCATATCAGCGACGTGAATATGCCCTACAGCAGCATCTCCCGCGACTACCTGCTCCGTGAGGGGCTTCCGCCGGACCGCACCATCAAAACCGGCAGTCCCATGTTCGAGGTGCTGCACCACTACATGGACCGGGTCGACGCATCGGATGTCCACCAGCGGCTGGGGCTGCATCCCGGGAGCTACTTCGTGGTCTCCTGCCATCGTGAGGAGAACGTCGACTCGCCGGACCTATTCCGCAAGTTCCTGGTCGTGCTGCGCATGCTGGCCGAGACCTATGGGCAACGCGTCATCGTCTCGACGCACCCGCGGACCCGCAAGCGGCTGGAGGAACAGGCGGACGCGACCCCCAGCCTCGTCGAGTTCCTGAAGCCGCTGGGGTTCTGCGACTACGTCAAGCTGCAGAAGCACGCTCGCGCCGTCCTGTCGGATAGCGGCACCATCTCGGAGGAGTCCTCGATCCTGAACTTCCCTGCGCTCAACATCCGGCAGGCCCACGAGCGGCCTGAAGGCATGGAGGAGGCCGCGGTCATTATGACGGGCATGGACCCCGACAACATCGCTCGAGGCTTGCGAGTGCTGGAGGATCAGCCACGCGGCGAACAGCGCCTCCTGCGGCTCGTGGCCGACTACTCGCAGCCGAACGTGTCCGATAAGGTCGTCCGCATCATCATGAGCTACACGGACTACGTGCGGCGGGTTGTTTGGCGCGAGGCTTGACGAAGGAGGGAACCATGAAGGGCATCGTACTGGCAGGCGGAGCGGGGACGCGCCTCTATCCCGCCACGGCGGCTGTCTCCAAGCAGATGCTGCCCATCTACGACAAGCCCATGGTCTTCTACCCGATCTCCACGCTCATGCTGGCGGGCATCAGGGATATCCTGCTCATCTCCACCCCGCAGGACCTGCCGCAGTTCAAGCGCCTGCTGGGCGCCGGCGAGCAGTTCGGCATCTCGCTCACCTACGCCGAGCAGCCTCGGCCCGAGGGTCTGGCGCAGGCCTTCATCATCGGCCGGGAGTTCGTGGCCGGCGGGCCCGCGTGCCTCATCCTGGGCGACAACCTCTTCTACGGCGGCGGCCTCTCCAGCATGCTCCGCGAGGCCGCCAACCGTCAGCTCGGGGCCACCATCTTCGGCTACCGCGTGCGGGACCCGGAGCGTTACGGCGTGGTGGAGTTCGGTCCCGATGGCCGCGCCCTGAGTATTGAGGAGAAACCGAAGCAACCGCGGTCGGACTACGCGGTGGTGGGCCTCTACTTCTACGACGAGCGGATCACCGAGGTGGCGTCCGGCATCAAGCCCTCGGAGCGCGGCGAGCTTGAGATCACCGACGTGAACCGCGCCTACCTCGAGATGGGCGACCTGCACGTGGTTCGGTTCGGGCGCGGCTACGCGTGGCTGGACACGGGCACCCACGAGTCGCTGCTGGAGGCCGGCAATTTCGTGCAGGCGATCGAGAAGCGCCAGGGCCTCAAGGTCGCATGCCTCGAGGAGATTGCGTTCGAGCACGGCTACATCGATAAGGCCCGGCTTCTGGAGTGCGCTCGGACCTATGGCTCCAGCGAGTACGGCCGGTACCTGATGCGCCTATGCCACGAGGGTGGCGGCGATGGCTGAGGGCGGTCCGGCGTGGCCGGGCGGCAAGCGATTTGCGTTCACCATCGTGGACGACACCGACTGCAGCACCCTTGCCAACGTCAGGCCGGTCTACGACCTGCTGCAGGACCTCGGCTTCCGCACCACCAAGACGGTCTGGCCGCTGGCGCCATGGCAACCGACCTTCACCGGCGGCGCCACCCTGGCCGATCCCGACTACCTCAAGTGGACCCTTGCCCTTCGCGACGCGGGATTCGAGATTGCCAGCCACGGCGCCACCGACCATTCGTCGGAGCGCGCCGATACGCTCCGCGGGCTTAACGCCATGCGGGAGGTGTACGGCGCTGACCCGCGAATGCACATCACGCACTGCAGCCAGCAGGAGGGCCTCTACTGGGGCGCGGCTCGGTTCTCCGGCGCCGTGGCGCGGCTCTACGGCCTACTGCGGCTCGTGGGGCGGCGTTCGTGGCGTTCCAGCGGGCACGAGCCGGACAGCCCCTACTACTGGGGCGACCTCTGCGCGGCCCGGCTGAAGTACGTACGCGGGTTCGGCTTCGATACGATCTGCACCACCAGCGCCGATCCGTACATGCCGTACCACGACCCGGCGCGGCCCGATGTGCCCTACTGGTTCAGCGCAGCCAATGCCCGGTCGATCCCCAGCTTTCTGGAGTTGCTCAGCGAGGCCAGCCAGGAGCAGTTGGAGACGTCGGGTGCGGGGTGCATCGTCTACACGCACTTCGCGCTCGGGTTCATGAAAGGCGGCGCGCTGGAGCCCCGCTTCCGTGCGCTTATGGAACGGCTGGCGCAGAGGCCGGGCTGGTTTGTGCCGGCATCTGATCTGCTCGACCACCTTGCCGGCCGGCCAGGACGCGGCGGCGCCCTGATGCCGTCCCAGCACGCCCGCCTGCAGCGCCGGTTCCTCGTGGAACGCGTGGCCGGTCGCGACAACCATCTGGGCGATGTCATGCTGCGCGCGAGGGCCACGCTACGCCGCAGGTTCGCCGCCGGAGGAGCTAGGTCGTGAAGGTAGCCCGGTGGGTCTATGGCCTGATGCAGATCTGGCCCCGGTGCGTCCGGGGTACACTCCGTGCCCTGCGACGCCCGCTCTTCGCGCATTGCGGCCGCAACGTGCGGTTCGACCCCACGGCCCACTACACCTATGCCGGCATCAGCGTGGGCGATCACTGCAGCCTTGGCGACCGTGGGATCATGCTCGCATCGGATTCGCGCATCATTATCGGCAACCATGTGATATTCGGCCCCGAGGTGGCGATCATCGCCGGCAATCACAACATCGCCGAAGTGGGTCGATACATCGGCGACGTGTACGACAAGCGCCCCGGCGATGACGAGGACGTCGTCATCGAGGATGATGTCTGGCTGGGCGCTCGCGTCACGGTGCTGAAGGGCGTGCGCATCGGCCGCGGTTCGGTCGTCGGCGCCTGTTCCGTGGTGATGCGTAGCCTCCCGCCCTACAGCATCGCTACCGGGTCGCCAGCCCGCGTGCTGCGCCGACGGTGGGATGTGGAGACCATCCTGCGCCATGAGGAGGCCCTCTACTCGCCCGAGGCGCGTCTCTCGCGGGAACAGCTGCGGGCCTAGCACGGGTCCCGAAGGTATACTGGTAGTCTGCTACCTGCCGCGTACCTTCCCTGTGCCAACGCCAATGCCATCCGAGGTTATGTCACGCCATGTCGGTTCGAGCGGAGCCGGAAGCGGACGCGCGCCCATGGTCGCTAATCATACGCCCCGTCCGAGGTCTGCTAGACCTGCGCCTGGGCCTCCTACTGCAATATCGCGACCTGGTTACGCTCTTCGTGCGCCGCGACTTTGTAGCCGTCTATAAGCAGACTATTCTGGGCCCCCTGTGGCATCTGGTGCAGCCCATCCTCACCACGGTCACCTTCACGATCATCTTCGGGAACATCGCCCGGCTACCCACCGACGGCCTGCCCAGCTTCCTCTTCTACATGGGCGGCACCGTCATCTGGACCTACTTCGCCAACTGCGTGACGGCTACGTCGCAGACCTTCTCGCACAACGCCCAGCTCTTCGGTAAGGTCTACTTCCCGCGCATCGTCGTGCCCGTGGCCACGGCGTTATCGAACCTGATCGCTTTCGCCATCCAGTTCATCCTGTTTGTCGCTCTGGCGCTCTGGTATGCCGGCCATGGCTACCCGGTGAAGCAGAACTGGACCATCCTGCTGACGCCGGTCTACGTGCTCATGATGGCCTGCCTGGGGCTGGGCGTCGGCATCGTCGTCTCCAGCCTGACGACGCGCTACAAGGACTTGGCGCAACTGGTAGCGTTCGGCGTCCACCTGTTCATGTATGCCACCCCTGTGATCTACCCGATGTCGTCCATCAGCGGGAAGTACGCCTTCATCCTGCGGCTCAATCCCTGCGCACCTATCATCGAGGCTTTCCGCTTCGCGTACCTCGGCGCTGGTTCAGTGACGGCGGGTCAGCTGCTGGTAAGCGGCGCCACCTGTGTGGGCATCCTGTTCCTGGGGCTTGTGCTCTTCAGCCGCGTCGAGCAGACCTTCATGGATACGGTCTAGCATGGCCCACGCCGTTGAGATGGCCGGTGTCGGCAAGGCGTACCGGCTCGGCGTGATCGACCGCGCCATGCTGCGTGACGATGCCGCCCGGGCATGGGCGCGCTGGCGTGGCCGCCGGACGCCTCAGGCCGATGATGACGCCGGCATCCCGCACCGGCAGGGCATGGTCTGGGCCTTGCGCGACATCTCCTTCGGCGTGGACGAGGGTGAGGTGTTGGGCATCATCGGCCGCAACGGGGCGGGGAAGAGCACCGCGCTGAAGCTCCTCTCGCAGGTGACCGCCCCCACCTGCGGCGAGATCCGCGTCCGAGGCCGGATCGCCAGCCTGCTGGAGGTGGGCACGGGGTTTCATCCAGAGCTCACTGGCCGCGAGAACGTCTACCTGAACGGCGCGATCCTGGGCATGACCAAGGCCGAGGTCCGCCGCAAGTTCGACGAGATCGTTGAGTTCTCCGAAATCGGCGCCTACATCGACACCCCGGTGAAGCGCTACTCCAGCGGCATGTATGTTCGCCTGGCATTTGCCGTGGCCGCCCACCTGGAACCGGAGATCCTGGTGGTTGACGAGGTGCTGGCGGTGGGCGATGCCGGCTTCCAGCGCAGGTGCCTTGGGAAGATGGGCGAGGCCGCGGCCGGCGGGCGAACCGTGCTATTCGTCAGCCACAACATGGCGGCCGTCCAGTCGCTCTGCACGCGCGCACTCGTCTTGCGTGGCGGGCGCCTCGACTATGGCCCCGGGCAGACCCATGCGGCTGTTGACCACTACCTCGGCCAGCTCAAGGACCTTGTCGGCGCCGATCTGGCGGAGCGGTCGGACCGCCGCGGCGCCGGCCAGATGCGCCTGACCTCCTTCCGTTGCCTGGACGGCTCGGGCCGCGACCTGGAGGTATTGGCCTGTGGCGGGCGGACCGAGTTTGTGCTCGGGTATGAGTGCGGGCAGGACTTCCGTCCCGACGGCGCAGTGGCGCGGATCGTGGTTCGTGCTGCAAGTGGACCCACCGTGACCGTACTGAACAGCGAGGGCAACGGGCTCGTCGTGCGCGGCGCTCCGTCGTCCGGCGCCCTCTCGTGCACTCTGGAGCGCCTGCCGCTGACCCAGGGCGCCTACATCGTGGACCTGATCCTCACCGCCGACGGTGTCACGCAGGACTGGGTCCGGGAGGTCGCCGCCATCACGGTTGAGACAGGCGACTTCTACGGCACGGGAGTGGTCACACCACCCACCCATGGCGGCGTCTTGTTTGATCAGGAGTGGCGACTGAATGGGGCGCCCGTAGCTCGGAGCATCGGGGCTGACCGTGGATTGGGGGTCTCATGCGCATCCTGATCGTTACGACGGACTACGCCGACTTCCAGAGGTCGTTTTACGGAGCGAACCCCGCTCTGGAGGCCGCCCCGTTCGATCAACAGGTGCTCGCCCGCGAGGCCGAGCCCTTCGGCATCGCCGCTTCGCATGCGCACTACCTCCGGCGCTTGGGCCACGACGTGGGGCTGGTCATCTCCAACTGCGAGCCCATGCAGCGCGCCTGGGCCGCGGAGAACAGCGTCAACTTCGGCGCAGAGGGCCAGAGGCGGGTTGTGCTGCGCGGCGGCTTCTTCCCCTGGTTTTCGCGCGACCCGGAGCCGGCCTGGCGCTCTGCCATCCTGCTGGAGCAGCTGCGGCGCTTCAAGCCCGATGTGCTGCTCAATGAGTCTGTTGTGGCCATCCGGCCCTCGCTCGTGGCCCGCATGCGCCCCTATGCGCGTCGCGTCGTGGGCCTGCACGGGGCCATCCTGCCGGACGTCCTCGACCTGAGCGGATACGACCTGTTGATTTCCAGCCACCGCGGTATCGCCGACCAGATGGCCCGGTCCGGCGTGCGGGTGGAGATGGTTCGTCACGCCTTCGACGCCCGCGTGCTGCAGTTCGTCGGCGCCGAGCCGCCGGCGATCACCGCATCGTTCATCGGCAACCTCGGCACGGCATGGAACGCCCGTAGCCGCTGGCTGGAGTTGCTCTGCTCGCGCCATCCCGTGCATGTCTACGGGCCGCCCCGAATGCTGGAGACCACGCCCATGACGTCGGCGATCCGCCGCTCCTACATGGGCGAGGCCTGGGGCACTGCAATGTTCCGTACGCTACGGGCGTCTCGCGTCTCCCTGAACATCCACACCGACATGGCCGGTATGTACGCCTCCAATATGCGCATGTTCGAGGCCACGGGTGTTGGCTCGCTGTTGCTGACCGACCAGAAGCCGAACATCGACCTGCTCTTCGAGCCCGGAGTGGAGGTCCTTACCTTCAACTCGGACGACGAGTGCTCCGACCTCCTGGGCCGCTGCCTCGTGGATGAGCCGTGGCGCGCCGGCATCGCGGCGGCGGGGCACCTGCGCACCCTCACCAAGCACAGCATGGAGCAGCGCATACGTGACCTCGCCGAGCTTCTGGAGGGATGCCTGACCTCCAGCGCCAAGGCGTGAGCGCCTCAGTGGCGGGCGAAGGCCAGGGCAAGGTCCTCCACTTCCTGGCTCACGGATCGGGCGGCGCCGCACGAGCCGCCGTGAGCATCCATGAGACGGTGCGGGAGCGCGGCTGGCGCAGCGTGCTCGTGGTGGGCGATGAGGTGAACCGCACCGCCGATCGCGCCCCGGGGCGCGGAGCCAGCCTGCTAGACGACCTGCTCTGGAGCCGCGCTATGGCCCAGCGCACCCGACTGCAACAGGCCCTGCACCCAAAGACGTACTACCAGGCAGATCGCCCGGCTCCCTTCCGTGGCGCCTCTTTCGTGGCCCCCTTCCAGCCGGATGTCGTGCATTTGCACTGGGTCTCCAGCTTCATGTCCACGCGTGACATCGCGGCGCTGGCCCGGCGGTTCCGCTGCCCGATCGTATGGACTGTGGTGGATATGGCCCCCATGACGGGCGGTTGCCACTACTCCTACGGTTGTGAGCGCTTTACCCAGGCGTGCGGCTACTGTCCGGCGTTGCCCGGATCATCGCCCACAGACCACTCCTTCCAGACGCTTCGCCTGCGCGCCGCGGACCTGTCCGGTTTGCCTATCACCGTGGTGGGAGCCACGAACTGGGTGGTCGAGCGCGCCCGCCGTAGCGCCTTGCTGGGCGGGTTCGATGCCCTCCGCATCCCCTACGGCATCGATGCCGACGTCTTCCGCCCTGTGCCCAAGGCCGCTGCGCGCCAAGTGCTGGGTCTGCCGCCCGGGGCCCAGGTGCTCTTCTTCGGCGCCACCAGCCACGATGATCCGCGCAAGGGCATGCGCATCCTGGCTCAGGCGCTCACGCTTCTGGCGGACAACCCGCCCGACGGTGCCCCGCTCCACCTGCTGACTGCCGGCCGCAAGGCGCCGCGCAGCGAGTATGACGAGCGCCTGCCTCGCCTCGACCTGGGCCCGATCACCGACGACCGCTTCCTGGCGCTCTGCTACCAGGCGGCCGATGCGTTCGTCTGCCCCAGCGTCGAGGATGCGGGCCCGCTGATGGTGCCCGAGTCGCTGGTCTGCGGCACTCCCGTGGTCACCTTCGCCGTCACCGGCGGCGCCCAAGACCTGATCCAGCACGGCCAAACAGGGTATATTGCCGACAGCCCTGACGCCGCATCCATGGCCCGGGGCATCCGCGAGACGCTTGAGGGTGTGCGCTCCGGGCGCGTCACCGCCGCCGCGGTTCGGAGTTCCCGAGTGCCCGGCAGTACCCGTGAGGAACAGGGTCTGGCCTACACCGAGCTATACGGGCGGCTGACGAAGGGCTCCCGGTGACGTCGTGGCGCGAGTGACCGGTATTAACACCTAATGGACAATCCGCAGCCCATCCCGTTCAACAGGGCCGACTTCGGACCCCGCGAGGATGCCTACGCCCTCGAGGCGCTCCGATCGGGCAAGACCTCCGGCGACGGCCCCTTCGGCAAACGCGCCGAGGCCCTGCTTGCGGAGGCGCTGGGCGCACCGCGCGTCCTCCTTACCACCTCCTGCACCCACGCCCTGGAGATGACCGCGTTACTGCTGGACCTGGAGCCCGGCGACGAGGTGATCGTCCCCTCATTCACCTTCGTCTCCACGGTCAACGCATTCGTGCTGCGCGGAGCCAGGCCGGTCTTCGTGGATGTCCGCGAGGACACGCTGAACCTCGATGAGCAGTTACTCGAGGAGGCGATCACCGACCGGACACGGGCCATCTACGTCGTCCACTACGCGGGTGTGGCCTGCGACATGGATCGGATCACTGCCATTGCGTCGGGCCGCGCCATCCCGGTCATCGAGGACAACGCCCACGGCGTCTTCGCCTCCTATCGCGGCAAACGCCTCGGTACGTTCGGCGCCGCGGCCACGCTGAGCTTCCACGAGACCAAGAACTACACCTGCGGCGAGGGTGGAGCGCTCATCCTGAACGACGCCGCCATGGTGGAGCGGGCAGAGATCATCCGCGAGAAGGGTACCAATCGGAGCCGTTTCCTGCGTGGCCAGGTGGACAAGTACACGTGGGTCGATGTGGGATCCAGCTACATACTGTCCGATGTGCTGGCCGGCGTGCTGCTGGCCCAGTTGGAGCGGCGCGAAGAGATCCGGCAGCGGCGCACGGCCATCTGGGAGCGCTACCATGCCGCGCTCTGGCTCTGGGCGCGCGCCAAGGGCGCCCTGCTGCCCACGGTGCCCGAGGAGTGCGGACAGGGCTACCACCTCTTCTACATCCTGATGCCGACGGCGACGCAACGCAACGACGCGCTGGACAGCCTCCGGGCGCAGGGCATATCGGCCACGTTCCACTACCTGCCCTTGCACCTCTCGGACGTCGGCCGGAGCTACGGATACATAGACGGCGATCTGCCTGTCACCGAGTCGGTCAGCGAGCGGCTTCTGCGGCTCCCGTTCTACAACGGCCTCACCGAGGCCGACCAGTGCCGCGTCATCGCAGCGGTGGAGCGGCTATGACGGCCCACTCACAGTGCGGTGCGCCGGGCGGTCATTACCTGAACCTCGGGTGCGGCCGCCGCTTCTCGCAGAACCCGGAGTGGACGAACATCGACCTGCGCTCGTCCCACGACCGCGTCATGGCCCACGATCTCGCCACCGGCATCCCGTTCCCGGACGGCACATACGACGCCGTCTACCACTCCAATATGCTGGAGCACCTCGACCGAGCGGCTGCCGAGAGGCTCCTGCGCGAGTGCTGCCGCGTGCTGAAGCCGGGCGGCCTCTGCCGCGTCGGCGTGCCCGACATGGAGGACATTGCCCGCGTCTACCTTGCCGAGTTGGAGAAGCGCGCCGCCGGCGGGTCCGCCAACCGGCACGAGTGGATGGTCATCGAGATGATCGACCAGATGGCGCGGCACGAGCCGGGCGGCGCCATGGCCGAGTACATACGGGGCCACGGACAGGCTGACGTGGAGTTCGCAGTCGAGCGGGCCGGCAACGTGGCGCGGCAGGTCGGCGCACGGGTCGAGACGCCGCAGGAGCCTCAGCCGCTGTCGCTGCGGGCTCGCCTGGGCAAGGCGCTGCGACGCTGGCTCTTGAGCGACCGCGAACTGCGCGCCATGCAGGTCGGCCTCTACCGTACGGGCGGAGAGCCTCACCTCTGGATGTACGACCGCTGCACCCTGGGAGCCTTGCTGAAGTCCTGCGGCTTCATCGACCTGAGCGTGCGCGAGTTCAACCAATCGGCCATTGCCGGGTGGGCCTCCCATGCCTTGGACGCCGACCCTGACGGCCGCGAACACGCACCCGACACGCTCTACATGGAGGCGCGCAAGCCCGGGAGCGCCTCCGGGTCCGCCGGGTAGCCATGCCGCACGCCCTGATCTTCAGCCCCAACAGCGCGGGACACCGGCAAGTCTACGTCTGCGTCATGGCCGACTGGTTCCTACGGCAGGGTTGCGAGGTCACCATGGCCGTGGGCCGTTCCGAGTCGGGCGTTCGGGCCGACCGCAACCCCATGATCGCCGCGGTTGCCGCGCGGCCAGGCGCCGCCGTCGTCGATCTGGGAGAGACCGGCGAGACCAACTGGACGCCCGGCTACTGGCTTCCTCGGCTGGCGGAGCTTGAGGCGCAGGCCAAGCCGGACTGGACCGTGCTGCCCACGGGCGACGATGCCCGGCACAGCCTGGCGGGCTTGGGCGCCGCGGGCCGGCCTCTGCGGACACGCCGCGCCGCGCTCTTCATCCGGGTGGACCACTACTACCGCCGCGACCTTAGCACGTTGCATCCGCTGCAGCGCCTCGGCCGTAGCGCGCGCTGGATGCAGCACAACCTGGCCGAACGGGCCTACTTCCGTGAGAAGGCGTGGAAGTCGCTGGGCCTCGACGCGGCCATGTCGACGAATATCGATTTCCTGCGCGGTAGCCGCGATGCACGCTACCGGTACATGCCCGAGATGTACCGCGCCTTCGTGGAGCCTCTGCATGGGCCCGATCCCGCCATGCAGTGCGCCGTGGAAGAGTGCCGTACGTTCCTGGCCGCGCACTCCGACAAGACGCCCATCGTATTCTTCGGCGGCAGGTACGCCCGACGCGGCTACGACGTGCTGCTCAAGCTCGTGGCGGAGGATGAGGGCTTCGTCTTCGCCGCCTCCGGCCGTCCGGCCGCCAACCAGGCGTACCGGTTCGACCCGGATCCGCTCCGCAGTCGCTTGCAGGCAGAGGGGCGCGTCTGGGAGGCCGAGACGCCGTTCGTGGCCGTGAACCCGCTCGTCGACCTGCTCTATGGTGCCGCACCCTTCGTGTTGTTGCCCTACACCGAGCAGTACTGCCTGACAGGCACGTTGGTCGAGGCTGTCGCGCTGGGCAAGCCCGTGCTGGCGCCCGACATCGGCTGGATGGGCGCCCGCATCCGCGAACACGGCATCGGGCTCACCTATCGCCACCGCGACCTGGGCGATCTCCGCACCAAACTGGCCCAGCTTCAGGCAGACCCGACGCCCTACGCGGCCCGCGCCGCCGCCTTTGGCCGCGAGTTCCAGCGCGACCGCGTGGACGCCGCGCTGGCGGCTGTCTTCGGGGACGTTTCCCATGCGTGAGGGCGTCAACCCGGGCATGGCATCGGGGCCGCTGGGCCCGACGCTGAACCACCGGATTATCATCCCGATCTACATCCCGGAGACCACGGGCTACTTCAGCCGGGCTCTGGAGGTGCTGGATCTCTGCCTCGCGTCGCTGCGGAAGACCGTGCAGGGCCGCGCCGCCGTGAGCCTCGTCATCAACGGCGCCTGCCCGGAGTGCCGGGCCCTGGTGGAGCGCGAGAGCGGGGGCGGGTGGATCGATCGTACCGTCTTCAACTCGGTGAACGTGGGCCGCGTCAATGCCATGGTGGCCGAGGCGCGGTCGGCCCACGAGGCGCTCATCACGCTGGCCGACGCCGACGCCCTCTTCCGCGAGGGTTGGCTCCAGGCCGTGGAGCAGCTCTTCGCGGCCTTCCCCGAGTGCGGTTTCGCTGCGCCGCTACCGCATCCCGTCATGTACCGGCGCCACGCGCTCAGTACGCTCTTCGGCGCCTGGGTCGGCGGCCTGCTCTCCGAGGCAAAGGTCGTGGATGACGCCGACCTGGACCGGTTCGCCCGCAGCACGGCCAACCCCGACTGCTTCGGCCCCGTGGACCGCGCTTCGCAGGTCATCGTGAGGCGGAACGGGTATACCGCCTGTGTGGGCGCGGGCCACTTCGTCTGCACGCTCCGCTACGAGGCAGTGCGCACGCTGCGTCCCATGCCGACGCCGCAGATCATGGGGCCGCCCGCCAACGAGCGGCTGGACCTTCCACCTGATATGTACGGCTTCTGGCGGCTCTCCACCACGAAGGCGTACGTGGACCATATGGGCAACGTGCCCGAGCCCTGGATGGGCGATCTGGTGAAGCGGCTACCCGAGCCCGACGTCGCGCCGGGCGGCAGTGCGGAGATCGCCCCGTACCGGCAACCAGTGGCGTCGGCGCTGGACTGGGCCATTCGCCGCCGGGTCGGCGACCTGTTGGGCCGCCGGCTGGCCCGCAAACGCCGCCTCTGTGCGGCACGAGGGGAGGGCAGATCATGAAGCCGGGTGGATGCTGGATCATCGCCGAGGTGGCGCAGGCCCACGACGGCAGCCTGGGCGCGGCCCACGCCTACATCGACGCCGCGGTCCGGGCGGGCGCCGACGCCGTCAAGTTCCAGACCCACATCGCCGCCGCCGAGAGCACGCCCGGCGAGCCCTGGCGCGTAAAGTTCAGCAAGCAGGACGGAACGCGCTTCGAGTACTGGCAACGGATGCAGTTCACCGAGCCGCAGTGGCACGGCCTGAAGCAGCACGCCGACGAGGCGGGCATCGCATTCCTCAGTTCGCCCTTCTCCATGCAGGCCGTGGAGCTCCTGTCCCGCGTTGGAGTGGCGGCATGGAAGGTGGCCAGCGGCGAGGTGAGCAACACGGAGATGCTCCGGGCCATGTGCGTCGGCGGCCTGCCCGTGATCCTCTCCTCCGGCATGAGCCCCCTCTCCGAGTTGGACGGTGCCGTGGATGTCGTGCGGACGTCGGGTTGCGACCTGACCGTGCTGCAGTGCACCAGCGCCTACCCGTGCCCGCCCGAGCGCGTGGGCCTCAACATGCTGGCGGCGCTCCGCGAGCGCTACGGCTGCAAGGTGGGCCTCTCGGACCATACCGGCGCCATCTGGTCGCCGGTGGCGGCCGCGGCCCTGGGCGCCGACGTGCTGGAGGTGCACATCACCTTCAGCCGCCAGTGCTTCGGCCCCGACGTGCCCGCGTCGCTCACGCTGGAGGAGTTGCGCATGATGGTAGAGGGCGTCCGCGCCGTCGAGCGGCTTCGGGCGGCTACGGTGGACAAGGACGGCGTGGCGCTTGAGCTTGAGCCGCTCCGCAAGCTCTTCACCAAGAGCGCCGTAGCGACGCGCGACCTGCCCGCCGGCGCCGTCCTGGCGGTCGGGATGCTGGCCGCCAAGAAGCCCGGATCCGGCATTCCCGCCGACCGGATACCCGAACTGCTCGGCCGCCGCCTGAGGTGCGCCGTGGCAGCCGACACGCTGTTAAGGGAGGATGACCTTGAGTGACAGGCCTCGGCGCGTCTGCGTCGTGCTGGTGGACCGGGCCAACTACGGCCGCCTGAAGCCCGTGATCGGCGCCATCGATGAGCGTCCCGACCTGGAGTTGCAGATCCTGGCGGCGGGCACCATGGTGCTGGAGCGGTTCGGGCAGCCCGTGGATGTGGTCCGCCGGGACGGCTTCCGCGTGGACGGCGAGGCCTACATCGAGGTCGAGGGGTCCACTCCCGCCACCATGGCCAAGTCCGTGGGGCTGGGCGTCATCGAGTTCGCCGGCGAGTTCCAGCGGCTCAAGCCCGACGTAGTGCTGCTCATCGGCGACCGGTACGAGGCGCTGGCGGCGGCCATCGCGGCGGCCTACATGAACCTCTGCGTGGCGCACATCCAGGGCGGCGAGGTCTCGGGTTCCATCGACGAGAGCGCACGCCACGCCATCACCAAGTTCGCCCAGTTCCACTTCCCCAGCACCCGGCGGTCGGCCGAATACATCGTGCGCATGGGCGAGCGGCCCGCATCGGTCCTGGCCATCGGTTGCCCGAGCAGCGATATCGCCCGCGTGATGGACCGCTCCCTGCCGCCCGAGGTGCTGAACGCCCGGGGAGGCGGCGGCGCCATCGACCCGGCGCACCCCTTCCTCCTCGTCATCTTCCACCCGACCACCACCGAGTATGGCGGCGAGCGCGCGCA
Source organism: uncultured Chthonomonas sp. (assembly GCA_903951425.1). Lineage (GTDB taxonomy): Bacteria > Armatimonadota > Chthonomonadetes > Chthonomonadales > CAJBBX01 > CAJBBX01. The sequence continues at coordinate 74,085 of CAJBBX010000148.1, forward strand.
GATGGAACAGATGCTGGAGGCGCTGCGCCGGATCGCCATGCCCACCGTGCTGCTCTGGCCGAACATCGATGCCGGGTCCGACCATGTGAGCAAGGCGGTCCGCGTCTTTCGCGACCGGGAGAAGCCGGCCTGGCTCCGCACGCTGGTGAACCTGACGCCGGAGAACTACCTCAAAGTGCTGGCCAACACGGCCTGTGCCGTAGGCAACTCCAGCAGCTTCGTGCGCGATGCGGGCTACTTCGGCACGCCCGTGGCCCTGGTGGGGGCGCGGCAGCACGGCCGCGAGACCGACCGGCACGTCACGCGCGTCGCGCCCGTAGCCGACGACATCGAGGCAGTCATCCGGGCGCAACTTGCCGCAGGCCGGTACGAGCCCAGCACGCTCTACGGCGACGGCCACGCCGCCGAGCGCATCGCCCGGAAGCTGGCCGAGCTGGAGCCCTACGTGCAGAAGCGGCTCGACTACATCCACGACGAGGTCTCCGGGTGAGGGTGCTGGGCATCGTCACGGCGCGGGGCGGCTCCAAGGGCATCCCGCACAAGAACATCGTGCCCGTGGCCGGCCGTCCGCTGCTCGCCTATACGGCACAGGCGGCGCTGGCATCGAGCGCTCTGAGCCGTACCGTTCTCTCCACCGACGATGAGGCCATCGCCGAGGTCGGGCGCGCCTGCGGTCTGGACGTGCCCTTTTTGCGGCCGGCTGAGTTGGCTCGCGACGACACGCCGACCATCCCCGTTCTGCAAGACGTGGTGCGGCGGCTGGAGGCCCAGGGCGACCGCTACGACGCCGTCCTGACGCTGCAGCCGACGAACCCGCTGCGCTTGCCGTCCGACATCGACGGCGCCGCCGACCTGCTGGAGCGGACGGGTGCCGACTCCGTCATCTCGTTCGTCGATACCGGCGAGCGGCATCCGGCGCGGATGAAGTTCATCGACCCCGACGGGCGCGTCATCGACCCGCCGTTCGCCGAGGCCTTCGAGGGGCAGCGGCGGCAGGACCTGCCGAAGCTCTTCCTGCGCGACGGCTCGATCTACCTCACCCGTTGCGACGTACTCATGGAGCGATGCTCGCTCAAGGGCGACGACTGCCGCGCCTGGCTCATGCCCGAGGACCGCTCCTGCAACGTCGACACGCCCTTCGACCTGTTCCTGGTGGAACAGCTGCTCAGGTACCATGGCATCGCCTGACCTTTGCATCGTCGTGGCTGAGGCGGGCGGGTTCAGCCCCGCCGCCGCCGAGAGGCTGCGCGGCCTGGGTCATGTCGTCTTCGCCGACGCCGACCGGGCTGAGCTGGCGACCCTTGTGCGCAACGCCGACGTGCTCTGGGTGCGCCTGCGGCACTGGATCGACGCCGACCTGATGGCCGCCGCGCCGAGGCTGCGGGCCATCGTCTCGCCGACGACCGGCCTCAACCATATCGACCTCGACGAGGCGGCGCGGCGGGGAGTGGCCGTGCTCTCGCTACGCGGCGAGACGGAGTTCCTGCGCACCGTGCGCGCCACCGCGGAGCATACCGTGGCGCTGCTGCTCGCGCTGGTTCGCCGCCTGCCCGCGGCGTGCGTACATGTCCGGGAGGGCGGCTGGAACCGCGACGCGTTCCGTGGCGGCGAGCTTTACGGCAAGACCGCCGGCGTCGTGGGCTATGGGCGGCTCGGACGCATCGTGGCGGGGTACCTGGGCGCCTTCGGCATGCGGGTCTTGGCGACTGACCCGCGGGTGAGGCCCGACGAAGTCGAGCCCGGCGTCGAGCTCGTCCCGCTGGCCCGGCTCCTGTCCGACGCTGACGTGGTGACGGTGCACGTCAACCTGACAGCAGCAGCAAAGGGCTTCTTCGGCGCCGAGCATCTGTACGCCATGAAGCCGGGGGCCCTGTTGGTGAACACTGCCCGCGGCGAGCTACTGGACGAGGCGGCGCTCCTCGCGGCGCTGGAGCAGGGGCGGCTGGCCGGCGCCGCGTTGGATGTGCTGGCCGACGAACTGAGCGGCGGCATGAGCAGGCACCCGCTGGTCGAGTACGCCCGGACGCACGACAACATGATCATCACGCCGCATATCGGCGGCGCCACGCGGGAATCGATGGAGAACACGGAGACCTTCATGGCCGGGCGACTGGCGGAGTTCCTGCATGGGCCTGGCTAGCCGCATCCGACGGCTGCGCGACATGGAGCCCGAGTTCGGCTGGTGGCACGTGGCCTGCAACATGGCCCGCGTGCGCTGGCTCGCTGCCTGGGGCCTCAAGCGCGGGCGTGCCATGACGCGCTGCGGGTCCGGCCTGCTGGCGGCGCCCTCGTCGCTGGTGTTGCGCGGCCGCAACTCGGCCATCGAGATGGGCCCGAACGGCGTACTGGCGGCCCATGCGGTGCTGGTGGCACAGCGGCACAAGCCCTGGAACGATGCCGGCGCGCGCATCATCCTCGGCGATAAGGTGGAGATCAAGGAGGGCGCCCGCGTCACCGCCCGGTCGGGCCTCATCCGCATGGGCGACGACGTGGCCGTGGGTATGCGCTGCACGATCAACTGCGGGAGCGACGAACTGACCATCGGCAACCACGTCCGCATCGCACAGGATGCCTACATCACTACCATGAACCATGACATCTCGCGCACCGACACCACCATCGCCTATCAGGGCGTCACGCACCAGCCGGTGACCATCGAGGACGACGTCTGGATCGCCACGCGGGTCATCATCCTGCCGGGCGTACGCGTGGGGAAGGGGAGCGTGCTGGGCGCCGGGGCCGTGGTGACGCACGACATCCCGCCCTACTCGGTGGCCGCGGGCGTGCCGGCGCGGGTTCTTCGGTCGCGGCTACCCGGCGAGGCGCCCGCCCCATGAGCGTCGACGTCTGCTACGTGATCGCCCAGGGCTTCGCCGCGCGCACGGTGCTGCACACCGGAGCTGTGCCGGCACTGCGCGACCGCGGCCACACCGTCAGCGTGTTGGTTCCCCACGGCGCGGGCGGCAGCCTGGCGGACACGGCCGCCAGGCTCGGCGTCACGGTCCACGAGGCGCCTCCACTGGGCGGCCGGCACGAGTACTTCAGCGACCTCCTGCGCCGCTACCTCACCGAGGACGTGCGCGCCAACCCCGCGCTCTGGGCCCGCCACGTGCGCATCCTGGCCGAGGGCGTGGGCGTGAGAAAGGTCTGGACGGCCCGCGCGGGCATCGTCGTGAACCGTCTACTCCGGCCCTGGGTCACGGCGCGTCCGTTGGTCCGCGCCCTGGAGGCCGCCGCGCTTCGTAGCCCCGAGGCCGAGACCGCCTTGCGGCGCATCGATCCCCGTGTCCTCGTCTCCACCTACCCGGTGGAGCCGCTGGAGGGGTGCATGCTCGTGGCGGCCCGCAGGCTGGGCATCGCCACCGTGGGGCAACTCCTGAGCTGGGACAACATCACCAGCAAGGGGCGTTTCCCCGTGTCGCCGGACCGGTACCTCTCCTGGGGTCCGATCATGACCGAGGAGATCCGGGAGTACTACCGCGTCCCCGCGGACCGCGTGCGGGCCTGCGGCGTGGCGCACTTCGATGCCCACGTGCGGTCGGTCACGCCGGAACGCATCGCTGCCAACCTCACGGCGCTGGGCCTGGACCCCGCCAGGCCCTACATCTTGGTCGGGATGAGTTCGCCATTCTTCTGCCCGAATGAGATCGATATCGTCGAATGGCTGGCCGCGCGGGTCGCGGAGGGGCGCTTCGGCCCTGACACCCAGCTCGTCGTGCGGCCCCACCCGCTCAACGTCACGGGCTACCTGGCCGACAAGTCGTGGCTGCCGCGGCTCGATCGGCTGAAGGGGCCCCGCGTGGGCATCGATTACCCGACGCTGAAAGAGGGCGCGCTCGTCTGGAACATGGACGAGACCGACCTGCCGCACCTGGCCAACCTGCTGGCCGGATGCGCCGTCTCGCTCAACTCCGGCTCCACGTTCACCATCGACGCGGTCATCCACGACAAGCCGGTGATCATGACCGCCTTCGACGCCGATCTCGAACTGCCCTGGTGGCAGTCGGCGCGTCGCGTCGTCGACTACACACATCTGGCCAAGCTGCTGGGCCTTGGCGGCGTGCGCGTCGCGTCAGGGTACGCCGATCTGGAGCGCGCGTTGGAGGGATATCTGGCCGATCCGTCGCAGGACGCCGCAGGGCGCGTCCGGATCCGCGAGCGCGAGTGCGCAGGCTGCGACGGCATGGCCGCCGAGAGACAGGCGCAGGCGCTGTCCGACGTGGTGACCGGGGCATGGCGATGATCGGCCTCCGCAACGGGCTGGAGGACCTCTGGGTCCGGGCCTACTCGCGGCTGGCGCGGCGCTCGTTCCGGCAGTGCGGCCCGCTGACGCTGCACCCCTCGGCGCGGATCGACCACCCGGAGCGCATCGTCATCGAGGGCGCGAACATCGGCCGCCTCGTCTGGCTCTACGCCATGGTCGAGGATTCGGCAGGCCGAACCTATGATCCTGACCTCCGGATCGGCGCAGGAACCGTGATCGGCGACTTCTGCCAGATCACATGCGCCGAGCGGGTACACATCGGCGCCAAGGTGCTGTTCACGCGGGGAGTGCTTGTGACAGACAGCATTCACGTGTATGATGATCCCCGCTTGCCGGTGGTGGTGCAGGGGCTGCGCACCCGCCCTACGTCCATCGGCGAAGGAAGCTGGTTAGGCAACCACAGCGCTGTCGTCGGATGCGCGGTCGGGAAGCACTGCGTGGTCGGCGCCAATTCCGTCGTCACCCGCGATGTGCCGGACTACTGCTGCGTTGCCGGCGCCCCGGCACGCGTGGTCCGGAGGCTGAACGAGCAAGCTGGCGTCTGGGAGCGCATGGACGGCAAGGAGGAGGTGCGATGAAGCTGCTGGTGACGGGGTCGAGCGGCCTTATCGGTTCGGAGATCGTGCGCCATTTCAGCGCTCTGGGATGGGCCGTGCATGGCGTCGATAACAACATGCGCGCCGATTTCTTCGGCCCTCAGGGCGATACCCGCTGGAACCAGCAGCGCCTGCTGGCAGACTACCCGGGCTTCCGCCACCACGAGTGCGACATCCGCGACCGGCGCGGCATCGCCGAGCTGCTCGCCGAGGTCAGGCCCGACGCCGTTGTCCACACCGCCGCCCAGCCCAGTCACGACCTGGCAGCCTCGCGTCCCTTCGATGACTTCGACACGAACGCTGTCGGCACACTCAACATGCTGGAGGCCGCGCGCCAGTGGAGCCCTGAGGCGCCGTTCGTCCACATGTCCACGAACAAGGTGTACGGCGACCGGCCGAACCGGCTGCGGCTCGCAGAGCTCGAAACGCGCTGGGAGTACGCCGATCCGGCCGACTGGGACGGCATCACCGAGACCATGAGCATCGACCAGTCCAAGCACTCCGTCTTCGGGGCATCCAAGGTGGCCGCTGACGTCATGGTGCAGGAGTACGGCCGCTACTTCGGCATGCGGACCTGCTGCCTGCGCGGCGGGTGCCTGACCGGGCCCAACCACTCCGGCGTTGAACTGCACGGCTTTCTGAGCTACCTTGTGAAGGTGGCAGTGACGGGCGGGCGATACCGCGTCTACGGCTACAAGGGGAAGCAGGTGCGCGACAACATCCACTCGGCCGATGTCGCGCGGTTCGCCGAGCAGTTCATCGCTGCTCCCCGGTGCGGCGAGGTCTACAACATTGGCGGCGGCCGGGCCAACTCCTGCTCGATCCTGGAGGCCTTCGACCGCGTCGCGGCTCTCACCGGCAGGCATGTTGAGTATGACTACGTCGATGCCAACCGCGAGGGCGATCACATCTGCTACATCTCGGATTTGGGCAAGATGCGAAGGGACTACCCCGAATGGGATATCACGGTGCCGCTCGACGCGATCCTTGAGCAGATCGTCGGCGCCTGGCGGGAACGCTAGATCGTGTTGCCGCCGCTCTGTTCACACGGGCACGTCCTGGTAGTCACCTCCGAGTTCCCGCCGCGGGCCGGCGGGAGCAGCGTCATCATGCGGAACCTGCTCTCATGTTTCGACCCAGCCTCCTTCACCATCGCCGGTGTCAGTTCCCGTGAGGAGCGACCCATTGAGGGGCTTGCCGGGGTGCGGCCCATTCCCATTGCGGCGTCGGCGGGGGCTGCCGGTCGGTTGACGACTGCCCTGCTCGAAGTCCAGACGCCGCTGGCGGCCTATCGCGCCGCAGCCTTGGCCCGCCGCGTGCGCGCCTGCGCCGTGATGGGCGTGTACCCCTACGTGCAGGTGATCGACATCGCCGAGAGGGCTGCCCGCCTGGCCGGGCTACCCTTCTTCCCGTATCTGCACGACACCATCGTCGAGGGCACGACAGGCAGGTTCCGGGCGGGCGCCGCGGTGGCGGTACAGGAGCGCGTCTTCCGCAATGCCAGGCGCCTGCTCGTGATGAGCGACGGGATGCGCGACCTCTACGCCCTCAAGTACGGGGTTGAGGCGCACGCGGTGCCGCATACCTATCAGGAGCCAATCCCAGACCAGCCGCCGGAGACGCCCGGTAACGCCGGCGCGTTCTGGGGCGGCCTCGTCTACACTATTAACAGGCGCTCGTTTGCCCGCGTTGCCGGAGCCCTTCGCTCGGCGCACGCCACGCTCACTCTTGCCTCGCAGAACTCCCGCGAGGACCTGGAGCGGATGGGTGTGATGTCGCCTGGTACTGATCTGGTCTTTGTCGGCGATCGGGCCGAGTACCTGAGGTTGCTTCAGGGCCAGGGGTTGCTCGTCCTGGCGCTGGACTGGCCGGACGAGTCGCCCGTGCATGAAGACGAGTTGGCGACGATCTTCCCGACCAAGACGCCGGAGTACCTGGCGTCGGGGCGGCCGATCCTGGTTCACTGCCCGGAGAGCTACTACCTGGCCCGGTTTTTCCGGGAGTACGGTTGCGGCCTCCTGGTGACCGAGCGATCCGAGGACCGCCTGCTAGCGGCGTGTAACGAAGCGTTACGGGGCGGTCCGCAGGTGCGCGCGGCTCAGGCCGCCGCTTTGCGAGCAGCCGGTAAGTTTGGCGCCGCGGCGGTGGCCGGGGCGCTGAAGAAGCATCTAGATGACGCAGTAGCCGAAGCCGACTGAGTCGCGCTGAACCTGAGGTGATCCCGCAGCATGCTGCCCAGACGCCAACTTCTGAGCCGAGAAGCGGTCCGCATCGTTACCGAGAGCGGGGCGTGGCGTCGTTCGCGTCGGACCGGCGAGTATGACCGTGCCGCGCATATAGCGATCTGGATATTCATGCTCTTTGTGGCGTCGCTGCCGTTCGAGTCCGTGGCCTACCAGGGGCGCGGCGAAGGCCTCGCCAGCATCTCGTCCGCCATTGGCTACGTCCTGATCTTGGCCGCCGCCTACCGGTCCAATGTGTTCTTCCGCAAGCCCGTCCGGGGCGTCGGCTTCTTCATGATCTGGGTGTTCCTGAGCTGGGGCTACTGCCTGGTCCTGCAGCCTCACGATCTGCTGAAGGTCTACGTGACCCTCGTTCGCCGTACGCAGATGGTCGTGCTGCTCTGGATATCGGCGAGCCTCCTTCGAGACGAGAAGCTGGCCCGCAGGACCCTGCTGGTGCTCGCCGTCTCGTGCGCAGCGCTGTTCCTCTACGTGCATACGATCGGCGGCGGCGATCCGGGCGATGCCACGATGGCCGATGACCGCTTGTCGGTCTTCGAGGAGGATCCGAACTTCCTGGCCTCGTTGGTGTCAATGGGTGTGCTGGCCTACCTCGCGCTACCCATTATGGGCATGAAACACAAGCTCATCAAGACCAGCGCATGGTTGGTCGGCATGCTTGGGTCTGCATCCGTCGTCTTGCAGACCGGCTCCAGGAGCGCAATCATCGGCCTCGTAGCGGCCATGCCGATGCTCGCCTTGCAGCCTGGACGGCCCATGGCAAGGTTGCGGAGACTGGCGCTCGTCGTGGCGGCGTGCGGCGCGTTTGTGTTCGCGGTGACTGCGGTACCCATGACGAGGGTCCGTTTCGAGGCTGCTCTGAAGGGCAAGCTGGGCATGCGCGAGAAGTTCATCCCCGCGGCGATCGCCATGTTCTGGCAGGAGCCGCTCTGGGGGTGGGGCACCATCGACGCCATGCGCGAGTTGCGCCGGCGCGAGTCGGGCCGCACCAGCCTTGCCGTGAGGGCGACGCATAACATCTTCCTGGCTCCGTTGCTCGAGTCCGGCCTGCTTGGGGGCGCACCGTACCTGCTGGGTTGCGGCCTTGCCTGGCTCACAGCGTGGCGGTGCCGAAACGGCCCCCGCGGCATTGTCCCGCTGGTGTATGTGGTTCTGTTATTCGGTACGGGCCTCGGCTTTAACATCGACGCCGGCAAGGGCTACTGGCTATTCCTTGGCTACGTGTTCGCCAGCTACCAGCGCGGCTGGCTTCGGAATCGATGACACTGCCGAGCGTGCTCCACGACTGCAGCACCACGACGCCGACGGGGGGAATCTGGACGTACATCGGCCTGCTTCGCGGCTCGAGCCTGGCCGGCCGGTACCGGATGCCCGTCACCGTCCATCCTTCCGGCGCCACGGGCCTCAACCCTGCCGCGCTCCAGCGCCTGGCGCAGGACATGCGCGCCACAGGGGCCACGGCAGCGCACCTCCACGGGCTCCAGGTAGGGGGCCTCTACGCCGCTCTGGCGGCAAGGCTGGCGGGTATTCGGCGCGCTGTCCTGGCCGTTCATGCCTCGGAAGAGGACAATATTCACACGACGGTTCGCAGGCGGATGCTCATCCGCCGTGTCGCCGAGCCGCTTACGCTACGGCTGGTGACCGCCACCTACTGCGTGTCCCGGTTCTCAGCGGCCAAACCGTTCATCGGCCGATCCAGCCGCTGCTTCCTGGGTTGCATTCGCAATGGCATCCCGACGCCGGCCAGCGGGATGACGCGGCAGTCGGCGCGGGCGGCCCTGGGACTGCCGGCCGATGCCACGATCGCGCTCTTCGCCGCCCGCTTGGCGCTCGACAAGGGTATACTCGCGCTGGCTGAGGCCTGGAGCCTGTTGCCCGAAGCCCTGCGTCGCCGGAGCCTGTTGCTGGTTGCCGGCGACGGTCCGCACCGTAGCCGGATGGAGCTTAGGGTGGCGGAACTGGGGATCGGCGGCACGGTGCGGCTACTGGGCTGGCGTGACGATATCGCTTCTCTACTGGTGGCCTGCGATCTCTTTGTGCTGCCGTCCCTGCATGAGAACCAGTCGTACGCCATCCTGGAGGCCATGGCGGCCGCTCGCCCCGTAGTCTCCACCACAGGCGGCGGGACACCCGAGGTTGTGGATCAAGGTGTCACAGGGCTGCTGGCGCCCCCGGCCGATGTCCGGGCCCTCGCCGAGGTCCTGGGCGTTCTGTGCGCGGACCGCGGGTGCGCCGAGGCGATGGGGATTGCCGGCCGCGAGCGTGTGGTTGCCGAGTTCGGTATGGATCGCCTCGCCGACCGGATGGCCGAAGTGTATGACCAGCTTCTTGCCGGCGATGGAGGGGTAGCTTAGGCGATGGCGCGTTCCTGTGCGTCGACTTCGAGGATCCCTCGGTCATTGGCGGCCGTCCTGGCGCTGGCGCTGTCGCTGAGGGCGGGGTTCGCTGTCGCCTCGCTGGTCGCGGCCGGCGATCCTGCCATCCTGGCGTTGCCGGATACGCGTTCGTACCTCGAGGCGGCCCGGGCGCTGATTAGCCAGGGCATCTTCTCGGAGAGTTACTGGCTGCTGCTCCGCCCATTGGGTTACCCCGCCTTCCTTGCCCCCGGAGTGCTCACCGGCATCCCCGCAATCGCTACCGTTCTGGTGCAGGCGGTGTTGGGCACTTGGACGGTCTGGGGTGTATGGCGGCTGGCGCGGCTGGCCACGGGGTCGGACCGGGCGGCGCTGGCGTCCGCCCTCCTCTACGCGGTGGAGCCGCTGGCCGTGGTCTACGCCGGCCTCCTGATGTCGGAGACCCTGTTTGCGGCGCTGGTGGTGCTGGCGCTACTGCTGCTCGCCCGGTTCGCCTCCGAGGGGCGCCTGCTCCTTGTCGCCGGCGCGGCGACGGCCATGGGGTGCGCGGCGCTCTGCCGGCCCATCGCGGTCGCGCTTACCGTGGCGCCGGTCCTCGTGCTACTCGCCGCCGCGGCGGTGCGGAGGCCGCAGGCGCCCCGCCTCCTGGCGGCCGCCGGGATTATGGTGGCGCTGGGGCTGGGCTTGCCCGGCCTGTGGCAACTGCGTAACCTTCGCGTGCACAACTGGCCGACGCTCTCCAGCATCCATGCTCAGTACCTCTACTACTACAGCGCTGCATCTGTGATTGGAGCGGAGACGGGCCGAACCATGGCCCAGGTGCAGGCTGACATGATCAAGACCGACTTCGGGCCCATGCATCCCGAGCGGCAGGGCTGGTCGCAGGCTGATCGCGCGCGGTTTATGGAACGCGAGGGGATGCGGGTCGTTCGGCGGCGGCCCGATGTCGTCGCGAGGCTCTGGCTTGCCGGTATGGCCAGGGTGCTGCTGGGTCGCAACGCTACTCTCTTTGTGCAGCCGTTCACCGGTGTCTCGCGGCAGGCCCTCCGACGGATGGTGGATGTGGGCGACGTGCCGCCGGAGATGGCGGCGGTCGCCGGTATGCGGGCGACGCGGCTTGTTGGAGCCGTGCTCCTGGCCGTGACGCTGCTGTACTATGGCGCGGCCTTGGTGGGCCTGCGTCGGCTACGGTCGGGCAGGTTCTTGTCGCTCGTGCTGGCAAGCGTCTTCCTGTACCTTCTTGCGCTGTCCGGCGGGGCGGCCTCCGAGGGCCGGTTCCGGCACCCGTTGATGCCGATCATCTGCGTGGTGGCAGGCGCCGCAGTGTTGCGTCGTCGCGCTCCCGGAACGGGCTGAGCGCCATACGCATCACCTACCTGCACCAGTACGCCAACCTTCCCGAGCATGGAGGCTCGACGCGCTCCTACGAGATGGCGCGCAGGCTGGCCGCCGCCGGGCATCAGGTGAACCTGGTCACCAGCGACCACCGTCGCCTGCACGGCAGTCCCGGCCGTTGGACTGTGAGCGAGCAGGCCGGGTTCACGGCGCACTGGTTTGGGCTGGCCTACGCCAACCAGATGGGCTACGCATCGCGGGCGGCTGCCTTTGCGCGATTCGCTGGGGCGTCGGCGGCCAGGGCGGCGGCACTGCCCGCCGACGTGGTGTTTGCCACCAGCACACCGCTGACTATCGCGCTCCCCGGCGTCTGGGCCGCTCGGAGGCAGCGATGCCCCATGGTCTTCGAGGTGCGCGATCTGTGGCCCGATGTGCCCATCGCGCTGGGGGCGTTGCCCGGGCCGCTGGGACCCGCCGCCCGCCTGTTGGAGCGTTTTGCCTACCGGAGCTCGGCGCGTGTGGTGGCGCTCTCGCCGGGCATGCGCGACGGCGTCATCGCTTCGGGCTACCCGTCCGAGCGGGTGACGGTGGTGCCCAATAGCTGTGACTTCGACGTCTTCGGCCTGCCGCCTGAAGCGGGGCAGGCGATCCGCGGTAGCGTTCCGTGGCTGGGTGACCGTCCGCTGGTGGTCTATGCCGGGGCGCTGGGCAAGGTGAACGGCGTCTCGTATATCGTTCGGCTGGCTCATCAGATGGCCGGGTTGCTGCCCGATGCTCGGTTCGCCATCATCGGCGACGGGCGCGAAGAGGCCATGGTCCGCGACCTGGCTCGGCAGACCCGCGTGCTGGGTGCGAACCTCTACATGCTGCCGCCCATGCCGAAGCCCGAGGTCGCCCGGTGGCTCAGTGCGTCCACGCTCACGATGTCAACCGTAATCGATGTGCCGCAGCTCTGGCCCAACTCCGCCAACAAGTTTTTCGATAGCCTGGCGGCCGGCAAGCCCATCGCCATCAACCACGGCGGCTGGCAGGCCGACCTGCTGGCCGAGACAGGCGCAGGGCTGTCGCTGCATCCAAACGACGCGCCGGACGGTGCGGCGGCGCTCGCGGGGGCGTTGGGTGATCCCCTGTGGCTGACGACGGCGTCGCAGGCGGCGGTTCACCTGGGGCGACGCCGGTTCTCACGGGACGCGCTGGCAGCCGACCTGGAGCGCGTGCTTCGCGAGGCCGCTGGTCGCGCGTAGAGCGCCATGACGCAGGTGCCGAAGGGCCCGCGCCCCTCGTGTGGTTCGGGTAGAATGTGTGGGCGCGGCGTGCCACAGCAACGAAAGGTGTCCTACGAACAGCATGCAGTATGACCACGACGTGAGTGGAGGCTTGCTGCCTGGCTGGCCACACTACGACCAAGACCAGATCGACGCGGTCACGCGGGTCCTGCAGTCCGGCAGGGTGAACTACTGGACGGGTGACGAGTCGCGCGAGTTTGAGCGCGAGTTTGCCGCCCGGTCTGGTTGCGCCTACGGCGTGGCCTTGTCCAACGGCACCGTTGCGCTGCAGTTGGCCCTCATGGCACTCAACCTCGAGCCGAGCTCTGAGGTGATCGTCACGCCCCGTTCCTTCGTCGCCTCCGCCGCCGTGGCGCTGATGGCCGGCTGCCGAACCGTCTTCGTCGACGTCGACCGCGATAGCGGCAACTTCGACCCGTCAGCTGTGGAAGCGGCTGTCACCGGCCGGACCCGGGCCATCATCGCGGTCCATCTGGCGGGCTGGCCTTGCGACATGGACAGCCTGATGTCGATCGCCGACAGGCACGGCCTGGACGTGGTCGAGGACTGCGCCCAGGCGCATGGCGCCGACATCGGTGGCCGCCCCGTGGGCTCCTTCGGCCGGATCGCGACGTGGTCCTTCTGCCAGGACAAGATCATCACGACCTGCGGCGAGGGCGGCATGCTCACGACCAATGACCGTGATGTCTGGGAGAAGTGCTGGCAGTACAAGGACCACGGGAAGAGCATTAAGCTGGCAGCAGGCAAGCCTGTGAGCCTTCCCCATTTCCAGTATGTACACGACACACTCGGCAGCAACTATCGCATGACCGAGGTGCAGGCCGCCGTGGGCCGTGTGCAGTTGCGTCGACTGGACGAGTGGGTCGCCCGCCGCCGGCACAACGCCGGGATCCTGCTGGAGGAGCTTGGAGACGTGCGGGGCCTTCGGACGTCTGGTCCCCGGGCGGGCGTGCATCCCTCCTACTACAAGTTCTACGCCTACACTGGTCCCGGCATTGACCGCAACCGAGTCGCTTCCCGCGTGATGGAGCAGGGCATCCGGTGCTCGGCCGGTAGCTGCAGCGAGATCTACCTGGAGAAGCCGTTCCGTGACGCCGGCGTCGCCCCGGCGGAGCCGCTGCCTGTGGCTCGCGAACTCGGCGAGACCGCCCTCATGCTGCAGGTCCACCCGACGCTGGACGATGGGCATATGCGTTGCATCGCCAAGGCCGTTCGCGACGCCGTTGCTGAGGCCCGTGGCTGATGGCCCGTGTCCTCGTTACCGGAGCTGCCGGCTTCATCGGCTTCCACGTCAGCAGCAAGCTCCTGGACCGGGGCGATCAGGTCATCGGCTTCGACAACCTCAACAGCTACTACGACCCCAAGCTGAAGGCCGACCGCCTGGCCAACCTCATCGGCCGCGACGGCTTTACATTCGTCGAGGGGGACCTGGCCGACCAGAATTCCGTAGACGCGCTTTTCGATAACCACACGCCCGCGTCCGTGATCAACCTGGCCGCGCAAGCCGGTGTTCGCTACTCGCTGGAGAACCCGCACGCCTACGTGCAGAGCAACCTGGTGGGGTTCATGAGCGTGCTGGAGGCCTGCCGCCATCGGGGCGTTGAGCACCTTGTCTATGCATCGTCCAGTTCGGTCTACGGCGCGAACCGCACCATGCCGTTCGCGGTCAACCACAACGTGGACCATCCCCTGAGCCTCTACGCGGCAAGCAAGAAGGCCAACGAACTGATGGCTCACACGTACAGCCACCTGTATGGGCTACCCACGACGGGCCTGCGGTTCTTCACCGTCTACGGTCCCTGGGGAAGGCCGGACATGGCTGCCTTCTTGTTCACTCGCGCCATCCTGGCCGGCGAGCCCATCGACCTATTCAACCAGGGGCAGATGCTCCGCGACTTCACCTATGTCGATGACATTGTCGAGGGCGTGGTGCGCGTCCTGGATCGTCCCGCGCGACCCAACCCCGCATGGTCCGGCGAGCGGCCCGAGCCCGGAACGAGCGCGGCCCCGTACCGCGTGTACAACATCGGCAACAACCAGCCCGTGGAGCTAACCCGGTTCGTTAAGGTCCTGGAGGATGCGCTTGGCGTACCGGCCGTCCGGCGCCACTTGCCCATGCAGCCTGGGGACGTGCCCGCCACGTGGGCAGATGTCGATGCCCTCATGGCCGATGTGGGCTTCAGCCCTTCGACACCCATCGAGGTGGGCGTCAGACGGTTCGTTGAGTGGTACCGCGGGTACTACGGCGTTTAGCGCCGCCCGGCATCCCGCGCCCTGGTACGACGCACGGCCGATCCCCGGAGCCGAGCGAGGCGCCGGAGCAACCTGCCGCCACGCCTGACACCGCCGCTCCCGACGCTGCGCGCCCCAAGCGCGTACAGCCCCTATCGCTGCGCGCCAACTTCTCGTGGACGCTTGCGGGGAACCTGGTCGCCTACGCGGCCAACTGGGCCATCCTCTCGGCATTGGCGAAGATGGGCACCAAGACGGCAGTCGGGCAGTACACGGACGCGCTGACCGTGGCCCAGCCCGTCATGGTGTTCGCCCAGATGGGGCTCCGCGTGGTCCAGGCCACGGATCAGAGCGGTGGGCACCGGTTCGGATCCTACGTGGCCGTTCGCATCTCGTGCTTGGCCCTGGCGCTTATGGTCTCGCTGGCGGTGGCGGTCTGGGGCCCATTCAGCCACGAGACGGCTCCGGCTCTCATGGTTCTCGCCGTGGCGCTGGTCCTGGACGGCTTCAGCGACGTGATGTACGGCCTTATGCAGCAGAAGGAGTGCATGGACCGGATCGCCGTCTCCATGATCATCCGGAACCTGCTGGCCCTTGCCGGCGTCATTGGCGTGTACTCCCTGACGCATTCGGTTGCCTGGGCGATGGCGGGCTTTGGAGTGGGGTACTTGGTCGTACTCTGCACCTACGACACCCTGTCGGCCTCGCGCCTCGTCGAGCCGGCGGAGGGCGGCGGATGGCTGGCCGCGTGGCGACCCATATGGGACCGAGCCGCCATGCGGGACATCGCTGCAACCGGATTTCCGTTGGCGCTGATGAGCCTCTTCATCCTGCTCAACACGCGCGGGCCCCAGTTCATTGTGGGCCGCCTGCTCGGGGAAGGCGCCCTGGGGCTTTTCGCAGGGGTGGCCAGCTTGTACAATGTAGGCTACTTCGTCATCAACGCGCTGGGCGTGGCCGCCGTGCCGCGCCTGTCGCAGCACTTCGCTCGGGGCGAGGAGCGGCAGTTCCTTCGCATCGCCGTCGCACTGGCTCTGGCGGCCGGCGGAGCGGGCATGGTGATCTTCTTGACCGGCTATTTCTGGGGTCCGCACGTCCTGACGGCGCTCTTCACCGCCGAGTACCGCCAGGGCGCGCAGGCCCTGAACTGGATGCTGGCCGGCGGCGCGCTTTTCTATGTATCGACGGCCGTAGGCACTGTGGTATCGTCCACTCGGTCCTTCGCGCCGCAGACGGTCCTATCGGGCGTGGTGGCCGGCGTAGCCATGCTCGGAGCGTACCTGCTGGTGCCGCGCTACGGCATCCAGGGCGCGGCGTATGCCTCCTTCCTGACGATGGCTGTCAGGCTTCTGGGCATCAGCGCCGTGTTCGTCCTCCTGTGGCGAGGCCGTGACGTGGCTACGAGAGCGGTGGAAGGACAAGAATGACGAACGACTCGATGACGCGCCAACCTGCCGACGCCCTGCCGGCCTTCCTGGCATCCGCCGAGAAGCTGGGCATGTGGAGCACGGCGCGGCGGCTGGGCCACTACGGCGCGGCTCTCTACGCCGACGTGCCCCTCAGGGGCAAGCGCATTCTGGACATCGGCGGAGGGAACGGGGTCTTCAGCCTCTATGCAGCCGCGTCCGGCGCCGCCCAGGTCATCTGCCTCGAACCCGAGACCGACGGCAGCAGCACCGGAATGCGAGAGACGTTCAGCCGTGTGGCGCGTGATATCGGCGCTCCCAACGTGGAGATGCGCCCCTGCTTCATGGAGGAGTTCAGCGCGGAGCCGGGCAGTTTCGACGTCGTGCTCATCCACAACTCCATCAACCACTTTGACGAGCCCGCGTGCATCGCATTCCAGAAGGACCCCGCCGCTCGGGCCAAGTACCTGAGCATGTTCGAGACCATCGATCGCTGGCTGGCTCCCGGCGGGCACCTGCTGCTGGCCGACTGCTCATCGCGGGGCCTGTTTGCCGACCTGAATGTCACCAACCCGTTCGCGACATGGATCGAGTGGCACAAGCACCAGCCGCCCGAGGCCTGGGAGGGACTGCTGAAGCAGTTGGGCTACAGCCGATGCTGCTTGCGCTGGACATCGCCGAACCAGCTCGGCGCCCTGGGCGTGGCCTTGCTGTCCAACCGCCTCGGGGCCTACCTGACCATCAGCCACTTCCGGCTCCACATGCGGAAGGCGGCGGCCGGAGCACGCGCTTGACGCAGTCCCCCGCGCGGCCTTCGAACGGTCCTAGCCCGGCGTTCAACCCGCAGGAGCGGCACGAAGCCATAGCCGGCGCCAAGGAGCGGCGTGCGCGTACCTTCCTGGTTCGGGCCATGTTCCTGGCGTTCGTCTTCTCCATTCCATTCGACATGGTTGCCATCCAGGCCGGAACAGCCCTTGCCAAGGTCATCGGCGTCGGGTTCTTCGTGGCATGCCTTCTGAACCCGCGCGAGCCGTTTGCCAAACCGCCAAAGGCGTTCTGGTTCTTCGTGGCGTACGTCGGTGTCTGGGTGATGGCGGCCGTGCCACAGGTGAACATCGAGCCCTTCCGGGTCGATGTGTTGCTACGGTTCAGCACTCTGGTCCAGTTGCTGGCCTTCGGGCTGGTTGCGACGAACCTGATGAAGGACCACCGCCTCGCCATGCAGGCGGTCTTCTCGTTCGCCGCTGCGTCAGTGCTGATCGCGCTGCTCATGGCGGCCCAGGTCTCCGTCTTGCGCGAGGTGACGCCCATGGGCTCGCGCATGTCGTTCGGCGGCCAGAACTTCAACCACATCGCAGGCGTCTTCGGGATGTCGCTGGTCGCCATGCTGGGCCTGGCGTTCACCACTCAGGAGGCCAGCCGGCGCCGGCAGATCATCGCCGTGCCCGCCAGCGCCATGCTGGTCGTCATGACTATGGCCACGGGCTCGCGCGGAGGAGTGGTCGCCACCGCCGCGGGGCTGGCGGTCCTGCTGGTGCAGGGAGGCAGCCTCTGGCGGTGGGTCCGCTCCGCGATCGTCATGGTCGTCGCGCTTGCGTGGCTGGCCTACTCCGTGGCCGGTTCCGACATCACGCTGGGCCGTTTCCGGATGAGCGTCGTCAAGGGCGACGTTAGCCTTCGCGAGCGTATCTACCCGGAGCAGATCGTCATGTTCTCCGAAAGCCCCCTGGTCGGGTTCGGCCCGGTGAACAACGCCCGCGAGCTCGGGAAGCGCATCCAGACCGAGGGGCGCAAGCCCATGGACGCCCACAACCTCGTCTTGCACCTCCTGACCGAGGTGGGCCTCTTCGGAGCCGTGCCCTTCCTGATCGGCCTGGGTTACTGCCTGAAGGCCGCATGGGACAATCGGCTGGGGGCGCTGGGCGTAGTGCCGCTGGCCGTCCTCTGCGCCATGCTGGCCGCCAATATGTTCGGCAACTGGGTGCCGAGGAAGCCGCTCTGGCTCGCCATCTCGCTGGCGCTGGCTCAGGCGCCGGCCGTTGTCCGGATGCGGCGCACGGCTCCTGCGGCTCCCGCGTCTCCGGCCACGCCGGCCATCACGGCCTAGGCGTCGGTTCCGTGATCTTGGAGCCATGCCTGCTGTGAAGGCGCTTCTCGTCGCACCCACCCCGCCCCCCGAGGGGGGCATGGCCATTTGGACCAGGTCGGCGCTGGCCGGCCTCGGCGCGCGCGACGGCCTCGAGGTGCGGCTACTGGACACCGCCGTGCGCTGGCGGTCGGTGACCGACCTCTCCCCGGTGCGCAGGATCATCGGCGGCGCCGTGCAGGGCCTGCGCGACAATGCCCGCGTGGCCGCCGCCATCGGCGAGTACAAGCCCGACGTGGTGCATATCGCCACCAGTGCGGGCTTCGGCGTCTTCCGTGACAGGCTGATGGCGGCAGGGGCTCGCCGCCGCGGAGTGGCCGGCGTGCTGCACTATCATTTCGGCCGCATCCCGGCGCTGGCCGAGTCCGGCGGGTGGGAGTGGCGTACGCTCTGCGCCGGGGCCAGGCTGGCGACGATGCAGATGGTGCTGGACCAGCCCTCGCGCGCTGCGCTCCAATCTGCGCTGACCCTGCCCACGGTTCGCGTACAGCCGAACATGGTCGATGCGTCGGCCCTCGGCTGCATAGCCGACGCCGCCGAGGCGCCGGCGGAGGGCGGTCGCCTCCGCATCGTCTTCGTGGGCCACGCCATCGAATCCAAGGGCGTGGCCGATCTGGTATCGGCCTGCGCCTCCCCGGCCTGTCCGGATGTGGATCTCCGCGTGGTGGGCCCCTGCGAAGCGGCCTACGAGCCCGAGCTCCGGCGCATGGCGGCGCAGAGGAGCGGGGGCGACTGGCTCACCCTCAGCGGTCGCCTTCCGCACGGCGAGGCGCTGTCCGCCATGGCGTCGGCCCATGTGGTGGCCCTGCCCAGCGCCAGCGAGGGCTTCCCCAACGTGGTCGTGGAGGCCATGGCGCTCGGGCGTTGCGTGCTGGCCACCCCGGTAGGCGCCATCCCGGAGATGCTTGCCGATGGCGCGTGCGGCGTCCTCACGCCCATCGGCGACGTGGACGCCCTGGCCCGCGCCATCGCCGCACTGGATGCCGATCGCGCCCGGCTGGCGGCTCTGGCGGCCGCCGCTCGCGGCCGCGCCGCGACGTGCTATGATGGGCCACAGGTGCTGGATCGGCTGGTCCAGCTGTGGAGGGAAGCGACGGCGACGCGATGCATGTGACCTGCCTCATCGACAACCTGGGTTCGGGCGGTGCGCAGCGCCAGTTGGGCGCCGTGGCGGTGGCGTTGGCGCGGCTCGGCCATGAGGTCGACTTCGTCGCGTACCACGACGGCGGCTTCTACCGGTCGCAGTTTGAGCAGGCGGGCATCACCGTCAGGGTCGTCCAGTCGGACAACCCCTTGCGCAGAATCCTGATGGTCCGGTCGGCGCTCCGGGCAGCCGCCACGGACGTCGTGCTGGCCTACCTGCCGCAGCCCTGCCTGTATGCGGAACTGGCGGCGTTGCCGTCGCGCCGGTGGGGTCTCGTGGTCAGCGAGCGCCTGGCCGAGCCGGGCTCCGCCTACGAGCGCCTCCCCTGGCGGCGCACGATGCACCGGGTAGCGGACGCCGTCGTGAGCAACAGTCACTGCAACCGGCTGATGATCGAGGCCGCCGTGCCGTCGCTCAAGGGCCGCGTGGTGACGATCTATAACCTGATCGACCTGGAGCGCTTCAGCCCCGCAGCCGAGCCGCAAGCTTCGGAGGGCCGGCTCGTGCTGACAGGCGTGGGTTCCTATCAGCCCCGGAAGAACCCGGTGAGGCTTGTTTCGGCCATGGGTCTGGCCATGCAGCGCGATCCGCGGTGCGACCTCGCGCTCCGGTGGCGCGGCGGGCAGGTCGATACCGCCGGCGGACAGGCCGTTCGCGCGGAGATGCAGGCCGAGGCCGAACGCCTGGGCATCACCGACAGGGTCGACGCCGGCGGCGAGTGTCAGGACGTTGCCGGCCTCTACCGCAGCAGTGACGCGGTCATCCTGCCCTCCCTCTACGAGGGTATCCCCAACGTGGTTTGCGAGGGCATGGCTTGCGGCGTTCCGGTCCTCGCCAGCGACGTGGCGGATGCGGGCAACCTGGTGCAGCACGGCCGAACGGGCTTCCTGTTCGATCCACACACGGTCGAGAGCATGGCGGAGGGCCTTGCCCGTTTCGCCTCCATGCCCGCCGCCGACCGGCTCGCCATGGGTCGCGAGGGCCGTCGCCACGCCGAGGAGGTGCATGACCCGCGCCGCATCCTGTCGGCCTATGAGTCGGTCCTGGCCGATGCTGCAGCCCGTCGGCCCGTCTCCACGGCCCACTGGGTGCCGGGTGTGCCGGAGTCTGCGGTTCGTACAGCCATGGCGCGGACCGCCTAGCCCGCCGGGACATGCTTCGCCACACCGAGAGCAATGCCAAGCTCCGCGAGAAGCTCGGCTCGCTGCCCCAGAAGCCCGGATGCTACCTCTACCGCGACGTTCGCGGCCAGGTGATCTACGTGGGTAAGGCGGTGAACCTGCGGAGCCGGGTCCGCTCCTACTTCCAGGCCGGCGCCAACCACACGCCCAAGGTGCGGCGACTGGTGCATGAGGTCTGCGATCTGGAGTGGTTTGTCACCGAGACGGAGTTGGAGGCGCTCGTCCTCGAGTGCAACCTCATCAAGCGGCACAGGCCCCACTTCAACGTCCGCCTGCGCGACGACAAGCACTACCCCTACATCTGCCTCACCACGTCCGAGCCCTTCCCGCGGCTCATGATGACGCGGCGCATCCGGCAGGACGGCAACCGCTACTTCGGCCCCTACACGGGCGCGAGGCCGGTCTACGCCATCATGGACCTGATGAAGCGTATCTTCCCCGTCGTGTCCTGCGGCAAGCGGTTCACGGGCGAGGCGGTGCAGAAGCCCTGCATCTACCACAGCATGGGCCAGTGCCTGGCGCCCTGCGCGGGGTTGGCAAAGGCCGAGGAGTACGCGCGCGCCGTCCGCGATGCCACCACCTTCCTCGAGGGCAAGCAGGAGCGCATCCTGAACGACCTGCGCCGCCGCATGGCCCGCGCCTCCGATGCGCTGCAGTTCGAGGTCGCCGCCCGCCTGCGCGATCAGATCTCCGCGGTGGAACAGGTGCTGTCGCGGCAGAAGGTGATCAGCTCCCGCCTGGTCGATCAGGATGTGGTGGCGCTGGTGGCCGAAGACGGCGGCGCCTGCGTGCAGATGTTCTACATCCGGGGCGGCAAGCTCATCGGCCAGAACAGCTACCTGCTGGAAGGCGCCGACGCCGAGGAGCCCACCGGCGCAGCCGTCCAGGAGTTCGTCAAGCAGTACTACCAGAACGCCGCCTACGTGCCGCAGGAGGTGCTGCTCCCATGCGACATCGACGAGGCGAGCATCATCGAATCGTGGCTCCGGCAGAAGCGCGGCAGCAAGGTCGAGATCTCCGTGCCGCTCCGGGGCGACAAGAAGCGCCTCGTGGAGATGGCCACCGAGAACGCCTCCGATGCCATGGGGCGTATGCGGGCCGAAGTGCGGGCGCGGCTGGGCAACACCGATAGGGCCCTCGCCGACCTGGCCCAGGCGCTGGGCCTCGACGGCCCTCCCCACCGCATCGAGTGCTACGATATCTCCAACTTCCAGGCCGAGGCCTTCGTCGGCTCCATGGTGGTCTGCGAGGGCGGGATGATGACCAAGCAGGAGTATCGGCGCTTCCGCATCCGCGAACATGAGGGCCGGGCCGACGACCCAGGCATGATGCGTGAGGTGCTCACGCGTCGCCTGCGCGACGGCGTCGCCGGCGATGAGAAGTTCGCCCGAATGCCGGACCTCATCATCGTCGACGGCGGCTCGGGCCAGCTCACAGCGGCGCTTGCGGCGATGGAGGAGGTGGGCGTCCGCTTGCCCGTCTGCGGCCTGGCGAAGCGGTTCGAGCTGCTCATCGTCCCGGACCGCGAGGAGCCCGTGGCGCTGGAGCGCACATCGCAGGCGCTCTACCTGGTGCAGCGCATCCGCGACGAGGCGCACCGGTTCGCCAACGCCTACCGCGTCATGGTCCAGGCCAAGCGTCAGACGAAGAGCGTGCTGGACGCGGTGCCGGGCATCGGACCCAAGCGGCGCAAGGCGCTGGTGAAGCACTTCGGCAGCATCGCCCGGATCAAGTCAGCCGAAGTGGATGAGTTGTCCGCCGCGCCGGGCATGAACCAGTCTGTCGCCTTGAGCCTCTATACCTACCTGCGCGAAGCGGCGCCGCCCGCCGCCGAGACGCCCTGAACGGAGCCCCATGCCACCCTCCCTGTCGCCCGCTGAAGAGTTGAAGCACGTCCTCGTCTACACCGACGGCGCCTGCCAGGGCAACCCCGGCCCCGGCGGCTGGGCGGCCGTCATGGTCTACGGCGACAAGCGCCGCGAGATGTCCGGCGGGTTCCGGCGCACGACGAACAACCGCATGGAGCTGATGGGCGCCATTGAGGCCCTGAAGGCCATGCGCTACCCCTGCGCCGTGACGCTCACCACCGACTCCGAATACCTTAAGAAGAGCATCGAACTGGGCTGGGCGCGGAAGTGGAAGTCGAACAACTGGATGCGCCAGGGTGAGCGCGTGCCCAACTCGGACCTATGGATCGAGTTGCTCGGCCTGCTGGACGTCCACAAGGTCACGATCGTCTGGGTGCGCGGCCACACCGGCCACCCGGAGAACGAGCGGTGCGACAAGCTTGCCGTAGTGGCATCTCGTGCGCCGGAGCTGCCCGAGGACGCCGGCTACCACCCAGCCGCCAAGGCCAAGAGGTAAGCTGGCGCCGCCGTCCGAGCTCCGGGGCATCCTTCGGCGGGGCCTCATGATGACGCCAAGGGCGGCCGCGCCGTATTGACCGTGACCGGGCCGAAGGCCCGAAGGGAGGCCGTACCGTGATGGCCATCCGGCTCTTGCGCTCAGTGGCCCGGGCCTCCTACCTGCTGGGTCGGCTTCGAGCGCGGGGGCTCAGCTTGCCATAAGGGCCGCTGTTTGGCCGCCATGGGGCCGGGTTCCGGTTCGATCCCTACGCCGCGTACACGTACGCGACCATCTTCGCCGGCGACCACGTGAACCTGGGTCATGGTGCAACCATGCTCGCGGCCAACAGCCGCATCGTGTTGGGAAGCCACGTGATCTTCGGCCCCGGGGTCATGGTCTACGCCGGCAACCACAACACGGGCCAACAGGGCCGGTTCATGGCCGACGTCACAGAGAAGCGGCCGGAGGATGACCTCGAGGTCGTGTTTGAGGATGACATCTGGGTGGGCGGCGGCTCGATCATCCTGCAAGGCGTTACCGTGGGGCGCGGCTCCGTGATCGGCGCCGGTTCGGTCGTCGTGCGCGACGTGCCGCCGTATTGCCTCGTGGCGGGGGTTCCCGCCAGGCCTTTGAAGGCGCGTTGGACACTGGACGGGGTCATCGCCCACGAGGCCCTGCTCTACCCAATCAACGAGCGGCTGGGCCGAGAGGCCCTCTCCGCCGCGTGGCAGGCGGCAGGGCTACCCGGTTCGTGAGCCGGGCTACCCGCTGTTGCTCTGGCCCTCGCCGTCATCCTGAGTGGTCCTCTTGACGTGGTGTAGGGCTCAAGGCTGCCACATTCCTAGGTCAGAGAAGTGGCGGTCTTGACCCGCACGGCCCTTGCCCTTGACGTCGCCCTGAACGAAGTGAAGGGCCCCGATGCCGGCGCTACGGTGGCTTGCTTGGAGGCTTGCGCTTCGCGCCGGGGTATGAGGGTGCGGTGGCTCACGCCGGGGGGTCCTTCCGCTTCGCGTCAGGATGACGGCAAGGGCGGCGCGGCGGCGGGACGGCCTTTGCCTTTGCCGTCATCCTGAGGCCGCGACGGGCCGAAGGACCCCCCGTAGGCCGCCCGCCGCGTCCGCGGCCCCGTACGGCCCTTGCCCTTGACGTCGCCCTGAACGACGTGAAGGGCC
>CAJBBX010000149.1 GCA_903951425.1 uncultured Chthonomonas sp.
AGCCTGCGCAGGTAGGCGCGGATGTAGGCCGCGGTTCCCTTCTTCACGGACCGGCTGGCCAACCAAAGGTACGACACGCCCTTGGAGATGACCAGGGATGGCGACGCCGAGGAGGGGTTGTAGCCGGCATCGCCCGCCCAGGCCACGGTGTAGGCGTGGGCGCCGGGTGCGAGCGAGTCGGGGACGGTCCAGGTGATGAGCGCCCGGCCCGAGCTGTTGGTAGTGGCGGAACCGATGGTGGTGCTGTCCACCGAGAAGGTCACGATCTTGCCGACGACCGGAGCAGAGCCCGGCGTGCGGTAGAGGTAGCCCTTCATGACGATGGGCTCGAGGAGCTCGCCGCTTCGGTCCGGGGCGGAGAGGGTGGTGTTGTAGGTGATCACCACCAGTTTGCCGGTTCCGGTGCATGGACCGTAGGTGCCGTCGCCGGCGAAGTCGACCCGAATCACTCGTGTGGCCGGGCCCGCATCGATCACCCAGTTCAGCGTGGCGCCGCCGGCCGTCTCGGTCTTGGTCGTGCCGATAGAGGTCCCATCGATGAAGAAGCTCAGTGTGTAGCCAACAAGCGGGAACGAGTCGCTCTTGCGGTAGAGATAGGCCTTCAGGGGAACAGCGGTGCCGCCAACCCAGGTCCGGTCGACCACGTAGAGCTTCGTGGCCACAGTCACCGTCAGCGTGCCGCTACCGGACGAGGAGTTGTAGTTCGCATCACCCGCGAAGGATGCGCCGATCGTATGCGCCCCCGAGGTCATGGCGGCCGGTATGGCGTAGGGCCTCTTGGCGACGCCGTCCGCACCGGTTGCCGCAGACCCGGCGCTTGTGCCATCGACGGTGAAGGCGATGGACTTCGCGGCCAGTGCCGCGCCGTCGGTGGTCCTCGTAAGCGTGGCGGTCAGGTTCACCGTCTGCTCGGTGGCCCCCGAAAGAGACGCCACCGCGAGTGCCGTGTCCGACTTGCTGACCGTGAGCGTCCCGCTGCCGGAGCCATCGTTGTAGTTGGCGTCAGCAGCAAAGGTGACTACGATGGGCTTCGAGCCGACCAGACCTTCCGCGATCTTGTAGTCGATGGAGGCGATCCCGCTTGCGTTCGTCGTCGGGTCCGGACTCAACGCCGTGCCCGCCACCGTGAAATGGAGAGCCTTGCCCGACAACGGCGTGTTGTCGCTCTTGCGAGTGAGGGTCGCGGTCAGCGCGACCGTCTGGCCCACTGCGCCGGCTTGGTTCGGAACCACGATCACCACATCCGACTTGCTGACCGTAAGCGTCCCGCTACCGGACCCATTGTTGTAGTTGGCGTCAGCCGTGAAGGTGACCACGATGGGCTGCGAGCCCACTAGGCCTTCCGCGATCTTGTAGTCGATGGAGGCGACCCCGGAGGCGTTCGTCGTCGGGTCCGGGCTCAACGCCGTGCCCGTCACCGTGAAGTGAAGCGCCTTGCCCGACAACGGCGTGTTGTCGGTGGTCCGCTTGAGCGTGGCCGTGAGCATGACCGTCTGCCCGACCACCCCGGACTGGTTCGGAACCGTGATCGCTGTGTCTGCCTTGATGACCGATAGCGTGCCGCTGCCGGATGATCCGTAATAGCCCGCGTCCTCGGTGAAGCCGACGGCGACGGACTGCGAGCCGGCCAGACCTTCCGCGATCTTGTAGTCGATCGACGCCACGCCGGCGGCGTTCGTGGTCGGGTCAGGGCTCAGCGGCGTGCCGGCCACGACGAAGTGAAGCGCCTTGCCCGACAGCGGGGCCCCGTCACTGGACTTGGTGAGCGTGGCAGTTAGTGTGATGGTCTGGCCTACGGCGCCCGTCCTGTTCGGCACGGTGATCACCGTAGCGGCCTTGCCCGTGCCGCCGGTCACCGTGAACGGTAGCGCGTTGCTCGTCTGCTCCCCCATGATCGGGCAGACCACCGTGATGGAGTAGGTGCCAGCTGTGGTAAGGTTGCCGGCAGGGATAACAGCGGTCAGTTGCGTCGGTGAGATGTAGGTCGTTGCCAGCGCCGCGCCATTCCACCGGGCCTCGCAGTCCGAGTTGAACCCCGTCCCGGTCAGCGTTATGGTGGTCGCGGCGCTGCCTGCGGGCGCCGACTCCGGGCTGGCCGACATGAGCGCCGGTGGACCGAACACCACGATATCATCAACGAACCAGCCGGTGCCGCCCTGGGATCCTCCAAGGTGATGCAGGGCCAGGCGGACACGCTTGCCGGCATACGCAGTCAGGCTTACTACAGGAAACGATGTTCCTATGTATTTCCATCCAGTTGACGTTCCAGAATAATATGAAGTCGATACATTGTTCCACTCACTCCACGTCATCGATGTGAAGTTCCATTCAGATACCTCTATGAGACCGTAACCATCTGTACTCCATGTATCAAAATCGAACCACGTCCAGAGGACGACTCCGATGGATGCGTTGGGATCGGAGATCACAGGCAATGTCACCGGAGCGGAGACCAACCGGCTATCCTGAAAGCCCGGATACGGCGCCGACAACCCGCTGCCCGCGCACCGGCTTCCCTGGTGAGCCGCGCGGGGCCCCAGGACTGTGCCGCCGATATCCCACACCCCGGAGTCCGCGGACCACCCGCGCCAGTCGGTCGAGGTGGTATCCTCAAAGCCGATCCACTGGTTGTAGTCCATGTCCGGCACTGCTCTGACGCCTACCTCATCGATGAACCAGCCCACGCCCCCTTGGGAGCCGCCATAGTGCTTGAACGCAATCTGAATACGCTGTCCAGCATAATCTGTAATGTCAACGCTGCAGTAGCTCCAAATACTAGTGCGTGAAACCTCCCTCGATGCCCCCACCCAAGCAGACCAGGACGTACCGTTCCAGGAGCGCACCTCGACTGTTCCATAGCCTCTGGTGCTCCACGTGTCGTAGCTGAACCACTGCCAGAAGCCGAGCTGAAGGCTCTGGCCTGCCGGCACCGACGGCAGCGTGACGGCAGGGCTGATAAGTCGACTCTGCCTCGATGCCGGGTACGCCGCGGTTAGCCCGCTACTCGCGCACTGGCTCCCCTGGCGAGCGCCGCCGGGCCCCCTGGTGGTGCTCCCCACGTCCCATACGCCGTTGTCGGCGGTCCAGCCGCGCCAGTTGGTGGCCGAGAAGTTCTCAAAGTCCCAGTATTGGAGTGTGGTCTGTGCTCGCGCTGGGACCTGGCTCAGGCAGGCCAGAAGCGCCAGTACAGCGAAGTGGATCCCTACGGCGTGACGTAAGCTGCGTTGCATGTATCTCCCCCCAAGAGTCCCGACGTACCAGCGTCGCCCGGTCCGTGACACCGCCGGCATCGCTCGGTGTCGGGGAGCGGGCTCACAGTAGGCATAGATGCCTATTGCGGCCCGACCTAGCCATCCTGCGGACAAACCGGCTACGATCGTGCACGACCTCGTCCAACGTTGTGCGGGCCGCCGCCGCGCCACGCAACGGCGGCCCGCACAACCCGATGGCCTGCGATGCCCAGCGGCCGCTATCGCTTGCCGCCGGCTCCGATTGCCAGACCCACCGCGTGTGGCCCGGCGACCGATCCTGTCGCGGTAGCGGCGGCGGCGCGGCTCGGCGCGCCGGACTGAACCCGATCGAGGGTTGCGGTATCGGTGCCGACCATAGCAAACGGATAGCCGTTATAGGTACCGGCGGCCTCACCGTGCCCGACCGACGTGAAGTGGTTCTGGTCGGTGATGTCGACCACGAACGTGATGTTGTTCTTCGTGTAGCGGACGCCGTCCGCGGCCATTCCGAAGGGGCCTGACATCGTCAGAGTGTTGCCGGAGATGGAGCCCGTCCGCGCAACGTTCGTGCCCGGAACCGTGTACCGTATGTTGGCGCCGTCCTGCTGGAGGGCGATCCTCCCGGCCCCGGAGTTTGTTTGGGTCTGGCTCTGACCATCGATCGTGATCGTCAGCGTGAGCTCTTCGGCAACGTCATACGTGCCGGCGATGTTGATGTACTGGCTGCGCGACAGGCTGGCCGTGGCGGTCAGAGGGCCATGCGCATCCGTGCCGGTGAGTGAGAGCGTGGCCGCGTTGGTGGCCAGGGTCAGCGTGCCGTTGTAGCGCTCGCCCGGGGCCGTCACGCTGAGCGACGACCTTGTGCCGCCCACCGTAAGGACCACTCCATCGGTCTTGCGGAAGATGGTGCCGCTGACCGGATCCTGCGACGAGGTCAGTACCAAGTCGATGGGCGCCGTCGAGTTCGATCCGCCCTGGCTAATGCTGAGCCCGCCGGAGTACACGGCGTTCTTCGTCTGTATCTCGCCGCCTCCACCCCCGCCGCATCCGGCAGCAGCGAGGACACCGAGGACCGCCGATAGAATCAGTACGCGCTTCATGGCTCGTCGCTCCTTTCAAGAGCATGTACCGTGTCGTTACAGCCGGCATCCATCCGCCCAGGGTCGCCACGCCCTCGAGCCGCCCGCGTGATGCACCAGGGGCTCCCGCCGTCCTCGGCGTTCGGCCCCGTAGACACGCATTGACCGGGCCGAACCGGTGAATGCCGGCACACGCCCGTTGCGCGGGCGGGCAACGAGCGGATGGCTCTGCCGGTTCACCTTTTGGGCCCACCTTACACGTCTCAGCGCCGCACGACCAGCCATGGGCTGCGGGCGGCGCGCCCGCAGCCCGATCACACGCCGAGCTAGGGCCTCGGCAGAGCTACTTCACGATCTTGTAGGGCTTCATGAAGTCCTTCAGGGCTCTGTCCACCGCCAGCGGCAGGGCGCGCTTCATTTTGGGCATATTGAATGCCGTTTGAGCCCTAGATAGTCCTTCGAAGACTTTAGCGCTTAAGTACGGCTGATTCGTCTTGGCATCGAGCAGCCAGACCTTGATGGACGCCACCATGCCCTGGATGTCCTTGCCCTTGTCCATGATCACGACGAAGACCACCAGGTCCGCTCCGGCTTCGCGGCCAATCTCGATCATCCTGGCGCGTTTCCGCTGCTCCTCATCCGACATGTCGGCTTCGAGCTTGGTCATGGCAGCGGCGACGACCTGCGGCTCGACGATCTGGAAGCCGCGGTCACGGAACTGGCGCTGCAAGGCATCCGTCACGTACTGGCACTGCTCCAGGGCGGTCTTCTCGCGCTTCTCTCCGCTCTCGTTCACCACGGGCAGGATCGCGACCCTGGTCGACGACGGCGTGAGAAGACCACCACTCACCTGCGCCGCACCGACTGACGGGCCCTGAAGCGCCGGCCAGAGCAGTACGGAGAGAAACGACATGAACGCTAACGGTCCCATTGGGCTCTCCTTTCGGCCCGCCATACCGCTCCATCCGGCAGTCCGGCTGCGGGTCACTTGTCGGCGTCCGGTCGGACGATCGGGTACTGCTTGAGTACACGCTCGAACACACGTATGACGGCGGTGCTGCAGTTCTTCTCGGCCTTGGTGGTCTGGCGGTTGGCCCCAAGGGCGAGATCCGTCGAGTCGGCGGTCTCTACCTTGGCGCTCATGATGGGGCGGCCCGACTTCACATCCAGCAGCCAGGACTTGGTCTTGACGGCCGCCCGGGTGGCGGAGACCCAGCCGTTAGAGTCGCTGTCCGTGTTGACGTCCATGATCACGACGAACGCGACAAGGTCGGCGCCGACCTCCTGACCGACCTGCAGCATCACAGCCCGCTTCTGCTGCTCGATGTCGGTGAGATCGACGTGGAGCCGTGACAGCGCTTCCTCGATCGGCTTGCCGGTGATCGTCTTGAAGCCCCTTCCGGCGGTCTGCTTCAGCAGGGCGCTCATCGCCGCCTTCGCGAGATTAGCCTGGTGTCCGTCGGTCCTGGCCCCGGTAGTGTTGGCCACCGGCAGGATGGCCACCGAGGTCGCCGACGGCACGTACGTTTTGTCCGAGCCCTGACCACGCGCAATGCCATGCGCGGCAAGCGCGCAGCAGACCAGAGCGGCAATGCCGCGCACCCCACTCAAGAGTCCACTCATGCCGATCGATCCTCCCGCACACGGGTAGGCGTACCAAACCATGTGGCTCGCCATACCGATGCTCCTATGCCGGCCAGACTCCGCGCTGCGGTTCCCGGCCGACGCTCATACGAACGTCTGAACAGGGCGGATCACCCCTCAGCGACCGGACTGCTTGGACGCCGGATACGGCTTCAGGGGCGCATCGAGGACCTCTCGAACGGCCTTCCCGCATGCAGCAAGGATATTTGCGCTGCCCTTGGTCGTAGCGACGATCTCGCCGGCCCCGGCCTTGACCTCTTTGACCGTAGTCTTGATGAACGGCGCGCTCTTCTTGACATCGTACGCAGCCAGTGTGATCCGCGCGCGGCCTTCAAATGCCACGGTAAAGAAACTTCTATTGATCTTCTGAGAGACCTTCTCGATGACTACCATGACGACGAGGTCCGCCTTGGCGTCCGCCCCAATCCGCAGGTAGGAGGCGGACGACCTCTGCTCCTCGTCGGTTAGTTGGATGCCGGCGCCCGCGATCGCGTCGCTGACGGCCTTGTCGTCCACCACCGTGAAGCCGCGCGAGGCGAACTGCTTGTTCAGTTCATCGCTCGCTGCCCTGGCCTGCTTCTCCGCCTGTGCCCCGTCCTTCTCGCCGCTGGCGTTCACCACAGGCAGGATGGCCACCCGGGTCTCAGCCGGTACATAGTTCTGCGCCCAAGAGGCGCTGCCCAAGACGATCAGCGCCAGGAGCGCCGCCGCCGACACCGTTCTGCGGAAGATGCTCACCATTGTCATGCCCTCCGGGCGCCGGTTACTCGCAGGTTGGGTAACCAGAGCCCTGTGTGCGTGCCGTGCCGCTCCACCTGCGACCTACGGCAGAAGATCGGGCCGCCCGGCCCGACCGACGTGGCCGGGATCCGGGCGGTGTTGTTGCTGCCGCTAGAACCGCCAGCCGATCGCCAACTCGGGCAGGAACGGCACCACGCCGTCGCCGCCGAACGGGAACATTAGCCCGACGCGGCCGACGGTGTTGCCGCTGGGCCGCGACACGTAGAAGACGCCGGGCGCGAAGTAGGTGCCGGCGCCGGTTCCGATGCGAAGGTTGGTGGCCAGACCTGCATTGTTGCCCTGCGGGTAGTACATCCCCTCGAGGATGAAGCCGAACTTGGTTTCGTTGGTGCCTGTCTCGTAGTCGGTCGTGTCCAGCATGACCGGGCCCACGCCGAGGCCTACGGAGTACTTGCCTTCCTGGCTCGGGTGGAAGTGGAGCACAGCGGGACCACCCAGCCACGCGGTCACCTTCTTGCCGTTGGTGATCTCCGACTCGGCCCTCGCCGTCCCAAGCCCGAAGACACATCCAGCCATCGCGAGCACGACTGCCAGCTTACGGACCATCTGTAGTTCCCTCCTTAAGTCACTACTGAGTGTCATACACTGTCTCTGATCCGGATACGCACTAGCGCTGCGACCGATCTGATCGGCTATCAAGCCAACCATCCGGTATACTCGCCGGATGTGTACAAGCAGCGCGCCTTCGGTTTCATGTCACCAGTGCGGGTCCGTTACCTGGGATAGATGCCGACTGCGGTCGGACCTAGCCGTCATCCGTGAAAAAGCCGAGAAACAGCTCGGCGCCGCCGGTGGAAGGCCTCCGCGGGGCTCGCGCCCCGCGCCGCCGAGCCGGGCAGTCGCTGAGCGCCTTGACGACCACGGTGGGCGAAAAGTACGGTTTAGGTGAACGGAAGCATCTGTCTCTGAAGCTGATATATATGGGAGGCATGGAATGGGTGGGATCGCCGTATTCCTCGCGTTGATTGCCCTGTCGCTGCAGACCGGGCCGACGCCTGAACCGCCTGCGCCGAAGCCCGGCCCGGCCCATGCCGCGCTCTTGGATCGGGCCAGATCCGCGTCTGATGGCCGTGCTTTGGCCGAGACGCTGCTCTCGGCAACGACCGCGGCTTCGACTGCGGAGCGTGACGGTGACTGGATCGGGGCGGCGGCATGCCACAGTGCGTGCGCTCTCATCCTGGTCAAACAGAGCCGACCTCGCGACGCCTCGGCCGCGTGGACCAGGGCGGCGCTGGCATGGGAGCGGGCCGGCGACGGCCCGGCCCGAATCAGGGCGTTGGGCGAGGCCGCTCAAGTCCTGATCGCCGAAAAGCTCGAGGGGGCGCGCCCGTTGCTGGACCAGGCGCTGGCGGCGGGCAAGGCCGAAACGGCACGACCGCTGACCGCGGCCGAGGCCCTCTTCGCCGTCGGTGTCGCGCTATCGAACGGCCGCAAACCCGACATGGCGCCCGACTTCGCTCAAGCAGGGATGGCGGTCCGCGAGCGGCTCGGGTGCGAGCCCCCGGCGATCGCTCAGGCGCTCGAATACCTCGGTGCGTTCGAGATCCGAGCGCGGCACATGCCGGACGCAGAGAGCTGCTATAGGCGAGCGCTGGAGATATACGAGCGGCGCTCGAGAGAGTCCGCCGATGTGGCTCGAGCCCTCCACGGCCTGGCCCAGGCAGTCAGTGGCTGGGGGCGTTACGACTATGCGGCGGCGAAGCAGTACTACGGTCGCGCCTATGCCATCCGTCAGAAGCTGGCCCCCGACTCCGTTCCGGTTGCGGACAGCGTTCGAGCCCTCGGAGACACGGCGTACAATCAGGGCGAGTACGCCGCGGCTGAGGTCCACTACGTCCGCGCCCTGGCCATCTACGGGAACCTGGCGCCCGGCTGCGAAACCATGGCCAGGTGCCTCTGCCACCACGCTATGGCAGCCTATCAGCAGAGCAAGATCGCGGAGGCCGAGTCACGCCATAGGCAGGCGCTCGCCCTGTTCACCCAGCTGGACACGAGGTCCGCTGACATGGCCCTGAACCTCCAGGGGCTTGGAGACGCGCTCTTCAGTGCCGGTGACCTTACGGAGGCCTATGCCTGCTACCGAAGGGCGCTGGAAATCCGCGAGTACCTCAGTCCCGGCTCGCTTGAGGTGGCCGAATCGCTGAACCAGCTCGGAGGCATCTCCTGGGCCCGAGGTGACCTTCCTGCCGCGGCGCGCTCCTTCGAGCGTGCGATCGATATTCCCGGGCGACTGGGCTATCAGGTTGAGGAGGGCGAGTACCTGAGCCGGCTCGCTGTTGTGGTCAAGGCCCAAGGGCACCCAGGCACGGCTGAGACCTACCTGAAACGTGCGCTCATTCTGGTTGAGCGTTGGTTGCCTGGCTCGCTGAACGTCGCAGGTGTGTTGACCAGGCTGGGTGACCTGTACCTGAGCCGCGGCGCGCCCGTGGGCGCGGAGGCCTACTACAGGCGTGCTCAGGCCATCCAACGCAATCTGGCGCCCGGCTCGCTGGAAGAGGCGCACACGCTGCATGGCCTCGGCGGCGCCGCGCAACGCATGGGGGACCTTGTCGCCGCCCGGACCCACTACCTGGAAGCTATGGCCATCCGCGAGAAGCTGGCACCGGGCTCGCTGGAGGCGGCGGAGAGCCTCCAGAGCCTTGCCGGACTCGACATGGCCCAGAAGCGATGGAGCCAAGCGGCCGCGCAGCTGGAACAGGCCGCGGCCATCGTGGAGGCCCAACGCGGGCAGATTGCCAATCCCGAGGCGCGGGCCATGCTGATGGAGCGCAATGCGGGCCCATTCGACGACCTCCTGGTGGCCTATGTACGGATGGGAAGGTCGGGTAAGGCGTACGAGACGCTGGAACGGCGGCAGGCCCGTAGCCTCGTTGACGCCGTATCTGAGCGCGGACACGGTGCGACTACGGACCTTGCGCTCGGCGCGCCCCCGCAACTGGTCCAGAAGCGGCGGGGCCTCGTCCTCGAGCGCCTGGCATGCATGAAGCGGCAGAGCTCTCCGCCCGCCGCCGGGCTGAGGGCCGTGGCAGATGTCGACGCCGACCTGCGGCAGGTGGAAGACGACATCCGCCGCGCGGCGCCCGGGTTCTCGGGCCTTCGGTACCCGAAGCCGCCGACGCTGGCGCAGGCGCAGGCGGCGCTGGATCCGGGCACGCTCCTGCTGGCGTACGCGGTGCAGGAGCGCGAGACCATCCTCTTTGCCGTCACGCGTACCGTGTGTCGCGCATACCGCGTCCCGATGGGCTCTGCACGGCTGGCGAGCCGGGTTGGCGCGTTGCGAGGGGCGCTCACCACGCCCGACGCCGCCTACACCGCCGCGGCGGAGGCCGTCTTTGGCTCACTGGTGAGGCCCGCCTGGAAGGAGGCCGCCGCCGCGAGCCGACTGCTGATCAGCCCCGACGGTCCTCTGCATCTGCTGCCCTTCAGCGCGCTGGTCGCATCGCGGCGAGGGACGCGGCCCGTGCATCTGGCCGAGCTCAAGCCCATCCATACCGTGGCCTCGTTGGGGCTGTACCGCCTCGTCCGCGCCATGCGCCGGGCCCCGGCGGCGGGCAAGGTGGTGGCGCTGGCCGATCCGGCCTATGCGGCCGGGCCCGGCGTGGCATCGTCGCCGATGCAGGCGCACACCCTTGCGGCGCAGGAGGTGGGCTCGCGGGGGCTGCGGCTGAATCCGTTGCCGGCGACCCGCAAGCAAGTCGGCTCCCTGCGCGAGCTGTATGGGGACCGGGTGGTCGCCCTCGTCGGCCGCAACGCCACCATCGCCGCGCTCAAGCGCGAGTGCGTGGACGCCCGGGTGGTCCACCTCGCCTGCCACGGCCTGGCCGACAATGTAGACCCCCTCTCCTCGGCGCTGGCGCTCAGCCCGGGGCCGGGCGACGACGGGCTGCTCTTCGCATTCGAGGTGCTCCAGAGCGTCCGCTTGCGACGCACCGACCTGGTCATGTTGTCAGCCTGCAGCACCGGCCTGGGCAGGAATACCAGGTCCGAGGGCGTCGTCGGCCTGACACGCGCCCTGATCTACGCCGGATCGCGTACTGTCGGCACGACCCTCTGGTCGGTCGAACTAGACAGCACCACTGCGCTGATGCAGTCGTTCTACCATGCTTGGAACTCCGGAGCCGCCAAAGACGAGGCCCTCCGCCGGGCCCAGCTCGCCGTGATGCGGCAGGATCGATGGCGGCACCCGTACTACTGGGCAGGGCTCCAACTCGTTGGTGACTGGAAGTAGGGGGGAGATCAGGGGCGAGGGGCTCGGCGCGACCGCGCGACGGCTAGCTCGGATTCCGCCAAGCCGGCCAGCATCTTCCGAGGCAGCCGAGAGGATGGGTTGGCCCGCTTCAGCCGCTCGAGTCGCTCCCGGGCCTCGTCGAGCAGACCCGCCTCGGCGTATAGCACGGCCATGGCGAGCGTCGAGCCGGCGTTCGCGTCGAGCTTTGCCGCAGTCGGCGCGTCGAGCACGCGGAACCTGGCAGGCGGGTAGCCCTCAGCCCACGACCTACCGATGACCCTTGAGCCGGCGAAGGCCGTCACCTGCCACGAGTAGACGTGGCCCCGTACCAGTGGCGATGCGACCCGACGTCGGTCGGACGGACCCACGCTGCAGGCCGGCAACTCGGTTCCAGTGGTCTGGTCGGTCAGCTGAATCTCATGCCGCGTGGCCCCGGCCGGCCGCCGCCACTGGAGGGTCGGGGTTGCTGACGCCGTGATGCAGGCCACAGGCGCCGTCAGCCGGATCACGGGGGGCGCCGAGTGTTCGGGCCCCAGCGTCACAGGAGCCGATGAGCCAAGCTGAGCAAGGGCGCTCAGGGCGGCACTGGACGGGGTAAGGTGGCCGGTTCGGACGGCGCGCGCGACCTCGATCGGCAGGCTCTGAACGCGCACCAAGCTCCCGTCGCCCGTTGCGGCGATCTTGCCGCCGGCGTCCTCCACCAGTACGGCGCCGTCCGCCAGGCTCCGCTCGGGACCGACGGCAGGCGCGGGGCCGCCGCGAGCCTGTGCGAGATCACGCCTCAACAGCACGGTTGCCATGTCGGCCCGGTCGGCACGAAGGCGTTCCTGCCGCCATCCAACCGCGGCCGCCAGGATCACGGCGCAACAGACCGCGAAGGTGAGCCGCGGC
This sequence comes from uncultured Chthonomonas sp., assembly GCA_903951425.1. Lineage (GTDB taxonomy): Bacteria > Armatimonadota > Chthonomonadetes > Chthonomonadales > CAJBBX01 > CAJBBX01. The sequence goes on from CAJBBX010000149.1 coordinate 11,874, forward strand.
GGAACGCGCAGCCCCGCAAGCAGCCGGCCCGCCCGGCTCCAGACCGATCCGCTGGGGTCGGGCGCGGCAGCAGAGGTCAGCGGTTCCATCACGACGACCTCGGCCAGAGCCGCCAGGTCGCTGCGGCATGGCTCGCAGGCGCCTGTGTGCAGGATGATCTGGCGGCGCTCGGCGGCATCGGCCTCGCCGTCCACGAACGAGGCCATCCGCTCATAGCTCAGGTGGTCTGTTCCGACCGGGTCCAAGAAGATCGCCCGCTCGAGCGCGTCCAGCCCGCCGCCTGCCGATAGGCGTTGTTCGCGGTACTGCCTAAGTTCTGTCTCAGTCGCATGCTCGGGCACATCGCGCTCCAGAGCGGGCTTCATGGCCCGCCTCGTACTCCCCAATACTGGCTATAGACGGCGAAACGTGGCCGACCTAGCGCTCGGCGCAAACAATCTGCCAGACCTGTGACAAGCCTACGGCGCCTCCCCTGGCCAGTTCCTCGTCACGCGGCCCCTCAGGCGTCGGCGGGCCGAGAGGCGCAAGGTGGCGATACGCGTCTCGGACTCCCCGAGTAGCTCCGCGATTCGGGCGTCCGTCCACGGCAGGCTCGCCCAGGCCGCGGCAAGCCGATCCGACGGCAGTCCCATCACCTCGGCCAGCCTCGGTTGGTTGGTGTTCCAGACCTCGGTGGCTACCGCGATCTCGGCATCCATACCCAGGAGCAGGGCGGCCGCGTGGCGATTCGGCAACTGCTGAATCTCCTGCCAGGCGTGGCGCAGTCTCTCCCGGACCGCGACTTGCGCCGCCAGGTCAGGCGCCGGGTCGCGATGCTCCTCTATTGTGTCACGCCCGTCATCGCCGTCGACGGAGGAGGCTACGGCGATCTGCACCTCCTGTATCCCGAGCAGGCCGTAGATCGCCCGGGTCAGCGCCTTCAGTGGCACGGGCCGCCCGATGTGGTTGAGGTACCCGAGCACTATGCCGCCGTGGTCTGGTTTCTGTGCGTCGGCCAGATGGGTGAGTCCGGCGGCCGCATCGGCGAAGATGGGCTCGCAACCAGTACAGGACGCATACGACTCGTCAGACGCGACGGCGTCGCGCCAGTCCGCAAGGCCGACCATGAAGTGGGGCGCCTTACCGCAACCGAGGCGCCGGTCATGCTCCGCGACATAGCGAATCTGGCCTGCCAGCCTGTGGAACCGCGGGGTCCTGACACGCTGCATGGCATTGATGGAGTTTACGGCAACCTCTGCCGCGTAGGCGGCCGGGTCCCTGACGACTGTTGTCTCTGGTTTGGCCTGGGCGCGACGGAGACACTCGATCACGTTGCACAGCGCATCCAGCTCGGCGTCCTGCAGGTCCTCGGCAGTCAGGCCGGTGTGGGCCCGCCCATAGACCACGGTCCTGACGGCGGGTTCAACGATGTCATGTACCAGGGCATCGAGAGGCGCGTCATCGGGCCGGCCGGTTGGGCCCCGGCCGCCGGCATCCGTGTGGTCATCCTCTGATCGGCGGGGCACGTCGGCATCCATATCAGGCCCCCAGGTGTGTTAGCGTCCACGGCATATTCGACAGCAGATGCCCAAACACCTGCTGAAGGTAGAGCGACCGTGCGGAGTGCAGCAAAGCAATGGCACGACTGCCGAACGAGACCAGGGGTTGCACGGCATGCGGGGCCTGCCCACGGTCCGCCTACGGGTCTACCGAGCGCCGAAAGGAAGGGCGTACCATGGGGCCGCCTGCTGCGTATAATGCCATGGCCCGGCGCTTTGGAGCGCCGCAGCCGCCATACGGGAGGAAACCAATATGCAGTATCGCCATCTGGGCACCAGCGGCCTTCGCGTCAGCGAGGTCTGCCTCGGGTCGTGGCTCACCTACGGCAACGCCACCGACGACAGCACCGCAGAGGCCATCGTCGACAAGGCCTTCGAGCTCGGCATTAACTTCTTTGATTGCGCCAACGTCTACGCCGGCGGCGAGGCGGAGAAGGTCTGGGGACGCGTCTTCAGCAAGTTCGACCGAGACGACTACGTCATCGCCACCAAGGTCTACTTCCCCATGGGCTCCGGCCCGAACGACCGCGGCCTGAGCCGCAAGCACATCCGGGAGCAGTGCGAGCGGAGCCTGAAGCGGCTGAACCTGGACTACGTCGACCTCTACCAGTGCCACCGCTACGACGGCGACACGCCGCTGGAAGAGACGCTGCGGGCCATGGACGACCTGGTGACCGCCGGCAAGGCGCTCTATGTCGGCTTCAGCGAGTGGCCGGCCAGCCGCATCGCCGAGGCGGTGGGGATGCAACAGCGGCTGAACCTGGATCGCTTCGTCTCCAGCCAGCCCTACTACAACATGACGGGCCGCGGCATCGAGCGCGAGGTGATGCCCACCTGCAAGCGCGAGGGCATCGGGCAGATCGTCTTCTCGCCGCTGGCCCAGGGCGTGCTCACAGGGAAGTACCTGCCCGGACAACCCGTGCCCGCCGACAGCCGCGCCGCCGACCCCAAGCAGAACATGTTCCTGAACCAGGGCCGCCTGGATGACGCGTTGCTGGAGAAGGTGCAGCTGCTCAAGCCCATCGCCGAGCGCGAGGGCCTGAGCCTGGCGCAGCTGGCATTGGCCTGGATCCTGCGGAACGACAACGTCAGCTCCGTCATCGTCGGCGCCACCAAGCCGGATCAGCTTGCCGACAACGCCGGCGCATCGGGCAAGGTGCTGAGCCCCGAAACGTTGGCCGAGATCGACGCCCTCTTCCCGCTGTAGGCCGGTCGCCGGTTCCCCGCGCCGTTCGGTGGCTCCGGGCGGCGCTGGGCCTGCGTCAGTTGGCGTACAGGCGACGCAGGTCGGCAGGGGAGGCCGCCGTGGCGATGGCGTCCTTGACACGGCCAAGCGTCTCCAGGCTCTCGATGCGCCCTAGCTCCTCCATGTGCCCGAGTGCAGCCGCCTGGCCGAACTTGAGCTTCAGGCCCAGCCGAAGCGCCTCCATCAGACCCTTGCGGAGGCCCAGCGCCTCACCCTTGGCGACGCCCATCGCCTCGCCCTCTTGCCTTCCGAGCAGCCCGCCCCCTTGGCGGCCGCGCTCCATGGCCTTTGCCTCGAACCTGGTTACATACTGCATCGCCGTGTCACCCTCTTCCTCGCGGACCTCGCTCCAGAACCGGTCGTCCAGCTCCTCCGGGAGTTCGAGGACCCAATCCATGAACGTCATCAGCGCAAATGCCTTGTCTTGTGATACGCCCAATCGGTCTTCCACGGGCTGTCGAACCTGCGTCGGCCTGCCATCGGCGACCTCCTGGGTCGGGCCGCGCCATGGCCGGGCGGCCCATGCGAACGATGTAGCGTAGGCACGGCGATGCGGCGGCCGCAGGCGTCTGCCACAATGACCGCGTGAACGCCCGCGCCCTGACTGCCGCCTGCCGGCGCACCTCGGCCCTATCGGCCGGCGCCATGCTGGGCGAGAACCCGCTCTTCCTTCTCACCTACCTGTTGCGCCTGCTCCGCCTGGCGGCGCTGCTGGCAATCTGGCGGGCAGTCTTCGCCGCGCGGGGCCAGGTGGGCGGCATGGACGTGGAGCAGGTCCTCACCTACACGCTCCTGGCGGGCATCCTGGCCGAGCCGCTGAACTGCCGGACCGGGCTGGATCGCTCGCTCTGGGAGGGCGCCATCGTCACCCGGATGCTCCAGCCCATGGGCCTCGTGGCCTCGTTCGTCTCGGAGATGGCGGGGCGGTGGGCCGTGGGTTTCGCGTTCTGCTCGCTGCCCATGCTGCTGCTGGCCCCTTTGCTGGGAGTTGACCCGTGGCCCGCCTCTGCGGCGGCCGCGGCGTGGTTCGGGCTGAGCCTGGCCCTGGCCATCGTGGTGGGCGTTGCGCTGGACTTCCTCTACGGCGCCGCCATCGCGGTCCTGAAGACCGACATCTGGATGCTGGACGGCATGCGCCATGCCGTGGCGCTGCTCCTCTCCGGCGCGGTGGTGCCGCTGGCCCTGCTGCCCTGGGGCCTGGGCCGATGGATGCAGTGGCTGCCCTTCGGCGCGCTGGCATCGGCTCCGCTGCAGATCTACACCGGCGCGGGCGACGCCCCTATGCTGCTGGCGCTTCAGGCATTCTGGGCCCTGGCGCTCTGCCTCTTCGGGCGCTGGGTATGGCGCCTCACGCGGGAGAGGATGGTCAGCTATGGCGGCTAGAATCCTTCGGCTCTGGGCCCTCTACGCCTACCTCGACGGCATGTGGATCGCGCGCGACTTCCGCAGCTTCATCTTCTACTACCTGGCCGACGCCGTCACCGCCGTGGCGTCGGTGGCGGGCGTGCTGCTGCTGGCCCAACGGTTCGACGGCATCCCGCCCTGGACCCGCGACCAGGTCGTCTTCCTGCTGGGCTTCGGCATGGTGGCCCGGTTCGTGCCGGACATGCTGGGCAACTACAACGTGCTGCACATCAGCCGCCGGATCGGACGCGGGCAGCTCGACCACATCCTGGTGCAGCCGCAGCCGGTCTGGATGGCCCTGCTGACCGAGGGCTTCGCGCCCTTCTGGGGCCTGCTGAGCCTGGCGCCCGGCGTGGGCCTCATGGTCTGGGCAGGGCAGCGGATGGGTCTGGAGGCGACGCCGCCCTGGCTGCTGGCGTTCGCCCTGAACCTGGCCGGAGCCTCGGCAGCGCTGACGGCCTACGCGGCGCTCTGGGGCTTCGCCGCCTTCTTCCAGCCGAGGGCAGCCGAGGAGATCAGCGGGAGCGCCGTGGACCTGATGACGGACCTGAAGGGCTTCCCGCTGGATGCGCTTGGACCCGGCCTGCGCACTGCCCTGGTCACCGTGATCCCGGCGGGCCTGATGGCCTGGTATCCCTGCCGCGCCCTGCTGGGGCTTGACCACGGGATCGCCGCCCTCTGGGCCACGCCCGCCGCCGCCGCAGCGCTCTGCTGCGCAGCTTGCCTGACCTTTCGTATGGGAATGAAGCGCTATGCACAGGTCGGATCGAGCCGGTACACCAGCTTCGGGCACCGTCGTTGAGTGCCGCTCCGTCTGCAAGACGTTCCGGCAGAGGCAGCCCTCAGAGCGGCCCCGCGACGTGCTGCGGAACCTGCTCCACCCCCGGTTCCGCACCATCGAGGCCCTGCGCGGTGTGAGCTTCACGGTGAACCGGGGCGAGGTGGTGGCCTATGCCGGGCCCAACGGCGCCGGGAAGAGCACTACCATCAAGCTGCTCTCGGGCATGCTGGCGCCTACGTCGGGTAGCGTCCGCGTGCTGGGCATGGACCCGGTAGCCGATAGGACGCGCTACGTCGGGCGCATCGGGGTGGTCTTCGGCCAGCGCACGGAGCTATGGTGGGACCATCCCGTGGCGGCCAGCTACGAGTGGAAGCGCGTCGTCTGGGACATCCCCCGGGAGCGCTTCGACCGGATGTGCGGCGTGGCCAGGGATATCCTGGGCGTGGGCGAGAGCTGGAACACCCTCGCCCGGGAGCTGAGCCTGGGCCAGCGGATGCGCGCCGACCTGGGCATGGCCATGCTGCATGAGCCCGAAATCCTCTTCCTCGACGAACCGACGCTGGGCCTTGACGTTCTGGCCAAGCGGAGCATGACCCGGCTGGTGCAGCAGCTCAGCGCCACAGGTTCCGTGACCGTGATGGTTACCAGCCACGACATGAACGAACTGGAGCAGCTTGCCGGCCGCGTCATCTTCATCGAGTCCGGCAACCTGGCCTACGACGGCGACTTCGCCAGCCTGCGCCGCGAGTTCGGCGACCTTCGGCGGCTGGTCCTGGAGACGGATAGCGCCACGCCGCCCAGCCTGCCCGGCGCGGAACTCGTCGGCTCGCAGGGCATGCGCCACGAGTACCGGTTAGGCGGGGGAGGCGCCGACGTGGCCGCGTTGCTCAGGTTGGCCGGGGAGCAGTGCCCGGTGCTGGACGTGGAGACGCACCGGGCGCCCATCGACGAGGTGATCGCCGGCATCTACGAGCACTGGGGCAGAAACAGGCCGGCGGGTACCGCTTGACTACAGACGGGATCAATACCTGAACTCACCAGTACTGCGTGTGGACAGACCAGCAGACGCATGGGTATAATCGGGCTGTGCATGGTTGGGCCCACGCGGCCCTACGGGCTCCCGCAAGGTGAGCCCCGGCGCGACTGCCGCTCCGCGCCCACGGAACACCGATGGCCCTCGGTGAGCCCGGGCGCGGAGGACGGCGGACGCCGCGAGGCATGTTCGGAGCGCTGATGGACTCCTTACCCCTGAAGGAGCGGCTACGCCAGGTCCGGTTGGACGCGATCCTGGAGGCCGCCCAGGAACTGCTGGCCGAAAAGGGATATTCCGCTGCCACGATGGATGATCTGGCGGCTCGCGTCGGCGTCTCCAAGGCGACCCTCTACCAGTGCTACCACACCAAGGAGGAGCTGGCCCTCCAGGTCGTCCTCCGACACATCCAGTGCCTCGAGGAGTATATCGACGCGCTGTCCCCAGATTTGCCGCCGCTGACACGCCTTGAGCAGGTGGCCGACACGATGATCTCCAGCCGCCTCAACAGGGCCAAGAGCCTCTGGCGCCCCGGTACCTACGGGCTTATGCCCGCCATCCTGGCCGACGAAGGCTTCCGGAAGGCGCAATCGAGGATGGTGGCCAAGATCTGCGCCCTGGTCCGCGAGGCACAGGACGCAGGCGAGGCACACCCGGACCTGGAGCCCGCGGCGGTGGTGCAGATGCTTGTCAGCATCATGCGCGACCCCGGCTATGAGAGCATGGTGGCCGAGGACCCCGCTGCGGTGGATCGGCTCCGCGCCACGCTGGTCACGGTCTTCATCCACGGCGTCCGGGCTAAGCGCCGCAAGCACTGAGGCCCGCTCCGCTCAAGCCATGGCGGACGTCGCCGCGGCAGTCTCCACCAGCCGGCCGTCGGGCAGGCGCAGCAGCAACAGGCCCTCGTCGCTGATGCCGGCCGCCTTGCCGCGGACGGTCCCCTCGTCGGTCTGCGCCCGGTAGCGCGTCCCCGCCGTCTGGTCGCGAAGCCGCCACGCCGCCACGAGCCGGTCCCACTGCCCCTGAGCCAACAGGGCGCGCCAGGCGTCGATCCGTACGCGCAGGGCCTCCTCAAGCCGGTCGCAGACGGCATCGTCGGCTTCGGCGAGTAGCGCATCGGCGCCGGGAAGGCCCGGTGTGCCGCCTCCGCCCACGTTGATGCCTACGCCCAGCAGCGCCACATCGCCGCCAAGGGCCTCCAGCAGCACTCCGCCCACCTTGCGCCCGGCCAACAGCAGGTCGTTGGGCCACTTCAGGCCGCATGCGATCCCGCAGGTCACGTCACACGCCTCGGCGGCGGCGACACCCGCAAGGATGGCCAAGCGGTGGCGCACGTCCGGTGCGCAGTCCGGCCCGCGCAGGGTGTACGTCACCAGCAAGCGCGAACCCGGCCAGTCCATCCACGCCGCCCCTCGGCGGCCCCGTCCCTGCGTCTGCCGGTCCGCCCGCACACCGACGATGCGCGGATCGTCCATGGCGGCGCGCGCCTCATCCATGGTGGATGCGACGGTAGGCAGACAGCGGACGAGGCCGGCGGCGAGCGGACGGGTCATGGGCGGCTCCCCGGTCGGCGCATGGCTGGCGCCGAATGCACCAGACGAACCATGAAGGAGGTAGCATAGGCCATTAGGGTGTTTTTCACTCTGCATACTGGATGAGGAGGTCCGCATGGGCCACGCCTATGTCAGTACGCCGAAGAACGACCGCCCGCGATCTGGGGTTCGACGACAACGATCTGTGGATCGCTGCCATCGCGCTGGTACAGGGACTCACGGTCGTCACTTCCGATGGCGACTTCCAACGCATGTCTGCTGCGTTTGCACTGCGAATCGATAGCTGGCTCGCCCCTCCGGCCTGAGTTTCGCGCACAGCTCCCGCCCTCACCGCCCGCCCGACCGCGCTATCCCCAGCGCTGCGGCGGCCGCTCGGCCTTGCTCGGACGTGGGCGGACCTTGGGTGGCCAGGATCCAGGCGCGCGCCATGGAGGCGTCCAGGCGGAGGCGGCCGGCAGCGGGACGGACGGTCTCGTAGGTCTTCCATGCCCGGTTTACGATCTCGCCCACGGAGCAGGTAGCCTTCGCCAGAGCGCCGTGGAGCCAGGCCGACCCCGCCTCGTCGGGTAGCAGAACGACTGTGGCGCTTACCGACAGGTCGCGGCCGTCCAGCGCCACGGCGGCCAGGCTGCGCTCCGCGGCCCAGAGCTTCTCGCCCGCCACCGCCACGGTGGTTCCCTCGGCGGCGGTGACGCGCCCCTCGCCGTCGAAGGCCACGTAGCCGCAGCCGCCGGGGGCGAGCCAGATCTCCACGGGCTTCGGCAGGTCCATGATCTGCACCTTGAACGGGATGCCGAGCGTGTTCACCAGCACATGCGCCACGGAGCCGCCGAGGCCCTGGACGCGGAACGACTGCACGGTAGCAGCGTCGGGCGCGAGCCTGTGGCGGGCGAAGCGGGCGCTGGCGCAGGCGCGCACCAACTCAACGCGGAGCGCGTCCGGCTCGGACTTCGGACGGACCTGGACCCACGCGCCGCCGGCTGCCAGCACCCTGGCGCGCAGGTCGGCGGCCGGGCCGGCGGGCTCATCGCTGCCCGCCCAGACCGCCAGTTTCGGCGCCCCCTGCACCTGGTCGATCTGGTCGTCGGGCAACGTGGTGAAGTCGACATTCAGCCCCAGCAGGGCCTCCGTGGCGCGGTCCATGGCCGCCAGGGCTCCCGGACGGCGCGCGCTGAGGCGCTCGGCAGTGGGCAGCACGAGCCATACGTCTGGCCGGACGTACCGCGGCTGGAAGGTGCGGAACAGCGCCCCGGCGTTGCGGTAGGAGTGCAGCCGGTCGCGAGGAGCGCCGTCGGAGAGGAGCGCGCCGCAGGGGAAGATGTCCTCCACCGGGTCCTGCCAGTGCCAGCTTGCGCTGAAGAGGGCCCCGGCGCCGAAGCAGAGGTGCGGCACCGTGCCGTAGCGGAGTTTGCCCGAGGCTTCGCTCTCATAGACGAAGTGGGTCTTGAGGCCAGGGTGGCTGGTGAAGCCGAACTCGCCAGTGGAGGGCGCCTTGCCCAGCAGGCGCAGGTCGATCTGCTTCAGCTCGCCCGCGAACTGGCTGAACGCGCCATAGTAGTGCCGGTTCGTGAAGTCCTGGTCCAGCGAAGCGTGGATGGGGTCCCACACCGCGGTCGTGTTGCCGAAGCCCTGCAGGTAGCCGACGCTCACCAGGCGTTTGGGATCCACGGTGCGAACGGAGGCGCGGGTCTCGGCGGCCCACTTACGGAGTGCGTCGGTGCCGGTGCGTAGGGGGTCGGGCGTGTCGGCCTGCTGGGCCAGAGTGGGCTCGTTGCGGATATCAACAAAGAGGCCCGGCGCGTTGCGGTAACGCTCGGCCATGGTGGCGCCGTGGCTGTTCCGCTCGCGGACCACGCCCGGGTCTGCGCTGGGCCAGGAGAGGCCCTCATAGAAGAGGTTGATCCCGGCCTCCTGCGCGAGTTGCACCATGGCGTCGCGGGAGCGCCAGGCCGCCTCGGTCTCGCCGCCGGGCACGTTCATGAAGGATCGGGCCACGGAGATGCCGTTGTCCGCCATGGCCGCGAGCTGCGTGTGCCAGCGGAGGGGATCGGTGCCGGTCACGGAGCCGTTGCCCCAGTAGATCTGGCTGCCGAGCAGGAACTCCGGCCCGCGCCCGCGGTCCATGACATTGTCGCGATAGGCGATGATCGCGCCGTCCTGCTGCCGCCTCGGGCTCCAGAGCGCCACGCCGCACTCCAGCGCGTTGCCGGGCCCGTCGGGCACGGTGACGATGAAGGCCAGCCGCAGTAGCCCCGCAGGCGCATCGGCAGGGGCGGCCACGTCGAACCGGACCGGGGCCGCACCGTGCGTCGGGACCGTGACGGCCACCGACCGGGATGCCACCAGGGTCGCTCCGCAAGTCGCCCGTAGGCGCACCACGGCCTTGCGCGGCCAAGCCGCCACGTTGCCGACCATGGCTGAGACGCGGACCGTCTCGCCGGGCCTGGCGCAGGCGGGCGCGCCCTTGGCCTCGAAGAGGAAGACGCCCCGGGTCATCCGGTCCAGCGCGGCCTTGAGCAGCGCCTGCCCCGCGGCGCCGGGGGCCAGCAGGTTGCGGTCGCTGATGCCCGAATAGGCCCAGACCGAGCCGGGATAGCTGCCGGCGAAGTTCCACATGACGCCGAAGGCCGTGCCGCGCCGCCTGCCGTAGCGGTCCACCGCCCGGGCCAGCGGCTCCCAGCGGGCCTTCAGCGGCGCGCCGGGGGCGCCTTGCCCCGTCTGGCCGATGGCGGACCAGCCGCGCGCCGCGCCCGCCAAGCGCCAGGCTGCGCCGAGATCGGACGCGCCGGGGTCGGGCACAATGGCTGCCACGTCGGAGAGGGGCGCCCCGGCATCGCAGATGGAGACGGCGCCGGGGTCGGTCTCGAGGAAGGTGGCCGGGTTCACGCCGCCCTCGGCCGAGTTGAGGCGCGCATGGCGCCACGAAACGGGCTGCACGGCGCTGGTCCAGACGTGGCCCACCAGCGCCTCGTAGGGCTGGGCGGCCTTGACGAACTCGGTGGTGATCCCGAACCGGATGGCGGTGATGTCGGCGGCCTTGGGCCGGTCGCCCGCGCCGCCCCGGCCCTTGGAGGGGTTGTCCTTCCAGTACTCCAGTTCGGCCAGCGAGACCTGGTAGAGGCGCCATCGGTTCGTCAGCGTCAACGTTGAGCGCCAGCGCGCGCCGTCGCGCTCCAGCATCTCCACGGCCACATGCAGGTCGGGCTGCGCCGAGCGGGCCTCGAAAGCGACGGCCACGGCATCGGCCGGGAGCCCCTTTAGCTCGGGGCTCCCGAGCGTGACCCAGCCGCCGGAGGGCATGGCGGGCGTGCCGAAGGCGGCGCAGGCTCGGCCGGCGTCGGTGCGGATGGGGGCGGGCGCCTCAGGGATGTCGCGCCCGCCCGCCGACCAACCCGCGCCGGGCGCAGGCGCCAGGAAGGGCCGAAGCGATGCGCGGTCGGGCTCGGCGTCACCGACCGGTACCCAGCCCTTCGCCGTGCGGACCAGGGGCCTGTCGAACGGATAGCCGCCCACGCTCAGTAGCCCGCCGCCCTGTTCCAGGAATGCTCGGATGTTGTCGGCCGCAGCTGCCGGGTAGGCGCCGCCGTAGGGCATGGCCAGCGCGGCGAAGCGCGAGGCGTTGAGGCGCCGGGGATCGGCCAGGTCGGCGGCGGTGAGGAAGGCCGGAGCGGCGCCCGCGGCCGATGCCATGCGGGCCAGCGCGGCGGGATTGGAGGGCGTACCCGACGCGGGCAGGTTGTCGCGGAGGATGGCAAGGCTGGGACGTCCCCTGCCCTGCGCGGCGGTGGTGACAGGCTCCTGCGGCGCCCAGGGGGTGTCGGAAGAGCCCAGGGTGGCTTGCATTCGGTCGAACCAGGCGTCGCCGTGCCCGTGCAGCACGAGGTTCAACTCCACGCGAGCCGTTCCCGGCGGCACGGCGAAGGGCATGGTCAGGCGCGTCCAGCCGCCGTCGCCCGTCACGCGCCCAGGCGAGTCCTGCCAGCTCAGCCGCACGCCGCCGGCGTCGAAGTAGTTGAACCCCAGGTAGGCCCCGCTACCCCCGACCGCGCCGCGGGTGCGGACCTGGCCGCTGAGCAGGCCGGTGTCGCCGGGCTTCAGGCCCCGGACGATCTGCCGCGCGATGTACCATGTCGCCTCGGCGGAAGCGGGCGCCGAAATGTGGTGGCACGGCCCGCCGTCCACGCCGCCTGTTGCCTCACGGGTGTTGGCGCCACCCTCGGCGACGCGGGTTGCGGCCCAGCCGTCAGCCGGTCCGCCGGAGGCGAAACGCCGCGTGAAGTCGGAGTTGCGCACCAGGTTCAGCGGCGCTGCGGCGCACGCGGATGCCAGACCCAGGAACAGCCCGACGGCCGCGGGGATCGAGATCGAGGTTGCCATGGTTCCGCCCTTCCGGCGGGATCAGGCCCCCGCCTTGCTCCAGCGTTTGCGCTTCAGCATGTCCAGCAGTACGGCGCCCAGGATCACGAGGCCCAGCACCACCTTCTGCAGGTAGGGCTCCACATCCATCAGGTTCATCCCGTTGCGGATGACGCCGATGATGAGCGCCCCTATCAGCGTACCGAAGATGCGCCCCTCGCCGCCCGAGAGGCTCGCTCCGCCTACGACGACCGCGGCGATGACATAGAGTTCGTACATGGCGCCGTAGGTGGCCGAACCAGCCCGAAGCTGGCTCGTGGTGATGACGCCGCCCACGCCGGCCATGATGCCCGAGATGGAGTAGACCAGCATGAGCACCTTGCGCGTGCTGATGCCCGACAGCCGGGCGGCCTCGAAGTTGCCGCCCAGCGCGTAGATGTTCCGCCCGATCCGCGTCTGCGACATCACGATATGGGCCGCCACGTAGATCAGCGCCATGAGCGCCACGGCGTTCGGGATGCCGCCCAGGTCGGCCCCGCGGCCTAGCCAGACGAACGACTTGGGGATATCGAAGATGCTGAGCCCGCCGGAGACGATGAAGGCGAGGCCGCTGGTCACCTGCATCATTGCCAGCGACGAGATGAAGGGCGGCACCTTGAAGAGCGTCACCATGGCCCCGTTGACGCTGCCCACAAGCCCGCAGAGGAGGATCGTGGCCACCGAGGCGAGGATGAGCGCGCCCGGCCCGGCCGCGACGCCGCCCATGTGCGCTATCATCCACGCGGCGGTGACCGAACCGAAGGCGAGCAGGCTCCCCACGGAGAGGTCGATGCCGCCGGTAATGATGACCAGCGTCATGCCGACCGCCATGATGGCGATCACCGATATCTGGTCCGCGATGTTGCGCAGGTTGCTGGCCGAGAGGAAGGTGCTGCCCCGGACCGGGCGGGGGGCGATGACCTCCAGACCGGCATAGGCGCCCCCCTCGGCCTTCAGCGCCTCGAAGAGGGTCCAGTCGGCGCAGGCGCGAGTGGTGGCGACGACGCCCAGCGGCTCGGAGGCGGCCAGCCGCTCCAGCGCGGCGCGGACCGTGGGCGGATCGCCGCTCAGGGTGCCGCGCGCGGGCGTACCCGCCTTGCTGAGCGCCTCCTCAAGGCTCCGAGCGAAGGTCTCGCCCTCGCTGTCCTGGCTCTGGACGATGATGACGCCCGTTCGGCCCTTCAGGCCAGCCGCCAGGGCTGTCCCGGCGGCGGCGCCTGTGGGGTTCTCGTCATGGTAGGTCGCCAGCGCGAAGAAGGCGCAGAGCAGGGCCAGCACGGCCAGCATGCCGTACGCGTTGGCGAGTTGGGCCGCGGCGCTGCGTCGGCCGGCGGCCCGTGTCTCGGGGGTCTGCGTCACGGCTTCTTCAGGCTCGGATCCTTGTCGGCATCGGCCTTGCGATAGAGCTCCGTGGGGATCAGCTCCTCGCCGTAGACGCGCTTACCGGCGAAGTAGGCCGCGATCGTCTGAATGGTCTTGGCGCCGATGCGGTCGGGGAACTGCACGGGCTCGGCGTAGATCTTGCCGGAGCGGACGGCTTCCTTGGCCTCGGGCTGGCCATCGAAGGAGATGACCTTGATGCGGCCGGTGCGGCCTGCCTTCTCCATGGCCGCCAGGGCGCCGAGCGCGGTCGGGTCATTGATGCAGAAGAGGCCGTCGAGGTCGGGATGCTTCTCAAGCACGTCCTGCGTCGCCTTGTACGAGGTATCGCGCAGGGCGCCGCCGGGCACGGAGGAGACGATGCTCATGCCCTTGTGCTTGGCCAGCACCTCGCGGAAGCCCTTGGTGCGGAGCATGACCGACTCGATCTCGGGATGGTCAATAATGGCCACCTTGCCCTTGCCCTTGAGCGCCTCGACCATGGCCTCGCCGGCCAGCTTGCCGCCGCTGTAGTTGTCGGTGGCGATGTGCGAGACCACCTTGGCGTTCTTGGCCAGGCACTGGATATCGGCTGTGAACACCGGTATATCGGCCTTGTTGGCCTCCTGGATCGAGGTGCCGATGGAGGTGGAGTTGCAGGGGCAGAGGACGATGGCGCTCACCTTCTTGACGATGAAGTCGCTCACCTGGTCCTTCTGCCGGCTCGGGTCAAGCTCGCCGGAGGTGACGATGACCTCGTAGCCGTGCTTCTTGCCCTCGGCCTGCATGGAGTCAGCCATCACCTTGAAGAAGGGGTTGGCCAGCGTGAGGACGGAGACGCCGATCACCTTCTGGCTCTTCGCCTCTTTCTGCTCGCCCGCGCAGCCCGCCATCATCGCCAATGCCAGAACGGCCGCGGCCAGGGCGGCCGGCTTCCTGTAGCTCATATGTTGTCTCCTTGGTTTCGACCCATGGAGATAACATACCGCGCAGCCGCCCCGACTTCCTCCTGCCGGATGGCGCAGCAGGACCGTTCCGGCCATGCCGGCGGCGGCCAGGACCCGGTCGCGGCCGCCTCGCCGAGCCCTCGCCGACCGGTTTGCACGATTCTGGCGGTGGGATTTCCGGTTTGGCGAGGGCTGGAGCAGTAGCACCAGCACACACTACCCGGTACCATTCACACCATGCGCTTATTCCTAGCCGTTACGCTGCCACCGGAACTGCTGGACGCCATCGAGGCCGCCCAGAAGGGACTGCAGGCCGCCCTGACCGACCCCGGGGTCCGATGGACCAAGCCGGACCAGTTCCACTATACATTGAAGTTCCTGGGCGAGCAGAAGCTCGAGCGGGTCTACAAGGCCATCGACGTGGCCCGGGCCGTGGGCGATCGGTACCTGCCGTTCGAACTCGCGCTCGGGGGGCTCGGTTGCTTCCCGAACCTGGAGCGGCCCTCCATCCTCTGGCTCGGCGCCGAGAGGGGCGGCGAGGAGCTCCTGTCGCTGGCCCAGGGACTGGACGCCGAACTGGCCCGGTACCGGTTCCTGAAAGAGAACAAACCGCCCAAAGCGCACCTGACACTGGCGCGCCTCAAGAGCTACCAGGCCGAGGAGCAGGTCGCGCGGGCCTTCCCGGCCCTGCCGCCGCCCTCGGTGGGCGCCTTCACCATCACCGACTTCGCACTCATGCAGAGCATCCTGCATCCCACCGGCCCGGTCTATAAGGTGATCGAGCGCTTCGACCTCCGCGGTCAGGCGTCCCAGTGAACCGGCCCCAAGTCCCGAGAGGAGATCCAATGGATAAGCATAAAGCCCTGGATATGGCCCTTAGCAACATTGAGAAGCAGTTCGGCAAAGGGGCCATCATGCGCCTGGGAGAGACCACGAAGCTCAACGTGGACGTCATCCCCACGGGCTCCATCACGCTTGACCTGGCGCTGGGAGTGGGCGGGCTCCCCAGGGGCCGCATCATCGAGATCTTCGGCACGGAGAGCTCCGGCAAGACCACCCTCTCGTTGCAGGTGGTTGCCGAGGCCCAGAAGCTGGGCGGCGTCTGCGCCTTCGTCGATGCCGAGCATGCGCTGGACCCCGAGTACGCCAAGCGCCTGGGCGTCAACATCGACGAGCTCTACGTCTCGCAGCCGAACAGCGGCGAGGAGGCCCTGGAGATCATGGATTACCTGATCCGCTCCAGCGCCATCGACGTGGTCGTGCTCGACTCGGTGGCCGCCCTGGTGCCCAAGGCCGAGATCGAGGGCGAGATGGGCGACAGCCACATGGGATTGCAGGCCCGCCTCATGTCGCAGGCCATGCGCAAGATCGCCGGCAACCTGAGCCGGGCCAACTGCGCCTGCATCTTCATCAACCAGATCCGGGAGAAGATCGGCGTCATGTTCGGCAACCCGGAGACCACTCCCGGTGGCCGGGCCCTGAAGTTCTGGGCCAGCGTGCGGCTGGACGTGCGGCGCACCGAGACCGTGAAGTCCGGGGCTGACGTCATCGGCGCCAAGACCAAGGTGAAGGTGGTGAAGAATAAGGTGGCTCCGCCCTTCCGCGTGGCCGAGTTCGACATCCTCTTCGGCAAGGGCATCAGCAAGTCCGGCGGCATCCTCGACCTGGGCGTGGAGATGGGCCTCATCGGCAAGAGCGGCGCCTACTTCAGCTACGGCGAGACCCGCATCGGCCAGGGGCGCGAGAACGCACGCAACTACCTGGATGAGAACCCCGACGTCATGAAGGAGATCGAGGACAAGATCCGCGCGTCCGCCAGCATCCCGGTCGCCACGCCGAACACGGCGAACGAGTAGCGACGGGAGGGCCCACCGAGGCCGCCATGCTCACCATCACCGCGCTCACGGGACCGGGCGTCGGCGGCCCGGCGCCCTTCGCCACGCCGGAGGAGGCGGCCGCCGGCGCCGCCTCCGCGCCGGTCTGGATCGACATCCGCGACCCTGATCAGGCGGACCTTGATGCGCTGGACCGCGCCTTCGCCTTCCACCCGCTGGCGCTGGAGGATGTGCTCAAGCAGCACCAGAGGCCCAAGGTAGACGTCTACGGCGACCACCTCTTCGTCGCCGTGCGCTACTGGGAGGCCGCCGACCGAGCCGACGGCCTCCGCGAATCCACCCGCGAGATCGACATCTTCCTGCGGGCCGATGCCATCGTCACCCTCTCCTACGACGGTTGCGCGCCCCTCCGCGAACTCGCGGGCCGCGTCCGCAATCGTCGCACCGTCGCCAAGCTCACGCCCGGCGTGCTGCTATACGAGCTACTCGACGCCGTCATGGACGGCTACTTCCCGGTGCTGGACGCCCTGGATAGCCGCATCGACGCCGTGGAGGACGCCGTCTTCGACGACGCCGTCGCCTTCGATCCGAAGCCCGCGCTGCACCTCAAGAAGGAGCTGCTCGTCCTGCGCCAGGCCGTAAGCCCCCTGCGCGACGTGCTCAACGAGCTACTCCGCGGACGCGACGACCTGGTGCCCGAGCCGGTCCACGTCTTCCTGCAGGATGTCTACGACCATGCCCTGCGGCTGACCGAGCAGATCGACCTGCACCGCGATATCCTCTCGGGCGCGCTGGACGCCGCCGTGGCCCAGGCAGGCAACCGCATGAACCAGGTGATGAAGACCCTCACGGTCGTCTCCACGGTGCTCATGTCGGCATCGCTGATCGCCGGCATCTACGGCATGAACTTCCAGCATATGCCCGAGCTCGCCCAGCCCTATGGCTACCCGGCGGCGCTGTCGGCCATGGTGGTCGTCGCCCTCTGCCTGCTGGCCGTCTTCCGCAGGCTCCGTTTCATGTAAACCCACCGGGCGGCCGCGCCGCTCATCGAAAGGAACCCCCCATGCGAATCGCCATCATCCCAACCACCGGCGGGTCCGACCCCTACGAGGGCATGCGCACCGCCGTCGACCTCGGCGTCGAGGGCGTCCACCCGCCCGCCGGCGGCGGCGGGCTCGATCTGGAGGCCAAGAGCAGCGCCCAGCGGGCCGAGGTCCTGCGCCGCGTGCGGGAGATGGGCCTGGAGGTCTCCGCGCTCATCGGCTGGGGCGGGAACGTCGACTTCGGCGAGGACCACAACTATTCCGAGAACATCGAGTGGGGCAAGCGGCTCAACGAGACCGCGGTGGACGTGGCCGGCGGGCTCTGGATGGCCCACGTGGGCATCATGCCCGACGGCCCGGAGTCGCCCAAGTGGCAGCGCTTCGTCGACGCCCTGGGCGCCCTGGCCGAGCATGGCGAGAAGGTCGGCGCCGTGCTGGCGCTTGAGACCGGCCCCGAGCCGCCCTGCGTCTTCCGCCGCATGATCGAGCAGATCGGGAGCACAGCCCTCCGCGTCAACTTCGACCCGGCCAACCTGCTCCTCTGGCCCACGCACATCGCCAAGGCCCACGGCGTGCCCTTCGACTATGACGCCGCCATGGCCGACTTCGAGCCGGTGCAGGGCCTCCGCACGCTCATCCCCTACGTGGCGCACGTCCACGCCAAAGACTCCTACCTCCACCGCGACGAGAGCTGCGAGGAGGTGCCACTGGGGTCCGGCATGACAAACTGGCCGGTCCTCCACAGCATCTTCAAGGAGAACGGCTACACCGGCTTCTACGCCATCGAGCGCGAGTGCGGCGACGACGCCATGGGCGACGTGGCGCGCGCCGTGAAGTACCTGCGCAGCTTGGACGGGTAGGCCGTCGGCGTCCTGCGCCCTATCACAACGTAACGGAGGGGACCATGCCGCGAGCTGGATCGCTTGTCGCCCAGATGGCGTGCGCCGTCGGACTGGCGGTCGCCCTCGCGCCGGTCGCCTCCGTCGGAGGAGTTCGCATGCCCGAGGCCGTGCCTGACGACTTCGTCCGCTTCATCGTGCCCGGCCACGAGCGCGAGACGGGCTCGTTGCGCTCGCTCTACTGGCTCCACTACCGGCCTGCGGGGCCGCTGATCCCGCTCTGGGACGAGTGGATGCCCAACGCCACGCTCTGGCCCGCCCGCACCGCCGACGGCTCGCTGGGCGCCATGCGGAGCCGGTGGGTCGAGGCCCTGGCCGGCCGGACCATCAACGCCGAAGGCTATGTGAACACCCACCAGCACGACGGCCCCGCCCATGCCGAGGGGTGGCCCTTCCCGCGCTGGATGGAGGCCGGCGGCGTGGGCTGGCACTTCCGAGGCACCGGCGTGCCGGGCTACGACGCGCCGCTGGTGACGCCCGAGAAGTGGAAGCCGACCGGCGCCCGCGGCGGCGAGGTGAACGAGCGGGGCTGGGTGGTCGACCTCACCGAGGCCGGCGCTTCGCTCCAGACGCCCCCGTTCGAGATGCCCGCCCGCAACGGCCCCTGGCTCCGGCTCAACTGGTGGGCCGAGGGGCTCGGCAGGGCCAACTGCTGCGTGGAGTGGACCACCCGCGAGAAGCCCGAGTTCGGTCCGGACCGGCGCTTCTACTTCGCTGCGGCGGGCTCCGACGGCCACGACGTCGCCCACATGCCCATGGGCGGCGCCGGCGGCAAGATGGAGACTGTGCGCGCCGAGACGCGTACCATGATCCCCGTCCATCGCGCGCCGGGCTGGACGGGCGTCATCACCGGCCTGCGCATCCGCTTCGACAACCCGGCGGCGGCGCGCGTGGTCATCAAGTCATTCCACACCGCCTGCGACACGCGCCACTCCATCAACAACCCCAACTTCGTGCGCGGCGTCTGCGACACCTTCGCCTGGTCGCGGGACCTGAGCTTCCTGCGCGACCAGATCGGCCGGGTTCGTAGCGCCATGCGCTTCACCATGCGCGAGTTCGACACGCGGAAGCGCAACTGCATGTACACCACCTGGCCCGGCCACGAAGGCCGCAGCGGCGTGCGGCGGACACCAGAGGGCGGCAAGCGGATCGTGCCGGGCGAGGGGATCGGCAGCAACTACTGGGACCTGCTCCCCTTCGGCGGCGAGGACGCGCTGGCCACCATCTACTACTACGACGCCGTGCTCGACCTGGCCACCTTGGAGGAGCAGATCACCGCCCATCCCGAGTGGGGCGTGGCGACCGGCGCCGACGCCTACGATCCCGCCGACCTGCGGGCGCACGCCAAGGCGGTGCGGGCCTATGGGACGAAGCGCTTCTGGAACGAGAAGACCGGGCGCTTCGGCACCGTGGACCTCGACGGCGCGATGCACGACTATGGGTGGACCTTCCTCAACAACGAGGCCGTCGCCTACGGCTTCGCCACGGATCGGCAGGCTCGCAGTATCCGCGACTGGATCAGCGGGCGCCGAACGGTGGCAGGAGACACCTCCACCGGAGCCGACATCTACCACTGGCGCTTCGGGCCTCGCGCCTCCACTCGGCGCAACCTGGACTACTACTTCTGGGCCTGGTCGAGCCCGGAGAGCATTCCCTGGGGCTACCAGGTGCAGGACGGCGGCGCCGTGCTGGGCTGGTCCTACCACGACCTGATGTGCCGCCTGCGGGTCGACGGCCCCGATGACGCATGGAAGCGGCTGCAGGAGATCCTGGGCTGGTTCGACGAGACGCAGGCCGACGGCGGCTACCGGGCCTACTACGCCCGCGACCACGCCCGTGGCACCATGCAGGGCGCCAACGTCGCCGGAGGGCTAGGCATCGACAACGAGTTCTTCGAGAGCGTGCTCGTGCCGCAGGTGATGCTCTACGGCTTCATGGGCCTGGATCCCACGGCAGAGGGGCTGCGCCTGCGTCCTCGCCTGCCCAGGGCCTGGCCGGAGCTGCGAATCACC
The DNA here is from genome assembly GCA_903951425.1 of uncultured Chthonomonas sp. Classification (GTDB taxonomy): domain Bacteria; phylum Armatimonadota; class Chthonomonadetes; order Chthonomonadales; family CAJBBX01; genus CAJBBX01. The sequence continues at coordinate 31,916 of CAJBBX010000149.1, forward strand.
CAGGTCCACCTCCACGACCAAGTGCTCGACCTGACCGCCCGGGCCGACGGCACGATCACGATCACGGCGGACAAGTCGCCCGACCTGCCGCTGGTGATCGACCTGCCCGAAGGCGCCTGGCGCACCGACGCACCCAGCGCCGTGATCAAGGGCCGGCGCGTGACCCTGAGGACGATGTCGGGCCCGGTGACCCTGACGCCCGTGAGGTGATGGGGTTGCGGCAGGGAGGAGGAGTGATGCGGATCGGAAGGGCGACACGTGGGTGGGCGAAAGCGGTGGCGCTCCTCGCCATCTCAGCCATGGCCCTGCCCGCCACCGCCGGTCCGCCGGCCGACGGCAACCCGCTGGCGGGCTCCGAGCCGCCGATCATCGCGATCTGGCAGGAGAGTGCGGGCTTCGGACCGATGGGGTGGGAGCCCTGCCTGCGGGCTGCTGTCTGGGCCGATGGGCGCGCCGTGTTCGGCAAGGACCCGAAGAGCTGGGGGCGCGGCCTGCTGGTCGGCCGCATCGCCGCGCCGCGCCTAGCGCAGCTCCGCCGGGATCTCCGCGCCACCGGCGTCTTCGCGCTGAAGGGCTCGGCCTACCTGGTGCCCGATGCCGAGGTAGACTGCATCTCGCTGCGGTTCGACGGCCTGAAGCAGACCCTCTACTGGGACGAGGTCGAGTCGCCGAGCTACGGGGCCAACTCGCGGCCGACGCCCAACTATCTCGCCCTGAAGAAGGCCTGGCGCACGGTTAACAAGCTCGTGGTTGACGCGCTACCCCAACAAGCGGCTCCGCTACCCGGCCGGTTCAAGCAGCCGCCGCGCTCGTGGTATGCGAAGAGGGCGATCCAGTCGAACTGATGGGTCTGCCGCCTGGACCCTGAGGAAGGAGATTCGGTGCGCATCGCTTCCGCCGTCGCATGCTCGGTCACCTATTGCATGCTCTTGTCGTGCGGCGCCATGCCCGCACAGGCCGGGCCCACGCCGGCGGGGTCCGGCGACCGGAACGCCATCCGGCTGGACGGGCGGGCGTTCCGCACCGTCAGCGCACTCTGGTACTGCCCGCCGATGGAGAAGCCGAAGGCCGGCCCCGACCGGGTCCTCGCGCACTTTCCCGTGGAGGCTCTTCTGGGCGACATGACCGCGAAGCGGCGGCCGCGTGACCTGCGCGTGATCGACGGCCAGGGGCGCCGGCACCCCTTCTGCGTCCTTCGGCAGGGCATCCCCGTGAAGCAGGGCGACCGGCTCCGCGCAGGCGACAGCCTCTGCGTCGGCTACCTGCACGATACCGACACGCCGCTTAACCTGGCGCTCTTCCTGCTCAGCGGCGGCGGGAGCCTGCCGGAGGCGGCGGAGTACGGGCCGCCGGCCGGCGCCTACGAGATGCGGTCCCTCTCCTACACCGCGAACGACTGGCAGCGCGGGCTCCTCGACACCACCGGCCCGGTGGACCTGCGGCGGCCCGCGGCGCGCATCCAGCTCGACCTGGTCTACTCGGCGCGCTGGAACCTCTGGTACGAGTTCGCGCACTGGACGCAGATGCCCGTAGCCCTCACGGCCGTGCCGCCCATGCTGGCTGCGCCGCTCAACATGCTGACCGAGCGCACCCACTTCAACATGGACGACGTGCCCAGGTTCCCGCTCTACTACCTCCGCACCTACCGAGCGACGCGTGACCCCGATGACCTCCGGCGCGCCCGGCAGGGCCTGCAGGTAGTCATCGATTACACCCGGCCCGACGGCACGATGCCCTACATGCTGGCCCCGTGGAATGGGAAGCACGCGCCGCCGGGGCAGCAGGTCGACACGTACCACAGCATGCGGGCCATGGCCGAGGGGATCCCGGCCTTCCGGCACGACAAGGCCTTCGCTGACGAACTGAGGGCTGAGTACGATCTGCTCCGATCCTTCGTCTACCAGAAGCTATCGAGCGGCCTTTTCTTCGGTCGGGCCAGCGCCAACGGGGCCGTCATCGAGGCGGTGTACAACCGCTGGCTCGACACCAGGGCCGCGCGGGAGATGCAGGACATCCGCACGCTGGCCGACGCCATCCTGACCCCCGAGGGGCGCGCGCAGATGAGCGACTTCGGCGAGAACATGACCTGGGCGGCCCTCGGCCTGGCGCACGCCTACCAGGCGACCAAGGACGCGAAGTACCTGCGCGAGGCCGACCTGTGGCTGGACAAAGTCGTGGTCCCGTCGCTCAAGCTGGACCGGCGCTACTACGCGGCGCTGCCGGACCTGAAGCCCTCGGGCCCGGCCTACGGGGAGAACCCGCTCTCCATCTGGTACCACACCGACGCCCTGCTCACGCTCTACCGTTACACGGGCAACAAGCGGTACTACGACCTGGCCGTCTGGGTCTACGGCGACTACTACGACCTGAAGCGCTACGGCGAGAGATCGGGCGCCCGGATCGTCGATACCGGCGACCCCGAGACCGAGTGCTGGGGCGCGCCCTGCGCCGAGGACGCCCTGCGTGTCATCGCCAAGTACCTCTGGCAGCGGCAGTACCCGTCGGTCTACGCCGATGCTCGGGCCCGGCGCGACGACAGGACGGGCCCCGCCGGTACAGCGTCGCCGATCCAGCCTGACTGAACTACGCGTAACTCCCGGCACTGATTGGGCCGTTCGGCCCATGTTCGCGCCGCGGATCCCGCCCACCATGGTACGAGTAAGTGATGCGACACACATCAGGACAGGGGGCGCTGCAATGCAATCACGAAGCTTGGGTCTGGTCGCGACGGTGGCGGTACTGATAGGGCTCGGCTCGACGGCGCAGGCCGCCGGTCGCGCCGGGGAGCCGGCCAAGGTGCGGGTCGGCGTTTACGACAATCGGGCCATTGCCATCGCGTGCGCCATGGCCGGAATGGGGCCCGTCAAGGCCATGAGGGCCAAGATGGCTGAGTATGATGCCGCCAAGAAGGCCGGGAACACCGCCAGGGCGAACGAGCTCGAGACCTGGGGCAAGAACCAGCAGCGGCTCATGCACTTCCAGGGCTTTGGCCACGTGCCGGTCGGCGACCTGCTCGAGCCCATCAAGGCCCAGCTTGCGCAGTTGGCCCGGGCCAAGGGCCTGGCGGTCATCGCCATGGAGTGCGACTTCACCGGCACCAACGTCGAGGTGGTGGACGTGACCGACGCCATTGTCGAGCTCTACAAGCCCACCGACCGCACCCGCAAGGTCGTAGCCGAGATGAGGGCCGTCAAGCCGGCATCGCTGCTCGAACTGGCCGACATGCCGGCCGAGAAGTAGCATCATGCCCGGAGGTGTTCGGAGCCGGGCCGGCCGGCGCCCCGGGCATCATGGCGCTGTGGGTCCGATCGACCGAGTTGAGGATTGGGCGACGGGGCGGGTGTCGCCGGTGTCGGCCAGCCGCTGATAGGCCAGCGCCGCCAGTACGATGACGGCAGATAGCAGGAGGGACGGCCAGATGTCCAACACCCTCCTGCCGACCCGTCGGGCAGCGTGCTTCGTCGTCGCGTCCTCGTCCGCCGGCGGGCCGTCGGTAGCCGGCTCAGGCGCGCGGCCACGCCAGACGCGCACGGCCCAGAGCGACAGCAGCCAGCCGACGATGCCGTACGCCGCGAACTGGCCCGCGCCGTAGCTTGTGCTGGTCGGCCCGTTCACGGCCGGGTTGCCCGGCAGGTAGCGGATGCGGATGCTGTGGCCGGGCGCATCACGCGTGCCGAGGGACGTGCCGTGCGCCACGGTCCTGTCCGGCGTTGTGAACCGGTACTTGGCGAATGCCGTGTTGCGCCGGGAGGAGATCGCCGACGCCGCGTACATCTCCGCCGTCGTCTCCACACCCCAGAGGCGCAGGGCGATCACCTGAGTGCCGGACAGCCATACCACCCAGCTACAGACGCAGATCAGCAGGCAATGGACGATGCGCATGGGACCTCCAAGGGTGCAACAGCGACTGTAGTGCGCCGGGCTTGACGACCAGGGCGGTACGGCCGGCCACCGCTCCGCCCTGATCCTCGGCGGTAGGCTTACTTCCCGGCGGCTTTGGTCAGGCTCTCCAGCATCGTGCCCATCTCGTCCACCACCTGCGGGATATCCTTGCCGCCGGTGATCTCGCGGATGCGGCGCGAGGCCGTGATGGGATCGAGCGTGTTGTTCCCGAACGCCTCCATGACCGTTTCGATGCGCTGCCAGTGGCGCCGGGCCTGCTGGAGCGGCTCGACCGAGGCGGCCGACTTGGGCTTTACCGCGTTGAGTATCGGCCGTAGCTTGGAGCCCATGTCCTTGGCGGCGCCCCGGCTCATCTCCTGCAGCTTCAGCATTTGGCCGAGCCCGGGGTCGTTCTGCAGGTGCCACGCCTTGTAGCGCGTCACGTCACCGGCTTGCTGCCCCCAGGCCTTCTGCACGCCGTCCTTCTGGCTGGAGAGCCAGTTCAGGTCCCGGTAGCTCTCGGCGTGACCGGAGGTCGTCACCGTCTCCCAGGATCGCCCGGCGCTACGGCCGGTCGTCTGCTGGTAGGCCTGGTCCCAGGCTTTCTGGGCGTCGGACTGCCACTCCGCCACCGTTGCGCGCTTGCGGCCCTTGAGCAGCGCCCGGGCGGCTGCCTCGTCCAGCCCGATATCGTGATCCATACCCACGCTGCCGGCGCTGGAAGCATTGCGGAACTCCTTGAGCGGCTGCCGGTTCCATCCTTGCCGGTCCATCTGGCGGTGGAACGCAGCCTCGACGTCGGCATGCACGGAGGTCATGTGCGCGTTGTAGGCGCGCTGCGAGTGGAAGTCGCCCTTGTACTTCAGGTAGTTCTTGGCATACGGGTCGGCGTGGATGGTCGTGACGACGTCGCGGATGTTCCGCTGCAGCTTCTGGATCGTCTGGGGCGATGCGCCGGACCGGGCGGCGGCCTCCAGGTCGGCCTGAGCCCTGGTGAACTGCCGTGCGCGCGCCTCTCCCTGCTGCCGGGCCCTGCTGAATGCCGCCAGCTCCTGCTGCTCCCTGACCGTTGGGCCCTTGGGCATGGCGGGTGCACCCATGGCTCGGCGTACCTTGCCGGTGCCGTACTCGAACAGCTTGGCCATCACGAACGCGGTTCCGGCATCCTTGGCCGCGCCGACGAGGCCGCGCGCATTCCCCTTCTCGTCCGTTCTGCTGTAGCCCCGGAATGCCTCGGTGGCCACGTAGGCCGGGGTCCCGTACCAGGCAGCGGTCCGAAGGATGCCCTCGGTGAGGCCACCCTCTATGTAGCCCGTCGCGCCCTGGTACGCCATCATCACGCCCTGGCCGCCCAGGATGGCGCAGGCCATCATGCTCCCGTCCGCCGCGTATTTGATCCTCTCGGAAGCATCGAGCCCCAGCGTGGCCCATGCCTCCTTCTCCTCCTGCTTGGCGGCGTCGCGGGCGGCATAGCCCTGCACCTTCTGGCTGAGGGCGTCCGCAACCTTCCTGACGCCGGCCATATCGAGCTTCGCCACGGTCTCGCCGGATACCTGGCGCGCGATGAACTGCCGAGCCTGCTCCTGTTCGCTGTCAGGCAGCATCCCGGCCAAACGCTGCAGCGACGCCGTCGCGCGCTGGAAGGCCTCCATCTGCTGCTGGTTCTCGCGGATGCCCTGCACGAAGCGGTCGTGGGCGTAGGTGTCGAACGGCGAACGGGTATGGACGATCTGGCCCGTCTCGATGGACGTGATGAGGTCGCGCTCCGCGACGAGGTCGGACTGGCCCTGCAGGATGCGCCACTCCAGCGCGGCGCGTCGGGTGGGATCGGTCTCCTTGGCCAGCTCGGACCGGCTTGCATTGAGGTTGCGCTCGATGATGCGGAGGTTGCCCTCGTGGAACTGCACGGCGTCCTGTTGCGCCTTCTGCTCGGAGGAATCCTCGGCGACGTCCTTGCCGGCATTGGCGATCGCGCCGGCGTTGGTGGTCCACGCATAGGTGTAGACACGGTACATGTTCGCGCCGGCATACCCGACCGGCGAAACAATGGAGTGGCCGTCGCTTCCGCGAATGGTAAGCCGCAGGAGCTGTCCGGGCGTCCCCCTGGGCGTCAGGATCCGCACGTTCTCCGTACCGCTCAACGCATGCTTCATGCCCTTAGGGGCGAAGCCTAGAAGCTGACCCTTCTCCATGCCGAAGTCCTTGTCGTCTGCCGGCGAAACCCAGCGCTCACGCGGGTCGGGGTGCAGGAGGCGATCCGAGAACACCAGCACATTACATTCGTTGTCGCGAATCCGCTCGCCGCTGATCTGCCCCCATGCGTAGCCGCGCGGCGACTCACCGAACTCGCGGTCGAACTTGATGGTGATGGTGAAGGTCTCGTCCGCCGGCAGTTTCGGCGGAGGCGCGGTCCACGTGGCCTCGAACCGGGTGCTGACCCGGACCGGAGCGGGGTGGTCCGGCGGCAGCGCCCAGTTCGCGCGGAAGCTGTACGAGGTATCCGTGTACTTTGCCGCCGCGTTGATGTTGTTGCAGATGATCGGAGCCACCTGCCTGTCGGTTCGGCTGACCCTCTGCAGCACCCATGCTCCCCGAGGACCGGCGGCCGGCTTGGCGGGCAGAGCCGCCTTGACGGTCGCCACAGCCCGGGTGTGCGCGGTCCGCGCCTTGTTCCGCGCGGCGATGGGGTTCGGCGGGTTGCCGAGCGCCTTGGCCTTGGCCGCCAGGCCCGCCAGCCGAGCCTGAGACGCCACGAGAGTGGCCCGTTGCGTGTCGGCGATGGCGAGGGCCTCGCGGACGCCGTTCTCGCTGCCGTAGGAGGCGGCGATGGCGGCTTCGTTCCACGCTGCGTCGAACTCCGCGGCGGCCGTGGCGACGGCGGTGCGCAGGGCGGCGGTCTCCATCAGCACAGGAGCCAGCTTGTCGAAGTACTCGCCGGCCTCGGAGGAGGGCATCGTGAGGTAGGGCGCCCACTTGGCGTCCAGTTTCGCTTCCTCTTCAGTTGTCAGCGGCCCGGCCAGTTCGCGAATGCCTGCCAGCGCGACGGCGGCCCCTCCGGCGAACTGCCGCCCCGCCAGTTCGCGCGTGTCGAGCGCCGGCTGGAGTGCAAGCGCCGGACCGGGCAGCGGCTGTCCGATCAGGGCGCCGCCAGCGGGCTGCCACAGCCGGTCGCCGACCGCCAGCCCCCTCGCCTGTTCGGCGCCGCCGGCGCCAAGTGCGATACCGACCTTGCCCGGCTTGGCCGGCGTCCTGGCCGGGGCAGGCTCAGCGTCGGGCGGGTCCTCACGGCTGGTAACGCTTGCACCGGCGGCGCTCAAGTTGCCGACCCAGGGGCCGTCCCACTTGGCGCTGCCGGCGTAGCGGTAGTTGCCGGTGAAGCTGCGTCCATCGGCTGCGAGCGTCAGCTCAAAGGCGCCCGCGTCCTTCGGCTCCTTGTAGCTCGGGGCTTCCGACCAGGTCCCGGTCAGCCGCCTGCCGCCGGCGCGTCCGGTGATCCGCCCGTTCTGCCGCGAGTAGGTGCCGTTGACCGCGTCGCCCTGCTGCCGCACCACCATGGTTCCGAACGTGGTCGTCCACGAGCCGGACCAGGGGCCGTCGGACTGCCCCGGCCTTCCGGTCCGCGAGCCTGCGTGCGCTACTCCCGCACAGGCCAGCAGGACTGCTCCACAACCGGCTATCAACATGCTGGCGCGCATGGCGTCCACCTTTCGTATACCTGCGACTAACGGCTCCGCACCGGGCGGGGTGCATCGGTTCGGCGGACGACAAGAACCGGCGATGGATGGGCGCGCCCAGGCCACGCGCAACGGGACCGTGACCAACCGGAACACATCGGGGCCCCTCTTGGAAGAGTGCGAACCGGCTCGTTTCAGATACGTAGTGAGCCGGTGTCAACGTTTTGGATTGTACAAACGTGCCCACCGAGGCTCCGGGCACTCCGGGTAGCCGCAGGGCGCGATGCAGCGGGCCTGCGCGGAAACCACGGGCCGGATCGCACATGAACCTTGCAATTCACGGAGCGAGACTCCATAATTGCAGGCATGATCCAGCGACGCCTCCTCCCGATCCTCACCGAGCGGCTTTCCGAAGCGCCTGCCGTGGCGCTCCTCGGCCCGCGTCAGGTGGGCAAGACCACCCTGGCCTTCGAACTCGCCGGAGCCCGGAACGCCCTTTACCTGGACCTGGAGTCGCAGGAGGACCAAGCCAAGCTGGCCGAGCCCGAGCTCTACCTGAGCCGGCATGAGGGGCGGCTGGTCATCCTGGACGAGATCCATCGCGCACCCGGCTTGCTCCCCGTACTCCGAGGGATCATCGACCGTGCGCGTCGGGAAGGCCATCGGGACGGGCTCTTCCTGCTGCTCGGTTCGGCCTCCCTCGACTTGCTGCACCAGTCGGGAGAGACGCTGGCCGGGCGCATCAGCTTCCTGGAGTTGGCGCCCTTTAATGTGATGGAGACCGGCGGCGACCCCGATGCCACCGACCGTCTATGGCTTCGGGGCGGCTTCCCGGACAGCTACCTGGCGGCCACGGAGCCTGCGAGCCTGCGCTGGCGGCAGGACTTCATCCGCACTTACCTGGAGCGAGATATTCCCCAGTTCGGACCCCGCATCGCCGCCGAGGCGCTCCGACGCTTCTGGATCATGCTGGCCCACAATCAGGGCGGGCTCCTGAACGTGGCGCATCTGGCCCGCAACCTGGGCATCGACGCCAAGACCGCAGGGAGCTACATCGACCTGCTGGCGGACCTGCTGCTGGTGCGGCGCCTCCCGGCATGGTGCGCCAACGCAGGCAAGCGCCTGGTGCGGTCGCCCAAGGTCTATGTGCGCGATAGCGGCGTTGTGCATGCCCTGCTCTCGATCCGCGACCATGACGCCCTGGTGTCGCACCCCGTGGTCGGCGGAAGCTGGGAGGGCTTCGTCATCGAGCAACTGCTGACGGTCGCGCCGGAGAGGACACAGGCCGCATTCTACCGGACCAGCTCCGGCGCAGAGGTCGATCTGGTCCTGACCCTGCCGGGCGGCGTGCAGTGGGCTGTGGAGGTGAAGCGCAGCCTATCGCCAAGGCCGGAGAAGGGCTTCCACATTGCGTGCGACGACCTGGCGGCCGAGCGGCGCTTCGTCGTCTACCCGGGCGCCGAAACCTACGCCATTACGCCGACCACGCAGGCCGTGCCGTTGCCACATATGATGCGTCTTCTGGCAGGCGAGGCCGTGTAGGTTCGCTCGGATCGCAAGCGCCGAACCGGCGCGGAGTTACCCCGTTGGCTCTGATGACGCCGCGCCCCCCCTCAGTCGCTGGCTCGGGCCTGCGGAACCCGAGCCCTCCAGGCCAGCCGACACGGACGGACACGGACCCGCACGGACGGACACGGACCACAGCCCTTCGGAATCGGGCACGGAGGCCCGATCCACCGGGTCAGCCGCGACGGCCGGGGCTCACCTGCTCACCTCCTCACGCCGCACCCGCACGCACCCCACGCCATACGGGCCGATCTCGCCGATGATGACGGCCGTTCCGCCTTGCCTCCGCGTTCGCGCCGGGGCGCCTCGCCAGAGGTCGTCGATGCCGGCGGCGGGGCTTGCGGTTACGGCCAGCAGGTCGCCGCGGAGGGTGGCGGGCGTGGCGTTGTAGAGCGTGTAGATCGTCTCGCCGCCGAGGCGGAAGCGGTTGGCGTAGAGGCCCGGCCTCAGCGTCGCGACCAGCGGGTCGGCCTGGCCCAGGCCGAAGGTGCGGCTGTGGCCGTGCAGGATGCCGTAGCAGCGGCGGATGGCCGCACGGGTCTCCGACGCGAACCACTCGGTGGCCGGGCCCTCCAGCCAGAGCGCCTCGCCGTTGAAGAAGGCCTGCTTCACGCCGGTGGCCCAGGAGGCGGTGGGCTGGTCGCAGTAGAGGATCTCGATGGTCTTGAAGCCGGGCAGGCAGAAGCGCGCGGCGTTCAGCGGGGCGCGGGTTACGGTGCCGTAGGCCTGATTCATGGCGTAGGTGAAGGAGCCGTCCTGCATCTCCGAGTTCACATCGACGGGCGTCTCCTCGGAGTAGATGGCGATCTCGGGGCCCACCGCCCGGCGGATGCGCGCCAGCATGCCGCTCTCGGCCGTCACCGAGTAGCTGGGCACGGCGTGGCCGTGGTTGGGCGCCCAGCAGTCCTTGCCCTCGTCGCCGAAGCCGAACTCGTCGACGTACATTCCGTCAGGGCTCAGGTTCGCCAGGGCGTCGGCGTAGGTCTTTGCCTGTATGCCGCGCCACGGCTCCACGGCGGGGCAGATGAAGCGCTCGGTGCTTTCGGGATAGAAGGCGGGCGCGCCCTGCCGGCTCAGGATCTGCCACTGGCTCGCCTCGGGCGTCTTGCCCAGCTTCCCGTTGCTCTCCAGCAGGTAGCCCTCGATGTAAAGCCCCGTGCGGATGCCCTGCGCCTTCACGCCGGCCATGGCCCGGGCGAGACCCTCCTTGCCGCCGCTCAGGTAGGGCCACGGTTCGGTATCGCCGGGGCGGGCGTAGCTGCGGCCCAGCGGACCGGCGTTGCCCCAGTCGAACAGGTGGAGATAGTCGATGCCGCCGAACTCGGCCTTCGCCTCGGTGACGGCCCGCTGCAGGTCGATCTGCTTGCCGTCGTCCAGCGGGTCGAGCCAATGGAGGAAGCGCTGCCGGAAGTTGAAGACCTGCCGGAACCAGGGCTTGCGCGGGGCAATGGGCCGGTACCAGGAGGCCACCCAGGAGCGGTAGGCCTCCAGCCCGGCGCCGGCGCGGCCGTCCGTGATCTCCAGCACAACGGGCGCCAGGTCGCAGGTCACGCCGGGCCGCAGGTCGGCATGGAGCTCGACGGCGGCGGTGAGGGCGCTGCCCGACTTGGTCAGCAGGTATCGCTTCTGCAGGCAGTCCCGGTCCTCGCTGCGCAGGCTGAGGCCCACGCCGGCTGTCGGAGCGAAGGTATCGACGAACTGCAGCGGGAAGAGGCCGGAGTAGCGCTCGGAGTAGGCGCAGTCGCGATTGTCCAGCGCCGCTCCGCGCTTGGGGTAGAGGTACCAGCTCCCGGCCGCGCCGCCGGGCAGCGTGTACGGCCCCACGCACAGGCGCACGACGAGCCGATGGGACGCCGTGGCGCCCCAGACGTCGCCGTAGGCCATGAAGCCATTGGGCACAGCGGCGATGACCAGGCGTAGGCACACGCCGGGGTCGGCCTCGGTGCGGTAGGTCGCCTCGGCATGGCCCTTGTGCATGGCGGGCTCGGCGGTCGGCATGAGGCGCGCCGGCTTGCCGTCGAGCTCAACCAGCAGTAGCGGGCGCGGCGCGGCGATGAGTGTGCGGCCCGAGGGTCTCGCCTTGAGGCCCCGAAGCATGGGCACGCCCGAGAAGTCGATCTCCGCCGAGCAGCGTCCCGCGGTGACACGGACCAGGCGGCCGGCGAGGGCGACGCGGGAGCCGCCCGGCGCGGTCCCGGGGGCGCGATGCGCGGGCAGCGCGGCCACCGGCAGGTCGGGGTGGGCGAGGCGTGCGCCGGACCTTCGGACCGAGACCGCCAGCAGCTGCAGCGATGCCTGGGCGCAGACATCGACCACGCCCACGGAGGCCAGCCGCCGCTGCGGGTCCGCCGGCGCCGCCAGCGCCTGCGCGCCCTGGGCCAGGCCCGGAAGCCCGCCGGGAAGGCCCACGGGCAGATGCTCGTCGATCGTGCCGTCGGCGTAGGCCAGGCGCACGCGAAAGCGGTCCACTTCGCGTATGGCCCGCAATGCGCCGCCGCCGTGGATGGCGTCGTCCTTGCCCGTGAGGTCGGCCTCCAGCAGCAGGTAGACCTCCGAGGCGCATCCGTCGGCGGCCACGGTCACCGTCTGCTTCTCCGCCATGCCGGTCACCAGCGCTCGGGCCGGCTCCAGCCGGAAGGGAACGCCCTCCACCGTGATGCCGCCGTCGGCCGCCGCGCGGATGGCCGGGTCGAAGGGCGCCTGCGCAGTTTGAGCGCCCAACGCCAGCGGCTGCACCGCCCCGAACGCCGCACCGGGCCGTTGCGTGTAGGCGTCCCATGGGCCGGCGGCGGGCGGCGCATCCGTCAGCTCGATGGCCTCGATCTCCAGCCACGCGCCGGCGCCTGCCGCCTGCACGTCGGACGCCACTCCGGTGATCGTCTTCAGCTTCCGGGCGACCGGCGCCATGTCGGCCCAGGCGGTGTGCCAGCGTGTGTCGGCGATAAGCTCGCCGGGCGCGATGGCCGGCAGGTAGTCATCGGTGCCTGTCCGTGGCGAACCGAGGACGCAGAGCGCGTAGTGCGCCTGCCGCGAGATGCCCTTGGCGCGGTAGCGGAGGGTCACCACCTTGTGCGCGGTCGGGTCGACCTCGGCGGGCAGGCGCCAGTGGAACTTCATGCCGGTGCCCGGCGCGGCCACGCGAAGCCGCACGCCCCGTTTCGTCTCCTCGGCGCCGAATCCGCCGGCAGGGGCGGGATTGCCCACCCACGAGGGCTGGCCCACCCACGCGGAGCCGCGCAGGGGCGCGCTCCAGGTTTGGGCCACCGAGGGCAGGGCCAGAACGGCGATCGCGGCGGCCAGGGCCAGGCACGGGACACGGGGCATGTCGCTACTCCTTGCCGGTCGGTTACGGGACCGGCAGCGTCTTCCGGTGGGCGTCGCGGTATAGGCCGGCCCTCACCGAGGTTGCCTTGCTGGGCAACGTGGAGGTCCCAGGAACGCAACAAGCCGATCGCGCAGGTTGTCCTGTTGCGGTGTCTCGCACTCCCACACAATGAGCACGTCCCAGCCGAGGTCATTGAGCGCCGACAAGGCCGACTGGTCGCGCCTGACGTTTCCGTCAAGCTTCTTGTCCCAGTACTCACGGTTGCTCGACGGCCTGCCCGCGGCGCGGCAGCCTGGGTGCTGATGCCAGAAGCACCCGTGAACCAAGACCGCCTTGCGCCTTCGTGTGAACGCCAGGTCAGGCTTGGCGGGAAGCCCACCGACATGAACCCGGAACCGGTAACCTGCCGCATGAAGCAACCGCCTCACGCGGAGTTCCGGGGTGGTATCCTTTGACCTAACTGCCCGCATGACGTGGCTTCTGGTATCGGCGCCGTACGTATCCACGGCGTGCCCCTCCAGTGCTGCTCGCTCGTAAGCCGTCAGGCATGTCCAGTGGGAGCCCGTAGCCCAATGCACACTACCCCGCATGAGTATGCGCGATCTGTCACGATAGCTGCTGTTCCGACGTGTGATCTCCGTGGTGGAGTCCACGATGGGAAGTCGGTTGCTGAGTACTTCGCCGGGATGGGCCTGATGCGCATGGGGCTGGAACGCGCAGGCTGGCACACTGTCTTTGCGAACGATATTGATGCCAAGAAACTGGAACTCTACACGGGCCACTACGGCGATAGTGGCGGACTGTTCGTCCTTGGCGATGTACATGCGTTGGCGCCTGATCAGGTGCCGACGACCACCCTCGCGACCGCCTCGTTTCCTTGCACGGACCTCTCGCTTGCGGGTGCGCGCGGAGGGCTGCACAGCGGCGGCTCAGCCGCCTTCTGGGGCTTTGCGCGGATGCTGGAACTGATGGAGGCCAGGCGGCCGCCGCTCGTGCTGCTTGAGAATGTCGTCGGGTTCCTGACATCAAAGGGAGGCGCCGATCTGCGTGAGGCGATCCAGTGCCTAAACGCGCTCGGGTATGCCGTTGACGCGCTCGTCGTTGATGCGGCGCACTTCGTACCACAGAGCCGACAACGGATGTTCATCGTGGGCGCCAACGTGCAACGCCGTTCGGCAGACCGCGTTGCAGACCGAGACCTGTTCGGTGGTTCAGTTGTCCGGCCGCCCGCGCTCATGGATTTCATATTCCGCAACGGCGATCTCCATTGGGATATCCGGGATATGCCTAACCCGCCAACACGCCGCCTGAACCTGGCTGACATACTTGAGGACCTACCTGCGTCGGCTCTCGAGTGGTGGAGCGATGATCGGGCCGCCTACCTGCTTGATCAGATGAGCGAGCGGCACCGGGCTTTGGCTTCCGCGATGATTGGGGCCCCAACGGTAACGTACGGGACTGTGTTTCGCCGGGTTCGACAAGGCCAGTGTATGGCTGAGCTACGGACTGACGGCGTCGCAGGGTGCTTGCGCACACCTCGCGGCGGTAGTGGGCGCCAGATCCTGTTTCGGGCAGGACACGGCCAGTACCGTACGCGTCTGCTGACGCCGCGCGAGTGCGCAAGACTGATGGGCGCCGACGATTACGTCGTTAACGTGCCACTGAACCAGGCCCTCTTCGGGTTCGGTGATGCCGTGTGTGTGCCGGTGGTGGAATGGGTCGCCACGCACTGCCTTGAACCAAGATATCGTGAGCTCATCGACGTGTCGACGTATGCCTATCGCGCCTAACGGCGCTGGACCCAAGACCGGTCCCGCGTCGGCTCGGGTGGACCCAAACGCATGCGCGCGCATCCGACAGGCGTGTCGCCACTGGCTATGTCACTCTACTCCAGCGTGGCCGGGATATCCAGCAGGACCGACGTATCGGTTTCCACAGCGGCTACCCGCTCGTTGTAGAGGCGGAGCATCTTGCCCAACTGATGGGCCGTGGCCGGGCCCGAGAACTCGGCCAACTCGTCGACGTTGCACCCGATGAAGGCCTCAAGCGCCACGGCAGCTATGACGCCTGGTATCTCGTTGGCAGCGTTCTGCCGGGTGCCCTCCACCATTCGCTCCGGGACGAGCAGGTAGACCCGGAGGCCGTCACGCACATTGGCCCGGCACTTGGCGTAGTGCCCGCTGTTGGGAGCTACGGTGACGTGGAACGCAGTAGTCCCCACCTCGAAGTCACCGTGCGCCTGGGTCTGGACATCCGATGTGCTGTAGCTGGTGTTACGAACGGTCAGACCTGGGAAACGGAGTTGGAGCTTGGCCCCCACGAGGTACTCGGCGACCTGCCCTTCTTTGCCGTGCTCCCTCGCGGCTGATAGCAGATCACGGATGCACTCGGCCGTCGACTTGCCCCCGTCATAGGTCACTCTTAGGCGTTTCAGCCCGAAGTACTCACGGACGCGGGCCACCAGGTACTCCTGCATGGCGACCAGCGCCTCATCACGTCCATCTGCGCTCAGGTCGGCGAGCCCGGCCTCCTTTAGCGTGCCGAGAAGCGCCTGAGCCGTGGCGATAAGGCCCCGATTTGTGCGGCCACCCTCGGCCACGAACGGGCGAGCTTCGCCGTAGTGGGCCAAGATGCGCCGCACATTGGGGCCGCCGACGCCACGAACCTGCCCCTTGTTGGGTGTCAGGTGGTCGTCCAGCGACAGCGAGGCGCCCTCCCGGATGTTCTGGATCAGCCCGAGGCACCCCGCGATGTTGCCCTTTGCGACCAAGCCGTCCCCCAGGACCGGCAGCGTCGCGTACCACTGCTCAAACGCCTTGCAGACCGACTGCACATCAGCCACTTGCGGCTCCTCCTGATGACGAGTTCGTACCGACGCCTTTATGTTACTCTGGGCGCTGGACCCCTATCGCACCGGCAGCGTCTTCCGGTAGGCGTCGCGGTATAGGCCGGCCTTGTGGAAGAGCGTGGGCTGGAACCCGGCTCTGCGGGCCGGGGAGCCGGGCTTCAGGCCGTAGTCGCCTGTGGCGGCGTTGATGAAGCCGGGGTCGCCCTCCGTCACGTTACCGGTCGCCTCCACCACCTTCTCGTTGAGGCCGTCGAGCCAGTCGATCCACTTCCCCTTGCCCACGTGGATGTTGCGGACAATGCGGTTGTACTTGGCAGCCGGCGGATCGTCCTCGAGGATCGCCGCCAGGTGCGGGTACTTGTCGTAGGGCGGGCGGTTGTAGGGCACGGCCTTCAGGTTCTCGAAGATGGACCAGCCGCCGTTGGGCTTCATGTACTCCGCGGCCCAGCCCTTCGCGCGCTGGTCGATGTGGACCGAGGGGTTGCAGTCGATGAAGACGTTGTTCTCCACCGTGTTGTCGCGCCCGCCGCCCAGCATGATGGCGCGCCCGGCCCGCAGGAAGAGGTTGCCCGCGATGGTACCGCCGCTGAAGCAGTCGTCGAGGTAGACGGCCATCACCTCGGTGTAGCGCCCCTCCTGGCCGGCCGAGATGGTGGGGCCGATGTCGTGGAAGCGGTTGTGGCGCACCACGACGCCCCGCATGGCCCAGTCGCGGCCCATGTAGACGGCGCCGGCGTCGCCGGTCTGGGTGCAGACCCGCGAGATATCGTTGAACTCGATGACGTGGTCGTTGCCGCCCAGCAGGATGGCGTTGTGCGGCCCGTCTTCGATCAGGTTGTGCGAAGCGCGCGCGCCCACGCCCTGCATGCCGATGGCCGGGCGGTAGGTGCGGCACCAGCGGCTATGGTGATGGATGTGGCAGTTCTCGGCGAAGTGGCCGGAGGGCGTCAGCGTCATGCGGTCGCCGCCAGAGAGCTGTATGCCGGTCTCGCCCAAGCCGTAGAGGTCGCAGGAGCGTGCGCCGCAGCGGCTGCCGCCCTCGACGCTCATGCCGGAGCCGCCCATGTTGCGAAGCGTGCAGCCGGCCACGACGCAGTCGGTGCAGTCCTTCATCTGCAGGCCGTCGCCCCGGCCGTTCCCCAGGATGAGCCCCGCCAGCGTGACGTTGCGCGCACCCCTGAGGGTGATGAGCGGTTCGGCGGCCATGGTGACCACAGCGGGGCCGGACTTGCCAGCGGGCGGGATGCAGTAGAGGAGGCCGGCCTTGCGGTCGAGCCAGTACTCGCCCGGCGCGTCCAGTTCCTCGATGAGGTTCAGGACGTACCAGCGGCGACCGGGACCGTAGCCGTAGACGCCGTGGGGCGGCACGGTGGCGATCTCGCGTTTGGCCGGGTCGATGGAGGCCACCTTCTCGTAGGTGTCGGCCCAGTCATACATCCAATAGCCGTGGACCCAGGCCTCCTCGGCAGCGGTCCAACGGCTGGGCCGGTCGCCGGTGTAGGTGAACCTGCCGCCGTTGGGCCCAGCCGGCGCCGCCGCGATGGTGGCCCAGCCCTCGTTGGGCCAGCGGGCGGGGGTCATGGGCGTGTCGGCGTAGACCAGCTCCAGGCAGGCCGCGCCGCCGGTTGAGAAGCCGCGCCGGGCCATGGCGCCGTAGTCGGTGATGCCCTGGGCCCGCAGGTCGGCCACGCGCACGAGCGAGCGGGCCTCCATGGAGATGCGGGCCAGCACGGTAGCGTCGGTCACGGGCTTCCAGCCGCCCACGGTCCGCCCGCCGGAGATGCGTACGGCCTCGCCGCGAGCGGCGCGATAGGCCACGGGCGCGCCGGGCGTGCCGCCGTCCTCCGCCTCCAGCGCGAAGCTCGAGGCACGCTCATAGACGCCGCCCCGAAGCCAGACAGTGGCCGGTCCCCTGACCTTGCCGGCGGCGCGGAGGGCGCGGAGGGCATCGCGGGCGCGTTCGAGCGTAGCGAAGGGGCCGTCGGAACCGCCCTTGGTCGGCGCGGGCTTGCGTCCGCTCCAGGCATCGTTGCCGTTGGGCGCCACATGGAGCTCCACCGCGGCCTCTGAAGCCGCCGGGAGCCAGATGAGGCAGAAGAGGGTGAGCAACAGGGTCGCGATTTCGCGCATGGAGGCCTCCGCGTCGTGGGTTCAGGTCGTGCGTAGGTTACCCGCTGCGGATGCCGCTTGGCCGGGCGCGGCGCTGGGGTCGGGGCTCTTCGCTGCGCAAGGGGAAGGAGCACGGCGTGCGAGTGCGGCGCCGATGGTCGATTTCTGCCCATGGCCCGGCCCGCTCTATGTCGGCGACTACCACCTCCGCGAGGGCATGTACCAGTTCAAGGGCCTGCTGCGCAACCTGCGCCTCTACGCCTTCGCCCTGACGCCGGATGAGGTCGCCAGGGAAGCGGGGAGGTAGGCCGCGCCGCGGGTGATCGGTCAATGGCCTATGGAGGAGATGCCCATGACCACGATGGTGGGCGAGGTTCGTAACGGACGCATCGTGCTCGCCCGGTTGCTTCGCGAACTCAACGGGCAACGAGTGACCGTTACCATCGAACCGATGCCGACCCCCGAACAGCGGCGAACCGTCTCGGACGCGCTCGAAGCGGCGATGCAGCGCGGCCTGCCCATGCCAGTCGGCGCCTATTCGACGCGACAGGCCATCTACTCGGCGCGCGAGGAGCGCTATGCCCCAGGCGTTCGTTGATACCAACATCCTCCTGTACAGCGTTGACGCCCGGTACCCGCGCGAGCGAGCGCTGGCCCAAGCACTGATCCGCGAGCTGTCGCCCTCGGGTGAGCTCGTCATCAGTTCGCGGGTCCTCAGCAGGGTCTGCGCTGTGATCCGCCGAGGCAAGCTACCCGACGCCTCCGTTGCTATGGACCTGACATCGTACATTGGCACGCTCTGCGCCACGGCCAAGGTTGTCGATGTCACGGCTCGTGTCGTCGCAGATGCCGTCCGTATCGGCGTCAACCACGGGATGTCGCACTACGACGCCCTGATCCTTGCGGCTGCGGTAAGCGCCGGCTGCGGCGGTATCTACACCGACGACCTGCAGAGCGCCCCGGCCATCGGCGGCATCAGGTACACAGACCCTGTGACGCAGGCGTCGGATGATTGGGAGCGACCTGCCTGATGGTCCGCTGCAGGGGCTCAGTCCGGGGGAGCCTTCGGCAGCAGGGGCTCCACAGCCTTGAGGAACTCAGGGACCGAGCGGCACGCGGTCGCCCATACCTGGTTCGCGTCGACCATCTCGTAGGCATGGATGTAGAAGTGGCGAAGGCGGACCAGCCGCTGCCATGGAACCTCGGGATGGGCCGCGCGGAGATCATCCGAGAGGTCGTTCGCCGCCTCGCCGAGAATCGTTATCTCGCGCTCGACGGCGGCTTGCGTCTTGCGGTCCGTCAGGAAGGCGTCGTGCGATAGGCCGGCAATATGCTCACCGATCCGCCTGGCGGCAAGCACGATATCGCCGAGCAGGGCCTCATCACGCCGCATAGACACGCTCTTCGGTGGAGAGGATATGCTGTTTCCGGTAGGGGTTCTGGCTTCGCTCGACGGCATACCTGCTGAGCAGGTCGACCTTGCGGCCCACGATCCCGGCGAGCTCGTCCTTCATCTCCTCCAGGTCGATCAGGTCCCATGGAGCGTCCACGCCGAAGTCCGCCACAAAGTCTATGTCGCTGTCGGACCGGAAATCGGCCCGTAGGACAGACCCGAACACAGACAGACTGCAAATGCGCCACCGTGCGCAGAAGCGGCTGATCGCGTCCGAGTCGAGTTGTATGCCGTACCGCACCATTCGGTCTGCCTCCAAGCGCATTGTATCACGCCCCGCCGCCCCATCACCCCCGCGCGTCCCGGCTGCCCTTCCGGAGCCGCGCCGCCCGTGCCATCCAGGCGTCGTACAGCACGCTGGCGCCCAGCACGAGCCCGCTGGCCAGCATCTGCGCCTCGGGCCTGGCGCCCATGCAGCTGAGGCCGCTGCTGAGCGAGACCAGCGCGAGGACCGCCGCCGCCGAGGCCACCACGCTTCCCCGGCCGCCCTGCATGGATGTGCCGCCGATGATGACCGCGGCGATCACGACCATGAGCGAGCTCTCGCCCATGAGCGGGTTGGCCGAGCTGACGCTCACCGCGAAGAGCGCGCCGCCGCAGGCCGCCAGGAGGCCCGAGAGCGTGAAGGCCGCCTGCAGGGCGCCCGGCGCGTTCAGGCCCGCGTACCTGGCCGTGGTGGCATTGGCGCCCACGAGCAGCAGGTTGCGCCCCCAGCGGGTCCGCTGAAGCAGCAACTCGAAGCCGACCACCAGCAGCGCGGCCAGCGCGGCGCGTGGGCAGAGGGCCGACAGCCACGGTCCCTCCAGCCAGTCGCCGGCTGCGAACTCCTCTACGGCCAGAGTGCCGCCCCTGGAGAGGATGTTCACCATGCCCTGCACGATCGTCATGGTGCCCAGCGTGGCGATGAAGGAGTTGACCCTGGCCCGAGCCACAAGCAGGCCGTTCACCGCGCCCAGCAGCGCGCCGCAGGCCAGCGCCACGCCCATGGCTCCCGCCCAGCCCAGCTTCGGCTGGAGCGCCACGGTCACCATGCCTGCCAGGCTCATGCCGGAGCCGAACGAGAGGTCCAGTTGTCCGGCCACCATCACCAACGTCAGGCCGATGGCGGCGGGCAGGTGCGTGGCGGCCGCCTTCAGGATGGAGGCGGTGTTGGGCCCTGTGGCGAAGTGGGGCGCGGTGGCCGCCATGACGCCCCAGACCGCCAGCAGGAGCAGCCAGATCCGCCTCCGCGCCGCGATGCCGGCTACGGTGCGCCATGCCGCGCTATGCATCGTCGAGGCCCTGCCGCCGGAGGAGCAGCGCGTGGGCTCCCACCACCGCGATGAAGACCATGCCCTGTGCGATCTCCTGCAGGAAGCTGTTCAGACCGATGAGGTTCATGGCGCTCCGCAGCAGGCCGATGACGAGCACGCCGCCCAGCACGCCGCCCGCGCCTCCGCGCCCGCCCGCAAGGCTCATGCCGCCCAGCACGATGGCTGTGACCGCCAGGAAGTCGTACCCCTTGCCGATGTAGGGCGCGCCCACCTTGTTCAGCGAGGCGAGAAGGATGCCGCCCACGGCCGCCGCCAGCCCGGAGAGCGCAAAGGCCGCGGCCACCACGCCGCCCACGGGCGCGCCGCTGAGCCGGGCGGCCTCGTAGCTCGCCCCCGTGAGCCGGGCCTGGAAGCCGAAGAGCGTCCCGCGCAGCAACGCCGCAGCCGCCAGCGCCGCTGCTACCATGGCTGCCACTGCCAGCGTCACGGGGCCCCACACCTTGCCGCCGTATAGCTCCAGGAAAGTGCGCCCAGCCGCCAGCGCCTCGTCGGGGTAGACCTGCTCGCCGCTGAAGACCCACCGGATGAGACCGCCCACGGCGGCGCCGGTGGCCAGGGTCCAGATGATGGGGTTCACCCGGAGCCAGCCGATGGCGGCGCCGTTCACCACCCCCACGGCCAGGCCCACGCCCAGCCCCGCCGCCAGCGCGGGCCCCAGCCCATGCGGTAGCGCCCAGATGGTGACGATGCCCGAAAAGGCCATGGCCGAAGGGACCGACAGGTCGGCGTAGTGCCCTGTATAGGTGGTGAAGCAGACCCCGCAGGCCACCACGCCCAGGATCGCCACGGCCTGCACCACCGAGAGCAGGTTTGCCGGGCTGAACAGGGCGCGCGGCGCCAGCATGGCCACCACCGCCAGCGCCAGCGCGGCCGCCGCGAGCGCCGGCCAGCGTCGACCGGCCGTCCCATGCCTGGATGCGTGGGCGTCGGGCTCGGGCGGCGCAGGTGGCGGGATCGTCTCAGTGGTTGCCGGTGGCGCCACAGTCGTTGGTGGCACGGCTGCGGTTGCTGGCGCCGGTCTGCCGTTGGCCGCCAGCAGCACGGCCTCCTCGCTGCACTGCTCCCGGGCCAGCTCGGCCTCCACGCGCCCCTGGCGCATCACCAGCACTCGGTCCGAGAGGGCCACTAACTCGGGCAAGTCGCTGGAAATGAGCACGACGCACTTGCCCGCCTCGGCCAGCCGGACGATGGCCTCGTGGATGGCCGCCTTGGCCGCCACGTCCACGCCGCGCGTCGGCTCGTCGAGGAAGAGGACCTCGGGGTTCACGGCCAGCCAGCGGGCCAGAAGCGCCTTCTGCTGGTTGCCTCCGCTGAGCCCTGCGGCCTGGCGGCGCGGGTCTCGGGGCTGCACCGCCAGCTGGTCCAGCAGGGCGGCGACACCTCCGGCTCGAGGCGCCAGCCACCCCTTCTGCGTTCGGCCCGGCATGGCGGCCGCCAGCACGTTGTCGGAGACGGTCAGGCGCAGGGCCAGGCCGTCGCCCTTGCGGTCCTCGGTCAGGTACGCCAGGCCCCGCCGAATGGCCGTGGAGGGACCGCCACGGGCCACGGGCGCGCCGTCCAGCGTCACCGTGCCGCTGTGGAGCGGGTCGATGCGGCAGAGGCTTCGGGCCAGCTCGGTGCGGCCGGAGCCGCTGAGGCCGCCGATGCCCAGCACTTCGCCGGCTCGCACATTGAACGAGACGTCGGTGAAGAAGCCCTTGCGCCCGGCTCCGGCCACCTCCAGCCGCACGCCGCCGGGCTCGGAGGAGCGGTGCGGGCGCAGGCCGGCCGCGGCGCCGCCCACCATGAGGCCCACCAGCCGCTCGGGGCTCACGTCGCGCAGGCTCTCCTCGGCCACCTTGCGGCCGTCGCGCATGACCGTCACGCGGTCGGCGATGGCGAAGATCTCGGGCAGGTGGTGCGAGATGTAGACGATGGCCAGCCCCTTGGACCGCAGGCGGCGCAGCAGCTCGAAGAGCCGGTCGGTCTCCTCGCGGCTCAGCGACGAGGTGGGCTCATCCAGCACCAGGATGCAGGGCATGTTGGCCAGCGCCCGGGCGATCTCCACCAACTGGGCCTCGTGGCGGCTCAGCTCCTCCACAGGGGTGGCGGGGTCCAGATCCAGCCCCACGGCCTCGAGCCAGATGCGGGCGTCCGCCTCCAGGCGCCGGTCGTCCACCCAGAAGCCGGCCCGCACGGGGAGGCGGCCGGACAGCACGTTCTCGGCTACGCTGCGCGGCAGGGCGAGGCTCAGCTCCTGGTGGATCAGCTCGATGCCCTGCGCCTTGGCGGCGGCGGGCGACCGGAGCGCCACCTCCTTGCCGTTGATGAGCGCCTGGCCGGTGTAGTCGCTGAACGCGCCGGCGATGATCTTCACCAGCGTCGACTTGCCCGCACCGTTCTCGCCCACCAGCGCGTGGATCTCGCCGGAGCGGAGGCTGAAGTCGACGTGGTCGACGGCCAGCGTGCCGGGATAGCGCTTGCTGACGCCCCGCAGGCTCAGGGCCAGGCCGATCTCGGAGGCGTCAGGCATACGCGCCGAACTCGTGGACCGCGTCGAACATGGCCACGACATTCACCACCGGGGTCTCCTCCAGGATGCTGTCGTGGCTGGCGCCGGCGATGTAGCCGCCTCCGGGCATCATGGCGCGCAGGGCCTCGCGGGTCCCCTCGCGCACCGTCTCGGGCGTGCCCTTGATGAGCACGTGGTGCGAGTCGATGGCGCCGTTGAAGACGATGCGGTCGCCGAACTCGGCCTTCAGGCCCGCCAGGTCCATGCCCAGGCAGCTGGGCTGCACCGCATGGAGGGCGTCGAGGCCGGCGTCGATCATGTCCGGGATCAGCGGCCGGATCCCGCCGCAGCAGTGGAGCATCACCTTGAGGCCGTAGCTGTGCCCCAGGTCGATGAGCCGCGCCAGGTGGGGCAGCACGAAGGTACGGAAGTGGCGGGCCGAGAGGAGGGGGCCACGCTGGCTGCCGAAGTCGTTGCCGACGAAGAAGATGTCGATCGCCCCGGCCGCGGCCTCGAAGACGCGCCTGCTCGACTCGTAGTAGTAGTCCACCATGTGCCGCATGAGGCTCTGCACCAGCTCCGGCTCGTCGGCCATGGCGAAGTAGAGCCGCTCCATGCCCAGCAGGTCGATGGCGTCGTGGAAGAAGGGCGACCAGTCGCCGCCCAGCATGGCATATCGGCCTTCCCGACGCAGCGCCTGTTCGCGGATGCGCGAGACATCCACCCAGGCGGGATCGGGCCAGGCATAGGCATCCACCTCGGCCAGGCCGGCGTCCGCCAGCGGGTGGCTCAGCGGCTGGCCGTACCCCAGTCCATGGCGCTCCACGCCGAAGACGGTGCGGCAGGTGGCGCCGGGCGAGAGGGCAAACTCCGGCCCGCAGTCGCCAGCGCGGACCCGGCGAAAGTCGTCGCGGATGCGGAGGAGCCAGGCCTCTTCGTCCAGGCCCAGCTCGTCCCGCACCTTCTGTTGGAACTCGGCCGAAGCGCCGCACCAGACCGGCACGCGGTCCGGCTCGCGGTGGTCGAACGTGGTGAGGACGCGCTCTCTGGGTGTCATCATGGGAGCCTCAAGGGGTAATCGCCGGTCTCGCGGAGCGTGCGGATGGCCAGCTCATAGCTCTCGGGCGCCACGCCGCTGCTCACCGAGTGGTCGGACTGGAAGATGTAGCCGCCGCCCCGCGCCGCCTGCAGCTTGTAGAGGACCTCGGCTCGGATGGCAACCGGGTCGCCCGACTCCAGCACGCGGACATCGATGTTGCCGCAGAAGGCCAGGCGTCCGCCGTAGCTCTCCTTCAGCTTCACCACGTCCAGGTCGGCCTTGGCCTCCAGTGGATTGTAGGCGTCCAGGCCGATCTCGACCATGTCCTCCAGGATATCCGATGCGTTGCCGCAGCCGTGGTAGATCACCATGAGGCCGCGCTCGTGGCAGAGGTCGATGAGGGCCTGCACGTGGGGGCGGAAGAGGCTCCGCCAGCGCCGGGCGCCGAAGAGCATCCCCCTGCGGTAGGCCACGTCGCCCCAGATGACCATGCCGGCCAGCTTGCCCTCGGCGGCGTCGATCTGCGCCCGGCACATGGCGACCATGTGCGCTCCGATCCGCTGCACGAAGGCGCCCAGCTCGTCCGGCGCGGTGGCCATCCACTCCAGCGCGTTCTCGGTGCCGATGATGCGCCAGAGGTACTCGAAGGGCTCGCAGATGCCGCCGAAGACCGCCATGTCCGCGGTGTAGGGCGCCATCCGATCGAGGAAGCTGGGGATGTCGCGGGCCAGCGCGTCGCCCACGCAGTTGAGCTGGTCGTCGCCGCCATGCCGGAAGCGGCGCGGGTCGTCCGGCGCATCGAAGGCGAAGTCGGCCATCTCTTCCGGCCGCGTGACGGAGAAGGCCTCGAAGCTGGGCATGGGCAGGTCGCCGGAGCGCCGGATCGTCGCGCCGAAGCCGGTCCGCACCGTGATGTCGTCGCCCGACTGCGCGACCACCTCGAAGGGCCGGATCACCGGGTCCATGTTCGGGCCGATGACGATGTAGTCCAGGTCGAACCGGCGGTACGGGTCGAACTCCTCGCCCCAGACCGCCTTGCAGCGCCTGAGGAAGCCGGTCCAGAAGAACTCGCCCACAGGCACGCGATCGGGCTCTTGATGATGAAGTGCTAGCCGAAGCCTGGTGATCTTCTGTTGGCATTGGGACATGACCACTCTCCGCGACGTACAAGGCTGGCTCAGGGCAAGTGAAACCATCGGTGCCCCTGAGCCAGACGACGATGCCGATGGTATCTTAGTACCTCACTAGAGGTCGCAACAATACTGCCAAGGGCAGAGACAGAGTGCACGATTAGCCAGGCCGGCTGGAGGACGTGCGCGAGCCGACCTCAGAGGTGCTCGCAGTTCAGGAAGGATAGTGAAACCAACATGAAGGCAAGGACGCCCGACGCGCACCCGTTCATGCTGTCCCGCCTGAGCGTCACTAACTACAGGGCGCTGGACTTCGATCCGGTTGCTCTGAGCCCCCTGACGGTACTGTACGGGGTGAACGGCTCAGGAAAGACCAGCGCATTGCGGGCCGCATCGTTTGCACTTGGAGACATTGTGCGCCGGATCGGTCCAAGGACTCAGCCATTCCAAGCTCGCTTAACACCTGAGGACTTCTGTAACCGGCGCGAGCAGGTTCACATAGTGGGCACGGTCCGCGATGGGAGCCAAGAGGTCGGAATCGGGCTCGCCTGGTTACTGAAGGATCGGCAGGTATGGCCGATGCGCCTTCTCGGGTCAAGCCGCGACGGCGTAGGATTACTGCCCGGCGTGACAGTCGGCTCAGAGGCCCCACAGGCAGCGCTGGCCCGCCAGTACTGGAACGGAATAGACACGCAGACGGACCTGCCAGTGATCTGTATGTACCCGGTGAACCGAGCTGCCGACCAAGTTCCACTGCGCATAAGAGGCTCGTCGGAGTTCGGCCGGACGGCCGGGTACAAGGGCGCGTTCAGTGCGGACCGCCAGTTCAGGACCTTCTTCGAGTGGTTCCGCGCTATGGAGGACCACGAGAACGAAAGGAAGGTGGCGGACAGGTCGTATTGCGATCCACAACTGGATGCGGTCCGCACCGCGGTAGCCCGGATGCTTCCCGGTTGCACCAACCTGAGGGTCCAGAGAAAGCCAGCCCTGCGCATGGTTCTTACTAAGCTGGGGAGGGACCTATCGATACAGCAGTTGTCGGACGGCGAAAAGGTGCTTCTGTCCCTCGCTGGCGACATTGCCATGCGTGCAAGCATAGTCAACCCCCATCTGGCTGATCCACTCAGCAGCCCGGGATGTATCCTGATTGATGAGCTGGATCTTCACCTGCACCCACAGTGGCAGGGCCACGTGATAACAGCGCTTCCGGCGGCATTCCCATGTATGCAGTTCCTAGTGGCCACCCACTCGCCGATCGTGGTGAGCCACGCCTCGAGCGCCAGTGTCTTCGAGATAACCGACGGGCGCCTGCATCGGTCTCAGGTCTACGGCCTTCAGTCAGCAGTGGTGCTTAGGGACTATTTCGGCAAGGAAGAGCGACCAAGGGAGATCAGCGACAAACTATCCGAGCTCGGCCTCCAGCTAGCCCGGAAGCAGTGGGACGCTGCCTCCACGCTGCTTGCTCAGTTGAAACGGGAACTCGGCGAACTGGACGCTGACGTCATCAGGGCTCGACGTATCCTATCGGTACGGAAGCAACCGCAGTAGATGCGATACATCTTCCCGCGATCAGCCGAACCTGCACTCCTGGCCGAGGATCGGCGCGACGGCCGGCGATACAAGCACCTCCGAACCGAGACCAAGGTGGAGATCCGGCGGCTCCGGCGCGCGGACCAGTACGGTTTGTGTGGCTTCTGTTGTAGGAACCTTCCTGATGACGAACGGTTTCAGCGCATCGCTCATGTCGTACCTCGGCAGGCAGGGGTCCAGCACGAAGTGGACTTCGGCAATATGGTCCTCTCTTGCTCAGGCATACCAGAAGAGCCGAAGGAGCCTACGTGCGACATTACGCAAGGAGCGAGGCGGCTTGCCGTTCATCCTATGAACCCAGATTGTGAGACACGGCTGCACTTCGACTTCAAAGGTGCAGTCCAGCCGATGGCTCCCCAAGACCGCGGCGCGCGTGACACAATAGCAGCTCTCCACCTTGACGCGGAGAGGCTTCGACAAGCCCGCAAGACTGCGATCGACATCGCACTCACCGACCTAGAGGTCAATCAGGCCAGCTACAGTGCCAGCTTGGTTGGCGGGTCCGGCAGAGTGTATGAGTTCGCTCCCGTGATCGAGCGGGTGCTTGGCCGTCGAACCGGCTAACAGACCGCCGCCACATGGGTCCGAGTGAGCCGGCGCCCTACTCGTAGCTGCCCAACTCCTTGGCCAGGTTCACGATGCGGCGGAAGTCCTCAAGGCTGACGCTGCTGGGCACCGAATGATCGGAGGAGAAGATGTAGCCGCCGCCTTGCTTCAGGGCCGGCACGACCTTGCGCATCTCGGCCTCGATCTCATCCGGCTTGTCCCAGAGCACGGCGTTGATGCCGCCATGGAGAAGCAGCCGGTCGCCGCACTCCTTCTTGATGGCCAGCGAGTCCATGCCGGCCTTGACCTCCAGCGGGTTGAGGCCGTCCATGCCGATGTCCACAAGCTCCGGCACGAATCGCATGATGTTGCCGCACGAATGGAGGTGCGCCACGATGCCCTTCTTGTGGGCCCATTCAACGGCCCGCTTCTGTGCCGGCTTGAGAAGCTCGCGGTATGCCTTCACGGAGAAGAACTGGGTGCCCCGATAGCCCATGTCGTCGCACCAGAAGAGCGAGTCAAACGTGTAGCCCTCGTCCCAGACCATGTCGAGGAGAGTCAGGCTCACATCGAGGCAGTGGTTGAACATCTCGATGCACCAGTCCGGCTGCTCGACCATGGCCTCCAGCAGGACCTTCATGTCCACGAAGGCGTGGGTGGCATCGAAGCCAAACCAGGGATGCCCCTGGATCCAGCAGCCCTGCTCGCGCCAAGAGGCATAGTTCTGCCTCAGGTGCGCCCAGTCGACCCGGTCGCGCGTCGGCGTCATGCGGTCACGTGCCTCACGCCACGAGTCGGGATCCTTGATGCGGAAGTCGAGGTACTGCGGGACCGACGTGGTCTTCAGGTTCTTCAGCGTGACGCCCCAGGAGGTGAGGTCCACGACGTACTCGTCGGTCTCCTCCAGCCTCTTGCCCTCCCATCGCGGGCCGTTGTCAGCGCCGATGCCGGCCACCTTGTCGAGGCCGAAGTATTCCACGTAGCTCACGTCGGCCGGCATGCCCTCGCGCTGCCACCGTGCGATGGTGTCACCCCACGGCCCATCGATGATGGGGATGCGGTCGGCTTCCTTGTGAGCGAACATGCGCGAGAAGCGCTCGTGTGACGTCATCATGGGCGTGGCCTCCTTGTGGTGTTAGGCTTAGGTTCGGGGTTGGGTGGGCGGGGTCCTCCTGTTCGCTCGGACTGGACGGCAAGGACGCCGGCTCCGTCGTGGAGCGAAGCAGCACGATCAAGTTGCCTGGCTGCTCGCACGGTCTCGCACGCAGTGGGCGCCCACGTCCATAGAATCGGCGCGTCGCAGCGGTACTGGCACGGACCGTACGGTACCATGGACGTGTGATAACAGCGATCCGGGGTCGTCCACCCCGGCGGAACCGGAGGCACCGATGGCCCGTCCACGCGTGTTCATCAGCAGCACGTTCTATGATCTACGGCAGGTCAGGTCTGACCTCGAATCCTTCATGCGCGATATAGGCTATGAACCGGTGCTGTTCGAGCGCGGCCAGGTCACTTACACCAAGCAGAATGCGCCGGAGGAAGACTGCTACCGGTCGGTTGCTGATGCCGACATGCTGATTGCCCTGATCGGCGGCAAGTATGGTACCGGCGGATCACATCACCCGTACTCCATCTCGCAGCAGGAACTAAAGACCGCACACCGGCACAACAAGCAGGTGTACGTATTCATCGAGCACGCAGTTCACGTCGAATACAGTACTTATACGAAGAATAAACACAATGCAGATGTTGAGTATTTCTATGCTGACGACGCAAGGATATATTCGTTCATAGAAGAGCTGTATGCACTGCCATCAAATAATCCTATTTTTACGTTTACGGTTGCCAGAGATATTATTGCCACCCTTCGAGAGCAATGGGCTGGCCTGTTCCAGCGGCTCCTTCAAGGTGAAGCCCGTTCCGCTGAGGTATCGCTGATCCAAAAGCTGACCAACACCGCGAGCACACTTGGCGACCTTGTCGGGTTTCTGACCGAGGAGCGACGGGCTACAGATCACTCTATTCATATGATACTGCTTAATAATCATCCGGCATTTAGCCAGTTGCAGTCTATGATGGGCGTCGCATACAGGGTATATTTCACTACATCGCAGGAACTTGACGCGTGGCTGACGGCGAGAAGCATGCGGTCTGACCCGCCTGAGCCCTTCGATGACGACGACGCTCTGCGATGGCGGTCAGTGAAGAACCCGAGCAAGATGCTGCGCGTCGATGGTAGCGTCTTCGACGATCAGGGCCGGCTGAGAGTGTACACAGTCGACGAATGGAATCCGGCTTGGTTGCAGATGGTGGACCAGGACGTGGCATCGCAGCCGGACCCGTTTGGTGATGGGTAGATTCAAACCGGCTGGTACGGATGCAGGCCGACGAGCATGATGCCTCCGTTGTGGGAGGGCGATTCTACACGGGAAGGCCTGGGTTTGCGGGCCCGGCCCTTAACACTGGTCCTTCGGTACGTGTTGGACGCACGAGGCACCGAAGCGAACGCCAACCGCACCTCAGAGCGATGGTGCAGGGAGGGAGTAAGGACACCATGGTGTCGGGAAAGACTGAACATCGGCCCAAATGGTCACGGGACCAGCGTCTAGCCCTGACAGCCATAGTGATCGGGATTGTAGCCATCACCGCCACCTTAGCCGTCCCCGAGTTTCGGCGCGCGTTGGGTCTGGAAGGCGATGCCGCCACGACCGAGACCATACACGTGGACCGTGCAAGACTAGCATCCAGCATGGGAATCGACTACACGCATCTCGTCGAATGCGTGGAAGCCGGCGAGCTGCGCCAGGCCGATGAAGAGACCAGCCGTATTATGCGGCACCTGTTTGGCGCAGAGACGGTGGCCAAAATCCCAGCGAGGAGCTTCCTCGGCACGCGACTGCCATGCCAGGATCTGCGCACCATCGATTGGATCTGGGGCCACGTTGGGTCAAATCACCACTTTGGCTTTGCGCCACAAATCGAGATATGGAACGAGCTAGCGCCTACTACGCCAGATGCCAAACGCAGGTATGAGGTGCTCGCATCACGAGTTGGCTGGCGGAAGGCCGGGCTCGACAACGCGTGGATCCTCGACCCCGACGAGATGACATACAGGACCAGCGCCCCAAGGGGCCACCTTCCAACGCTGCTTAGCCTTGGGCTTAGAGGGTTCTACGGCCAGTTCCTGACACGGCTGTCACAGGACTGCTCGCTTGGCGACAGTCACAGGTACCCCGGTGCGGAAGTCGAGGTACTGCGGCACGGAGGTGGTCTTCAGGTTCTTGAGCGTGACGCCCCAGGAGGTGAGGTCGATGACGTACTCGTCGGTCTCCTCCAGCCGCTTGCCTTCCCAGCGCGGACCGTTGTCGGCGCCGATCCCGACGACCTTGTCCAGCCCGAAGTAGTCCACGTAGCTGACATCGGTCGGCATGCCCTCGCGCTGCCACCGGGCCACGGTATCGCCCCAAGGCCCGTCGATGATGGGCACGCGATCCGCCTCCTTGTGGGCGAACATGCGCGAGAAGCGTTCGTGCGAGGTCATCATGGCCGTTCCCTCCAAAGCGTGTTGCCGTAGGTTCGAGGCGAAGGCCCCGCACTCCTTCCGGCCGGACATGCCGCATGGCTGAGAAGTGGCGGCCTTGGACGGGACCGCCGTTGACCTCGCCGCGCTCCTCCCGCCGCCGGCACTCGCGGAGCGCCGCCTCCGCCTCCGGCAGGCCGTAGCCCTGTGCGAGGGCGTGGCGAAGCGCCCTGGCCTGCCGCCCCGAGGCGCACCAGTCCTGCGCCGCCCCGGGCCGTGCCTTCGGATCGAACTTCAGCCGTGCAGCGGCAGCAGGCGCTTGCCATGGTGAGCCCTGTGCCACGGCCGGAGCGGTCCGAGCGTCGCCGCTGCTGCCTTCGTCTTCTTCAAGAACGTCTTCTTGACTGTTAACGTCTTCTTCCTCCGCCATGGGTGGCGTAACAGGAGCGGACACCGGTGGCATGACAGTGGGCGCCATGGGTGGCATAACAGCAACCCGCTGAGCGGACTCCGACGACATGACAGGGAAGCCTCCCGGCGGCATGGGCAGGATCCGGTACGCGAAGCGGCGGGGGTAGCAGGCCCGAGCCTCGACGGCCACCAGGCCCGCCTCCCGCAACCGGGCGACGCCGCGTGCCACGTTCCGTTCGGAGATGCCCGTACGAGCCGCGATGCCTCGCTGGGAGCAGTAGGCCCTGCCCTCGGCGTTCTCATGGCGCCGGATGGTCTCGTAGACGATCCAGTCCACGGGCAGTAGCCGGCCGGCGCTCAGGAGCGCGTCGCGATAGTCGATCAGGTCGTGAGGCACGTGCACGAACCGGCCGCAGTGGCGTGTCTCGTGGTGCTCGGGCATCTCTCCTACCCTCCCGCGCGCCCGGCGCCACAGACGTGTGCACGGACGTAAGACATGTGGACAAGTGTACCGCATAGACGGCGCGTGCCCGTGCGTGGTTCCCTGGCATCGGCCAGAACACGCCGTAATATGTCTGGTATTCCGAGGCGCAGCGGCGGCTTGCTTGCGGGCTTGCCCGGGGGCCTGCCTGGTAGCTCGGGCCTCCGTGCCGGAGTCCGCCGGTGCGGCGGCTCACGCCGGGGGGTCCTTCCGCTTCGCGTCAGGATGACGTCAAAGGCTTGACCGTGTTGACCGTATTGACGGCGCCTTGGCCCAAGGGCAAAGGGCGCGCGGGGCAAGGCCGCCGCTGCGCCGTCGCCGTCTCGGCCAGCGGCAGAAGCTGACGATCCCAACGTCAACGGAACACGCACCCACAGCGCCCCCGGCGGCTTCGGCTTCCGGGAGCTTTGCCTTGCGCCTTCGGCCGCCTCGCCGAAGAGGTATCATCCACCGCACGCCGGCGTAACCGGCTCCCAGGGAGGGACGAGACATGACCATTCGACCGCTGGATATGGAGCGCGACCGCATCGCGGCTCGGCGCATCTGGCAGGAGGTGGGATGGATCTCAGCCGCCCAGGCCGACAAGATCGATCCCTACATCACCGCGGGCAACGCCTGGGTGGCCGAGGTGGGAGGCGAGGCCGAGTGCCTGGTCTGCACCGCGCCCGGAACGATGCGCTACCAGCGGACGGACCTGCAGGCTTCGTTCGTCACCGGGGTCACTGTGAGCCGTGTGGCCCGCAAGCAGGGACTCGCGGGCCGCGTCCTGGCGCGTGCGTTGCAGCAGGACGCTGAGCAGGGCTCCCTCATCTCGCTGCTGGGGATGTTTGAGCAGGGCTACTACAACCGGTTGGGCTACGGCACGGGAGGCTACGTCCACCGCGTCGCCCTCGACGCCTCGATGCTGGACGCCGGGCCGGACGCCCGCCCTCCCGTCCGCCTCACGCCTGCTGATGCCGAGCGTATGCACGCGCTCCGCGTGCGCCGCTACCGGGCGCACGGCGGATGCGTCCTGACGGCGTCGGTTCTCACGAAGGGCGACGTCAATGACGAGGACAACGGCTTCGGGCTGGGCTACACTCGGCCGGGTTCCGATGAGCTGACCCACTTCGTCTGGTGCGTCGCCAAGAACGTGGAGTCGGGGCCTTACCGCGCCATGGTCTGCTTCGAGGAGCTGTCGCAGCTGAAGGAGCTTCTCGCGCTACTGGGCTCGCTGGGCGACCAGGTGCGGGTCATCAACCTGATCGAGCCGCCGGGCGTGCAGCTTGAGGACCTCGTCCGTAAGCCGATCCGGACACGCCACGTCACCTACAAGAGCGAGTTCGAGACGGGCAACCGCGCCAGCGTCTACTGGCAGGCGCGCATCCTGGACCTTCCGCGCTGCGTGGCGGCGGCGAACCTGCGCGGCGACGCCGTGCGCTTCAACCTGGACCTGGCCGATCCCATCGAGGCGTTCACCGAGCCCGGCTCATCCTGGCGCGGAGTGGGCGGCAGCTACCGGGTGGAACTCGGGCCGGAGAGCCGATGCGAAGCGGGAAGCGACGCCGGCCTGCCGACCCTGACGGCCTCGGTCGGCGCATTCACGCGGCTCTGGCTCGGGGTGAGGCCCGCCACCGGCCTGGCGGTGACCGATCAGCTCTCCGGCCCGCCGGAGCTGCTCGACGCGCTGGATGACGCGCTGCGCCTGCCACCTCCCACGCCCGACTGGGACTTCTAGCCGGCCGGCGCGGCAGACGTTCAAAGGGCCCCGGCAGCCATCGCCGGGGCCCGAGTGTGGACGGCCTTGACCCTACTGCGCGTGGAAGGCGCTGTTGACCTGCTCGAACTGCGTCTTGTCGGCGGGCAGGTCGACGTCGGCGAAGATGGCCGCGGTCGGGCAGACCGGCTCGCAGTTGCCGCAGTCGATGCACGTGTCCGGGTTGATGAACATCTGGTCGTAGGTGTTGCCGTCAGCATCGGTGAAGACGCCCTCGACGATGCTGTCGGTCGCACAGACCTGGACGCACTCGCCGTCCTTGGTGCAGCCGTCCGTAATCACGTAAGCCATTCTGTGATCCACCTTTCTGGGTCAGGCCATTGGTTTGTTGTACGCCTCGACGCAGGGCGTCCGTCGGCCCTTTGGGGAGGCTGGTCTGGCACATCTGCCGCCGGTTTGCGCCGCAGGGAAGGCCGCTAGTCCTGGGAACTGCGGGCGTCGTCCTGGTTGCGCTTGGCGATGCGGAATGAGAGGGCCATGAGCCCCTGCTCGAGCCGCTGGTTCTCTACAATGATGCCGGCCGGGACGTCCAGGTCGATGAGGGCGAAGTTCCACAAGGCGCGGACGCCTGCGTCGACCAACCTGTCCACCACGGCCTGGGCCTTGTCGGCCGGAAGGGCGAGGCACGCGGACTCAATCCCCTGCTCCTGGATGAACCGCTCCATGGTCGCCGCATCACGCACCGGCAGGCCTGCCACCGAGGCGCCGATGAGAGCCGGGTCGTTGTCAAATAGAGCCACCAAGTCGAAGCCCGCGTGGCTCCAGATATCGCTCAGGACGAGGGCGCGCCCCAGGTTGCCGATGCCCACCAGCGCCACGGGCTTGGCGGAGAGGATATCGAGCATGGAGCTGATCAGAATCTCCAGGTCCGCGATGCGGTAGCCCTGGCGCGGCTTCCCCAGGATGCGCAGGGCCGACAGGTCCTGCCGCACACGTGAGCCGGTGACGCCCTCTCGCACGGCCAGTTCGTCACTGGTCACCGTGGCGCGGCCCTCGTTCTTCAGCTTCGTGAGCAGGAGCAGGTAGTTCATGTACCGCTGAAGCGTCTCTCGATGCATCGTTGTCTCCTTCGGCAAGGGCCCCGTCGTAGCCGCGACGCTGCTATTATAGTTGATGAGACGCCGCTCTCGGTACCCGGTTATCGATTCTACGTGCTTCGGCGGCCGGCTGTGCCCCAGATTCGGCGGCAGGTCGGGCTCGGCCGGCCCTTGCGGCGCACAGAGCGCCCCGCCGGCCAGGAGGTTGCCATGCTCTCGTTGCCTCGGCTTCGGCTCGGCGGACCCGCCTGCAGCGCCCTTTGGCTCGGCCTCGCCATCGCTGCCTCGACCGCGGCGGCGGCTCAACGGCCTGCGGCGCGGCCGTCCATGGCTTCACTCATGCCTTCGGCCCGTGACTACGTGCTGCAGTACTGGCGCGACGGCTGGCGCGGCCGTACGCCTGACGGCCGCAAGCTCCGCGTGGTGCAGACCGGCCGCTACGCCATGGCCCTCGACACCGAGCGCATCGCCATCCCGCACCTCGGCCCGGTGCAATCCCCGGCGCCCTACTCCCGGGCGGGCGCTGAGGGGCTCCCCGGCCTGGCCAAGCTACCGCCCGCGGCCCTGATGCTGACGCTGGAGGTGGACGGCCGCACCTACCGCTGCACCGGCGCCGAGCCGCCCAGCCTGCACGGCGGACCGCGCATC
Organism: uncultured Chthonomonas sp.; assembly: GCA_903951425.1. Lineage (GTDB taxonomy): Bacteria > Armatimonadota > Chthonomonadetes > Chthonomonadales > CAJBBX01 > CAJBBX01. Next base: position 66,735 of record CAJBBX010000149.1, read on the forward strand.
GTGGAGGCCGGCCGCTGGCTGCAACGCTCCGATGTGACGGGCCTCATCTTCAAGGACGGCGGCGGCGCCCGCCTGCCTGTGGAGGCTCGGCTGGAGACCATCGCCTGGCCCGACCGCCTCGGCATCATGCTCGAGGCCGCGCCCGCGCCGGGCGATCTGACTGCCGGCCCCGGCTTCGGGCGGGTGGGCGGGGGATGGGTCTTCGACGGCGCCGGCGCCATCGTCGACGCGACCGCCCCGGAACTCGACCCCGCGGCCTTCACCGTGGAGATGTGGGCCTACCTCCCCGACACGCCCGAGGCCACCAACGCCTACCCGTGGCTCTTCTGCAAGGGCGGCAACGAGTGGGTCGACGGCGCCTACGGGCTGGCACTCATCAACGGCACGCCGACCGCGCGCCTCTGCATCGGCGGCGGCCGCGAGAACGCCTTCGACCTGGAGGCCCGCACCGAGAACGGCGGACGCCTCACCGTGCAGCGCGAGCGATGGACGCACCTGGCCATGACCTACGACGGCGGCGACCTGCGCATCTACGTCGACGGCCGTCCGGCCGGCTCCATGCCCGTGAACCGCGCCCGCAATCCGCGCCCTGACGGCATCGCCCTGGGCCGCCGCCTGGACAACTCGGGCGACGGCTATCACTTCCGCGGCGCGCTGGACGAGGTGCGGCTCACCGGCCGCGCACTCACCGCCGCCGAGGTCGCGCAGCGCTTCGCCAAGCCCGAGGTAGCGGCGGCCGACCCGGCGCAGGTGCGCGCCTGGCTGTTCGACCCCAAAGGCCCGGCCATGGAGCGGCGGCCCGTGCGCTCGTGGGGCGGGGCCTCCATGCGGCTGGAGCTGCGCACCGGCGGCCGCACGCACGTCGCCCGCCTCGCCCCCGAGCCCGGCAAGGAGTGGCGCACCGGCGAACGCCGCTCCGTAGCCATCGCGCTGGACCCCGCCACCGGCGCACCGGCGGCGGCCGAGCAGGCGCAGGTCGTCGCAGCCGACCGCGCAAGCAAGCGCCTCCTGCCCGTGACGGCCGATCCCCTCCGCGGCTGGGTGCGGGTGAACCTCGACGACTTGCAGGCGCAGGGCTCCGGCAACGACCTGCTCGACCGGGCGCGGCTCACGCTCACGAACCCCACCGACCGGCCGCTGCCGCTCCGGCTGCTGCTGGAGAAGACCGATCGCGGCCTGCAGGCGCCCGGCATGTCGCAGGTCACGGGCATCTCGCCCATGCTCCGAGACGCCGACGGCAACCCCACGGGCCTCCATGTGCAGCTGAGCAAGAACTGGCACTCGCAGCCGGGCCGCGACCTGGTCTACCAGGGCGCATGGCTCCACGCCGCGGCCTTCCTGCGCCTTCCGCCTCGCTCCACCATCGACCTCGAGGCGACCCTGGCCTATGCCCGGTGGGGGGGAGTGCCGGCGGCGTCGCATGCCCAGCTCTGCCTCATCGGCTGGGGATCCAACCAGGAGTGGAACCAGTCGGCCATCGGCGCCTGGGGCGAGAGCATCTGCTATGAGCCCGACCAGGCGCAGGCCGAGTGCCTCGTCTGCGACGTGCGGCCCGTGCTGGTGGCGAGCCGCTTCGCCGGGAAGCCCGTGCGCTGGACCTGGACCGGCAACGTGGGCGGCGGCGACCTGGTCCGGTGGTTCGACAGGCAGGGCAAGCGGCGCTTCCCGGACCGCATGAACACCGTGGTGCAGCGGATCGGCCCCAATCTGACCGAGGTGACCTACGCGGGCGGCTTCGGGCAGAGCGCCATTCGCCACTCGGTCACCGTGAGCCTCCACCGCACCGACGACCTGGTCCGCGGCGTCTACCGCCTCTCCATGCGAGTGCTGCGGCCGGTGGAGTTCAGCCGGCTGGTCCTGTTCCAGATAGGCGCAGATACCTATAGTTATACGGGCGAGCGGCGCATGGCCGTCGGGAACGCGTCGGGCCTCGCCCGCGAGTGGGAGGCGCAGTGGGGCGGAAACACCTACCGCACCCAGCCCATGCCGCTGAAGGGGCCTGCCGCCTGGGTGGCCATGCAGGGCTGCGCTCCGCGCACCGACGGCGCCGAGTGGCTCGCGCTGGCCAACCGCGGCCTCGTGGTCCGCTCGTGGAAGGCCCGCCTCGGCGGGAAGCCCGCCGAGCCCTGGTTCGCCGAACGTGGAGCCCGCGTGGGCGGCGCCGACACCTCCACGGCCGACATCCTGCCGCCGCCGGGCGTCACGCGGCTGCTGCCGGGCGACAGCGTGGAGGCCATATTCGAGCACGTGGTCGTCCCGCAGCGCGCCGAGGACTACTACGGACCGAACGCCACCTTCCGGGCCGCGCTGGAGAGGGACCAGGACACCTGGCGCATCATCCGCCGCGAGGCCGCCGGCAACGCGCCGGCCGCGAAGGCCACGGTGGGCCGGATCGCCTCGTCCTGGCCGCTGAAGGTCGCCACAGCCGGCAACCGCGCGCAGTTCAGCGTCACCGGAGGGCTCGGCTACGTGCCGATCACCTTCACGGGCCTCACCGGCGCCCGCGACCCGGTGCTGGAGGTGCGCGAGGCGGGTGGGCCGTGGAGCCGTATCGACCAATCGGTGCATGGCAAGGACTACTGGCAGGCTGACTTCGACGCCGAGGCCCGCACGTGGGAGATCACCTACACGATCCCCCTCGACACGCCCGGCGACGCGCCCACGCCAAGGGAGATGCGCTTCCGCCTGGGCCCGTAGGGCGCCCGTCCGTGGAGGTCCGTGCGCGTCTGTGTTGTGCCTGCGGCAGGGAAACCGCACGCGCACAGCGAACTTGGGCGCATCGCCTGCAGGCAAGGAGCCGCCATGACCTCCAAAGAGCGCGTCCTCACCACCTTCGCACGCCGCGAGGCCGACCGCGTGCCCATCAACTACTCGGCCAATCCGGGCATCGACCAGCGGCTCAAGGCCCACTTCGGGCTGGAGCCCGGCGACCACGAGGGCCTGCTCGTGCGCCTCGGCGTCGACTTCCGAGGCGTCGGCGCGCCTTACGTGGGCCCGAAGCTCCACGACGACATCCCCGACCGTCACGTCGATGTCTGGGGCATCCACCGCCGCTACATCGAGCACCCCTCCGGCGGCTACTGGGACTACTGCGACTTCCCGCTGAAGGAGGCCACCGAGGAGGAGATCGCCGCCTGGCCGCTACCCTCGGCCGACGACTTCGACGTCTCCGGCGTCTTCGAGGCCTGCCGCCGCCAGTCGGAGTACGCCATCAACGGCTCGGGCGGCTTCGGCGACATTATCAACGGCAACGGGATGCTGCGGAGCATGGAGCAGACCCTCGTCGACCTGGTCACCGAGGACCCCGCGGGCTTGCTGCTCGCCGATCGCCGCATGGCCATCCAGATGGAGCTTACCGAGCGCATCCTGGAGGCCGCCAAGGGCGGCGTCGACTACATCTACATGGGCGAGGACCTGGGGACCCAGATAGGCCCCATCATCAGCATGAAGACCTTCCGCCGCCAGATCCGCCCGCGCTACGAGAAGTACTGCGCCCTGGCCAAGGCGTACAACGTGCCGGTGATGATGCACTGCTGCGGCTCCAGTAGCTGGGCGTTCGACGACTTCGCCGAGATCGGCATCCATGTGGTCGACACGCTCCAGCCCGAGGCCGCCCTGACGGCGCCGGAGTACCTGAAGGCCCGGTATGGCGACAAGCTGGCCTTCCACGGCTGCGTCTCCACGGCCGGGCCCGTGGCGAGCGGCACTCCGGAGGGTGTGGTGTCCGACTGCCGCCGTACGCTGGAGATCATGATGCCCGGCGGCGGCTACTGCTTCGCGCCCACCCACGCGCTGCAGGATAACTCGCCTACGGAGAACGTGGTGGCCATGTACGAGACCGCGCACGAGTTCGGCCGGTTCGTGTAACGCCATAGGCTCGGGACCCGACGCGCCCCATGCCTCGTATACTTACCAGGGTCGTAGCCATGCCTATCCGGGCCCTGCCGGATGCCCATGGTTCGTTGCGTACCGTGGTCGGGCGCAGCCAAATCGGCGCCGTGTGTGGTACTAAGGACTCGGCTATTGGCCGACCATTGGACTCCATCCGGTCGGGTGCGGTTGCAGGCGTGATCCGGTGGTTCGTGAGCCGCGGGTACGAAGGCGTACCTGGGCGGCAAGGCGAGGGCGAAGGCCCTCAACGGGTGGCAACGAATATGCGCAATCATCTGGGGGCATCGCGCCAATGGGCCGGTCCCCGGAACAGACGCCACCTTCCGATCATCCTGCTCTGCCTTGTTGCGCTGCTCGGCGCACCGGTGCGGTCGGTCGCCGCCGAGCCGTTGAAGGCAGGCTGCGAGGTCAGCTACCCGCCGTTCTGCATCGTGGATGCCAGTGGTCGCGCCACCGGCTTCTCCGTCGAGCTGATGGAGGCCGCGCTCCGCGCCATGGGACGCAGCGTGACCTGGAAGACGGGCCTCTGGGCCGATGTGAAGACCTGGCCGGCCAAAGGCGAGGTGCAGGCACTCCCCATGGTTGCCCGTACCGCTGAGCGGGACCCCCAGTTCGACTTCACCGTCCCCTACATGACCCAGCACGGTGCCATCGTCGTGCGCCAGACCGAGACAGGCATCCGCCGTATCGGCGACCTGGCCGGCCGCGATGTTGCGGTGCTGAAGGGCGACATCTCGGAGGAGTTCATGCAGGGCGCAGGCAAGGGCGCCCGTCTGCACTCCCTGCCGACCTTCGCTGATGCTCTCCGCCAACTCGCGTCCGGCCGCTACGACGCCGTTGTCATACAGCGCCTGCTGGCGACGCGACTGATCGGCGATCTCGGCCTGACGAACCTCCGGATATCTGACCAGCCTCTCGAGGGCTTCCGGCAGGACTTCTGCTTCGCCGTCAACGAAGGCGACCGCGCCACGCTGGCGCTTCTGAACGAGGGATTGGCGCTCGTCATCGCCGACGGCACCTACGCCCACCTGCACGCCAAGTGGTTTGCCGCGTTGGAGCTTCCCACACGACGGCGGCTGGTGATCGGCGGCGACAATCGTTTCCCGCCCTACGAGTACCTGGATGCCCGTGGCCTGCCCGCGGGCCTGAACGTTGACCTGGCCAGGGCCGTCGCCACCGAGGTCGGGCTGGACATCGAGGTCAAGCTCGGGCCCTGGGATGCCGCCCGCAAGGGGTTGGAGATCGGCGAGTTCGATGCGCTGGGAGGTCTGGCCTACTCACCGGACCGCGCGCGTAAGGCCGACTTCGCCCCGCCGCATACCAGGCTCAACTATGTCGCCGTGGTCCGCCAGGAGAGTGGCGCGCCGCCCGAGACCCCGGCCGGTCTGCGGGCCAGGGATCTGGTAGTCCAACTACACGATATGAGCCACGACATGGTGGTGCAGATGGGCCTTGGATCACGCACCGTGGCGGTGGGTTCCCAGAATGAGGCTATACAGCGGGTTGTCGACGGCAAGTCGGCGTGCGCCATCGTGACGCGGCTCGCGGTGGTCGACTGGGAGCATGCGCACGGATTGGCAGGGCTTCGGGTGGGGCGTCGGCCGATCCTTTCGGTGCCGTACGGCTTCGCCGTCGCCAAGGGCAACGGCGCCCTGCTGGCCCAGATCAGCGAAGGCCTCAAGGCCCTGGCGGAGCGCGGGGAGTTGCGGCGCATCCATGATAAGTGGCTCGGACCTACCGACGAACTCGATGTCGCACTCGTCCTCCGCTACGTGGCCATGGTGGCCGGGCCGCTCTTCCTCGTGATGCTGGGTGCGATCCTCTGGGTCAGGTCGCTGCGGCGTCAGGTGGCGCTTCGCACTGCGTCGCTCAGCCAGAGCGTCCGCCAGTTCGAGCTTCTGCTGGAGAGCGCCCCGGAGGCGATCTTCATCCAGACCGACTACCGGTTCCGGTACGTGAACGCGGCTGCCTGCAAGCTGTTCGGCGCGGCTACGCCCGGTGAGCTCATCGGGCAACCGGTACAGGATCGTTTCCACCCCTCATACCATGAAATCAGCGCTCAGCGGATCCACAAGCTCAATGATCTCAAGGAGGTGGCTCCGAGCCTCAGGCAGGCATGGTTGCGGCTGGACGGCAGCGAGGTGCCGGTGGAAGTATCAGGTGTGCCGATAACGTTCGAGGACAGGGACGGGGCGCTGGTCTTTGCGCGCGACGTAACGGAGCGCGAGCGCATGGAGGCGCAGCTACGGCAAGCCCAGAAGATGGAAGCGGTCGGGCGGCTTGCCGGCGGCGTGGCGCACGACTTCAACAACATGCTGATGGCCGTGCTCAACTACGTGGAGCTGGCCCGCGACGCCGTGGAGCACGGCCACCCGGTCCGCGAGTGCCTCGACGAGATCGAGGGCGTATCGCAACGCTCGGCCAACCTGACGCGGCAGCTCCTGGCCTTCGCCCGGAAACAGACGATCGCACCCACCGTGCTGGACCTGAACACCGAGATCGGCCGCATGCTCAAGATGCTCCGCAGCCTGATCGGCGAGGACATCGAGCTGACCTGGAAGCCGGGGCAGGGTCTCTGGCCCGTCAAGGCCGATCCCTCGCAGGTCGACCAGGTGCTGGCCAATGTCAGCGTGAACGCCCGCGACGCCATGGGCGGACCCGGCACGCTGACCGTCGAGACCGCCAACGTCACGGTCGATGCGGCCACCGCGTCGAAGCACGGCGACGCGCTCCCGGGCGACTATGTGGCCCTGACGCTTACCGATACCGGGCGCGGCATGGACGCCGATGCCCTGCAACACATCTTCGAGCCTTTCTACACCACCAAAGGGGTTGGCGAGGGGACTGGGCTCGGACTGGCGACAGTATTCGGGATCATGCAACAGAACGGGGGCTTCGTGAGCGTATCGAGCACGCCGGGCAGCGGGACGACACTGAGGATGCACTTCCCGCGGGAGGCCCATGCGGCGCCTGATGCCGCTCCGCCCGCGCCCGCGGCAGAGCGGCCCGGCGGCGGAGAGACGATCCTGCTCGTGGAGGATGAGCGGGCCATCCGGCTCTCGACCAAGCGGTTGCTCGAGCGCCTCGGCTACGCAGTGCTATCAGCCGCCTCGCCGGGCGAGGCGATGCAGGTCGCCGCCGCATGCCAGGGCACGATCGACCTGCTCCTCACCGACGTCGTCATGCCGGAGATGACCGGCCGTGAGCTCGCGGTGCGCCTTGTGGAGCTACGGCCCGACCTGCGGTGTATCTATATGTCCGGCTACACCGCCAACGTGATCGCCCAGCACGGCGTCCTGGACGAGGGCGTCCGGTTCCTGCCGAAGCCCTTCACGCGGGACGACCTGGCCCACGCCATCCGCGCCGCCCTCGATGCACCCGTAGGCGGCTAGCGCACGTCGCGCTGGGTCCGGCAACCTGCGTACCGCATGTCACCTGCGCTTAAGCATTACGTCAGGGGCTTGACGGTGTTGACGGTGTTGACGACGGCACGGGCGGGTCCGGCGCGGCCTTTGCCCCTGGCCGTCATCCTGAGGCGGCCTTTCTGCCGAAGGACCCCCCGTAAGCCGCCCGCCGCACCTCCGCGCCGCGCCGCACCTTGCCCTTGACGTCGCCCTGAACGAAGTGAAGGGCCCCGACCCCAGCGCTGCGGTGGCTTGCTTGAAGGCCGTCGGCAGGCGCGCGTTGGGCCGCTCATCCTCGACCAGCAGGATCGTCTCGCTGCTGCCGCCGCGGCTCCGCCGGCGGGTTCGGCCATCGGGGGCGCTTCCGGCCTGTTTGCGGTCTGATTGCCCGTGTGCCCATTGCGCCGCGCGAGCATTCATCGTATCATTCTCCATAGGGACGCCCGTACCGTCCGGAAGGGCGCGTACGGTACGGGCGCCGGTAGCGGCGCCGACTGCCTGTTGGGTGCCGTCCAGAGGCAGGCAGGCCGAAGCCGTTTGCCGGCGCACCCCCCATTGGACAACCCTCTGAGGAAACTACGCATGCGTATAGGAAGACCAGCTGGCCTCGTCGCAACGGTCGCGTTGTCGGCCCTTTCCACCCTGGCAGCAGCCGAACCACTCCCGCTTCGAACCGGCTTTGCGCCGCCTTTGCCGCTGACCTTCGAGAGGAACACCGGGCGCTTCCCGGCGCAGGTCGAGTTCGTTGCCCGCTCCGGCGGCGGCACGCTCTTCCTCACCAACCGGGAGGCCGTCTTCGCCCTATCCGGCAAGGGCAAGGCCGCTGCCCTGCGCCTGAAGCTGGCGGGCTCCAACCCCGGCGCGGTAGTCACGGGTCTGGGCAAGCAGGCGGGCATCGTGAACTACCTCCTCGGGAACGACCCGGCGAAGTGGGTCACGAAGGTCCCCACCTACTCCCGGGTGAAGCTCGCCGGTGTCTACCAGGGCATCGACCTCGTCACCTACGGCGCGGGCAAGTCAAGCGCGCTGCAGTACGACTTTGTGGTGAAGCCCGGCGCCGACCCGTCGAGGATACGGATGATCGTCTCGGGGGCCAGGTCCCTGCGCACCGCTGCCGGCAAGCTGATCGCGGCCACGGCCTGCGGCGACGTGGTCATGAACCGGCCCTATGCCTACCAGACCGTGAACGGCCGGCGCAAGCAGGTGGCGTGCTCCTTCAGGCTGGAGCGCAAGACTGTGGCGTTCCAGGTCGCCCGCTACGACGCGAGCCGACCGCTGGTCGTGGACCCGAAGGTGGTCTTCGGCACCTACCTGGGCGGTTCCGGCGACGAGTACGCCACCGCCATGGGGCTGGACGCCGGGGGCTCCGCGGTCATCTGCGGAGTGGTAGCCCATGCGAGCTTCCCAACCACCGCGGGCGCGTACGATACCAGCCTCAACAGCGCCAACGGTGATGCCTTCGTCTCGAAGTTCACCGCGGACGGCTCCGGACTGGTCTACAGCACCTTCTACGGGGGCAACAGCCTGGACTACCCCAGGGCCATGGCGCTCGATTCCGCCGGTGCGGCAGTAGTCTGCGGCACCACCTGGAGCACCAACCTCCCAGTCTCGCCAACGGCATACGATACGGCGTTCGGCGGCGCTAACGACTGCTTCGTGGCAAAGCTCGGCGTCGACGGCTCCAGCCTTGTTTACGGCACCTACCTGGGAGGGACCGGCGCCGAGGATGCCTACGCGGTGGCGGTGGATAGCTCAGGCGCTGCGATGATCGGCGGCTACGTGGTTGGTGCGGGGTTCCCGACCACCGCCGGAGCGTTCGACACAAGCCTCAACAGCAGCGGCGACGGCTTCGTCACCAAGTTGAACGCCGCAGGGTCGGCCCTGATCTTCAGCACCTTCCTGGGCGGCAGCGGCAGTGACGGCGTAGGGTCCGTCGCGCTCGATGCCGAGGGAGCGCCCGTGGTCTCCGGCAACACCGCCAGCGCCAACTTCCCCACCACCGCGGGAGCGTACGACACCGTCCTGAACGGCGGCGCGGACGCCTTCGTCGCCAAGCTCAACGCTACCGGTACGGCCCTCGTCTACAGCACCTTCCTGGGCGGGGCCGGCGCAGACTACGGTGGAGCCATGGCCCTGGATGCCACGGGCGGAGCCGTCCTGACCGGGCTGACCGCGAGCTCGGACTTTCCCACCACGGCGGGCGCGTACGACACGACCGCGAACGGCGACTACGACGTCTTCGTCGCCAGGGTCGCCGCCGACGGCGCCTCGCTGGTGTACAGCACCTTCCTGGGCGGCACGGGCGCAGACTACTGCAACGGCATGGCGCTGGACGCATCGGGCTCCGCGGTCGTCTGTGGCCGAACCAACAGCGCCGTCTTTCCGACAACGTTCGGCGCGATCCACTACGCCTACCGCGGCGGAACCCAGGACGGCTTCGTGGCGAAGCTGCGCGCCGATGGGTCTGGAGTGATCCTCAGCACCTTGCTCGGCGGCGCCGGCGAGGACTCGTGCGCCGCCGTCGCACTGGACGCCGCAGGTGACGCTGTCATCACGGGTTACACCCTGAGTTCCGACTTCCCGGCCACCGCGGGCGCCTATGACAGCGTCCAGAACGGCGGCCTCGATGCCTTCGTGGCGAAGGTCACCTTTGCGGCGTCCACCACCTCCCTGGTGGCCACGGGCGCCACGGGGCAGATGGGCGAGATGGTGGAGTTCACCGCGACCCTCACATCCGAAGGGCAGCCTGTGCCGGGCGCCACGGTGAAGTTCACAACGCCCGACAGCGTAACCACCTCCCGCACGACCAATGCGTCCGGCGTGGCCAATGTCTGGTACGACATCCCCGTCGGGGCAGCCACGGCCTCTGTCGCCGTGGAGTTCGAGGCGATCGACCTTCTTCTGGCAACCAGCACTACCGCGACCCTGACGGTCAACACGGTTGCCCGGGTGTCGGCGCTTTCCGCCACGGGCAGGCCGGGCGACCCTGTGACGCTCTATGCTTACCTCTGGCAGGGCAAGACGATGGCCGGCCTCACCGGCAAGCAGCTGACCTACAGCGTCGACGGCGGTCCGGCAATCAACTTCGGCTCGCTGACGAGCGGCGCCTACGGCAGGGCCTCCAGTGCGTACACGATCCCGGGCGCGATGTCCGTCGGCGACCATGCCGTCACGGTGGCCTGGGCCGGTGGCGGCGGTTACGCGGCCGCGCAGGGAACCTCGACGCTGACGGTGTCGGGGCAGGCCCGCACCTACATCTGGGTCCACAACCATGGGGCCACGCAGAACGCGGCCACCCGGCTGACCTGTTATCTGTATGACTACAGGCGCAACGGCGACCTGATCCCCGTGCCCGGCAAGTCGATCAGCTTCAGCGTGGCGGGCACGCCGGTGAGC
>CAJBBX010000150.1 GCA_903951425.1 uncultured Chthonomonas sp.
GGCGCCCTTGGCGCCGGATGTCGTGAGCACCTGGTCCAGCAGGACGTTCAAGAGGCTGCTCTTGCCGGTGTTGAACTCGCCGATCACGGCCACGGTGAACGGCTGGTCGGCCTCTTGTTCGCGGAAACGAACGCAGACGTCGCGAACCGTCAGGTGGCTCTCGCCGCCGTTGCCGAAGGGAGTTCGCCCTGATGCGTCAGCGCCTTCAAGCATGGCATAGGCCCGCGTCAGTACCTGGCTGACCGACTTGTACTGGTTCAGATAGCCGTCGCCGGCGCTCATGGTGCGGCCTCCGCGTCTTCGTGCCGACACAAAGCCTCTATCCGCTTGAGTTCCGCCGTCTGGTCGCTCAGAGCCTGGCGACGCCGAACGTCGGCCTCGTATTGCTGTCGCGCATCAGGCCCCAGCGACGCGGCGTTGTCCACTGTCCACATGCGCACGAGGCGCATCCGGCGCTCCAACTCGCGACCGACAGGTTCGCAGAAGTCGTCCCACCGATGTCTGTAGTCCTCTGCCGCCGTCCGCTGTACCCTCGTGATCAGATCGGTGACGGCGGCCCGCAGCCGGCCCGCAAGCAGCCGCCGGTTGGCTTCGACGCTCTGCTGTCCCTGCACGAACCGGATCGCCGCCAGGCCCATGGCCGCCATCAGGGGTAGGATCGGGCCGCCCAGGAGCATGGCGCCGCCAGCAGCGATGGCGCCGACGACGCCGACGCCTTTGCCGAGCATGGGCGAAAGCTGCTCGGAATCGGATAGCGTGGCGGCGGATAGGTCCGCATCCGGCGCCTCCAGGGCAACCGCGTAATCGGCCTGAGCATCCTCGCGGGGGACCGCTAGGTCGCCAGTGCTGGACGCGGAGACCGGCGCCAGGGCATCGCCCGACGGGCGCGCCTCCTTCTGGAGCCCGGCCATCGCCGCGTCCATCTTCCTCGTGGCCTCGCGCAACTCAGCGATCTCGCTCTCCATGGCCCGTTGGACCTCAGTCTGCGCATTGGCTACCCACGCTGCGATGGCCTGGTTCGCTACGTCCTCCATCGCCTGTCGGCTCCCATCGGGCTGCGCCTCCAACTGGGCGCAGACGGCGTCACGGACGTCGGCTGCCGTGCCGGCGAGATGCTGTTCCATGCGCTGACCGGCCAGGGCCGGCAGGCGGGCAAGCTCACGCGCCGTCGCGGCTCCCACGCTCTGCGCCCGCTGTGCGCTGGCGCCGCCGGCAAGCGTGGCGCCCAAGGCGTCGATCGCGGCCTGCGCCTCGCCGCTCATTCGGCTCAACGCGGCATCGGCCGATCGCGTCCACAGGTCGCGGAGCCTCGTTCGCCGGTCCAGCCGGGCGCGATAGGCGGCACTGACGCCCTCCTCCGCCCACCAGGCGGCAAACGCATGGCATGCCGCCCGTGCAACATCACTATCACTGTCGGAGGCGATGCCTGACGTCAAAGCCGCGAGCGGGCGGAGACCAGGTAGGTCCTCCTGGACGGAGGCCATCACATCGGGCAGGTCATCCTCGTCCACCTGATCGACCATCGTCACGACCGCGACGGCGGCCGTCTCGCCAAGTGCTCGGGCGGCAAACGCTTGGACCGATTCCGTGGCCACCTGTTGCGCATGGAGCGCCAGCACCACCAGGTCCGCCTGTCGGGCCAGACGTTCGGCGTCGGAGGCCTGGGGTCCGTCGATCGCGGGCGCTTCAAGCAGGCAGAGGCCGGCGTCATGGTCGGGCGACAGAAGACAGACCGCCGCGCCCTGCGGCAGTAGACCGTGTGTGCGGCCACTCCAAGCCGCACCGGCGGCAGCCATACAGCGCCCGGGCTCGGGCGCGTCAAGCCCGGTGGCGGCGCCTAGCAGGCGTGACTTGCCGCGTCCGCCCTGGCCGACAACAACAACGCACGGTCCCGGCTGATCGGCGTGGCGCAGGTAGGCCTCCGCGGCTGGCAGGCAGGTGGGGTCATCGATCAGAGGAGCCAGCGCCCGGATCGCCTCATGGCTTAGCAGTATCATGCCTCCTTGACCTCGTCCTTGGGATCGCCCAGCGCGACGACAAGTATCGTCGTCCATACAACCAGGAATAACATCATGCCGATCCCAATGATGGCGGTATCCATCAGCTTATAGAATGTGCACGCTGCGGTCGCCACCGCCACAGTCAGGCTCAGCAGGATGGCCATATTCCGCTGCCGTCTCGCCAACGTGGAGACCGCCTGCCGAATCAGGGCAGCGGCCTTCTGGTCGGTCCCCGCTGATGCCTCATCCACCGCTTGCTGCAGCCGAGTCTCCATGGCCCGAATCTTGGCGGCTATCTGGGTGTTCGCGGCGGTCTCGGCCTGCTCGTGTGTATGCATAAGGCTTGTCAACTGGGCCAGGTCCTGAGCCGCCTTGCTGGCGGTCTGACGGACATCGATGGACCGCTTGGCGGCCTCGATCTCCTGGCTCAGACTGTGCGCCGTGCGCTGGAGGAGCGCCGCCGCCTCCTTGGCATACCGCTCATTGGCCTGTTCGGTGTGCTGCCGCAGTGCCGAGATCGGCGCGGTCACCGATGCGGTGATGCGGGGCTCCATCCCCTCGGCCACGGTGGCTGCCTTCTGCAAGCCTGCGGTTGCCTGCCGGCAGAGCGTCTCAAGGTTCGACACCGATCGGCTTGTACTCGTCAGCGTGGTCTCAGCCACGCCGAATGCGTGCTTCGCCGCAACAAGACCAGCGTCGGAGGCCTCCTTGGCGCCTGACGCGGCCGCGGCTCGGCAACCGGCAGCAAGGCGCGTCTCCATCTCGTCGATCCGGGCGTGCGCTACGAGTATCCCCTGAGCCAACTCGGAGAGAACCTCTTTGATCTCAGCGAAGTGGCCTGCCGTCTCGTCGACGGTCACTTCCCAACTGTCATCAGACATGTCCGCACTATCAAATGAAGATATCATTGTTACCTCAGGAACAAAGATGGCCGTGTCGGTCTGGCGCTACGCTGCGCCGGTCGTTCCGTAGCGGGCCTGTGCTCACAGCCGGACGGGACGGGCGGCTGCTATGGGTGCCCGCGCAACATGGCGTCCCAGACGTCGGGTTGGTTCTCATCTGTTCCACCGGCGAAATGGTGCGCCTCTACGGCTGCCGGATGGCTCAAGGCGTCGTGCGGATTCACGCCCACGAGTCGCTCTAGCGCGTCGGGGAATCCGTCACCGTCGACATCATGGCCGAGGAAGCCGTGCAGCAAGGACGGATGGCTGTGGCTATCGTAGGGGTTGGTGCCGGCCAAGCGCTCCACGGCATCGCTGAAACCGTCGTGGTCGGAGTCCACGGCATCGGAGTGGGCGCGAACGTGGATGTGGCCGGGTTCGCCTGCGTTAGTTCGGGCAAGCAACCGGTCGGCGAGGTGGTCGTCGCCTCCGGCAGGATCATGGTTGCCGTGCTCCGCAGAGTCGTGCGAGTGGTTCCAGTTGCCGAACAGGGTCTCCAAGATTCCCATTAGAAGCTCCTATGCTGCCGTGTGTCGGGCCTGTGTGACCATCGTTAGGACGCCAAACAAGATAGTAGTGTCGGACGACATACGATGTCAACCCCACTGCGCCCAAGACAGCGCCGCCTGCCCTCATCCTCATTGCTGCCGCGCGGCTCGCGAAACCGGAAAGGGCCGAACGCAAGAGCCAGTCCGGGCTACCTGAGCCCTGGCACCGCCGCTCCCGCCTCCACCTCGTACCACATGACCCCGCCAGCGGCGTCTTGCACAGATAGCTCGATGCCGCCGGGCACGGTTCGCCAGGGCGCGGGGCGGCGGGCGCCGTCGTGGCCTACTGCTGTGACCGTGACGGGCGAGGCGAGGCCGGGCAGGATAAGCCGACCGTCGGCGATGGAGGTGACGATGCGCACTGTGCCGACGACGGCCACGAGCGCCTGGGCAACGGAGCCGCCACGCAGCCGCAGGGCCTCGACGGTGGTGCGCCCCCGGTTGTCCACGCGGCGGCAGATGGCACGGGCCGGGTCGTAGACGACGCGCTCACCGGTGCGGACTGGCGCCCTGGCCGCAAGCCGGGTGAGGGCGCTGAGGCGGCGCGTCCACTCAGGCGGAATGGCGGCGCGGTGGTTGGCGGGGTCGCCCCTCCAGAGGGCGCTCATGAGCGTGAAGGTGCCCCAGACCACGCGTTCGCAGGCCTGGCCTGGCAGGTAGGCGGCATAGGCATTCCAGTCGTCGCAGTTGGCGACCTCGCCCAGTGCGGTCACGGCCTCGGCGCGGCGGCGGAAGAGCTGGGGGTCGCCCACCCAATCCTCGTTCAGGCGGCAGACGTCCTGCACGTCGCCGAAGAGCGGGTTGGCGCAGCCCAGCGTGAGGAGTGCGCCGGGCTTGGCGGCCTTCACCTGCGCGTACCACCAGCGAAGCGCCCGGGCGCGGTACTGCTCTCCGGCGCCCCAGGTTGGATCAGCATGGACGGCCCAGATGGGCGCGGCGGTATAGGGGAAGTCGAGCTTCAGGCCGTCGGCGTTCCAGCCGTCGCGACTCAGGTAGCCTCGGATGTCGGCGGAGACCCGGGCGCGCACCTGCGGGAGCGTGTAGTCGAGGAGCCAGTTGGCGGGGTCGTAGGCCCAGGGCCGGCCTGCGGCGTCGCGCATGGCCAGGTGGGCGTTGCGGGCCGGATCGGGCTGCCAGTGAGGTTGGGTCCAGAGGACGACGTTGCGGCCCTGCGCGTGCAACTCCGCCACCAGCGGCTTGGAGAGCTGCCACCAGCCGGCGTCGAGCACGACCAGCGGGGCGGCGATGCGGGCCGCATCCAGTGCGCCCAGCCACGAGCGGACGCGCTGGTCGGTTAGCCCGCCCACGTCGCTGCCGCCCTCCTGCGATGCGTAGCACTGGTCGCCCCAGGTGCAGTACTCCGGCCCGCTCCACCAGGGCTGCCTCGGCCGCGCCGGGCGCGGGGGCAGTGCGGCCAGGTAACGGCGGAGGATGTCGCGCTTGGAGGAGCCCGTCAGGATGGCCAGGCGCGGACCATCCACCCATGGACCGGACCCGGGCGCGAGGAGGAAGGAGCAGGCCAGGGAGCCGTCGCGCCACTCGATCCGCAGTCCGTCCTCGGCGCGAGGAACGTCCAGCGTGCCCAGGCCCCACCAGCCGCCGGCGCCCTCGATGGCGGCCACGTAGGGCGGGAGCTGGAACCGGCCGCCGGTGGTGACGTTCTCGGGCACAGCCTCGCGGGTGCGGTCCACGGAGGTGAGTGAGACCGTGAAGCGGCCCTCCAGCGGTTGCCGGTAGGCGTCCGGGCACCAGTGGTGAAGCGCCTTCCCCACGGCCGAGGCGCGCCGCCAGCCATCGCCGCTTGTCAGCGCCGACGCGGGGCCGAGAACGCACGGGCCGCGCCAGAGGCCGCCGTTGCCGGCGCTGTTGGTCACGTCCACGGTGAGCAACCGCTCGCCCGAGCCGGCGGGCACGGGGTACCGGCGCACCTTCGTCCATGTGTCGACACCCACGACGGCATCGGTGCGTCCGACCTCGGAGCCGTCAAGCCGGGCCACGTCTCCCTCATCTACACCGCCCAGCGTCAGCAGTTGCGGCAAGGCGGAGGCGGTCCGCACGGGCCGCCGGAACTGGACCATGCCCGTCCGGCTGACCACGCCGGGCACGGGCGCGGGGAGCCAAGTGCCATCGGCCTCGCGCTGCTCCCAGAGGCCTTCCAGGTCGATGCAGCCTGGGGCAAGGCGGGCGCCATAGACCATCCTGACCAGCCTCGACGGCCTGGCGCCGGTCCGCCAGCGTGCCCTGACACGGACCTCCACGCGATCGGGCAGCATCCGGTAGCTTTCCTCCTGCTCGGCGAAGGGCCAAGGCGGAGGCAGGCGCAGGCGCCATGTCAGGGTCGTCACGCCGCCGGCGCGGGCCACGGTAGGCGCTCCCTGCAGTGCGGGCTGCGGCAGGGCGGCGCGCTCAGGATCGGCCGGTTGGCAGGCGGCGCCTACCGGCCATCGTGTCAGGAGGCGGCCGTCGGGCGTGGTGATCGTGAGGGTGTCGTCGGTCCAGCGGGCCACGTAGCCGGGCGTCCGGAAGGTCACGGTAGGCGCACCCAAGGCCGGGAGCCCGAGGCAACACAGCAGGAGCGCCGCCAGCCGCTTCACGGTTCGCGGGTGACGGGCCGGCGTGCGGCTTGCTTCAGGCCCAGCCCGTGCAGGTCGGCCACCTTGCCCTGCTTCTCGGCCTCGTAGACGCGCCAGATCACCCTCAAGCCGTGTACGCTGTCCGGGCCGTCGGTGATGGGCGTCGCCCCGGTCTCAATGCAGTCGAGGAAGTGGGCCATCTCCCGGTCGCCGTACTTGCTGAGCGGTCCGCACTCGAGCAGCAGCGTCTCCTCGCCTGCCTTGAGGAACGAGAGCCGCCCGTGCGAGATGTCGGCCTCGAGCATTCCATGGTCGGTGTGCGCGTGGATGGAGTATCCGAGCAGTGAGCCGCGGGCGCCCCAGGTGGCCCCGTGGTAGCCGACGGCGCCGCCTTCGAACTTCAGCAACAGGTCGCTGGTGCCTTCGCGGGCCATCCAGGGCGTGCCGAGGTTGGTGCCCAGGTGGGAGCCGATCACGGGACGGCCCAGGTAGTAGAGCAGCAGGTCGACGTAGTGGCAGCCGTGGCTGAAGAGTTGCCCGCCGCCCAGCTTCTCGGGGTCAGCGGCCCAGTGGTCGGGTGCGACCTCGGTGAGTTGCTCGGTCCAGATGGAGACGCGGAAGGCCTCGCCGTACTGCCCGGTCACCATGGCTTCTTTCAGCGCGAGCACCAGCGGGTGGTAGCGCATGCAGTAGGCCACCATGAGCGTGCGCCGGGCCCGCCGCGCCGCGCCGATCAGCTCCAGGCACTGCACGTCCGTGTTTGCCAGCGGCTTCTCCATGAGGACGTGCTTGCCGCCCTCCAGGAAGGCCATGCCGGCCGCGTGGTGCAGGTGATGCGGCAGGGCGATGAGGGCGGCGTCGCAGTGCTGGATCGCCTCTTCATAGTCCGTGACCCAGAGGTCGGCGCCCACGTCCTCAGCGGCCTGGCGGGCGCGGTCGGCATCGATGTCGGCGGTTACCGAGACGCGCATTCGGTCGGCCAGGGCCGGGAACCGCTCGCGGTGCATCTGCGAGATGCCCCCGCACCCGATCAGCGCAAGACGAAGCATCAGTACCTCCCTATGCTGTCAGGACTGCACACCTGAGCCGGGCCGGCAGAGCCAATGGGGCCCAAGGGCCGTTGGCCCGTTGACCCCATTGGCTTCATCGCTGATAGGCGCCGGCTAATCGGCGGCGGCTACTCCGGTTCGGCCCATGATGCGTGACTTGAGGCGTCGGACCCCCTCCATCATGTCATCAGCCAGGGTGTAGAAGACCGGCACGGCCACCAGCGTCAGAGCCAGCGAAAGAATCTGGCCGCCGATGATGACGGTGCTCATGGCGCGGTTCGTGCCGGCTCCGGTGCCGCTGGAGAGCGCCAGTGGGATCATGCCCGCCACGAAGGCGATGGTGGTCATGAGGATCGGCCGGAGCCTCGCACGGCAGGCCTCGACTACCGCCTCGTCGCGCTCCATGCCCTCCTCACGCAGGCCGTTGGCACGGTCCACCTGCAGGATGGCGTTCTTCTTCACAACGCCGAACAGCACCAGCAGGCCCAGCATGGAGAAGATGTTCATGGAGCCTCGGAGCAGCAGCACCGAGAGCAACGCGAAGGGCATCGTCAGCGGCAGCACGGTGAGGATGACCATCGGCGTCACCCACGACTCGAACTGCGCCGCGAGGATCAGGTACATGAAGACGATGGCCAGGAGTAGCGCGGTGCCGAACGAGGTCATGGTGCGCCCGAGCTCGCGCGAACGGCCAGCCGCCTGCCCCTGGTAGAGCGGGCCGGGCTTCACCTTCTCGAATGCCTCGCGGATCTTGGCCTGCGTGGCCTGTTCGGAGCCGCCCGGCGGGATGTTGCAGGAGACGGTCACCTGCCGGTTGCGGGCGAAGCGGTTGATCGAGGCCGGGCCGCTGCCGGGGTCTGATGTGACCACCTGGTTGAGCGGGATGGCGCCCACGCCGGCGTTGGAGCTGGGCACGAGGAAGAGCGCCAGGTTCTCCTCACGGTCGCGATACTGCGGCAGGGCGCGGAGGTTGATGTCGTACTGGTAGCCACCCTCGGCGTAGTCGGACACCTTGGCGCCGGCAACCAGCGTCCGCAGGGTTGTGGCGACATCCGAGACGGCCACGCCCACGTCGGCCGCCGCCTCGCGATCGACCGAGACGCCGACCTCCGGCTTGCCGGTGATGGAGCTCGTATCGCAGTCACGGGCGGCGCCGCTGGCGGTGAGCTCGGCCACCATCTTGTCGGCCGTCTCCGTCAGCTTGTCGAGGTCGGGACCCGTCAGCACGAACTGCACCGCCGTTGCCGTGCCGCCGCTCATGGGGTCGGGCGCGGCGACCACGATGCGGAGGTCGCGGGGGTACTTGCTGACGATCTCGTCGCGCGCACGGTCGAGGAGAATCTGCTGTGTCACCTGCTGCTTGCGATCCTCGACGCGGCGCATGTGGACGGTAACCGCACCGGAGTTCTGCGTCCGCTGCCGGTCAGAGCCGGCCGTGACGACGGTATAGTCGACCTCGGGCAGGCTCTTAACCTGCTCCGCCAGGCGGTCCAGGATGGCGGCGGTCTTCGACATTGACGTGCCTTCAGGCGCCCGAACGGAGATGGCGAACATGCCCTCGTCGTCGTCCGGCAGGAAGTTTACGCGGCTCGCCTTGCCCAGCGGGCCGATCATGAAGAAGGTGAAGGCGCAGGCCAGCGCGACCACCCACCGATGGTGGAGCGACCAACCGACCACGCGCTGGTACCAGGCCTCAAATCGGCCGTAGCCGCCGAGCCGAGCGGTAGCGGGGTCGTGTGCCGCTGCCGCATCGGCGTCCCCCTTGAAGCCCTCGCCGTGCAGCACCGCCTTCAGCGTCTCCTTGGGCTTGCGCAGCCAGCGCGCCGAGAGCATCGGCGCCAGGGTGAAGGCCACCAGCAGCGAAACGAGAATAGCGAACGCCATGGTCAGGCCGAAGGAGTTGAAGAAGCGGCCCACGATGCCTGTCATGAACGAGATCGGCACGAAGACGGCGATCAGCGAGAAGGTCGTGGCGAGGACGGCGAGGCCGATCTCCTTCGTGGCCGCCAGCGCCGCCTCGCGGGGCGACATGGCGCCATGCTCCAGGAAGCGGTATATGTTCTCGATCACGATGACCGCATCGTCGATGACGATGCCCACCGCCAGCGTCAGCGCCAGTAGCGTCACCACGTTCAGCGTGAAGCCCATCATGGACATTAGGGCGAAGGTGGAGACCAGCGACGTGGGAATGGCGATGGCGGCGATGACGGCAGAGCGCCAGTTCCAGAGGAAGACGAGCACGATGAGGGAGGCAAGGATGGCGCCCAGCACCAGGTGCTCCTGGACGGCGTGGAGTGCCGCCAGGATATAGTCGGACTGGTCCGAGACAATGCGGAGGTCCATGCCGGGCGGTAGGGTCTTCTTCAGCTGGTCCAGGCGTTCTTTCACGCCTGCCACGGTGGCCACGGCGTTTGCGCCGCTCTGCTTGCGGATGGAGACGAGGATGGCCGGCTTGCCGTCTACTTTGGCGACGCTGGTGGCCTCCTCCTGGGCATCGGTCACGCGGGCCACGTCGCCGACGCGGATGGCGTGGCCGTCGCGCACCCGAACGACCAGGTCGCGCAGGCCATCGACAGAGGTGACGCGGCCGCGGGTGCGGACCGAGATGCGCTTGTCGCCCTGGTCCAGCGCGCCGCCGGGCACCTGGATGTTGCCCGATCCCAGCGCGGCGCCCACCTCCAGGGCGGTCAGCTTGTAGGCGCGGAGGGCGATGGCGTCGAGCTCCACGTTGATCTGCCGGGCCTGTCCCCCAAGGATCTCGGCTTCGCCCACACCCGCCACGTTCTCGATCTGCGGGCGCATGGTCTTGTCGACGTACTCGGTCAGGTCTCGGATCGACCGGTCGGTAGAGGAGACGGCCAGCTGGATGACGGCCGACGAGCCGACGTCGAACTTCTGCACAATAGGCTTCTCGGCGTCCTTCGGCAGGAACGCCACCGCCAGGTCGACCTTGGCTCGAACCTCCTGGGCCGCCACGTCGCCGTTCTTCTCGAGCATGAAGGAGATCATGACCGTGGAGACACCCTCGGACGAGGTGGACGAGAGCGTGTCGATCCCCGAGATCGTGTTCACCTGCTTCTCGATCTGCTCAGTGACCTGCGTCTCCATCTCCTCGGGCGTGGCGCCCCGGAGGGTGGTCACAACGGTCACCATCGGGAAGTCGACGGCCGGGAAGCGGTCCACCCCCAGACGCGGCAGCGAGTACATACCCACCACCGCGAAGACCAGCACCAGCACCGTGGCTACGACGGGCCGGTTAACCGATAACCTTGCTAACGCCTGCATGCGATTGCCCCCACACTACGCGAACGAGCCGTCCGCGCCCTAGCCGGAGCCCGAGGCTCCTGAACCCGTCAGTTGGACACGCTCTCCGCCGTCGTGACCTTGGCGCCGTCCGTCAGGCCGAGCATACCGGAGACCACGACCCGCGCACCGGCCGCGACACCCGTGACCTGCACGCGTCGGCCGTCGTCGGCCCGGAGGCCGATCTGGACTTCCTTCCGCTTGGCCACGCCGTCCTTGACGACGAACAGGTGTCCGCGGCCCTCTGACTGGGCGCTCCGCACCACCCCCGCGTCGGGCGCCAGCACGACGCCGACGTGGCGCTCCGACTCGATGCGGCCCTGGGCGAACATCCGCGGGCGGAGCAGGCCCTGCGGGTTGGCGATTGAGACACGGATCGAGAAGGCACGGCTACCCTCGGAAGCCGACGGGTAAATCTTGGTCACCGTACCCGTGAAGGTGCGGCCCGGGAAGGCGTTGACGCTCACCTGGACAGGCTGACCCACGTGTACGCGGCGCAGTTCGCGCTCCGTGACGGTGGGCTCGAAGAAGACCGTCGTGAGCGAGACCACGCGGACGATCGGTGCGCCGACCGCCATCACCTGCCCCGTGTTGGCCGTGCGCGACGAGACCTGGCCCGCGATGGGACAGCGGACGAAGGCGTCGGCCACGGCCTTCCGCGCGATCTGCAAGCCGCTAATGGCCTGCTGCAGGGCTGCGCGGGCGGCCAGCACGTCGGCGCGGCGCACGTCGCACTGCGCCAGCGCGGCGCGGGCGGTCTCAACGTCGGCCTTCCGGACCTCGTCGAGCGCAGAGCCGGCGCGGGCCTGCCGCAACCTCTCTTCGGCCTGCCGGACGGCCTGTTCCGCCTGCACCAGCTCCTGTGACCGGGCGCCCTCCTTCACCAGCGAGAGGGCCTCCTCGGCGCCGGACAGCTGCTCGCGAGCCACCTGCTCGGCGGTCTGGTACTGCTCCAGGGCCGCCTCGGAGAGGGCGCCGTCGTCGGCCAGCGTCCGGAAGCGGCGCAGATCGGCCTGGGCCTTCTTCAGGTTGGCGCGCGCGATGCTGACCTGGGTCTCGGTGCGGCGGATGTCCTGCTTGCGGGCGCCTTCGCGGACCTGGGACAGGATGGCCCGAGCCGACTCCAGCGCGGATTGCGCCGACTCCACGCCGACCTTGGTGTTGGTGGTCTGCTGCCCGTAGGCGGCCTCGGCGGCCTTCACGGCGCTACCGGTGCTGGAGACTGTCTGCCGGTGCGCGGCCTCGGCCTGACTAACCCGCGCGGTCGCCGCGGCCACGGCGGCCTCGGCGGAGCGCACCTGCGACTCCTGGTCGCTCACATCGAGCTGGGCCACGACCTGCCCGGGCGCAACGATGTCGCCTTCACGGACGAGGACCGAAGCCAGCCTTCCGGCCGTCCTGGCGGAGAGCGGCACGTCCACCTGCGAGACAAGCGAGCCGGTCACCTGGGTCCACTTCACCACGGTCCCGGTCGTGGATGGCTCCATCTCCACCGGCGCCGCAGCGGCAGGCCCCTGGGTCTTGGCCTCTGGGGCGCCCTGCTTGCAGCCTGCCAGGCCGAAGCCCAGTGCGCCACATGCCAGCGCCAACGCGGCGGCCGTTGCGGCCCGCTTCGCCAGAGTGCGCCCATCGAAGTGCGTCATCATGCAGTGTCTCCCATCGGTCGATCCATCACGCCGGGCGGTCCGGCGCTGTTGCTCTGTCATTCCGCCGTGGCGGAGCCGGGCGCCCCGAACCCGCACAGCAAGTCGCGGACGATGCTGGACGCCAGGTCGCGGCTGAGCACGACCTCGGGCCGGTGCAGCGCCGCGGCGGACCAGCCCAGCACGGCGCCGCGCAGCGCCATGGTGAGGTCGCCCGTCGCACCGGCACGGATCACCCCGGAGCGGCACGCGCCCTCGGCTGCACGCTCCAGCGACGCCACGGCGCGCTGCGCCATAGCGATCATGCTGATGCCGGGCACCTGCTCGTCGGGTCCGAAGGTGAAGGTGATGAGGAGCCGCGAGAAGTCGGGCCGGTCCAGGAATATCTGGAACAGGCACCAGACATGCTCCACGAGGAGCTCTACCGGATCGCTGAACCGCGCGGTCGCCTCGCGTTGCCGCCGCTCCACCTCGTCGAGGAAGGTCTCCAGCGCGGCGCGGCAGAGGCCCTCCTTGCTCTTATAGTAGTAGTAGAGCATGGGCTTGGTGATCTGCGCCTTTTCGACGATCTCGCGAGTCGAGGTGGCGGCATAGCCCTTGCGTGCGAAAAGCTGCACGCCGGCCTCCAGGATGCGCTGCGCGATAGCATTGTCGTGCGGCGCGCAGGTTGTGGGTGCGGTGTCCGACATAGTCCTCCAGCGGCGGCGATGCAGTGCTTACCGACCGGTAAGTACACTATGACGCGAAGCGGTTGGAATTGTCAAGGCCGTTGCAGGATCAGGCGCTGCCGATGGGGAATCTCCCGGCATGTTTCTGGAGGTGGAGCGATCATGCGTATGCCCACGAGCGCGGCGTGGATGGTCCTGGCGGCAGTGCTGGGCGCGGGGGCGGCAGCTCAGGCGGGGAGGGTGATAAGCGACAAGGCGCCCGGCTTCCGGGGCATCTGGTTCGCCCTGGGGCAGTACAAGAGCGCATACGGGGACAAGTACTCCGGCGGCCTCGGCACCTACACGGCCAACCATGTGCCCGTGGCGGCCTACTCGGCGGTTGCGCGGAAGACCTTCTTCACCTACGGCGGGGAGGGGCAGTCGCCGCGGAGGCTGCAGATCATGGCCGCCGCCTTCGACCACCGGACGGGCCTCGTGACTAGGCCCACCATCGTCTGCGACAAGCTGGGCGTCACGGACCCGCATGACAACGGGAGCCTCTGCCTCGATGCGCGGGGCCATGTCTGGGTCTTCGTCAGCGGGCGCGGGCGGGCTCGGATGGGCTTCAAGTACCGAAGCCTGCGACCCTACAGCGTGGATTCGTTCGAGCTTATCTCCACAGAGGAGATGACCTATCCGCAGCCGTGGGTCATCCCGGGCAAGGGGTTCCTCCACCTCTTCACCAAGTACACGCGAGGCCGCGAGCTCTACTTCGAGACCAGCCGCGACGGCGTCGCGTGGTCCGAGGACCGCAAGCTGGCGGGCATGGAGGGGCACTACCAGGTCTCGGCCAGGCGCGGGAACTCGGTGGTGACCGCCTTCATGCGCCACCCGGGCGGCGATGTGGACCGAAGGACCGACCTCTACGTACTGCGCACCCGCGACTTCGGGGCCACGTGGCACACGGTGTCGGGCGAGACGCTGCGACTGCCGTTGACCGACCCCGCCTGCGCGGCCCGGGTGCGCGCCTACTCGGCGGAGGGCAAGCTGGTCTACATCAACGACGTAGGCTTTGATGCCCGCGGCAACCCCATCGTCCTGTACGTCGTGAGCGGCGGGCCCGAGCCGGGGCCGGCGCATGGGCCCCGGATGTGGACCGTCGCCCACTGGACAGGCCGCGAGTGGCGCATCCACGAGGTGGCCCCGTGCGATCACAACTACGACATGGGTTCGCTCTATGTTGAGCCGGGCGGCCTATGGCGCGTGATCGGCCCGACGGAGCCGGGTCCGCAACCCTACGGAACGGGCGGCGAGGTGGCGATCTGGGCCACCCACGACCAGGGCAAGACGTGGCGCAAGGCGGCCGACGTCACGTCCGGTAGCGAGCGGAACCAGAGCTACGTCCGTCGCCCGCTGAACGCCCATGCGGACTTCTGCGCCTTCTGGGCCGACGGCCACGCGTTTCAGTCATCACCCTCGAGCCTCTACTTCACGAACCGGGACGGCGACCACGTCTGGCACCTGCCGGAGACGATGGAAGGGGAGACAGCCCGGCCCGAGCGGGTGAGGTAGGCCCGCCGTCACCGAGATGCGCGACCGACTGATCGTGGCAACCGTCCCCGAGTTTGAGGCATCCGGGCCGCTGCATGCGTTGCTCACTTGCGAGTCCGACAGCGTGGCAGTTGGGGCCGTGACCACCGTCTGGTGAGCGCGGCCCTGGTCTCCCCGCCGGTCACCGCACCAATACCACCTCCACAACCGTCAGCGAATGCGGCGGCAGCATAACCTTTCCTGCCCGGCACTCCAGCTCCACCCGTTGCGGCATGACGCGGTCGGGCCGCTCAATGCTGTTGTAGGCCTCGGGCGAGTCGCCGGATAGGGTCCAGGCTGCATAGCGGCCCTCCAGCGGCTTGCCGGCCAGCCTCACCTCGCACTCCAGCGGCTGGTCGGGACGGCGGTTCACGAGGGCGATGCACCAGCGCTTTCGGGCAGGGTCGCAGGTGGCCACGGCGTCCAACGCCGCCACACTGCGGCCTGCGTGCGTCAGGGCGGGGGTCTCGACGCGGGCGGCGGCCACGCGCTCGCCCAGCATGCGGGCATACATATACAGTACGTGATAGGTGGTCCGCTTCACGATGCCGCCGGGATGCACGAAGAGGGGCCCGCGCGTGTTGACGATGGGCGCGATGTTGGCCATGGCCACATCCGGCGCGTGACGCAGGCAGGCGTTGAGGAACGAGGCCGAGAAGAGCGCGTCTGCCATGGTGTACTGCGACGGTGTGTCGCTCTTCTCCCGGGCTCGGACCAGCGCGGCCGAGGCGGTGTCGGCCGGGTCCGTGGGCTCCTTGCGTGGGAAGCCCGGATGGTGCCATCCGCGCAGGTTCCACTCGTCGAACGCAATCCCGATGCGGCCGCGGACCCCGGCGTCGTCCAGCAGGTCGACCACCCGCGTGATGGTGGATTCGGGCCCTTCAGAGTTCATGATGCAGGTGAGGTAGTCGGGCATCAGGTTCTCCCCCCAGCAGGGGAGCCAGTACTCGTGGATGGCTACGCTCCGGAGCTTACTCCCGGCAGCAGCGAGGAGCGGCATCGTCCATCCCGCTTCGGGCGTAGCCGCGGCGAGCAGTTCCAGGCGCGGGTTGGCCGCCAGCATCAGGTCCGCCGAGCGGCGCACCAGCGGACCCCACTCGTCGGCGGTGCGGGCGCCGATCTCGTGGCCGCCCCAGTTCTCGTTGCCGATGCTCCAGGTGCGCACCGCGGGGCCGCCGGGACGGCTGCAGTAGGCCACCCAGTCGCGCATCTCCTCGGGTGTGCCGTTGCCCGCGTTGGTGCAGATGTAGGGCTCGCAACCCACGCGGCGACACCACTCGACGAACTCATCGGTGCCGAAGGTGTTGGGATCGGTCACGCCCCAGACCGGGTCCGGCGTCGGCTTCCGCACCGGCCCCACGCCGTCGCGCCAATGGTAGCCGCTGGCGAAGCAGCCGCCCGGCCAGCGGACGATGGAGAGCTTCAGATCCCTCAGCGCGGCGATGACGTCGGTGCGGAACCCGCGCTCGTCGGCCAGCGGCGAGCCCGGCTCGAAGATGCCGCCGTAGACCTGCCGGTCGAAGTGCTCGATAAAGCCTCCGAAGAGCCGGCGGCTATAGGGCATCAGACGCGCTCCGGCATCGATGCGGACGGTGGCGCAGGTGGGTTCGCTCATGGGTTCTATGCGCTCCAGCGTGATGTCGTCAAACCAGGCTTGGCCCGTTGATCGGCCCCAGCCGCCGAATAGGCAGTTAACCTCCACTCGGCTCTCGGCTCCGCTGGCGAAGCGCACCTCCACCCGCGTCCAGCCCGAGTCGCCGCGCACCCGGGCCGTGCGGACCTGCTGCAGGTTCTGGATGTTGAGCAGCGCTCCCACGGCTCCTCGAACGCGGCGAGTGCGGATCCAACCGGAAAGCCGGTAGTGGGCGCCCGGCTCCACGGGAACGGTGGCCGTCCAGGCCGCATCGGCGCCCGCATCAGACCGGATAGAGACGCATCGCCTACCCGTCCGTCCCGGCGACTCGACCGTCCACGTGCATCTATCACCACCTGCCCAAGCGCGAGTAACCCACCCCGGCGCGGCACCGGCGCGAGCCGCCTCGAAGGAGGGGCTGGGCAGGAGGACGCGAGGCGGTGCGGCAAGGGAGGGAGCGGCGGCCGATGCCAGACCGGCGGCGAGGAGAGTAGTCACCGTAGTCCTGGCCAGCATCATTTCGCCCTCTCCGCGGGCCTCAGCGCGCCGGGCGGGACGTGGTCGAGTAGCGGACGGATGACCACGTCGCAGGCTTCCAGGGAGCCGCCCTCGACCCAGATGCCTAGGCGGTCGCCCTTCGGGTTCCAGAAGCGGTTGACCAGTGTGTGCCGGCCATCAATCTCCACGTCAACGAGGTCATGGCGGCAGATGATGTCCAGCCGCACGTGCCGGTCAAGGCCCCGCAGACCGTCGATGGAGTTGCCGACGCCGGTCTCCACTCCGCTGCCGCTGTGGGTGGAGGCCGAGTAGCTTGCGGTGGCAGTCCCGGGCGTCAGCCGGAGCTCTGTGCCGTCACGCTCGCCGTCGGTGGTTCGGAGCCGCAGGCCGTACGCAGCCACCGTGCCCTGTGGCGCCAGGGTAAGGGTGATCCGCACGTCGTTGGGAAGCCCGCCAAGGAGGATCTGGCGCCTGCCCTGCCCCGCATCGATCCGAATGGGCTTGTCCCAGCCCGCGGGCGGCAGGGGCCTGCCCGTCGGCGGGATCATCTCCGGCACGAAGCGTGTGCCGAGGACGCCGTCGGGATGCTGGACCAACTCGCGCAGCACCAGGTCGCCGCCCCAGCCGTCATCGGTGACGAACCCGGCGAAGATGCGGCGGTTGCCTGTGAACGCTCCGGTCTTGGGCACGGCCAGCGCATCGAGGCGGCCGGGCGACTGGAGCGTCCACGGCCCGTAGGGCCCGCGCGAACGCCAGATGCCGTTGACCCCGCCAATGTAGTAGCTCCAGCCGTTCCACTGGAACCAGTGCGGACACATGTTGGGTATGAACGACTCGTCGGTGGTGATGATCGGTTCGGGGAGTTCGCGCCAAGTGCGAAGGTCCTCGGAGACCCAGTGGGCCATCTCCGTCTTGCGGCCGCCTGCCGTGAGGCGGCTTCCGTTGCCGTCCAGCACCAGGCGCCCGTCGCGCACCTGGGCTGCACCCTCCAACTCCGCCGCGGCCAGGCCTCCCACACGATCGACTGGGGCGCCGGCGGCGAAGTCGAACCAGACCAGCGGCTTGGGACCCGCCGGGTCGTGGGGCCTCAGCCCGGCCACCTGCTCGGCGGTCAGGGACTCAGCGTAGACCCTGGCGTCGGCGATGGCGCCGCGGAAGTGCGCCTTGGGGTCGCCGCGCCGATCGAGGTGCCGCAGGCCCAACAGCACCCTGGCGCCGGGCTCCAGCTCCAGCGGCCGGGCGCCGGTGTAGGCGGCGTAGGGCGAGCCGTTGCGGTAGAGCGTCACGTTGCGGCCTGCGTAGACCACGGCGATCTGCACCTGCTCGCCGGGCGCGGTGGTCTCGCGCAGGTTGGCCGACTGGTCGGGCTGGGTCCGCTGGAAGCTGTCGCTGCCGGCCATCCACCGGCCGTCGGCGGCCTCTCCCAGCACGATCGAGTCGAACCTGCCGCCGGGGCCCTCCACCGTGATGAGGCCCGCGCCGTGCTGGTCCAGGTCGGCAGGCGAGGCCCAGCAGACCAGCGTCTTGTCCTTCAGGACGGGTAGCCCGGCGCCGACCGACTTGCCCAGCTTCACGAGGTGGAAGAGCCTCGATGCCGGGTCGGGGTCGGCGAAGACCTCGCAGTCGCCACCCTCTATGAATGGGTGCGGCGTCTGCTTAACGTAGTTCTCGCCATCCTTGCTGACCGCGAGCTGGATGCCTCCGCGCGAGCCGTCGTAGTCGGGCGTGGGATAGAACCACCAGAACTTGCCGTCACGGTGCACCACGCCGCCGGTGCCGTTCCACGCCTCCCACTGCTCCGAAATGGGCGCGACGACCGGGTGGTGCCGCCAGTGGACGAGGTCGCGCGTGGAGGCGTGATGGATCTCCAACCCGCCGTGGCCGCCGTCGAACTTGCTGTGCATGTTGCGCCGCAGGACTAGGTAGAAGAGGTGGAAGGTCCCGTCGTGGTAGAAGGGGATGCAGTCGCCGGCCTTGGAGTTGTGCCCGCGGGCGCGGTAGTACTGCATCCGGTCCGGCGGCGCACCGAGGACTGCCCGCTCTCGCTGCCGGGCAAGCCGCACGCCGCCGCTCAGGGCCCTGATCTCCAGCACGGTCAGGGCCCGGCGCCACAACGCCGCGTGGTCCATGAGGCCGTGGAAGCCCGACGCAAGGCTGCCGTCGGCCGCCTGCGCCGCTCCGAAGAGGCGCGGCGCCGTGGCGGGCCGCGTGGCGCCCACGGGGAACTCCTCGTCGACCAGGACGCCGTCGATCCAGAGCTCGATCTTGGCCCCTGTGCCGCGCACGATGAGGTCGTGCCAGGCATCCGCCCCGAGGGGCGCCATGGCGAACACTAGGCGCAGGACGCCGTTGCGGGCGTCGCGAGCCAGCGGCGGCGGGTCGGCCTCGGGGAAGCCGCGGGGCTGCATCGTCAAGCGGCCCGGCGTCGGCGGCAGGCCCGAGGAGCCCCAGAGGCATTCGACCACGCCGCGCGGGCCGGAGATAGCGCGCGGGCCGTCGGGTCGGCCGAACATCCATGCGGCGGGTGTCGAGAGCAGGCCGCCGGCGTAGTTCATGTCGCGCATGGGCAGCGTGGCTCCATCGACGCCGCGCAGGTAGACGCTGACCGCCGCGTCGCCGCCGTAGCTGCCGAAGAGCGGGGCGTTCCAGGCGCCTGCCGTATCGCGGACGCGGAGCAGAAGCGTGAAGGTGGCGCCCACCGGGTCGCAGGCGGGTCCGCCAACCTCCAGATAGCCGCCCTCGAACCGGGCCACCGTGCCGTCGCCGCCTCGCGCCAACGACGCGCGCCGCTCCTCGCCGGTCAACAGCACACCCAGCTTCACCGCGCCGTGGACCGTCAGCGGGTAGCGTGTGCGCGGGCCCGTGTCGCCCTTCCCAAACTGCCAGACGGCATCGGCATCGCGAAGCGGCGACCCGGCCGCAGCAGCAACCCCGGCCACAGCAAGCAGCAGCAACAGCGTACAGACCCATGCACCCATATCGGCATCTCCTTTGGATCGGTCCACCAGACCCGGCTGCAGCGTCACTGACCCCGCTGTTGAGTGTACTTCGCCGGCGGCACCCTCACGGTGGTAGAATCGCCGGTGTGGGCCCAGGGGCGGCCCCGAACCCAGAGGAGGCTGTTCAGTGGTGACGCAACGCCAGATCGACGAGGCGGTCCGCATCCTCGTTCGCGAGGCGGCCCCGTTGGGCGTCATCCTATTCGGATCGGGCGCCCGGGGCGAGGCCGGACCCGAGTCGGATGTCGACCTTCTCGTCATCTCTCACGACGTGCAACGCCCCAGAGCCGAGATGGCT
Source organism: uncultured Chthonomonas sp. (assembly GCA_903951425.1). Lineage (GTDB taxonomy): Bacteria > Armatimonadota > Chthonomonadetes > Chthonomonadales > CAJBBX01 > CAJBBX01. Next base: position 19,723 of record CAJBBX010000150.1, read on the forward strand.
CGCCTTCGCCGCGCCCTCAGTCCCCTCCGCATGGCCGTTGACGTGCTCGTCGCCGATGCCGGCGCCCTGGCAACATCCTGGGCCGACTTTCGCGGCTCATACCGCTACGATGCCCTGCGTGAAGGAAAGGTGCTCTATGCCGTGGACAGACCAAGCGCACCTGCTACTCCATAAGGCCGATCAGGATGCAGTGATTGTCCGTCGCTCAATCGACGACGCCGAGATCTCGGACGAGATCGTGGGCTTCCACGTCCAGCAGGTACCCGAGAAGTGCCACAACGCGGTGTAGTGCGTGGTTGGCGCCGCCTACCGCCGCACATATGACCTGCAGGAACTGCACGACCTCCTTGTCGATGCCGGTACTACGCCGCCGCCCGAGGTGGTTGAGCTGGTTGAGTGGTCTCCGTTCGCCGTCGTCTACCGCTATGAGGACTGGTCAGAGCCCGAACAAGTCAACCGCGCGCAGGCAGTTGCCCTTGTAGTGGCGGCCCTGGCGTGGGCCCGCGGCCTGATCGAACCGGCGGCTGAAGGACCGGGCCCTGCGTAGCCCCACCCCACCTCGGCTGGGAGAGGATCGGCCAGGTGTCGGTTCTGAACGGCGACGCCGGTAGCCCCTGCGCATTGGCCAGGTTAACCACCGGGAGGTCCGCCCAACCGTAGCGCACCGCGGCGGGCGCCGCCACCAGCGGGCTACGAACCACCACCTGTCGGCCGCGGATCACCGCCTCGGCCCGCACGAACTTGCGGTCGGCGCCCGCCACCGCGAAACCCCTGAGCGGTCCGCCCACCGACCGCAAGCCCTTTGCCGCATGGTCGAACGTCAGCACCGCCTCGCCGCGCCGGAATGCCGTCGAACGCAGCATGGGGCCGCAATACTCGATCCGTTGCCCATAGGCCAGAGCCCGGGCCGCCAGCGCCAGCCGCGCTCCCACGGTCCTCTTGTCGCGCGGGTGGATGTCCACCTCGTCGCCCACGTCGGTGGTCACCACCAGACCGGTCTTGCGGTCTGACTGCGACGCCAGCAGCTGCGCGTCGCGAATCTCGGCGCTCAGGCTCTCGCCCGGCTCGGCCGCGGGCTTGCCGAACGGCGCGATCTGCACCACGAGAAAGGGGAAGCGCCCCTGGCCCCACTCGTCGCGCCACTGGGCGATCAAGCGCGGCAACAGGTCGCGGTAGTCCCAGCCGCCGCCTACATTGCCCTCGCCCTGGTACCAGAGCACGCCGCGCATGCCGAACGGGATCAGCGGCGCCACCATGCCGTTGTAGAGCCCGCCCCAGGTGTTCTGGCCCGTGGCCCAGATGGGCGGCTCCTTCATGGCGGCGAACTCCACCATCAGGCGACGGGCGGTGGGGTTGCCGGCCAGTGCCTCGCGGCTCGCCCAGGCCTGCAGCACGGTGCCGCCGTACGAGGTGTTGATGAGCCCGATGGGCACCCCCAGCGCCTTGCGCAGTTCCTGCCCGAAGTGGTAGCCCACGCCCGAAAACTCGCGGACCGATGCAGGGCCACAGGCGGCCCATGCGCTCCTCGCGTCGGCCACTGATTCCGGCTGGATGTTGTGCGCTACCGAGTAGAGGCGCAACTGCGGGTCGGAGCTTGCGCGGGCGGCAGCCTCGCCGTCGCGAGCCATCCAGAGCGGCAGTTCCATGTTTGACTGTCCGCTGCAGACCCAGACGTCGCCGATCAGCACGTCATGGCTCACCACGGTTCGGTCGCCCGCCACCTCCAGCGCGAACGGCCCGCCGGCGCGCATGGGCTTCAGCCAGACCTTCCACTTCCCCGAGACCGCGGTGGCAGTGGCCGTCTGGCCGCAGAGCTTAACGGTGACCCTCTCGCCGTCCCGAGCAGTGCCCCAGACCGGCAGCCGGATGCCCCGCTGCAGCACCGCGCCCGTGCCGAAGAGCGAGTTCGGCCTTGCGTCCGCCAGCGCCGGTGCGCCTCCCACAATGCATGCAGTGGCGGCGGCAAGCGTGCGGCGGGCGGCAGTGGGTTTCATGGTCTGGCTCTCCTCCAGCGTCGAGCGGCCGGCCATCCGCGAGCAAGCCGCAACCGTCGCCACGCACCGCCACTGTACCGCACCGGTGGTGGCGGGCCCTGTGGGCAGAGCAGTTCGGTGGCCGGGTCGCCGTCAGGGCCACCGCGACTCGTGCGTATACTATGGATCACGAACTTCGACGGAGGTACCCATGTCACGGGTGGTCACACTCAGGTTGCCGAAATACGACGGCTGAGGCTGTTCGGCAGACAGCACGGCGAGAGCGTCGCTCGTTGAGCGATGTGGGCGCCCGAATCATGGAGGAGTGGGTCAGGCAGAGCCGCTTCGGCCATATCGAGTTCCGATCGTTCAACGGAGAGCGGCACGCCTGCATCAAGGATCGGCTCCAAGTCTGGCAGGTCATCATGGCCGCCAGGCCGCTTGCCATGGACGTTGAGCGGACGGCTGGCTGCCTGGGCCTCATGCCGCCCCAGTCCGGTCGGCGTTCGCCTACTACGAGGCCTATCCAGAGGAGATCGACTTCGCGCTTGCCGACAACGACATTGACTTTGAGCGCCTGCGCGGCCTGCTGCCGTCCATTGAGCGGATCGAGGTCGCTCCATCTCCTGTGCCGTGAGCCTTCGGCTACTGCTCGACGCGAACGTGCCGCCGGCCGCAGCGATGCGGGTGAGCCTGGCCAGGCCCGACGTGGTCATTCAGTCCGTCCATACGTGGGACGGCGGCGTCTACCTTGGCCGTCCGGACGACGAGTTGCTGCATGGCGCGGCGCAAGCGGGCATGGCGCTTGGGACGTACGACAGGAAGACGATCCCTCCCCTGCTCGCATCGCTCGCAGCGGCCGGCCGAAGCCACGCAGGCGTCGTGTTCATCGACCACCGAACCATCGCGCCCGCTGACATCGGCGGCCTCGCCCGCGCCATGATCGAGCTCTGGGATCAGGCCCGGCAATGGGACTGGAGGGACCGAATCGCGTTCATGGCGGCAAGCGCGGCGCCTGCCTAGGCCCGCAGACGTGGCCGGCAACGGCCGCACGCAGGCCGCCGGGAGCCGCCATTCCTCTCCCGTCCTGAGCCCGGCGCAAGGGATTGCCGGATGTCGCATCGAATCTTGGCATGGGCCGGGCACTCGGGCCGGGCCGGGGAGGGTGCGATGGAAGTGGTGGTCTGTGGCGTTCCGTTCGGCGAGCCATGTGCCGAGGAGGCCCTGCGGCAGGTCAAGGCGCACGGCTTCACCTCCGTGCAGATCTACACGTTCTGGAAGGACCTGGAGCCGCGCGAGGGGCGCTTCGATTGGAGCGCCTACGACCCGCAGGTCGAGATGATCCGCCGGGCCGGGCTCCGCTACGTGCCGTTCCTGCTGATGGGCCCGAAGTACGCCGCCCCCGCCTGGTGGCTGGCGCACCCCGACCATGTGGGCCTCGTCTGCATGGAGCATGGCAAAGAGAGCCCCATCGAGTCCATCTGGAACCCGGCCTTCCGGCCCCGCATCACGCGCACGCTGGAGGCGATCGCCGAGCACTACGGCCCCTGGGACGTCCTTGAGTCGATCCAGCCCGGCATCTGCGGCGACTACGGCGAGGCCATCTTCCCCGTAACCGGCAACTGGCCCGGCGACTACCATACGCACGGCGGCTTCTGGTGCGGCGGAGAGGATGCAGAGTCCTCGTTCGCTGCCTTCGTCAAGGCGAAGTACCCACACCGCGGCGACCGCAATGGTGCCTGGGACAGCTTCTGGCCGTTCGAGGAATACGGACCGTTCCGCCGCCACCGGGCCCCGAACAACCAGGCATGGCTCGACCAGGTGGACTGGTACCGCGCCTCCATGACGGAGTATTCCGAGTTCTGGATGGCCGAGTGCCGCCGCATCTTCACGGACCTGCCCTGCTACCTCTGCACCGGCGGCATGGAGGAGCCGCACCATGGCTCCTCATTCGCCTCGCAGGCACGCATCGCCGCGGCCCACGGCGGAGGCATCCGGCTCACGAACGAGGGCAATCGCTTCTACGGCAACTTCTGTGTAACCGCCTACACCTGGTCGGCCTGCCGCCACTACGGCGCCTATCTGGGTCTGGAGCCCGTGGGGCCGATGACCGAGAAGGGCGTACGCGCCCGCGTCTTCGGATCGGCGGCCTACGGCAACCGGCAGATCTTCCACTACTACGGCAATGTCTTCGGCCCTGACGCGACGCCTCTTCCCGCCGCACGGGCCCTGGCCGACTACCCGGCCATTGGCGGCCAGCGCGCCGCTGAGGATGGCATCGGGTTCTTCTGGCCCTGCGACCGCGTGGCGCTGGCCGGCGGCATGCCCGCGGATGTCGATCGCGCCCTCACCTTCGTCCGCTCGGAGGCGCCCGTAAGCCCCATCGGCGAGGAGCTCATCCGCGACGGCGCCCTGTCGCGGTTCCGCTGCCTCGTCATGGTCGGCGCCGACATCGTGCGGCGGCCGATCCTGCAGGCCATCGCCCGGTGGGTGAAGGAGGACGGCGGCCTCCTGCTCTGCGCCTGTCGCCCGGTCGATGTAGCCAACAAGCCCGTCGCCGAGTTCGATGCCTGCTTCGGCATCCTGCCCGACAGCGAGGAGGCCTGCGGCATCACCGAGTACCGGCCAACGGCTCCCGCCGACTTCGCGGCCGTCGCCGCGCTGGCGCCGTTCTACACCGGCGCGGGCTGGATGGACCTGCACGCCGAGGCCGAGGGGCTCATCTGCACCACTCCCTCGGGCAACTACTCGGGCACCCGCACGCTCAAGACGGCCTGCCTCTTCCGCCGCAAGTGGCCGTCGGGCGGCCAGGGCATCTACTACTGCGGACCCATGAACTTCAGCCCCGATCCCGAGGACCTCTTCACCGACCCGGGCGTGATCCGGGCCGTGCTGGCCGACCTATGCCGCCTCAGTGGCACGGACCCGCTCGGCCTGCAGCCCGGCGAGGTGGCCCGCGCCCGCGTGGACGGCCGCACGCTGGTCCTCACCGACGAAGCGATAACCGGCGCATGAGGTCGGCCTCAGCTGGAGCGCCAAGGAGTAAGTCATGATCACCTGCCTGCTCGCCGGCCTTACCGTACTCGCACTGGCCGTGCCGCCCGATGCTGAACAGGTCCTTGCCTCGTGGGACTTCTCGCGCGGGCTGCAGGGCTGGGCGGCGGGGCCCACCGCCCATGTGCGGCAGGCCACGGGCGCCATCGTCATCGAGACGGACGGCAAGGATCCCATCCTCGTCGGTCCGCGGATCTCCGTGGCGCCGAAGGACGGCGACGTGCTGGAGGTCCGCCTGAGCGGCACCCGGAGCGGCGAGGTGCAGTGGTTCTACCGGCGCACCGCCGAGGGCCCCTACGGCGGCTTCATGCCCGACGAGCAGCGCCTGGTCCATATCAACGCAGGATCCAAGCCCACCGCCTACCGGGCGCTCATGCTCTGGGAGGGCGGCAAGCCCATCATCGGCCTCCGGTTCGACCTGCCGGAGGGCGGGCCCGGGACCTACCGCGTGGAGTCGATCCGCATCCTCCGCCCCGCGCCCGGAGCGAAGCGAACCGTGCCGTGGCGCACCGAGCAGCGCGTGCCGCTGGCCCTGCCGCGCATTGACATCGCCAGGCAGGCGCCTCCCGCCACCATGCCCGTTGCATCGGACTACACCGTGGCCATGTGGTACTTCGCGGCCTGGGAGCCGGAGTACACCTGGGACGGATGGAAGCAGGTGGCCGAGCGCGCGCCCTGGCGAATCCCCTTACTATATGATTCGGCCGATCCGGAGATGGAGTACAACGGCATCCGCTTCTACCGCTCCAGCAAGCCGCGCGTCCTCGACTGGCACGTCCACTGGCTCCGCGAGCATGCCGTGAACCTGATGATCTGGGACTGGTACCCCAACATCACACCCGAGGGCGGCTTCGCACCCTCCTTCTTCGGCAACCGGGCGCTTGAACTGGGCTTCCTGGGCAAGGAGCAGCTGGGCGGCCCTCCAGTGCGCACCAACCGCTTCGCCGAGACGATGCCCTTTGCCGTGATGTGGACCAACCACCCGCCCAACCACAAGCTCGCGCCCGGGCTCGTCGAGTACATGGTCGACCAGTTCATGAGCCAGCCCAACTACTACAAGGTCGACGGCAAGCCGCTGCTGGCGATCTGGAACCCCAACGACGTGGTCTCGGCCGCCGGTAGCGAGGCCAAGGCGCGCAAGGTGATCGACGACCTCCGCGCCTATGCCCGATCCAAGGGGCACAAGGATCTCTATGTGGTCGCCGTCAACGTGCTGGAGACCCGCAAGCGCGCCGACCTGCTTGGGTACGACGGCGTCATGGCATACAACTACCTGCTCACCGGCGGCTACTCGTCGGAGCCCCGTCGCATCCCCGGCGGCCTGACGCAGGACATGGCGGAGGACTTCGCCACGCAGGCCACTCCCGGCCAGCAGAAGACCTGGGAGCGCATGGCCGCCGAGTTCGGCCGCGACTACCTCGTTGCCACGACGCCCATGCAGAACATGGAGCCCACGCTCCGCACGGGCAGCCCCATCATGGTGGGACACAACCCCGATCTCTACCGCAAGATGCTCCAGGCGGCCCGGCAGACGATCGAGAAGCGCGGCCTCCGCAAGTTCGTCTCCTGCGAGGCGTTCAACGAGTGGCTGGAGGGCAGCTACGTGGAGCCGAGCACCCAGTGGGGCTTCGGGTACCTTGAGGCGCTGCGCGACGCGCTGGGCAAGCCGGCTAAGTAACGCGCCGGGTCACCCTCCCCGTATCGGCGCGATGGAGGCGCACGGCGCGGCGCCTCGTGGCATGTCTCCTTACGGGGTATGCTTCGTTCTGCAAGGTGTTGACGGTTCGTAAGCCGATTGTCTGGTAGGAGGCGCTCCATGGATCGCTGTCGCCTGGACCCCTCGCGGCCCCTTCGGGCACTCCTGTTCCTGCTTTCCTGCGCGCTACCCGTGGGCGCCGCCGCGCAGGGGCTGGCGGTCGGCTCGCCTGCGCCGCCCATGGCGGTGCGCACCTGGGTGAAGGGCAAGCCGATCGAGACGCTGGAGCCCGGCAAGACGTACGTGGTGGAGTTCTGGGCCACCTGGTGTGGGCCCTGCGTCTCCTCTATCCCCCACATGACCAAGCTGGCCAAGCAGTACGCGGGCAAGGTCACCTTCGCGGGCGTGGCCGTCTGGGAGACCGGCGACGCGCTGCCCAAGGTTATGGCGTTCGTCAGCAAGATGGGCGCGCGGATGGGCTACAACGTGGCGGTCGATACGCAGGCCGGCGCCATGGCCTCCACGTGGATGAAGGCCGCCGGGCAGGACGGCATCCCGTGCGCCTTCATCATCAGCAAGGAGGGCCGCATCGCCTGGATCGGCCACCCCATGCGCATGGAGAAGCCGCTGTCCGACGTGGTGGCCGGGCGCAGCACCGCACCGACTGCGGCCGGCGCCGGGGCATCGGTCGCCGGGACAGGATCGGCGGCCGACCCGGCCTTGCAGGCCGACCAGGTGACCTACCTCACCAACCTGGAGCGCCGCCGCGCGGGCCTGCCGCCACTGAAGTCCAACTCGGCCCTCGTGAAGGCGGCCATGGACCATGCCCGCAACATGGCGGCCTCCGGCTTCTTCGAGCATACCGACCCACAGGGCCGCGGCCCCAGCGAGCGCGCCAGGGCCGCCGGCTATCTCGAGGGATGCGGCGAAAACATCGCCATGGGGCAGCGCGGCCCCGCCGATTCGATAGCCTCGTGGATGCGCAGCCCCGGCCACAAGGGCAACATCCTGGGCAAGGACTACCGCGAGATGGGCGCGGGCTTCGCGCGGTCCGGCAAGGGCGTCGCCTACTGGGTGCAGATGTTCGCCGGGCGCGACGTGCTGCCGGTCATCCTCGACAACGAGAACCCCGCGACCTCCAGCCGCAAGGTCAAGCTCTACCTCTACGGCGCGGGCGCCGCCAGAAGCTACCGCGTGAGCTGGACCGGCTCCGACTTCGGGCCGCCGCAGCCCTTCGCGCCCGAAGTGGATGTGGAGATGCCCGAGGGCGCGGGGACCAAGACCGTGACCATTGAGATGCGGGACGCGGCGGGTCGCACGGTCACCTCGTCCGACACGATCGTGCTGCGCGACCCGTCGGCTCCGGGCGCGGCCGGCGCGCAGGCGGCTGATGCTGGTTCCGCGGGCCGCTTCGAGGGCGCTCCTCCGGTCACAGGCAGTGGCAGTCCTGTGAGCAAGAGCGTGGACCTGTGCATCCGGGGTGATCTGCGAACTGCCGCCAATGAGGCTATGCAGGCGATCGATCGCGTTCATGGCGACGGAGAGCTGCACGTGCTGCCTGTGTATCGCGATAACGCCATGGACGCTGACGGCATGATCGATATCCACGAACGGTGGGGCCCTGAGTTCATCAGGCTCAACGGCCTTGCCGAGCAACCTGTGTACACGATGTGCCACGAGGTCGGGCACAGCATCGACTATACTGCGCTGGGCGGGGATGCAGGCTATGGATCTGAGACTTCTCCAGCGCTCGCGCAGTGGCGGGATGCAGTAGCCAGGTCGAAGCACTACGCTGGATTGGCAGGCGACGCGGGGAACGTCGTTCATGATCGGGGCTGATGGCAATCTGATTCATGTCGCTCTTGAGGACGACGCCACTACTGAGCTGCTGCAGTGGAGCGAGTTGTGGGCGCGCTCGTATGCTCAGTTCATCGGTGAGCGCAGCGGGAGCAGAAAGCTGGCCAGTGAGATCCGGACGCTTAGTTTGCCGCAGGACTACTTGCCCAGTATGCTATGGTCTGCGGCTGACTTCAAGCCTGTTGCTCTCGAAGTAGAACGCGTCTTGAAGACGAAGAGGTGGATGGCTTGATCACTCGGATGATTGACGGCATAGTGGCCCCCGTGCCAGACGATGAAGCCTATGCACTATTACGGAGCGCCGGCTACGGCCGCGAGATGGCCAAGCGCATCATTGCCGCGTCCCACGGTCGGCGGTTTTCCGATGTCGTGATGCGCACGGGTGCGCTGTATACGCGTGAAGAGATCGATCGCCTGGCGGAGGAGGGCAACCGGGAGTAGGACCGCTTGACACCCCGGCGTGAGCTGGTTGACAACAGCGTGGCTGCTCACAGGGCCCTACCGCTGCAATGGAGCCCAGAGGACTTCGCGATGATCTACAATGAGATTGACCCCTCTGTGCCAACATGAGTGAGACACTTTCCGTTCCCTTCAACGACCAAGAGGACGGGAAGGAAGAGACACCGTGAAACACGCGATGACGAACACCATAGCCGTGAGGGGTGTGCCACCGATGAAGCC
>CAJBBX010000151.1 GCA_903951425.1 uncultured Chthonomonas sp.
CGTACACTCAGCGTCGGGCGCAGCCGGGCCCTGGGCGAAGAACGCCTGGAGCACGGCGCGGCCGTCGGGGAAACGATCGGTCCAGTCTTCCGGATGGAACTGCACGCCCACAAGGGGCCGCTCCTCGTGCCTCATGGCCTGGATGCGGCACTCCGGGGTGGAGGCCAGCAGGCGGAAGCCCGGGGGAAGGCGCTTGATCTCGCAGTAGTGCGACTCGCAGACGGCGGGCGGAGCGCCGCACGTGGCGAAGAGCGGGTCGCAGCCATGGAGGTCCAGCTCGTGGAAGCCAATCTCCATGAAGTAGTCGGGGTGGTAGTGCGGGTTGAGCGCCGGTTCGCCGGGCTTGCGGAGGCGCATGGGTCTATCGACCGGCTGCGCGCCCCCCTCCAGTTCGCCATTGTAGAGGTAGCCCAGAAGCTGGTGCGAGCCGCAGACGGCCAGCATGGGCACGTTCGTGACATCCAGCACCATACTACAGACCGCCTCCAGCGAGGCAGGGGCGTACTGCTCGAACGACCGCGCGAAGCCGCTCAGAACAATGGCAGAGGGCTCCAGGCGCCGCACCAGGTCGGTGTCGGCCTGCAAGAACGAGACCGTGAGGCAAGGCCTGCCGGCGCACTCCTCGAAACGGGCGGCGTGGCGCGCATAGGTCCCCGCCCAGTTGCCCCACTCGTCGGGTTGCGCAAAGCCGACATAGAGCAGCGGCCGCTGCGCCGTCATCGCGCCCTCCCCAACTTCGGGTGGAACCTGCTGATGTCGGCAGAGCCGCAGACGCGCCAACCGCGCTCGCAGCCTCGTGGGGCCGCCACTTCCGCGTTGCCGGCACTGGTTGATGGCATCCGTCACTCTCCTGCCGTCGGGATGCCACACGGTACCCCAACGGCCCAATCAGGACGTCGCGCGGGCAACTTTCGCCCCGACTCCGGCCCGGACCGCGCGAACACCCTCCATGATACGCTAAAATGTGAAGGGATTCAACGGCCAATCGCAAGAGAACGAAAGCAGACGGCGAGGTCGCACGATGACACACGCACCCATGACGCACCAGAACGCCATGTTCGCCGAAGAGCGGCATCGCGCCATCCTTGAAAGGCTGCGCGACTCCGGCAAGGCGACGGTGGAGGAGTTGGCGGCGGCCTATCAGGTCTCGGCGCCCACGATTCGCTCCGACCTGGCACGACTCGAGCAGCAGGGCCTCCTGCGGCGAACCCACGGCGGCGCCCTCAGCGTCGACGGCACACTCTTCGAGCCGCCGTACGACCACCGTGAAGTGCTCCTCCACCGCGAGAAGCGCGCCATCGCCCGCATGGCGGCCGACGCGGTGAAAGACGACGAGACGGTCCTGCTCGACGCCGGCACGACTACCTGCGAGATCGCGCGCATCCTGAAGGATCGACGGCGGCTCACGGTGGTCACCAACTCGCTGGCCAACGCGGCCATCTTGATGGAGAACCCTGGGATCGAGGTGATCCTTGTCGGCGGCACCATGCAGGCCCAGAGGCGAGCGACGCTGGGGCCGCTGGCTGTCAGGTTCCTGACGTCGATCCACGTCGATCGAGCCTTCCTGGCGTTCAACGGCGTGCATCCCGACGCCGGCTTTACAGTCGTCGACTTCGACGCCGCCGAGGTAAAGCGCCAGATGATGGCGCGAGCCGCCGAGGTCGTCGTCGTGGCGGACAGCGGGAAGATCGGGAGGTCGGCGTTCGCCGTGGTGGCGCCGGTCAGCGCCGCGCACCTGCTCATGACCGACGACGGCGCTCCGCCACATGTGCTGGCCCGCATCGCCGAGCAGGGGTTGCCGTACCGCGTCGCCAAGGCTGCATAGCCGAGAGGACGAGAGCCGGACAAGATGACAGCGGCCCGCTCCAGAGCCGGGGAGTTCCCCACTCGGAGCGGGCCGCTGCATTACTGCGGTCCCTTGCCGGCCCGCCGCTACTTGGTCTGGGCGCCCGGCGCTGCCGGAGGCGGCGTCGCAAGCGACACAGGCGCATTGGCCTCAGGCTTGCCCGCGTTCTTCGATGGCGGCGGCGCCTTGTCGTCCTCGGCTGCCTTGTTGCCGGCGCAACCGACAAGCGACAGCGATACCAACGCCGTTAGCGCAGCGAGGCAGCACCGTACGCCGTACCGACCGGTCACTAGTCGAGATCCCAGATGTACTGCGAGCGATCGATGATGTTGACGCTGCGAAACGCGCTGGCCGACGTCCAGTTGGTGCCCGCGGCGAGGGCGCCCGGCCTCATGAACTTCACATGGCCGTCGCAGAAGGCTACGTTGCCGCCGTCGGAGTGCCGGGCCAGGAAGAAGCCCGTGTTGGTGATGCCGTTCAGTCCATACCACAGGTTGGCGTTGACGCCCCAGTCGCCGTAGGTGCAGGCGCCGTCGGACGATGTCAGCGCGCCGGGGGCGTAGGCAATCGCCGAACCGATGTTCGCATCGTTGCCGCTGCTCTGGCCGGTCTCGGTCAGCAGGACGGTCTCACCGACCTTGGCAATGCCGGCGATGGCCATGGGCGGGCCGAACATGTTGCCGTCGGTGCGTAGCGGACCGAAGTCCGTGCAGCCCGGGGTCGTGCCCTTGTTCATGTAGGTCGCGTTCAGGCCGTACTGGACCGAGTACTTCCAGTAGGTGCCGTTCTCACGCGTGGGATCGCCCTGCCAGGCCGACGGAAGCTTGGGGCCACCGGACGGGCAGAACATCATGTCCCAGTTCTTGATGTACGGCTGGACACGATCAGTCCACAGGCTGCTGACCCTGGGATCGTTCCAGCTGATAGCCAGGGGCATGGTCTCATCGTAGTCCTGCAGGTACATGTGCACCGCTGTCGCAATCTGCTTGCTGTTCGAAAGGCACGCCGTCTGCCTCGCCTTCTCCCGGGCCTGAGCAAAGACCGGGAACAGAATCGCAGCGAGGATCGCGATAATCGCAATCACGACCAGCAGTTCGATCAAGGTAAAGCCGGATCGCCTGTTCCGCTCCATTATAGAGCTCCTCCCTCCCAGAGTGTTGGCGCCCGGCGGCGCGGTTCGCCGCCGAGGGCGTCTGCACGTTCAGCGCTTAACCGCCACTAGTCTGAAGCCGGTGCGCCGCGCACCCCGGAGCGCTCCTCCGGGGCCACGCCTACGCACGGCCTGGTCAGCATGCGGCGCACCGAACCCCCACTCCGCGGTTGCCCCCTCGGGCACAACTCAGGACTGATTCTTCGGGACGACCGCCGGCGGCCACCGCCCACAGCACGGAACGCAAGGGCCGCTACGAGCCGACATACACTAGGTTACAGCACCTGCCGCAGTCTGTCAAGAGCTTTGGGCGTCACCTTGGGCCTGAGCACGCAAGATGAGGGCGAAGTCCGCCTCGCGAACGACGCCCCCGCCGCCCTACGGGGTCCTGGCCTAGAACCCAAACCCCACCGACATGGCCCAGCCGTTGAGCTCGCCGTGGCTCTGGGTGACGCCCAGATAGCGAAGGTCAACGTTGATCGGGTTAACGCCGGGCTTCAGCGTGTATCCCACCAACAGGTTGTACGCCAGGCTCGAGAGGCCGCGGCTCGTGTCGTGGCCGTAGCTGACGCCGAGGCCCGCGCCATAGCGGAGCCCCTGGGAGGCGCCACGGGCGTTCAGGCAGATCGGGATGTTGTAGATGGTGCTGCTGCCACCCGCACCGTAGTAGTCGATGCTGAGGGTGCCCTTCCAACGGTCGGCCTCGTAGAAGGTCCGCTCGCCGCCCAGGGAGAACCAGACATCGCGGCCGGCCTCGCGCGCAGACTCACGCTCGGGCAGGAAGAACCCTACGCGGAGTTCCCAGTTCTTGGTAAGCTCGGAGTCACCCAACGTCTGGGCCTGGGCCGCACCACCGACGCCCAGCACGAGCGCCAGACCAACCAGCCATCCAAACCTTCTCACGTTTCGCCCTCCTGAGTTCGGCCCGGCGCCGTCGCACTATCCGTTGTTGCGTGCGCTGCGCGCGGTCCAGATCGATTCTCGGTCTCGCATGATCCGAGCCCGCTTATTGTACTTGATGTCACGCCGTAGCATCGCCGCCGTCGGCCCCCGCGGGGCCCGACGCCCTCTCCATCTTCGCAGGAGCCTCAATGCCCAAAAGGGCCAGGAGGTTACGCACCACGGTGGCGGTAGAGCGGAAGAGCGCCAGTCGCGCGCCGCGCAGGTCGTCCGGCACGCTCACCTTCAGGGCGGGACACTCCTCGTAGAACTGGTGCAGCGCCTGCCCGATCTCTCGCACGAAGCCCGCCAGCCGGTGCGGCGCCAGCAGGTCGGCGGCCATGCGCACCTCGCCCGGGTAGTCCGCCAGTTTCCGAAGGAGGTCGAGTTCCTTCTCGTGGGTCAGGAGTGAACGCGCCGCCTGGGAGGCCAGGGGAGCCGCGACGCCATCGTCCTCGGCGCGCTGCAGCACGCTGCAGCACCGCGCATGGGCGTATTGGGCGTAGAAGACGGGGTTCTCGGAGCTCTGCCGCTTGGCCAGCTCCAGGTCGAATGCCGCCGTGGTCTCGTAGGAGTTCATCAGGAAGTAGAAGCGCCCCGCGGCCCGGCCCACCTCGTTCACCAGGTCGACCAGCGGGATGATGTCTCCTGCGCGCTTCGAGCCGCGCACGGGCTCCCCGTCGCGCATGAGCATAACCATCTGCGTGAGGAGAACCTCGCACTGCTCGGCCGGGCAACCCAGGGCAGCGATGCCGGCCTTGAGGCGCGACACATAGCCGTGGTGGTCGGCGCCCCAGATGTTGATCAGCCGGTTGAAGCCCCTGTCGAACTTGTCGCGATGGTACGCGGCGTCGGCGGCGACGTAGGTCTCCTTCTCGTTGGAGCGCACCAGGACCCGATCCTGATCGTCGCCCGAGAGGACCGTGGTCTTCAGCCAGAGAGCGCCGTCCTTCTCGTAGGCGTAGCCCCGGGCCTTCATGTCCGCGATGGCCTTCCGCACGGCGCCGGTCTCGTAGAGCGAGCTCTCGAAGAACCAGCGGTCGAACTCAACGCCGAAAGCCGCAAGCGCTTGCCGCTGCTGGCCGATCATCTGCTCCGTTGCCAGTTGGCGGAACTTCAGACTCCGTTCGCCCACGGCGAGGCCGGCCAGCGAATCGCCCACCTGCGCGATGATCTCGCGCGCCATCTCGATGACATAGTCGCCTTGATAGCCGTTCTCCGGCATCACCACGGGCTGCCCTAGCTCCTGCAGGTAGCGGCAGGCCAGCGACTCGCCGAGCAGCTCCATCTGCGTCGAGTTGAGCGCGTCGTTCACGTAGAACTCGGTGCTGACCTCGGCCCCGCAGGCCTGCAGCAGGCGGCGAAGCGTATCGCCGAGGGCCGCCGCTCGGCCGTTCACCACGCTGATCGGACCGGTGGGGTTGGCGCTGACGAACTCGATGAGCGCCCGCACGCCGGCGTGGGCCCGGTTCGAGCCGTAGGCCTCGTCCTTGGTCTCGATTTCGACCATGACGTCATGCAGCCAGTCGGGGCGGAGGTGGAAATTCAGGAAGCCGGGGCCGGCGATCTCGGCGCGCTCCACCAGGCCCGAGGGCGCCGGGATCCACTTCAGGATGCGCGCGGCCACGTCCGGCGCGGGCAGCCCCGTACTTCGGGCCAGCAGCATCGGAAGGTTGCAGGCGTAATCGCCGAACTGCTTGCGGCGCGGCGGCTCCAGGACCACTGCGGGCAGTGGGCCGTCCAACTGCAACTCACCGGCCTGGCACGCAGCCAGCACGGCTTCGCGGATCACGGTCGTCAGCCTATCGGTTACCACGTGGTCACTCCAGCGTCGGCTCGTATCGAGCTTTGTCATTCCGGCGCGTAAGCACAGGATGAAAGAAAGAGCCTACCACCTAATACGCCCGAACTCGGCACATGCCGGGCTGATCACGCGCCCGCGGCCTACTGCAGGAGGGCTCGAAGCGTGAAGTAGCAGGCCTCCACGGCCGCAATCCCCGTGACGACGCCCGCCATGGTCTGCGGTGCGCCCATGCACCAGAGGCGCCGAAGCTGCGTAGGCGGGGCGGCAGGCGCCAGGTAGCCGGCCCGCATCAGATCGTTGGCCGCGCTGATCGCTGCGCGCAACTGGTGGTCGCTCGGCTCGCGAGTGGTGAACCAGCGCTGCAGCAACGGGCCCACCCGCTTGTAGAGCAGCCATGCCAGCGCACCGCCGATGAGGGCGCCGTCGGCATCGGCCAGCCCTGGGGGCCGGATCGCCGAGAGGGCCTGCGTCACCACGACGAATATGCCGAGCCCCGCGATGAGGTTCGTGCCGCAGCGCACGTGGACCCGCGACATCCGGCGCACCACGTCGAGCTCCAGCGGCTCGCCCTGGTCCATGGCATTGATCACCTTGTGCTCGGCGCCATGGTATCCCGCCAGCGGCAACGCACGAAGCAACAGCAGGAAGATTGGCGCGACGGCGAACTGCACCAGCAGCCACTGGACCTCGGAGGACCTCGGCGCTTCCACGGAGAGCCAGAGCGAGAACCAGGGCCATGCGGTGGCGCGTTCGGCGGCCCAGGCGCCCAGCCCCACCAGGCCGTGGGAGATGCCCAGCGCCGCACCCAGCAGCAGGCCGGTGGAGTAGATCGCCCAGTTGCCCGAGCCGCCGCGTGCAGAGCCGGTGGTAAGGTAGACGCCCCGCGGCGTCGCCATGCCGCCGGCGCCGATGGGCCGGTGGGCCAGGTCGGCCGGGGCCAGTTGGTCCGCCAGATACGCGATGCCGACGTAGCGATCCGAGGCATCCACGACGACAACGGAGGACGTTTCTGCGGTCGCTGCCAGGACGGCGGCGCCGTCGCCCGGGCCGCCGGTGACTCGTGCCGGTTGGACCCCGACCTCCATCAGGCTGGAGACAGGGCCGTTCAGGTCGAAGCTCGGCTCCGTGGCCGCCGCCGCGAGTGCAGACGAGCGGACCGCGCCGACATAGGTACCACGGGCGTCCACAATCGCCAGGGAGGCCGACCCGGCGCCCCGCAGCAGGTCAACCGCCCTGCGGATGCTGCTGTTCGGCGACAGCGGAGGCACGGGTCGAATCAGCACGTGGGCGCCGTGGGCGCCGTGTGGTTCTTGGGCCGACGTTAGTTCCATTGGGGTTCAGGTCCGCTTGTGCTATACTGACGCGCCGGTTCACGCCGGCATGATGGTAACGTGTGCTCATCGCGCAGGAGGCGCTGTCTCAATGCAGCAGTGTGCAGTATGCGGCAAAGGCCCGCAGTTTGGCCAGAACATTCGTCACGTCCACTCCGGGGCGTGGGCGCTGAAGGCGCAGCGGACCAAGCGCCGCTGGCTTCCGAACCTTCAGACCGCTCGTATCAGCCTCGGCGGCACCACGCGCAAGGTTCGCGTGTGCGTCCGCTGCCTCAAGGCCGGCAAGGTGGCGCGGGCCGTTTAGACGGCTCCGCCACCCCGCGTCCCGCCTCCGCACTTCCCCTCCGCCTGACTGGCCAGTGGCAGGTGGCCTCTGCCCGCCCTGGAGCGAAACTGACGCACACCGGTGCGGTTTGACGCCACTCGCTCCGTATGATACACTGGCAGGGCGCGGAGTAGACCCCGCGCAGCGCCTTTCCGCAGGTCAAATCACCCAGCGAGTGCTGCACCTATGCCGACCCGGCTGTATACCCTGACGGCTCTTCTGGTTCTGGCGGCTTGCTCCGCATCGGCGCAGCGGCCCCAGACGACGGGCACGTACGCCGATCGTACGGGCGCCAAGCAGCCCTGGACCATCACGGGCAACAACATGCTCGTCTGGAACGGCAAGCCCTGGACGCCTGTGGGGGGCATCTTCTGCCCTGCCGGTCTGGCGGACAAAGCAGACGAGGCCGCCTGGCAGCGTGATGTGGCGGATCTGGCCCTGCTCAAGGGCAAGGGCCTCCTCGATGTGCTGATCGAGCCTGGCCGCCCCCTCCCGGACGTGAGCCCCGCCGCGCTGCAGCGGCTGGTTGACCTACTGGACGCCGACGGCTTCCGCTACGGCCTCGGGTTCGGCGGCGGCGTGGCAAAATCGGCCTCCGGCTATGTCGTGCGGCCGGCCGCCTATCGTATCCCCGGAGTGCGCGAAGGCGCCGACACCTCCTGGGACGCCCGCGACGCCGACGTGGCGCGATATGTCCTGGTCGATGACCGCGACGGTACGCAGATTGTGCAGGACGGCCTCCTCCGTGCCCGAGACGGCTCGTTCACGGTGATCGCCAGCCCCAGGGCGGGCGAAGGCTCCGTGGCGATCCTCTACCCCCACAAGACCGCGAACTCAAGCCGCGAAGGCGCCCTGCCGGATGTCTGGTCATTCTATGACGCCTACCGGGACCGGTTGATCCAGACCCTGTCGGCGGTCAAGTTCGGATCCGGCCTGCGCTTCTTCATGGACCCGCTGGCGCAGCGCGTCTCCGTGGCAGGCGAGGCCGACTACCTGTTCCCCGATTCGCGAGCCTTCCGCACAGAGTGGGAGGCCTATCTGGGCCGACGCTACTCTACGGTGGAGGAACTGCTCACGGGTTGGTCCATACTGGATCGTGAGATCACCTCCGTGCGGGAGGCCGCCTCGCTCTGCCCCATGTGGGCCGACCAGAAGGGCATCCCGTTCCTGATGGACGTCGGCACCGGACGCCGATACCAGGTCAACCCGGTGGAAAGCAAGTTCTGGTCGGACCTGCGCGAGTGCAGGAACGACTCGCTCGTCTACTACATGAACGGCATCGCCGACCTACTGAAGCGCGAGATCGCCAACGTGCCCGTGATCCATACGCACACGGCGCAGCATCGGCTTTTCTCGACGCCGGGCCGATCCGGCGGGTTCGATGGGCTGGGCATCGCCGCCTATGGCCGCGGTTCTGCGCTGGCCACCGCCGGCGCCGACGCCGCATACGGCCAGGCCACCGAGGCGTCGCATACCCTCTGGGTGCTGGTGAGCGAGACCATGGAAGTCACCACCTCGCCCAAGGCGCAGCCCGGCTACGGCTCGCAGGACACGATGCAGTACGACCTCGACTGGTTCCGTAGCCTCGGCGCCCGCGGCATCTTCGTCAACGCGTTCCGCGCTCCGGCCGGCGAGAAGTGGCGCAACTACTCTCTGCTCGACGTGCCGAACCAGCTGGACTGGCTCAAGGGCTTCGCCGACCGCATGGCCCGACAAGCTACCGACGCCGCCTCGGCCCCCAAAATGCTCCCCTACCCCGCCTCGGCCGCCGGAATGGTGAAGTCAGGGCCCATCGGCAGCAAGGGCGTCTGGTGGGTCCCGTCGCTGGCCAAGGGGCAGGCGGTGGACTACGGAGCCGCCTACGCGGGCTACACCATCTCGCTGCCCGAGGGCGACACGCTCGTCCTCTGGTCGCAACGCGGCGACCGCGAGACCCGCCTCAGCGTGGCCGATCCGCGCAAGCTCGCGGCCACAACGCCCGAAGGTGTGCCGGTACCGATGAAGCTCGATCTCAAGGGACACATAGCCAAGCTGGTCATTACGGAGCAGCCGACCATCATCCGCACCGGCGGCCAGGACCTGCTGCCGGTCGAGGCCGCTGAGGATGCGCTGAAGCAGCTGCGGCAACTCGTCGATCAAGCCGCGGCCCAGCGACTACCCGTCCAGGAGATTCGCTACCAACTGCAGCGCGCCGAGACCAAGGTGAAGGTGCGCGACCTGACCTTCGGCCTGGCCATCGCGCAGCAGGCCATCGCCGCCGTGGTCGACCTCCTGCAGCCGTTCACGTGGCGCGAGGCCGAAACCGCGGACTCCTCCACCTTCGGCGACTCCGCCCGCGACGAGGGCGCCTCCGGCAAGGCCTTCCTGACGCTCGACACAGACACGCGCCCTGCCTCCGAGGGCTATACCGTGCAGTACAGGATCACCGTCCCGGCCGACGGCAGCTACACGCTCTGGGTCGCAGCGTCGCCGCAGACGCCCAATGCGAGCCGCTTTGCATGGACCATCGACACCCGGGTCTCCGGCTCCAGCGCCGACGGCTCCGCCGTGGGCTCTTCCTACCTCGGAGACCGCTTCGTCTGGCAGAACCTGGGCAAGGCGCAGTTGGCGCGCGGGCCGCACACCATCACGCTGCGGGTCACCGACCGGACCGCCGCCACGAGCCGCTACTTCCTGGCCATGGACGCCGTCCTGCTCACACGCCATGCGTTCACGCCCAGGGGTACGGCCAAGCCCAGCCCGGACGGCCTGTAGGTCCACCGGCCGCCATGCCGGAGTTGCATACCCCATGAGCCGCACCGCCTTCTGGGCCGGTGCGGCCCTATCCATGGCCGCCTCCTGCGCAGGCGCAGCCATGGACAGCGTCGATCTCGGCTCACGGATGTCGCGGGCGGCGCACAGGGTCACCTACACGGCCTCCGTCCCCACCCGGCGGGCCCTGACCGTCGGCGCAACCACCCACGACGCTTCGGGCTTGACGCTTGAAGCGGGCGGTTCCGTCCGGGCGTCTCTGAAGGCCTGCAGGGGCGAGGGGCCCGGCTGCATCATCGTGACACTGGCCACGCCGCCTGAGCGCTACGGCAAGCTACAGCGATGGTCCGTATCCGTGGCCGGCGGCCCGGCGTTGGTGATCAGCGACCGCGACCCCGGCGCCGGCACTCGACGCAGCGCGTTCCTCGACGCCCCTGCCGGCGTTCGCGGGCTCACCGTGGAGGTGCGGCGGCTGCCCGGCAGCGAGTGCCCCATCACGGTGCAGAGCATCAGTTCGGCGCCGCTGCACGCTCACCTCACCAAAGCCCTGGCGCCCATGGCGGTCAGCTTCCTCACGCCGCAAGGGTCGGGTTACTCGACCACCGTCGATGAGGTGCGAGCCGTACTGGGCCGTGTGCCGGTGAGCCCGTTCCTCCAGGCCCAGGCCGCGGTGCTGTACAACTTCTGCGTCCGCGACGCCGCCCAGAACCGCGCCGAGATCGCGCGCCTCGTGGGCCTCGCCGAGCAGGCCAACGTACCCTTGCGGATCGCCTTCCAAATGCACTGGGCCGGCGCTCCCATCGGCGTCCCGGACGGCGCCGGCGGCACCTTTATGGACCTGCCCTACCAGCAGATCACCTACGACCCCGCCGACAAGCTGGAGGCGCCGGGCGTGAAGGCGCTACTCGGCGACCTCTACCGACCGGGCTTCGGCCTCAGCGTGCCGAACCGGTGGTCCAACACCGCCTGGCTTACCATGAACCACCCGCGGCTGAACCAGCTCCGAAGGGCGCGCCTCTCCGACGCGGTTCGGGCGTGGCGCGACGAGCGGCTCCGGCTTGCCCGCGCGGGCCGGGCGCGGCTGCTCCCAGGCGAGCTCTCCACGGGAGAGGAGACCGTCTACTGGGCGGCCGACGTGGATGACAGCGCCTACACGGCGGCCAACGGCGGCGCCGCACGAACCCAGCTGGCCGCCGACTTCAACCCGTTCACTGCCGCCGACGCATTCCGCGACGGGGTGACGCTGGACCCGCGCGACGGACTGAGCAAGGTGGAGAAGCTATGGCTCCACGGGAACCTGGCACGCTGGCAGCAGACCATTGTGGAATGGATGACCGGCGCCCTCGGTTCCGAGCCCATGCAAGCCGCCGATGATGAGACCGCCTACGCCGGCGACCTGGTGCGCCTGAACCTCTACACCGAGCCCTACGCCATGCCGCTCTACCCGCTCAAGGGCGTCACCCGCTTCCAGCCCGGACTGGAGCTCGGGTACGTCGAGGGCGGCCGGAGCGGCGGCGAGTACTGGAGCGGCGCCCAGATGCTGCCGTGGCTCCTCAAGTCCCGCGAGACGGGCCGGACAGCGCTGCCGAATCTCGAATGCACCGGCGCAGGCGATGACCAGGTCACCGCCTGCCTGGCCGCGGCCTACGGCACCGGAGCGCGCTTCAGCACACTGTACAACTGGCAGCACAGGCCGGGCATCACCGAGGTCATGAAGCGCCTGGCCCGCTGGATCGAGAACCCGCACGGGCTGTCATTCCTTCCGACTGCGGCGCCTACGACGACGCGTATGCGGACCTATACGGCCGCACCCGACGCCTACGCGGTCAACAGCGTCCGGTTCTGGTTGGTTCCGGGCGTTGAGCCGCCGGCGGGGCTATCGGTCACGGTGACGGACCCCGCTACCGGCACATCGGTAACCGTACCCGCTTCGGCCGCTACTGCAGGGACCGGGCCGCGGCGCTGCGATGCCCTCCTGCCCATGCCGTTTCATCAGGAACCGGGCAAGGACTACCGGGTGCAGATTAGCTGGGACGGCGCCCCGGCCCCGTGCCTGGCGGCATCCGCCGACGGCATGCCCGCGATGGGGGTGGCCATGGACCTGCAGGCCGAGCGGCGCAAGAGCCTCACGCTCCAGGACATCCGCGACGCGGCCAACGCCATCGCCACGGCGAAGCAGCGACTGGCTCCCTACCGCCAGCCGCCCCATCCGGAGGCACAGCTCAGGGCAGCCCAGCGCGCCTACGAAGAGGGTGACGTCCAAGGCGCCTACACGGCCGCAGTGCGGGCCATCCAGTCCGCCGTACCGGCCGCTTATACGGTCGCGGCGCCAGGCTCCATGCTCCGACCATACCCATTGCGCCTGGACTGCCCCGCTGGGCCGATCGAGGTGATCATCAACGAAGCCTCGCCGCGCCGGACGTCGGTGCAGGCCACCAGCGCCACCGGCGGCCCTGTAACGCTGATCCGCGGCCGATCACGGGTCAAGGCCGTGCTGACGCCGGGGGTATCGGCGCAGCTCACCATCATCCACTGACCGCAGGAAGGGATGCCCATGGATCGCGCCACAACCGGCCCGCTGGATGCCTCCAGGATCAGGGCCGCCGACGAGCATCTGCGGCGCGGCCTCGACGATGGGGCCTATGGCGCCGCCGTGCTGCTCGTGGCCGTCAGGGGCCACGTCGCCCACCGTTGCGTCATGGGCGAGCTGCATCCGGGCGGTCCTGCGTGCCGGATCGACAGCCTCTTCGACCTCGCCAGCCTCACCAAGCCCGTCACCGCCATGGCCGTGCTGACGCTGGTGGAACAGGGCGCCGTGCTCCTTACCGACCCCGTATCGCTCCATCTGCCCGAATCCCAGGGAACGGCGCTGGGCGGCGTGACCCTGGTGCAGCTCGCAACGCATGTCTCGGGTCTGCCGGCATGGATACCCCTCTACGAGCATGGGTACGGCGCCGACGCGGCAATCGACGCCATCGTTCGTACCCCGTTGGCTCGTGAACCCGGCGCAGGCTACGAGTACAGCGACCTGAACTACGTGCTGCTGGGCCAGATCGCCGCCGGGGTCGCGCACCTGCCGTTGGAGCGACTCGTAGCCGAGCGCGTGGGCCGTCGGCTCGGCTGGCGTGACACGGGCTACCTGCCCGGCAAGGCCCTGCGTGAGCGCGCCGCCGCCACGGGCAACTGCCCAGGCCGACCGGGGCGCCTGCTCCACGGCGAGGTGCATGACGCCAACGCGCACTTCATGGGCGGCGTCTCCGGCCACGCGGGCCTCTTCGGCACGGCCGAGGAGCTTATCGCGCTGGGATGCAGCCTCCTGCCCGGAGCGGCGCGCCCCCTGCTCTCCGCCGCAGCCGCGCGCCTGGCGACCACCAGCCGCATCCCGGCGTCGCTGGGTGGCCAAACGGTGGGTTGGTTTGCGTCGCCGAACCCGATGCTCCCACGCGGCGACCTGCTGTGCGACACCACTTTTGGCCACACCGGCTTCACGGGGACGCTGCTCACCGTCGATCCCGAGGCGCAACTCGTGGTGACGCTCCTGACCAACCGCGTCATCGACGCCCGCAACAACGGGGCGATCCTGCGCACTCGCAAGCAAGTACTCAACGCCGTGGCATCGGCGCTCACGGGCGACCGGAGCCCCCAAACAACACTGGAGGCGGAACGATGAGAACACTGGCGCTGGCCGCCCTCTTGACGGCGACCGGCCTCGGCGCCAATGCCGATCTCTTTCGGATGCAGTGGATGCCCACCGGCGCGGCCGTCGTGGCCGGCCGCACCGCCATACAGCGGCTCCCCCTCGCCGCAGCGCCTCCAAGCGGGGTGCGCAAGGGAACCATGCCGGGGGCCCGGTATGCCCAGCTCAGGCTTGGTCCCGCGTCCGGCAAGACCGCCTTCACCATCATGCTCGTGGAGCCTGCCGGGAGGCCTGCGCGCCTCTTCGTCGACGCTGATGCAGACGGCAACCTGACCAACGACGTCCCGGTGGCGGTGCGCGCCTCGCGCTTTACCTCCCAGGGCGAGTCCCTCACGCAGCTCTCGGCCCAGGCGAGCCTCCGCGTGCCTTTCGGGCCCAACACCCGCAGCGTGGGCGTCATCCTCTATCGTTTCGCCAAGGGCGATCCAGCCCACGAGGACTTCGCCAACGCGCTGGGTGTGCAGCCCGACTTCGGGTCATCCGGCGAAGCACGCCTGGGGACATCCACGCACCGGGTGATGCTCATCGACGACTCCTGTGCGGGCAACTTCACGGCGGCCAATGCGTCGCTGCGCCTGCTCATCGATGTGAGCCAGGACGGCCGATTCGACAGCGGCTACGAGCTCTTCTCCTGCAAGGAGCCGTTCAACATCGGCGGCACGACCTATGAAGTGAAGTTCATCAACCCCGACGGCTCGACGCTGGAGATCATCAAGAGCGACCGCATCGCCGACGAGGCCGTGAACCCGTTCGCGCTGCGGGTCGGGCGCAAGGCGCTCCCGTTCGATCTGGAGACGCTGGACAAGAAGCTCGTGCGCATGCCGGGCGACTATGCGTCGCAGGTGGTGCTGGTGGAGATCTGGAGCCTCGGCATGCCCGATGCGAAGGCATGGTGCGCCACGACGGCGGCGATCAGGAGGAAGCACAAGGCCGACGGCCTGGCCGTGCTGGGCGTGAACGTGGACGGCATGGGTAAGGAGGAGGCCATCCGCGCCTTCTGCAAAGAGCAGGGCATGGAGTGGCCGCAGATCTACGACGGCCAGGGCGCCGACGCCGAGGCCGCGCAGCTGATGGGATCGCCCCGTCCGCCCTACCGGGTTCTGATCGACGGCGCGACGGCGAACATCCTAGCCATCGGCGCCATGCTCAACGACCAGAAGCTGGAGGCAGCCGTCGCCAGGGCCCTGAAGGCCCTCAAGGAGCCCAAACCAACCGCCGCGCCGTAGGAGCCGCCGCTACCGCAGGTCGCGAATGCTCGCCGGAGAGAGGCAGGCCGTCCCCTTGCTGAGCCACTTGCGGCCAATGCTCCGGACCTCGGCCTCGGTGGCCGCGGAGCCCAGCAGCACGCCGCAGGCGCGCCGCTCGGTCCATCGGTTCAGCTCCATGTCCTTGCACGTCTCCGCGTAGTCCGAGCCGAACGACTTGATCCGCCTGCCCGGCGGCACGAAGAACTGGCCGATGGACCCGAAGCTAAACGAGTATGGCGATCCGGGCTTCCAGTAGGAGGTCTGCGAGTTGAGCCAGCCGATGGGCCAGTGGTCCCAGATGCCCTGGCCCCACTCGCAGCCACCTTCGGCGCCCTTAGTGCAATGGTCGATCAGTTGGTTCCGGTCCGCCGTGAAGCCGCTGTTCGGCCCCAGGACGGCAAAGAGCAGCTTCTCCTTGAATGGCAGGATCAGCGCGCAGCCCCTCGACCGTGAGATGGCCGCCAGCGTAGCGTCGTCGCCCTTGCGCCGCACGCCGCCCTTGTCATCCCAGAAGAGGTCATAGCGCCGCGAGCTGTAGAGGTCGAGGGCGGTGTGGGTGCGGCAGTCGCCCTGCTTCCGGTCGCGTGGGAAGAGGTCAGCGATGGTGGCGCCCACCGGTGCAACGCCGAACAGCTCCACGGGCTGGGTGCTGTAGCCGACGATCTCGTCGGGCATGAGGCTCTCGTACGACATGCGGCGCAGGATCAGCCCGTTCGGATAGGCGAAGTAGTCCTCCGTACCGCGCAGCCGGGGCCTGGTGTCGTCCTTCATGTTCACGCAATGGTAGGTCCACCGCACCCAGACGCGGCGCCCGCCCGCCTCGACGATGTCGACATAGCTGTTCCGCTCCTTGCGTCCGGGATCGTTGAACAGTTCCGCGTCGCCCAGGTTCCCCTCGAAGAACTGGTTGCACATCGCAGCGCCGCTGGGTAGCTCCAGCAGCGGGCAGTAGCTCGCCTCGTGGCTGAAGATGAAGCGCTCCGGGCGATCCTTCCATAGCACGGCCACCGCGCGGCGCGCGTTCATGTCGGCATGCGGCGGGCTCGGGGCCATGGGGCCCTCGTAGTGGCCGGGAGCGTAATCCTCCACCTCCACCGCGCCCACGGCGGATCGCAAGTGCGCCGCCGCCTGCGCCAAGGGGACCGGTTGCGGCTTGCGGAACGCGGCATCAGGCACGGCCTGCCCCGCCGCGACCTCAGCGATGCCGACGCAGACTGCCGCCGCCAGGACGATCGCAAACCTATCCATGTCCCCTCCTCACCGGAACCCTCGGCCGGCAGCGCCGCATACCACGTGCTACTGACGGAGATCATACACCACGCCCTCGCGCGTGGTAGCCTAACGCCAATCAGCGCACGGCTCACTGGCCGTGCGGTCAGCCACGGGAGGGTCGGCCCCATGCGCGTCATCGCCGCGTTGCTGTCGTTGGTCGGCGTCCTGGCCCTGACGGCACACGCGCGGGCCGACAGCATCCCCACGCTGGATGACATACTAAACGCGACGCAACTCGATGCCCACTCCGGACCCGTGCCTCGTCTGCCCAACGTCGCCTCGGCGGCTATCGCGCCGGGCAAGCCGCTCGTCCAGCCGTTCCGCACCGGTCCCGGCGTCACGCGCATCGTCCGCGTCGCAATCTGGATGGCAGGCTGGAACGAGGCGTGGACGCCGGACAAGACGCTGGTCTGCACGCTGGTCGACGCCGAGGGCGCCCATGCCGGCGCCGCCCTGGCGCGCGCCACGGAGCCCTGGAGCCGCCGCCACTGGGAGGATGCCGTCCACCTTCTCCACCTCGATGCCGCCGCGCTGCCGAACCATGCGTACCGGTTCGAGCTGTCTGCCGAGGGTGGCGACGGGATCCTCGACGGCGTGGCCACCGTGGGCGCCAACGCGGCGGTCTGGCACCAGGTCCACGTCAAGCGAGCTGGCGACCGTGACGCGCTCTTCGCGCAGGCGTTCTCCTACTTCGACCTGACGCGGCCGCAACTGGCACGCGTCCGTTCGGCCGTCGCCCGGCGCGACTGGGGGTCCGCCCAGCGCGGGCTGGTGGCCTACTTCGAGGGCCGATCGACCTTCCCCAAGCGCCCCGCAACGCCCCGCTCCGACCCGAGGCCCGCCACCGAACAGGAACTCCTTCGGGACGCCGACCTGGTCTGCCAGGGCAAGTGGCGCGCCACGGACGAGACGGTCGACCTGGGCCCGCGCTGGAACCACTTCGCGGCATGGCGCACGCGCGGCGGCGTGGGCCTGACGCGTACAGGACTCCGCGGATGCCTCGCCACGGCCTACCGCCTCACCGGCGACGAGAAGTACGCTAGGACCTGGGACGCCATGCTCCGCTGCTTCCTCGCCGACATGCCCTCGCCGCTACGCTCGGGGGCCATGGCGCCGGACGCCAAGGACGTGCCGCCCACCATGCCCGCCGGGATCGGCGGCGGCTCCATGTGGGCCTCCCTCTCCATCGGCGCGCGCATGGGCCACGGATTCGCCTACTACACCGCATTCAAGGACTCGCCCGGCTTTACGCTGGACACCCGGTTCGCCTTCATCGTCAACCTGGCCGAGATGGCCGAGGTGTTGGAGCGGATGAAGGGCGGCGGCAACTGGGAGGCGCAGAACACGTCGGCGCTCTTCGAGTTCGGGCAGGAGTTCCCCGAGCTACGCAAGGCCCGATCATGGATCGAGCGCGGCTTCGCCGGCGCCGCGGCCAGTTGCCTCGAGAACACGACCCCGGACGGCCCGCTGAAGGAAGCCACGGTCAACTACCACCTGCTCAGCCTTAACCGCTACCTCACGGTGCTGGAGCAGGCCGGCAAGGTGGGCCTGAAGCCGCCGCAAGCCATGCGGGACCGTGTGGAGAAGATGCTGGAGTACGTCATGGCCGCCACCATGCCCGACTGGCAGCTGCCCATGTGGGGCGACAGCAACCCGCCCTCCGACGGCCTGTCGCTACTGGCCAGGGGCGCTCGTTACTACGGGCGGTCGGACTTCCAATGGGTCGCCACCAAGGGCCAGGCCGGCAAGCGGCCGTCGGTGACCTCGGTCGCCTTCCCGAACGCCGGCTACTTCATCATGCGGACCGGCTGGGACCCCGACGCACGGTTCGCTATGTTCCACAACGGCCACTCCAGTGCGCACGGCCACGCCGATCAGAACTCCGTGGTCCTCACGGCCTACGGCGAGCAGATGATCATCGACCCGGGCATCTACGTCTACGGCACCTCCGAGGCCCGCGAACTGACCGCCACGCGCTCGCACTCCACGGCGACGCCGGACGGACGCGATACCGTGAACGACGGCGGGCCCAGCACGTTCAGCTCCGGCCGCTTCGCCGACTACTACGACGGCGTCAGCGCGGGCTACTCCCGGCTACCCCAGGCGCGCCACCGTCGGCGCGCGATGCTGCTCAAGCCCGAGACGTCCAGGAGCATCCTGGTCATGCTGGACGACTGCTGGGACGCGGAGCCGCACGAGTGGGTGACACGCTTCCGCCTTGCTTCCGGGCGCACCACTTGCGCCGATCGGGACTTCGTGTGGCAAGGGGCCTCGTCGCAGTTACGCATCTCCGGTATGAGCGGGATCTCGGGTTCGCGCGCCTTCGCGTTGGCCGCGGGCGGCTGGGAACGCAAAGCCCAGTTGCCGGTGTTCACCCTAACCACGCCGCCGCAGTCTCGGGCAACGATTGGCACCGTATTCTGGCCCACGCAAGGGAAAGGAACGGGGTCGGGCATCCCCTGGAACCGAGCAACCAGCGCCCCTGGGGACGCCCAACAGATTGCTGTGCTGGATGACTCGGTGAGCTACATCATCTACTTCGCCGCCGCATCAGGGCCGGATGGCTTAAGACCGACCCTCCGAGGGGACTGCGAAGCCGCAGCCGCAGCCATAGACGGCGAACCGACCGGCACAACCGATCCGCGGACGCTCCGCACCTTCGTGATGGTCGGCGGCACAAGCCTGGGCTACGGCTCCACGCCGCTGGTCTCCTGCGAGACCGAGACGGCGCACCTGGAGGCCACACGCCAGCGCGACCGCCTTGACGTCACCGTCCGCGCGCCGGGCCGGGCGCTCCGAGTGAACCCGCTCGGCGCACGCTGGATCACGGTGAACTGCGGGCCGAGGCGGCGCGTCCCGCCCGGAGCGGCGATGGTGGACCTTCCACTGCTGTAGGATCGCGGAAATGCAGCCGAAAGGGGTATCCGGACGCGCCGACACCGGGGTATGACGTTCAGCAACATCAGCCTGCCCGAGGAAGCGAACCCAGGGCGGGCCGCCGCACTGCGACAACCCATCACCACATGGCGGCTCCCGGCTGACGGGGGCGCCGAGGACATGCCACCCATGCCGACCGTGCAACCGCCCTACTTTGGCGCCGCCTACTATCCCGAGGACTGGCCGCTCGAGCAGATCGACCGCGACATCGAGCTGATGCTCGAGGCCCGCATGAACTGCATGCGGATCGGCGAGTTCGCCTGGAGCTCCATGGAGCCGACCGAGAACGAGGTCCGCTTCGACTGGCTCCATACCGTGGTCGAGAAGCTGGGTGCCGCAGGCATCGCCGTCATCATGGGCACGCCCACGGCCACGCCGCCGGCATGGCTGACGGAGCGTTACCCCGAGATCCTCGCCGTCGCCGACAACGGCAAGCCGCTGCAGCACGGCGCCCGGCGCCACGTCTGCCCGACCAGCCCCGTCTACCGCGACCTTTGCGAGCGGATCGTCGACAAGATGGCGCGGGAGTTCGGCCGGGACGACCGCATTGTGGGCTGGCAGATCGACAACGAGGTCTACCCCATCGGCTTCCGCCCCACGCGCCCTTGCTGCTGCCCGAGCTGCTACGAGCGGTTCCTGCAGGCCATGGCGAGCAAGTTCGGCTCCATCGAGGCGCTGAACAAGGCCTGGTGCCTCAGCCTCTGGAGCCAGGAGTACCAGTCCTTCAGCCAGATCCCCCTGCCCCGTGCCGACACCTGGCACCACCCGTCGCTGCTGGCAGCCTATTCGCACTTCGCCAGCGACTCCTATGCCGAGTACTGCACCCACCAGGCGCGGGTCCTGCGGCGGCACGTGACCCAACCTATCGGTACTGACATGATGCCCTTCAGCGGCGTCGACTACACGGACATGCACCGCGAGATGGACATGGTGCAGTTCAACCACTACAACGACGTCGACAGCCTCTGGCGCGCGGGCTTCTGGTTTGACTTCATCCGGCCGCTGAAGTCGGCGCCTTTCTGGAACACAGAGACGCAGGCCAACTGGAACGGCAGCGTCTGCATCAACGGCGGCGTGAAGCCCGAGGGCTGGTGCCGCGCCAACAGCTGGCTCCCCATCGTCCTGGGCGGCGAGGCGAACCTCTACTGGCTCTGGCGGCAGCACTGGGCCGGTCAGGAGCTGATGCACGGCGCGGTTGTCAGCACCGCGGGCCGGCCGCTCCCGGCGTTCAGCGAGGTGCAGGCCATTGGCGATGGCCTCAGCCGTAGCGGCGACTTCCTGCGCGCCACGCGGCCCACGCGCAGCGGCCTAGGGCTCTTCTACTGCCAGTACACGGCGCGGATGCTGCAGCACCAGCCCATCATGCCGGGGTTGGACTACGAGGGCGCGCTGCAGGAGCGCTGGTGGCGGCCCCTGACGGCGGGAGGATGGCGGCCGGACGTGATCGGCTGCGACGCCGACCTCTCGTCCTACCGGGTCCTGGCGGCGCCGCTACTGCTGACGCTGGAGCACGAGGGGCTCGCCGACCGGCTGCACGGGTGGGTCCGTGCAGGTGGCACACTCATCATCGGGCCTCTGGCCGATGTCCGCAATGTTGAGGCCGCCAAGTATTGGCACGCCCCCTTCGGCCGCCTGGAGGAGTGGACCGGCGCGCGGGCGATCCATTGCGTGCCGGGTTCGCCGGTCCCGCAGCCCATCGTCGGCGCGGACGGCGCTCCGCTGGCCGCCTCGACCTGGTTCGACGGGTTCGAGCCCGGACCGTCCAGCGTCCATGCTACGTACCCCACAGGCCCGAGCGCGGGCCTCGCGGCCATCGTACAGGCCACGGTCGGAGCGGGCTCGATCCTCTGGCTCGGATGCCTGCCCGAGGCTGCGGAACTGCCGCGCATCATGGCCCTGGCCGTGCCCGATGGCACCGTGGGCCGCACCGACTGCTCCCCAGGCGTGGTCGCCGCGCCGCGCACGGGCCCGGGCGGCCATGGCATGGCCGCGGTGGAGGTGGATGGAACGTCGGGCTACGTGACCCTTCCCGAGCCGATGACCGACCTGCTCAGCGGCCGCGTGCTTGCCGGCAAGGTCGAGATGCAGCCCTACGGCGTGCTCGTCGCCCGCGCCGACGGGGCCTAACCAACGGAGCGAGCCGGAGCGCATGGGCGCTCCGGCTCGCTTGCCTGGCATAGGGGCCGACTCGGCCGCTGCTAGTCGACCTTGAGCCCCAGCTTCTTCAACTCATCCTCGACGCGCTTGTCGCCGTCCGAGAAACCCACCACCGAGGCGGCGACCTTGCCGTCCTTGCCGATGATGTAGGTCGTCGGAATGCCGCTGACGTTGTAGAGCTTGCCCGCAATCGACTCGGCGCCGCGGCCGGCAGGATCATACGCGAACTGGTACGTGTACTTGCTCTGGTTCTCGGGCACCCACTTGGTATAGGCTTCCTTGCCGTCCCAGACGCACAGCGCCAAAACAACGGCGTCCTGCGATGACACCTTCTTGTAGACCTCTTCCAGATGCGGCATGGACTTCTGGCACGGGCCGCACCAGGTCGCCCAGAAGTCGAGGATGACCACCTTGCCCGCGTAGTCGGAGAGCTTCAGTTCGCCGCCGCCCCACTTCTCGGACGTGAAGTCGGGAGCCTTCGTCCCGGCAGCCAGCAGGGGCTTGCGCTCGGGGGCCTTGGGCGCCAGGTCCAGGGCAGGCTTCGTGGTGACATTAAGAGCGATGGTGGAGCCGTCCGGAGCCACCTGGGCCTCGTAGACCTTGCCTGCGAAGTTGAACGGGGCGCGGATGTCCAGCGTGCCGGAGCTGTACTTGCCGTCGTCGGCCATGTCGATCCGAAGCCAGACCGGCCGGGTCTTGGCCGCCTCGTCCTTGGTCGCCACGGGCTTGGAGTAGACGCCGTCGGAGTCGTTCTCGATCAGGAGAGCCTTGTGGGCCTTGCCGTCCACGACGACCGTGCCGGTGCGCGCGCTCTGCCGGTACATGAGCAACGCGTCGAGGTTGCTGAAGCGGTAGAAGGCCAGGCCGTAGTCGGCGCTGCCGGTCTCGCGCTTGCCACCGCGGGCGGCGTCGGCGTAGGACGCGCGGAGGGTGTACTCGTTGGTTCCGTACATGGTGCGCCCGCCGGAGTCCTTCTTGGCGGACCAGGCTCCGGCGCCGTCGTCGGACAGGTCGCCGTTGCGGTTCACGTCAAGGTAGATACGCCAGTCGCCGCCCTGCGGCTCGTCCACGGCGATCACATACTCGGACTTGGGGCCATTGCCCAGCTTGATCGTCGCATAGCGCGGAGTGGCCGCGTAGGTCGGCTCCTTCTTGACGGAGGCGGGCTTCTCGGCCTTTAGCTCCACACGGATGGGCATGTAGCCGACCCGCGCCGTAGTGGCGCCCTTCACATCGATGGTCAGCTTGTCCGGGGCCGCCAGGGCGGAGCCGGCCGCCAGGGCGGAGCCGGCCGCCAGGGCGGCGATCAGGCTCGCGCAGACTGTCGTTCTATGCATTCAATCGCTCCTATTGTCGCGAGCGCCACAGGCCCCTACGGAGCCCGCCACGCTAGTCGTCGTAGTCCTTCACTTCCCTGACCCATACGTTGCGGAACCGCACGATGGAACCGTGGTCCTGCAGTCCGAGGCGGCCCTTCAGGCCGTGCGCCTCGTACGTGGGGAACGTTCGGTGCAGGTTGCGGCCCATGAGGGCGGCCTTGTTGTGCACCAGCACGCCGTTGTGCAGCATGGTGACGAAGCCCGGCGTGTCGATCTTGCCGTCCTTGAAGCGCGGTGCAATGAAGATGATGTCGTAGGTCTGCCACTCGCCTGGCTTGCGGCTGGCGTTCACCAGCGGCGGGTACTGGGCGTAGAGCGACGCCGCCGATCCGTCGGCGTAGGTCGGGTTGTTGAAGCTGTCCAGCACCTGGACCTCGTAGCGGCCGTCAAAGAAGAAGACGCCGCTGTTGCCCCGACCCTGGTCATCGCCGGTGGGCGGCACGGCGCTGCAGAACTCCAGATGGAGTTGCACGTCGCCAAACTCGCCCTTGGTCACGATGTCGCCGCCACTGGGCTTGGGCGCGGCCGGCCGATGGAACTCGCCGTTCTCTACCGCCCATAGCGGCGCCTTGCCGTCGCGATGCTGCCACGCCGACAGGTCCTTGCCGTCGAACAGCACCGTGGCGTCCGACGGGGCGGTGCCGGCCTTCTCCTGCGTGCTTGCGACGCCGGGCGTCACGACGAGCGGGCTGGGCCGCTTCGAGTCGTGCACGCGCCACTTGCCGCCAGGCAGCATGGGCGTATCGTTGTAGCCCTTGCCGGACCCGGGGCGGGTAGCAGGCTGTTGGGCGCAGGCCGCACAGGCGAGCGCCGCGGCGGCGAGGGCGAGGGGTAGCGAAGTGCGATGGATCACGGAGGCCTCCCGATGGTGGTTCTGCTGCCGCGCCTGGTCGGCGGCAGGTTCAGGTTACCCGCA
Source organism: uncultured Chthonomonas sp. (assembly GCA_903951425.1). Classification (GTDB taxonomy): domain Bacteria; phylum Armatimonadota; class Chthonomonadetes; order Chthonomonadales; family CAJBBX01; genus CAJBBX01. The sequence goes on from CAJBBX010000151.1 coordinate 23,752, forward strand.
AGGCCGCCCTACTCGACGGCGAAGGCAGCAGGAGCCACCCAACCGGGATCGGCGCAGGCCATCCAGGGCGGGCTCAGGCGGGCGATCTGCTCGAAGGCCGGGCAGGCGCGCTCGTGTGCGTAGGGCAGGTAGCCGCTGCTGCTCAGAAACTCGCCGACGATCTCCGGGCCCATGAAGACGAACGTGGCGCGGAAGAGCTTGACCCAGTCGGCGATCAGCCGGGGATGGTTCGCGGCCAGCCAGGCGGCGAAACTACCGTGGCTCTCGCGAAGGCCCTGAAGCCGACGGGCGTTCTCGATGGCGGCGCGGATCTTGGCCCGGTTGCGGATGATACCGGCGTTGCCCAGCAAGCGCGCCGTCTCCTCGTCCCCGTACGCGGCCACGCGGTCGATGGAGAAGCCGTCGAACGCGTCATGGAACGCACCGGCCTTCTTCAACACCGTCTCCCAGGAGAGGCCGGCCTGGTTCACCTCGAGCATGAGCCGCTCGAAGAGCACGTCATCGCCGGCCAGCGGGAAGCCGTAATGGGTATCGTGGTAAACGCGATGGATGTTGTCGAGCGGCAGGATCCTGACGTACTCGCAATAGGTCATCGGCGCTTCCCCGCGGGCTTGGCTCCCAGCGCATAGAGGCTTCGCATGGTGGCGATGTACACCTTTCCATTGGCTGCAACGGGCGCTCCGCTGACCGGCCCGTCCAGCCGATCGCTGCAGAGGACGCGCAATACGCGGCCCGCGGCGAGGATAGCCAGGTAGCCTTTGCGCGTGGCGACATAGACCTTGCCGTCGGCCACCAGAGTGGACGACCAGATCTCGCCGTCCATCTGGCGCGTCCAGACGGTCTTGCCCGTCGCTAGGTCGAGGCAGTGGACGACGCCCGCCCAGTCTGCGGTGTAGAGCAGGCCGTCGGCGATGGCCGGCGTCGACATAGCGTAGGCGTCGAGCCGGGCGCTCCAGACCTGGCCCGACTTGGTGATATCGCCCGAGCCTGACGGATCGATGCACTTCACCCAGCTCCAGGGCTTCCCGTGCCAGGGATCGCCGCCCGCCGTGACGTAGACCCTGCCGTTGTGGACGACCGGCGCCGACAGGATGGCGCTGGGCCCCTCCTTGCGGTTCTCCTGCCAGCGGAAGATATCGACCTTGGGTCCGTCGGGGTCGCAGTCGAAGCGCCAGACCTGCTCAAGATCGGCCACGCCCTGCTGACCCTTGCCCGCCGATGCATGGGACAGGGCCTTGTACGCATAGCAGATGCCGTCACCGCCACCCAGCACCACCAGCTTCCGGCCGCCCACCGAGATCAGCGCCGGCGGCGACCAGTTGCAGTGGATCGTGTTAGGGCCGATCCGCTCCGGATTGCGCGCCACGATGCGACCGGTGGCCTTCTCCAGCACAACCAGCGCGGGAGCGTCGAGCGCAGGCGTCTGCAGGTGCCGGTCGTCCACGCCCAGGCTGGTGTTCACATAGAGGAATGGTCCGTCGATGAGCGGGGAGCCGTGGGACTGGTCGTGGGGATGCACGCCTGCCTGAGCCACCAGGTCGGTCGACCAGACGCGGCTACCGTCCATTCGCAGGCAGACCACCTCGTCGCGGTTGGTGACCGTATAGATGCGGTCGCCTTCCACCGACGGCGGCGCAACCATGCCGGTGCGGGGCCAGTCCAGGTAGGGGCTCTCGCTCCGCTTGGGCGCGGTTAGCTGCCAGATGAACGCGCCCGTGGCCTCGGAGAGGCAGAGCAGCACACCCCGGTCGCCCGTCACCTTGGGGTCACGCGGCCGCTCGTTGTTGGTTCCAATGTAGACGCGGCCGCCCGCAACCACCGGCGTGGCATACGACTCCGTGCCCAGGTCCACGCGCCAGAGAACACCCTTGCCCTGCTCCACGGCCACTGATGCGGGCAGGCCGCGCTCGGCCGAGGCCATGTTGCGGGTTTGGAGCGCGCCGAACTGCCGCTGGTCGGCTGCGAACGCCGTGCTCGAGGCCATTGCGGCCGCCACCAAGAGGGACTTGATCATGATCAGTGATGGTATCCCCATGCCCCGCCGGAGTCAAGCCTGCCGCCCTGTCGGCAGTCAGGCCCACCTAGCCCTAACAGCCATAGAGGGCCCGAAGTCGCGAGCTGATACGCAATACGCTCGAAAGACCCCCCATTTCTGGGGGGCTGTGGCACCCAAGAGCGTAGGACTGACCGGTTCAAGGCGGCTATCCTGTCAGAGAGCGTACCAAGCGCCAACCCTATGCTTCAGCTGAGCAGCCAACTTGCAGATGACCGCCACAACCTTGTGAGCGATCGTACGCCATTCCGTACATGAGGACACACATATGCGCAATCTTCTAGTCTGGCGGACCATGTGCGGGCTGATGCTGGCGGCTCTGACCGCAGCAGCAACGACCGCAGCCAACGCCCAGCTCGTCTCGGCTCTCCCAGACGCCGACGCCCGAAGCGGCCGCTTCATCAACGTGACAAGCGGCCTCTCAAGCATCGGCGAGAACGGAGCCAGCATCGGCCTGATTGCACCGGCCACGCAGGCCAAGCTCCGCTTCGGCATTTTCGACGGCGACCTCGGCGGCAAGTGGGATCCCTATACGGTCCCCGACCTTGACGCTGTTCGCTTCGCTCTCTATGCCGACCCGCTCGCGACCGCAAGCACCGACGCCGCCAACCTCATCGGTGAATGGTACTCTGGCGGCATGCCGGATGACGCATGGTTCGACCTGTCCGTCGATAACGCCGCCCTGGCTCTCGATCCGGGACGCCCGCAGTACCGGTACAACCTCCGCGTGACGTGGAAGAGCACGGTCACCGGCAATGTCCAGAACAACTTCAAGGTCCGTACATTCGGCGCCGCCTGCGCCACCGGCCGCTCCAGCTTTGGCTTCATCGGCTACGCTCCGGACGACATCGACCAGGTCCGGTTCCCAAACACGACCTTCAACGGCAACTGGAGCTTCTACCTGGACGTTAACACCGCACCCACAGGCATCGCGCTGTGGAATGGCGATTTTGATCGCAAGGACGATACCGACGACCTCAACTCGCCGCCGTCGCCGCCGTTCCCGTACATCTGGGTTCCGGATTTCGGTGAGCGCGCCAAGGTCGGCGCACCCGCCGATGCGGACATCAACCAGAGCCTTGCCGCACCCGACGGCTCCTGGGTGGTCTCTGACTCGAACCCGTCGGGCGACAAGGAGTGGGAGAACCTTGCGATCTCCTTGGATCCAACCCTCAGCGCCGCTACCTCCGTGAATCCCGCCTTGCCCGGTGATGCCGACTGGAAGGTCCCATCGATGCCGGCGGGGCTCTACCGCTGGCATATCCTGGGTGCGGACGGCCGCAACACCCTCTTCCTCCATCCGGAGTACGACCTCTACGGCGCCTCACAGTTGGGCGACTTCGTCTGGGATGACCTGAATGCCAACGGCCTGCAGGATGCCGGTGAGCCCGGCGTGGCCAACGTCACGGTGCAACTTCTGGACGCAACCCTGGCGGTCATCGCTACAACCACTACTAACGCCTCAGGCGTCTATATGTTCGACAATCTTGCTCCCGGCGCCTATTCGGTTCGGTTCACGGCGCCCGGAGGCTATGTCTTTACGGTAGCCGGCGCCGGCACGAACCCCGAGGCCAACAGCCACGCTGACCTACAGACCGGCGCGACTGATGCTGTCATTCTGGCAGCCGGGCAGTCCGCCTTCTTCCTCGATGCCGGCCTCGTTCGGCCCGCCTCCGTCGGCGACTACGTCTGGGAGGATATGAACTACAACGGCGTACAGGATGCCGGCGAGCCGGGCGTCAGCGGCGTCAAGGTTGAGCTGCTTACCAGCGCCGGCGAAGTTCAGGCCACTGCGACGACGGCGACCGGCGGGCTCTACTCGTTCACCGGCCTCGTGCCCGGCACCTACTCGGTCCGGTTCGAGCCGCCCATCGGCTACCAGTTCACCCAACCGGCCACCGACCCCGACTCGGCGATCCAGAGCCACGCAGATGCGATCACCGGCGCCACCGAGCTCCGCGAAGTCCCTGCCGGCGGATCGATCACGATCCTGGACGCCGGTCTGGTCCGCGTGGCCTCACTGGGCGACCGGGTCTGGGTCGACGCCAATCGCAATGGCACGCAGGACACGGACGAAGTCGGCCTGGCCGGCGTGGCCGTGAGGCTGATGGATGCCGACGGCGTGGTGCTCGCTGCCGATACGACAGGAACCGACGGCCGCTACCTCTTCAGCGACCTGGCTCCGGGCGTCTACAAGGTCGCGTTCACCGCTCCGGCCGGCTACACGTTCACCGCCCAGGCCGCCGGCACGGACCCGGAGGCGGACAGCGACGCCGACACGGCCACCGGCATCAGCGGCTCCGTCACGCTTGTCTCAGGCGAGAGCGTAACATCGGTTGACGCCGGCCTGATCGGCCCGGCGTCGCTTGGCGACAAGGTCTGGCTTGACACAGACAAGGACGGCATTCAGGATGCCGGCGAGACCGGCGCGGCAGGCGTCACAGTGAAACTGCTGAGCGCGACCGACGCCGTACTCACCTCTGTCGTGACCGACGCCGACGGCGAGTACCTCTTCAGCGACCTGGCGCCCGGAACCTACAGGGTCCAGTTCGTACTTCCGACCAACCATACGTTCACGCTCAAGGGAGTCGGCTCCGACACCGAAGCCGATAGCGACGCCGACACGACCAGCGGCATGACCGCAGCCGTGACGCTGGCCGCAGGTGACAATGTGACCTCGGTCGATGCCGGCCTCAAGCGCAACACATGCGTCCGGCCCGCGTCCCTTGGCGACCGGGTCTGGCTTGATGCCGACAAGGACGGGATTCAGGACTCCTGCGAAGTGGGTGTGGCAGGCGTCACTGTGAAGCTGCTCGACACGAGCGACACCGTACTGGCCACCACGGTCACCGGCAGCACCGGCCGCTACCTCTTCGGCAACCTGGCACCGGGTAGCTACAAGGTTCAGTTCGTACTGCCGGCCAACTACACCTTCACGCTCAAGGGCGTCGGGTCCAACCGTGCAGTCGACAGCGACGCAGATACCGCCACGGGCGTGACTGCGGTCGTCACGCTCGCGTCCGGTGACAGCGTCACCTACGTCGATGCCGGCCTGAAGCGTTCGTGTGTACGCCCCGCATCGCTGGGCGACCGCGTCTGGCTCGACGCCGACAAGGATGGAGTCCAGGACTCCTGCGAAGTCGGTGTGGCAGGCGTCACCGTGAAGCTGCTCGGATCAGACGACGAGGTCCTGGCCACCACGGTTACCAGTTCCACGGGCGGTTACCTTTTCAACAACCTCGCCCCCGGAACCTACAAGGTCCAGTTCATCCTCCCTGCCGATTACGCGTTCACGCTCAAGGGCGTCGGCTCCAACCGCGCCGTCGATAGCGACGCTGACAGGACCACCGGTGTAACAGGCGCCGTCGTCCTCGCTTCGGGCGACAATGTGACATCGGTGGACGCGGGCCTCAAGCGCACGACGTGTACGCACCGCTACACCACCTACACCCAGGGCGGCTGGGGCTCCAAGCCTAGCGGCAACAACCCCGGGGCCCTGTTGGCAGCCAAGTTCTGCCGGGTCTACGGTTCCTGCGGCGTTACCATCGGCGGCTGCAAGACGCTGCGCTTCACCAGCGCCTCAGCCATCGAGGCGTTCCTCCCGCAGGGCGGCACGGCCCGTGCGCTGTCCTGCTCGGCGGTGAACCCGACCGGCCAACTCGGCGTGCTTGCCGGACAGGTCCTGGCTATGCGGCTGAACATCGACTTCTCGGCAGCCGGCATCACCCAGACCGGCCTTGGCAGTCTGCGCATCCAGTCCGGGGCATTCCGCGGCCTCACCGTCACGCAGTTCGCGGCCATCGCGAACAAGGCCCTCGGCGGCGGCGGCACCAGCGGCTATACCATGAGCCAGATCAACGACGCGGCAACGGCCATCAACGAGAACTTCGACAATGGCACGACCGACAATGGCTTCCTGAAGTAGCGCGTACTCTGTCAGCGTAGGCGTTCTGAGGCGGCCCCGGCGCACCTTGCCGGGGCCGCCTCTGTACGCCAGAGGCCGTTTCTTGCACCGCATGGATGCAATGCGCTCGCGGCTGTTGACTCCTACGTGGTTGCGGCCTAGAATGGACTAGAAAGTCCGCGTTCGGAGGCAAGATCGAATGGGTTCAGGTTGGCAGCTGGTTTCGCTGGTCCTCTTCCTGGCCGCTGTGGCGGCCGCCCTCCCATCGACGGCCGCGCCCGGTGACCTCGACCCCTCGGTTCCGCCAAAGGACCCGCTGCGGTCGGTCCGCACCTGGGCGGCCTCAGCCTTCGCCGGCGACGCCTCCAGCGCGGTTCGCGTGCCAATCACGGTGCTCCGACAGGACCATAGCGCCCTCCGGTTCGGGCAGTCGGCCATCGGCACGCCCATCACGCTGGACGGCAAGCGCTTCAGCCATGGCCTGGGCACCCACGCTACGAGCCACATCCGCGTCGAGGTCCCCGGTGGCGCCGTGGAGTTCTCCGCGTCGGTCGGCGTGGATGACAACGAGGACACGCGCCGCGGCAACGCGTCCGTCGAGTTCGTCGTGGAGGCCGACGGCGTGGAGTTGGCTCGATCGCCCGTGTGCAAGGTCGGCCAGCCCGCGCTGAAGCTCCTCACGAGGCTGCCCAAGGGAACAAGCCACCTGGATCTGGTGGTCACCGATGGCGGCGATGGGCCTGGCTTCGACCAGGCGGACTGGGCCGATGCGCAGTTCGTGCTGGCCGACGGCGCCATCCGCTTCCTCGACGACAACCAGCCCGGCTCCCTGCTGCTGGATGAGGCGCCGCCTTTCTCCTTCGTAATCGGAGGCAAGCCGTCGGCCCAACTGCTGCCCGGCTGGAGCCGCAATGTGAAGTCGGCAGAAACCGGTGACCGCACCACCTGGACCGTCACCTGGAGCGACCCGGCCGGCGGCCTGCGCGTCGAAGCCGATGCGACCGCGTACAAGGGCTACGCCGCCTGCGACTGGGTGGTCCGCTTCACCAACACCGGCACGGCGGACACGCCCGTGATCGAGCAGATTCGTGCGGTGGACACACGCCTCCGCACCGGCTATGCTCGGACGCCTGTGGCCCTGCACCGCCTCCAGGGCGACGCCTGCGGCCAGACCTCCTTCCTGCCCATCGAGGATACGGTGGAGCCGGGGCGGCCTGTGCGCATGGCGCCATCGGGCGGACGTCCTTCGTCGGTCTCAGCATTCCCCTTCTTTGGCCTGGAGTACGCGGGCGACGGCCTCTTCGCCGCCGTCGGCTGGTGCGGCCAGTGGTTCGCCGAGATCGATCGATCTAATGCCGGCCCCACCCGGCTCAGCGCAGGCATGGAGGGCGCCCGGTTCGTGCTGCATCCCGGCGAGACGGTGCGCACGCCACGCATCCTGATCATGGCATGGCGGGGCGACCGCCTGACCAACCACAACCGCTTCCGGAGGCTCATGCTGGCCCACTACTCGCCGAAGCTGGCCGGCAAGCCCGCGGAGCCGCCCTTCGCGCTTCAGTGCTTCGACCGCTATGTGGGCCGTCCCGATTGGTCCACCGAAGAGGGCCAACTCAAGGCCGCAGCCGTGGCAGCCGAGTTGGGCTTCGACGCCCTCTGGCTCGATGCGGCGTGGTTCCCCGGCGGCTTCCCCAACGGCGTGGGCACCTGGTCGCACCGCAAGGCGGAGTATCCGCGCGGGCTGAAGCCGGTGTCGGACAAGGTCCATGCGAATGGCGGCCGGTTCGTGCTCTGGTTCGAGCCCGAGCGCGTGGCTCCTGGCTCAGACATCGCCAACGAGCATCCCGAGTTCGTCCACGGCGGCAAGGCCGGCGGCCTCTTCAAGCTCGATGACCCGGCGGCCAGGCGCTGGCTGACCGAACTGCTCATCGGACAGGTCAAGGCCTACGGCGTCGATGTCTACCGCAACGACTTCAACATGGACCCGCTGGACTACTGGCGCCGGGCCGACGCGCCCGATCGGCAGGGCATCACCGAGATCCGCTACGTCGAGGGCCTCTACGCCATGTGGGACGAGATCCGCGCCAGATGCCCCGGCGTGATGATCGACAACTGCGCCAGCGGCGGCCGACGCATCGAGATCGAGATGTGCTCCCGCTCCGTTCCCCTCTGGCGCAGTGATACCGGCTGCAGCCCAGGCCATGCCGACTGGCACCAGGCGCAGGTCTGCGCGTTCGGCCTCTACGTCCCGCTGGCCTCCCTCTCCACGTGGACCACAGAGCCCTACGAGACACGCTCTAACGCCACCATGGGCGTCGCAGCCGAATTCGACTACATGAACCCGGCCTTCGTGAAGGCTTCAGCCAAGGAGGCCATCGCCGAGCTTCGGGTCAACCGGCCCTACTGGTACGGCGACCTCTACCCCATCATGGCCGGAGACACAGCGGCAGACCGGTTTGCGGCATGGCAACTTCATCTGGCGGAGAAGGACTCGGGCATCGTGCTGGCCTTCCGGCGGCGCGAATGCAACCTGGCGGGCATCATCGCCGGCCTCCGCGCCGTGGACCCGGAGAAGACCTACCTCGTGGACCTGATCGACGAACGCCGCAACTCAAGCCGCCGCCGCATGACCGGGGCGCAACTCCGCGAGGGCCTCACGCTGAAGATCGGCGCACCCGGTGAGAGCCTGCTCGTTCGGTATGCGCCGGCGCCCGCACCCAAGGCGACGCGCACGCCCGCCCCAGCGAAGACCAGGCCATGAGGGCGCTCCTGACGGGCGGCGCCGGCAACATCGGCCGGGTGGCGCTCAGCCGGCTACTGCAGGCCGGGCACGATGTCACGGTGCTCGATGCGGTTCCCCTGCCCGAGGGCCTCGGCGCAGCGTCCATCGTCGCCGACCTGACGCAGCCCGCCGCCCTGGACGGGCTACCCGAGCCGCCGGAGGCCATCGTCCACCTGGCCGCCATACCCAACCCGTTTGTCGCCACATGGGACCGAGTGCTGGCCATTAACATGCTGACGACCTTCAACGTACTCCGCTACGCCGCCGAGAAGGGCGTGCCGCGCGTGGTCTTCGGCAGCAGCGAGTCGGCATCCGGCTGGGGCATCCACGGCAGGTTCTACAGGCCTGACTACCTCCCCATCGCCGAGAAGCACCGCGACCTGCCCTCGGAGGTCTATAGCTACACCAAGGCCTTCGGCGACCAGCTCTGCGCGGGCTTCAGCCGGGAATACGGCCTGACGACGCTGGCCCTACGGTACACGTATGTGGTCTACGAGCCGCACTATGCGGGCTTCCTCGGCGGCGTCCGGGCCGATGCGCCGCGCGACGCACTGGGGGCGACCTACGCCTGGATCGATGTGCGGGACGTGGCCGAAGCCATCGCGCTTGCCCTTGTGGCCGATGTGCCCACGGGCTCACACGAGGCCTTCTACCTGACGGCGCGCGACCAGTGCGGTACGGTGTCCACGGCCGAGTTGGCGCGCCGCAACTGGGGCGACGACCCGCCCGTGCCGCTGGACCAGACCTACTACGGCGATGAACCTTCACGTTCGTTCTTTGACATACGAAAGGCCGGGTCCATGCTGGGCTGGAAGCCCGCATGGGACCTCGGCAGACTGCTGCGCGAGAGGCCCTGAGCCCGCCCAAACCAGGGCGCGTCGGGCCGAGCACCGCAAGGAGGCGCGACTATGAGCATGCATCTACCCAGACTACTTCGCCGAGCCGCCGGCAAGCTGCTGCCGGTGTACGCCGCCGCCGCGGCACTGCTCCCGGCCACTGGCGCCGCGGGACAGCCGCAGAGCTACATCGACCTCGTGAAGCGCCTGACCGACCTCGACGGTCTGACGCGACTACAGACCGGCATCACCGCGGGCCAGTTCTCCAGCTGGGATAGAAACATGACCAAGGCCTACGGGGCCAACGGCGACGCGGGCCAGTACCTCCGGGTCGAGCCCAACGGCGAGGCCGTGATGATGGACATCGACGGCCCCGGCTGCATCTGGCGCATCTGGTCGGCCAACCCGCAGGGCAAGATCCGCGTCTACCTCGACGGCGCAGAGAAGCCAAGCTACGAGTGGGACTTCAACCAGCTGTTCAAAGGCGACATCCCGCCCTTCGTCAAGCCGCTGGTCTGGCAGCGCGCCGACCGGCAGGCATCCGATGCGTACGTGCCCATCCCGTTCGCCAAGCACATCAAGATCACCGCAGACCGGGCCTACGGCCAGTATTACCACTTCGGCTACCACCTCTACCCGAAGGAGCGCGCCGTCGAGAGCCTGAAGCTGCCGCTAACGGGCGATGAGACCTCGGCGCTCTACGAGGCCGCGGCCGCCTGGGGCCGCAAGGGCGTCGATCCGAAGGAGCGCCTTGCGGGCCAGCAGACGGTCAGCACGCGCATCGAGGTGGCGCCGGGCGCCACCGTGAACCTGGCGTCGCTACGCGGACCGGGCATCGTTCGGGGAATCCGCATCAGCGCCGCGTCCGAGCAGCGCTACGTCTGGCGCAAGGTGGTGCTGCAGGCGGTCTGGGACAAGGCGCCCTGGCCGCAGGTACTCACGCCGCTGGGGCCCTTCTTCGGCTTCGACTGGGAGGCGCCGGACTACGGCTCCGTGATCGCGGGCTGCAAGGGCAACCAGGCCTACAACTTCTACGCCATGCCGTTCCGGCGCTCCGGTGAAATCCAGGCCACAAACTACCTGGATCGCCCCGCGCAGCTCGATGTGCAGATCGACTGGGCCCCCGTTGAGGCGTTGCCGGCCGATATGTGCTACTTCTACGCACGATGGCGCAGTGAGCCGGGCATCACCGGCTTCGACTATAGCTTCCTCGAGACGGCAGGCAAGGGCCACTTCGTGGGCGTCTCCATGCCGATCGACCACCCGCTGGGCGGGTGGTGGGGCGAAGGCGACGAGAAGGTCTGGGTCGACGAGGACGACTTCCCCAAGTGGGTCGGCACGGGCTCGGAGGACTACTTCGGCGATGCGTGGGGCATTCGGTACCTCTCTGGCGGCAGCTGGGGATGCTCGTCGCAGGTCGGGCATCGCACGTGCAACTACCGATGGCATTTCGCCGACTTCATCCCGTTCACCAAACGCTTCCGAATGGTCATCGAAAACTATGGGCCCAACGGCGTCGGCCCGCGCGGCCACTATGAGTTCACCTCCACCGCGTTCTGGTACCAGGCCGAGCTGACCCCGCCCTTCTCCGAACTGGCCAACGCCACGGTGACCGGCGGCCTTACGCCCAACGACCCGCCGAGCAAGGTGCGCTACAACACCCGCCCCTTCCGAGCGCTCGACGCTCAGGCTCTTCGGACCTATGGGTCCGGCGTCACGTTCGCCGACGAGGCTGAGGATGTGCTGCGCGATGCCGTACGGGCAGGGGCGGGATCGGTCCTCAGCGACTCCGGCCTGAAGGTGGAGTTCAGCCGCGAACGCGCCGTGGACTTCGGGCAGGCCGCGCAGGGCCAAAAGCTGGCCGACTTCACCCTCCGGGCTCCCAGGGCCGGCGTCTACTACCCGCAGCTCATCTCGGCCCTGCCCGACGCGGCGCCGCTGACGATGCTGGTGGCCGGTAGGACCCTTGAGATCACCGCCGCCACGCCGGGTGTCTCCGCACTGCAGGCGGTGGTCATCGACGGGAAGGGCGAACCCGCGTCCATCGTCACGGCGGCGGCAGGACGCGCCGTGTTGGACTGCGTGCGCCTTGAGCCCGCCTGGGCCGAGGCCCGCGCCATCGAGATCGAGGAGCAGAAGCTGAGCGCCTCGGCGGGCGCACCGCAGCCGGAGACGCGGTTCGGCGACCGATCGATCAGCGGCGGCCGCCTGATCCGATGGGCGGCTTCAGAGGACGGGCAGTCGCTGACCATCAGCCTGGCAGCGCCTGCGCCGGAGACGCGCGTCCTGGGCCTCAAGGCCCACGCAGGCCCCGCCGGCGGCCTCGTGCAGGCGTTCATCGACGGCAAGGCCATCGGGCCCGTCTTCGACCTCTACGCGCCCAAGGCCGGCCCCATGGCTGGCATCCTTCCGCTGGGCGTCATCCCCGCTGGAACGGCCTCGGTGGAGTTGCGGTGCGTCGGCAGGAACGCGGCATCGAGCGGCAGGACCGTTGAGGTCGACTACCTGCGCTATGAGCCGCAAGTGCTGGCGGAGGGCTCTGCCGATGGCGTCTGGATCCAGATCGGCGGCGTCAGCGGCGGAGGCTATGAGGCCCAAAACCTCGGGCCGGCCTACTCCGGCGGCCACCAGCTCTGGATCATGCCCAGCGGCCTCAACGCCGCCGTCGAGCTGCTGGTCCACGTGCCGAAGGAGGGGCAGTATGACCTGGCAGTGCGACTCACCACTTCGCACGACTACGCCGTCGTGCAGGCCGAACTGGATGGCTCGCCGCTCGGCCCACAGGTCGATACCTACACGCTGGACGTGAAGCGAGGGCCTGAGACCGTCCTGGGCAAGGTGAAGCTCACGGCCGGCATCCACAAGCTCCGCTTCAGGGCCGTCGGCAAGAACCCGGCATCCGACGGATCGGGGTACCTGATGGGCATTGACGATGTGAGCATCAAACTGGCGCCATAGCTGGTAGGCTTTCCCGTTCGCGGCCCGTTCTGGGCGCTCAGTGGCGCTCGACCCGTGGTGCGCCACGTATACAACTTCGTGTGGGCGGCGCCGGGTCGGCGCCGCCACAATCGACATGCACTGGCCGGGCAGCGATCGCCCCGGCCCAGGGAGGGGACCAGATGATCTCAAGCAACATGCAGAAGCGCCTGAACGACCACCTGAACCGGGAGTTCTACTCCTCGTACCTGTACCTCGCCATGGCGCAGTACTGCGAGACGATCAACTTCGCGGGCTTCGCCACCTGGATGCGGGTGCAGTCGCATGAGGAGCAGGTCCACGCCACCAAGTTCATCCAGTACATGAACGACCAGGGCGCCACAGTCGAGCTACAGGCCATCGCCGCACCGCCCGTGCAGTTCCGCGGCCCGCTGGGCGTGTTCGAGGAGACCCTTGCCCACGAGCAGCAGATCACCGCGCAGATCAACGAACTCTACGGCGCGGCCGTTGCGGAGAAGGACTACGCGACGCAGATCTTCCTCCAGTGGTTCATTACCGAGCAGGTCGAGGAGGAGAAGTCCGTTCGTGACACGGTTGAGGTGCTCAAGATGTCCGGCGAGCACATCATCGTGATGGACCATCGCCTGGGCAAGCGCGGCTCCTAGCCTGCGGCGCCATGGGTCCCGGACTGCCTTGCGTAGTCCGGGACCTTTTCGGTTTGCTCCGTCCTGTATCCCGGCGCCTCGAGGCATCCGGTTGCAGGATGTCGTATGATTAGGAAACCGGGTGTGCGGCCCAAGGCCGGCGCCCTCACGCAGATTCAGCGGGCCCAGTGCGTTAGCCGGTAGAGAGAAGAGAGGAACCGAATAATGGGAACCCCACGAGGGCCGCTCTGGTGCGCGGCTCTGGCAGCGGCATACCTGCTGCCGACGGTGCGCGCCGAAGGAGCGCCGAGCTACAAGACAAGGGTCTTTACCAGGGATGGTGTGGCCGTCGTCGCCTACGCGCCGCAGACGCGGTTGCGGGTCACCACCTACGGCAACAAGCAGGTGTGGAGCGGCTGGCTACCCAACACTCGCGTGACACGCGTGGCGCTGAAACCGGGCAACTACACACTGGAAGCCACCGACGAGATCAAGGTGATTTCCGTCGATCTGGCCGCCTATGATCGAGGCACGGTGCAGCCCGGCAAGCCCGCTCCGCGCCCCGCTCCGGTAAGCCGCGCCCCCTTCGTGCTGAGCGTCGTGCCGGTGCCGTGGGTTGCCGACGCCACGTTCGCCGACAATCCGCCCAGCTTCGCCAGCAGCCACGTCGTCTTCAATGGCGTGCCGACGCGCCTGAAGGCCGTCATCAAGGGTGGCGTCGCGCCATACACTGTGGCCTGGAACGCAGGTGACGGTTCGGTGGCTGCACCGTTCGCCACCAGCGACGCGGTCTCCGGCGCAGCCCTGACCCACACCTATACAGGCCTGCCGGTCAACACGCAGATAGCCGCCGGTGTGACGATCACCGACTCGCTCGGAGCCACCGGATCAGCCTCCTACTTCGTCGTGGTGGGCGATCCCGCTGTACGCGGAAACAGGGCCAACCGGGCCGCCGACGAGGGGCTCTGGTACCTCCATACCATCCTGTCCCGGAACCCGGGCGTCGTCGTCGACAGCCAGCCGGCTGCCGATGACGCCTTCGTGCCCTATATGTACTACGGCCCCACCAGCACTTACGCTGCGGTTGCCGGATCCTCCATGGCCGCCATCGCCTTCGAGAACACCGGAAGGTCCGTCAGCGGGGGCAAAAACTACAGCAACGACGCCTCGAAGGACGCCTATGTCGAGGACCTCGACCTTCTGATCAACTACCTGACGCGGGCCGACAATCTGACCAAGGTTAACGTCAGCGGCAGCACCATCACTTTCGCCTCCGGACGAACGCTGAACCCCGACACTCACGGTCCGGGCGGAGCCCCCAATGGGTTCGTGGCCAAGTCGCCCGCGGGCACGTATGAGGCCGGTCCGCAGCTTCAGGCCCTCTGCCAGGCCGGCTACGTGATGAAGGCCATCCCCAACCGCAGCGATTACGCCACCTACTATGACCTGATCGGCGACATCGTCGATGCGTTCCAATGGTCGCAGGGCTACTCGGGCTATGCCGAAGGTGGATGGCGCTACGACCTGGCCTTCAACTACAACGACTCCGACGGCTCAACGGCCGCTTGGGCCTTCATCGGCCTCCGCGCCGCCGAGCACGCGCACCTGTTCACTCCCGGACCGCCGGCCCTCTATCCGCCGGCCATCGAGGTCTCGCCGATCACCAAGGCCGAGGCCGCCATCTGGCTCGCGAACGACCAGGTTGCTTCGACCGAGAGCGCCACGTTCCCCATCCCGGACTACCGACAGGTCGGGACGCCCTCACTCCCGACACAGTATGCCGGAGGCTTCGGCTACACGGTCGGCATGGAGGGCCCGAACGCAGCCAAGACGGCAGGCGGGCTTGCAGGGCTCAAGTTCGTCGGCGCGGCGAACACGTCCGACGGCGTCAAGGGCGCGCTGAGCTTCCTGTACCGCATCTTCTTCAGTCCGGACAGCCTCTGGAGCTGGTCCAGCGCGCGCGACGCCTATGGCATGTACAACATCTTCAAGGGGCTCCGCGAAGCTGAAGTGAACGTGCTGACCGACCCTTTGGGCACGGGCGGGAACTCCCTCGACGGGCGTCCGCTGCAGCCCTTCGACTGGTACAACACGCTGGTCGATTGGATCGCAGGGACGTCTGCCACGGACTTCGGGCACCAGAACTGGATCGGCAGCGCCGCTACCGGCACCACCTACTTCTCAGCAACGCCCGACGGCCACTTCGAGCCCTCCGGTTACCAGACTACGGACTGGCAAGCGGGCGCATCTGACCAGAACGCGCAGGTGGGACTCGTCACAGGATGGGATATCGCCATCCTGGCGGGCGCCGTCTTCACGCCGTCGCCGGTCGCCGTCATCGGCCACCCGGATGGCAACAACGGCGAAACCTACGTGCCGCTGCAGTCCAACGGGCAAGATCACTACGTGACCTTTGACCCGGCGGGCTCGTACGAACAGAACCCGTCTGCCCGGATCGTGCGTGTGCGATGGGAGTTCGGCGACGGCACAGTCGATGAGTACAACCTGCCCACCCCGAGCTCGCAGGGCGGCGTCGTGCCGTCGGCGCCCGGCATGCATCCTGCCGGCAACCAGACGCGGCACCACTACACTGCCGAGCGTGACTTCACGGTTACCCTCACGGTCTATGACGACGCGGGCAACTCCGGCGTGGCCACCGTGGTAGTCCACGTGATCCCGCCGCCGTTCCCGCCAGTGGGCCTGCTGGACATCGAGCCGCTGAACGGCTCCAAGCAGTTGGAGGACACCTTCGGCGTGCTTGCCGACGGCACCCTGACACTCCGCATCAAGGCGGACCGCTCCTTCAACCCGCGGCCCGACGTGGTGGGTAGCCCGGCCGACGCCCGGGGCATCAGCGCCATCTCCTTCGAGTGGCCGACGAACCCTGGCACGGGCTTCAACGGCGGACGCTCGGAGGTCCCGTCGCTGTTCGACCAGGGCGCCGATGCCGTAGCCGGTACCTACAACGCAGGCGGCAAGGACCCGGTTCAGACCTACACGTTCCGCTTCGATCCGCAGGTGCTTCCCAACGCCATCAGCGTCGGCATCCGCGTGAAGTCCAATATCGCCTCGGTGAATGGCGTTCCGCCGGACACCGTTACGGTCCTTCGACAGATTCGCCTCCGGCGCAACGCCGACATGCGGGCTCCGTCGCAGACCGTCGGCGAGGCTGTCACAGGCGCCCGCGGCGAGACGGTGAACCTCAAGGCCACCGTTACCAGCGCCGGTTCGCCGCTGTCGGGCAAGACCGTGCAATTCACCGTACAGGGCGAGGCAGGGGCGATCACGGCGCCGACCGGGGCCAACGGGTTCGCGACGGCTCCATTCACCGTCCCGCTCACCAAGCCAATCGGCGACTTCATCATCACGCCCAGCTTCGCAGGCGACGTCGACTACGCGCCGTCGGCCGGCTCGGGCACGCTGACCGTCACCAACGACGAGATCAACGTACAGACCGCGATCACCGTGCCGAATGTGCGCCAGGTCTACGGCCGCCCGGCAGACATCACGGCTCGCCTCGTCCGCGTTCGCAACGGGCAGCCCGTATCCGGTAAGACCATCGTCTTCACCGTGGGCGGCTGGCCTGCCGGCTCCGCCGTGACGGGAGCTGACGGTTGGGCGATCATTACCTACCAGGCGCCGCCGGCCTGGGGCCTGCGCGACAACCGCATCGTTGCCACTTTCGCCGGCGATGCCAAGTTCCTGGCCTCCTCCGGCACGGGCACACTCACCGTGGCAGCGGCCACCGGCAACACCAAGGTTGTGGTTCGTGACGCGCAGGCGCGGTTGGGGCAGTCGGTTAACCTCATCTCGTTCCTGAACGTGAGCCGCACCAACACGCCGATCCGTAGCCGCACCATCGTGTACCAGGTCAATTCGGTCCAGGTCGGCTCAGCCGTCACCAACGTCTGGGGCTCGGCGACGCTGGCCTACACCGTTCCGGCAGGGTCGGGAACGGGCATCCGGCCCATCACCTGCATCTTCGCCGGTGAGGGCATCTACGACTCCGCCGTAGGTTACGGAAAGCTCACCGTCGCTCCGTAGCCCTGACCGGCCGTAGCCGATGCGCGAGGGCGCCCCCGATGCCTGGGGCGCCCTCGCCGCGTGTATGGAGCGCAG
>CAJBBX010000152.1 GCA_903951425.1 uncultured Chthonomonas sp.
CTTCCTGTTCGTCTGGAGCACCTTTGTCATCTTCCTGAGCGCTGGCTCCGTGTCGGCCGAGTCGGATATGGTGACGGACGGTATCCTGAGCCGGGCCTGCACAAGGACCCAGTACATCGGCGCCAAGCTCCTCTCGCGCATGGGCACCGTGCTGGCCGTCTACGCCCTCTTTGGCGGTACCTCGGCGCTGGTCTGCTGGCGCTATGCTGCCAACGACATGACGCCTGCGACCATCCTCACCGGCCTCGGAGTCGTGGCGCTGGCGCTGATACTGCTCGTCGCGCTGGGGGTCGCCTTCAGCGTGGCCTCGAACAACACCGTCTTCGCGGTCATCGGCGTCTTCCTGCTCTGGTACGTCGCATCGCCGATCTTCGCATTCCTGGGTGCGGACTACCTCGCACCGGCAAGCCTGGCCCGCAATCTGCCGCTGATGCTGAAGGACCTCAACGCACCGCAAGTGGTGCAGGTGACGGCCGACACGCGGTCGCTGACGGTCTACTTCTCAAAGAAGATGGACCCTGCCGTTGTCGAGGCGCCGGAGTGCTACGCGATCGAAGCGCCGGACGGCCAGTTGGCATCGGTCACGGCGGTCACGTACGACACGGCCGCGAACTCAGCCATCCTGGGCGGCTTGACGCTCAAGGAGGGCGCTAACCTGACGCTGACGCTGCGCGGCCTCCGCGACAAGGGCGGATCGCCGCTGAGCGCCGCATCGGAAGTGAGCCGTGTCGTGGTGCAAGGCTCTGAGCCGGCGCAGAAGATCGCGGGAGCCAAGCCCCGACGCAAGGGGCCTGCGCCCGCCATCCTCTCCTGCAGTCTCACCGACACCAGCATCCGGCTTGAGGTGAATACCGAACTCGACCCTGATGAGGCCGACGTCACCGCCAATTACCTGGTCGAGTCCCCCCCGGGGAAAACGCTGAACGTTCGTCAGGTAATCTACCGACCCAAAACGCGACAGGTGCTGCTGGCCGGACTGGCCTTGGACCGGGAGTCGCCCGTTCGGGTCACCATTACCAACGTCCGCAGCGCAACCGGAGTGGAGATGCGTCCCAAGGGCAGCACCCTCACGCAGGCGCAGGTTGCGGTCTGGAAGTACGTGCTCGGCTTCGGCTGCCCATCGGCGCTGGCAGCGCTCTTGGCCATGGTCTGGTTCCGGAAGCGCGACCTGTAAGCGCTACCCACCATTGGAAACCGATGGTGGGGCCTGTCCGTCTATCGGATACGTTTCGGTGACGGACATGGAGGCATCACAATGGCAGCGATACTCGGAAGCGTTCTCCGGCGTCTGGCCGTGGCGGCCGTGGCCGCCGGCGGCGCCGCGGTGGCGACAGCGGGCGCCCGGTACATGGGCAGCAAGAGGATCAATGCGGCGGAGCGGTTGGGCGAGGCTCTGCTGGATAGCCAGCAACTTGACGTTGCCGCCGGCTACAGCGAGGACGAGAGCGAGGCGGCCCTTGCCGCGTGCACCGCGTACCTGATCAACGTGGCGCACCAGTCGGCGGCGGGTATCGCCGGTCCTCCGACTGTCGACAGCGTGGGTTTCGAGCGCAAGGTGAAGGCCCGCAAGGGCGTGGGCCAGGCGAGCGTCATCACAACCGCTCCGGAGCCCGAGCCCCGCTGGCAGTTCGAGATGGACGCTCCCGGCGTTGCCCGCGTCAGCGGCAGCCGCCGCCTGCTTTCGTCGAAGTTCTCGGGCCCGAAGGTGAACATGCGTACTCCCGATACCGTATCCATCCGGTTTGAGAACGGCTATGTCGCCAGCATCGAGTCCGACCTCGAGTTCACTTCCAACCTGATCCAGGTGACGGGACCGCGCACCCAGGTACATGGCACGGCCAATGTCTCGGACAATCGGGGCAACGTCGGACGCCTGCGCATCGACGCCGGCGGCGGCGTTACTGGTACAGTAACGCGCGGCGCGAACATCGTGGGCCGCTTCGAGGGTAACCTTGGTGCCGGCATCACATTCCGCCAGTACTCGCCCGGAGCGGCCTAGCTGGACCATCCGCAGAGCCGCCTGACGCCACGAAGGGACACACCTACTATGCCCGATGAGTCCATCACCTACCGTGACGCCGGTGTCGATATCGACGCTATGAACAGCGCCGTGTTGCGTATGCGTGAGCATGTGCGCACGACCTTTACGCCGGGCGTCCTGACGGATGTGGGTTCCTTCGGCGGTGTCTTTGCGCCGCCCTGGACAGCGTACACGGACCCCGTGCTCGTTTCGAGCATCGACGGCGTGGGAACCAAGGTGAAGGTGGCACAGGCCATGGCCCGCCACCACACCGTGGGCGCCGACCTCGTCTCGCACTGCGCCAACGACATCCTGGTGCAAGGCGCGCGGCCACTCTTCTTCCTGGACTACTTCGCTACCGGCAAACTACAGCCGGATGTGGTGGTTGATGTGGTCCGTGGCCTGTCCGACGGTTGCCGCGCCGCCGGTTGTGCGCTACTGGGCGGCGAGACGGCTGAGATGCCCGGCGTCTACAACGATGGCGAGTACGATCTGGCCGGCTGCATCGTCGGCATGGTCGACCGCAACAGCGTCGTCGACGGATCGCGCGTGGAGCCGGGCGACGCCGTCATCGGGCTGGCGTCGTCAGGGCTGCATACAAACGGCTACTCACTCGCACGCCACATCCTGTTCACCTGCGCAGGCCTGGTGCCGGACAGCACGCCGGCACAGCTTGCCGGGCGCTCGGTGGGCGATGTGCTGCTGGACCCGCACCGGTGCTACGCCGCGCCCGTTCTCCCACTGCTGGAGAAGTTCGACATCCGCGGCATGGCGCACATCACCGGGGGCGGCTTCTACGACAACATCCCGCGCATCCTCCCTAGCGACTGCTCCGTGACGCTGGATCGACGCCTCTGGGTCGTGCCGCCGATCTTCCAGTTGATCCAAGAGCTGGGCGCCGTACCCGACCCGGAGATGTACCGCACCTTCAACATGGGGATCGGCTACATCATCATCGCGGACCGGCTGCAAGCGTCAGAGATCGTCACCGAGTTGACCAGCGCGGGCGAGACGGCAGGGATCATCGGCGATGTCTTCCGCGGCGTACACGAGGTGGACATCCTGTAGGGGTTGTGCCCGCCGCTATTCCTGGATCAGCATAACCAGAAGGTAACCGAGCGCGAAGATACTCGCCGGGATTGCCAGGATGATGGCTGCTGTGACCAGTTTGCGTTGCTGGGTGCTGAATGCGCCGGCCGTTCCGCACAGGGGACAACGACGCCACCGGCGGTCAATGAGGCGCCCGCAACTCGTACAGGGGGCCAGACCGCGGCGGCGACCGCCGTGGTGGTGGTGGCGCTGATGGGACGAAGTCCCTCTCCCCTCTTCCACGTTGGTGGGCCTCCAATGGGTGCGATGCACCTGAAGCTATCAGCAGTGGATCACATGGAGAGAACCGGCGACCGGCAGTAGCCGGTCATCGCCGTTCCAACTGGAGTGGTGGGCAGTACTGGATTTGAACCAGTGACCTCTTCGGTGTCAACGAAGCGCTCTACCCCTGAGCTAACCGCCCGCGCCCGTTGATTATAGCCCAAAGCGGCGGCGGAAACAAACGCTCCGGACGCCCTTCCGCTCCATATCGGGGCCATATCGGCGCCCGGCGCGCCGCTCGGCTCGACGGCGGTGGATCGGGTACAACACTGGTAACCAACGCCCCATGGACGTGCCCCTTGCCCGCTCCCAGCACCGAACCCGTTGTCGTCGCCGATGTCTCCGTGCTCACGGACGCCCAGGGGCTACTACCCACCTACACGTACCGGGTGCCCGACGGCCTCGTCTCCGAGATCACCGTGGGCGCCTGCGTCCATATCCCCTTTAATCGCCGAGAGAACGTGGGCTACGTCCTCGGCGTGCGCGGTATCGGCGCTGAGGACCCTCCGGCGGAGCGGCTTTCCAGCATCCTTGCCACCTCGCCCGCCTCCTGCCCGCTTACTGCGGACCGGATTGCCCTTGCTCGGGAGATCTCGCACCGGTGGCTCACCGACCTGGGATCGGCGATCCGCTGCGTTGCGCCGCCGCTTGTCGTAGGAGCCACCCGACGCGCCTACCGGTTGGCCTGGAACCGCGGCGACATGAGGCTCCTCGGTGCCGCACGAAGGCAGGACGCCTCCATCCTGGACGCCCGCGAGCGTCTGCTCGATGCCCTCGACGCAGCGGATGGGCCCCTCACCGACGCGGAGTTGAAGCGATCTTGCCCTGCGGCTTCGTACGACGCCGCGCTGGCGTCGCTGCTCCATCTGGGAGCCGTGGCCCGCGAGTACCGGCTCGTTGGCCCAGCGGCAAAGGCCAAGACGCTCGACAAGTTCGCCATTGCGGCCGACTGGGAGCCGGGCTCCGTGCGCCTCGGTTCCGCCATGCGGCGGGTGCTCGACGCCGCACGCCAGATCTCCGGGGATGCCGACCCGTGGCTCGACGCCCGATCGCTAGCGGAGCTGGCCGGCTCGACGCCTGGCGTGGTCCGCACGCTGGCCGAGCGAGGCGCCCTGCTCTGCACCACCGTCTCGGTTCGGCGCGCACCCGGCGGTGCCTCTGAGCAGCGCAATGCGGCGCCCACTCTCACTCCGTCGCAGACCGACGCCTGCAACGCCCTGGCATGCGGCGCCGGTCGCAGGCGCTTCCTGCTCCATGGCGTGACGGCCAGCGGCAAGACCGAGGTCTACCTGGATGCCATCGCTCGGGGACTGGAGCGGGGCCGCGGCTCGGTGGTCCTGCTGCCCGAGATCGCGCTGACGGCGCAGGCGCTCCACGTCTTCACTGCCCGGTTCGGCGACGAGGTGGCCATCCTCCACAGCGCCCTGACGCCTGGCGAGTGGCATGACGAATGGCGCCGACTGGAGAGCGGCGAGGCGCGCATCGCCGTCGGCGCCCGTTCCGCCATCTTTGCTCCGGTCCGTGACCTGGGCCTCGTGATCGTGGACGAGGAGCACGAGAGCTCCTACAAGCAGGACAAGGCGCCCCGGTACCACGCCCGCGACATGGCCGAGGTCCGCGCCGACGAGGCGGGCGCCCAACTCATCCTCGGCAGCGCTACGCCGAGCGTTGAGACCTATTACGCTGCACGGGGCGGAGGCCTGAAGCTGCTCGAGATGCATACCCGCGTCGGCGATCGACCCATGCCCGATGTGCGCGTGGTCGACATGCGGTCGGCCCTGCGCGCCCAGCGGAGCCTCTTCTCGCCAGATCTCACGGAGGGCATCGGAGCGCGGCTCGCGCGCGGCGAGCAGACCATCCTCTTCCTCAACCGCCGCGGCTACTCACCGTTCCTGCTCTGCCGGGACTGCGGCCACGTGCCGGGTTGCCCCAACTGCGCCGTGGCCATGACCTACCATGCCGGTGCGCAGCGGCTCAGGTGCCACCACTGCGACCACGGGGAGAGGCTGCCGGTGCTCTGCCCCGAGTGCCGCGGCGCATCGCTGAAGGGCTTCGGCGTCGGCACCGAGCGGGTGGAGGAGGAGATCCAGCGGCTATTCCCCGAGGCCTCGGTGGCCCGCATGGACCGCGACACCACCGGCCGCAAGGGGGCGCACGCTGAGATCCTGGGCCGCTTCAGGTCACGCGAGGCAGACATCCTCATCGGGACCCAGATGGTGGCCAAGGGGCTCGACTTCCCGGGTGTCACGCTGGTAGGTGTCATCAACGCCGATACGACGCTGCATGTGCCTGACTTTCGCGCATCGGAGCGGTCGTTCCAGCTCCTCGCACAGGTAGCAGGGCGCGCGGGAAGGGGCACGACATCGGGCGAGGTGCTGATCCAGACCTTCGCGCCGGAGCACATGGCCATCCAGGCCGCTGCACGGCACGACTACGCAGCGTTCTACGCCGACGAGATCGAGGCGCGCCGCGAGTTGCTCTACCCGCCCTTCAGCCGCCTCGCGAATGTCGTATGCCAGGACAAGAGCGAGGCCGCCGCACGTTCCGGCGCAGAGACGATCGCCGATGCGCTCCGGAATGCGGCCCCGCCGGACGCCGAGGTGCTCGGCCCCGCACCGGCGCCGCTGGCGAAGCTCAACACCCTCTACCGGTGGCACACCCTCCTGCGCACCCCGCCGGAGTGCGACATCTCAAACGCAGTTGCCCAGGCCCTGGCGACTGTCCCCTCGGCGCTACGCAGAGCCCTGATCGTAGATATCGACCCCCAGAACCTGGCCTGAGGCAGGAGTTCGGTGCGCTCGTAGCGAACGGTAACGTTAATCTATGCGCGAGAAGGAATAACTCATGAGCCTGATCCCCATCACCTCGCTACGCCCCGTTAAGCCCGACTGGGAGGCACTGACGCGCTGCATCCTGCGGCAAGGCACGCCGGATCGGGTCCACTACATCGAGCTCTTCCTTGACCCTGAGATGAAGGAAGCCGTAGCCGACCGTCTGGACCTCTGCGCCGGCCTCGACACGGCCGCACCTGACTACGGCTACCAGCGCGAAGTGGCGATCCAGCGCGGGCTTGGGTACGACTTCGTCCGGTGCGGCGTGGAGGGCCTCGACTGGCCCATGAACCGCGGCACCACAGCCGACACGGCCTCGTTGGGCCGCTCGGGCGGGCGCTCCTACATCGATGAGCATACCGGGCCGATAACTAACTGGGACGAGTTCGAGGCCTACCCCTGGCCCGACGCGACCAGGGCAACCACGCGGGCGTTGGAGTGGTGCGAGAAGAACCTACCCGATGGCATGTGCGTGATCGCGGGCGGTGGGTTCGCGCACTTCGCCGAGCACCTGACGTGGCTCATGGGCTATGAGACGCTCTGCTACGCCCTCTTCGATCAGCGTGACCTGGTTCAGGCAATCTCCGACCGCATGAACGACATCTACCGCATCGCGCTGGAGAGGATCTTGCAGTTCGACTGCGTGAAGATGGCGTGGGGCAGCGACGACTTCGGCTTCCGCTCGGGCCTGCTCATCTCTCCTGCCGACATGCGCCGCTTTGTCCTGCCCGGCCACAAGCTGATGGCCGAGATGTCACACGCGGCCGGGCGTCCCTACCTGCTCCACTCCTGCGGAAACCTGCGCGATATCATGGACGACCTCATCGACGATGTCAAGATCGATGCCAAGCACAGCTTCGAGGACACCATCGAGGACGTGTTGGAGGTCAAGTCCGGCTACGGCTCCCGGATCGCACTCCTGGGTGGCATCGATGTGGACTTCCTCTGCGTCGCCGACCAGCAGATGATCCGCAAGCGAGTGCGGCGCACACTGGACGCCTGCATGACGGGAGGCGGCTACTGCATGGGCACCGGCAACAGCGTGGCGAACTACATCCCCATGGACGCATACCTGACGATGCTGGATGAAAGCCGCAACTGGACTAACGGCTAACGAGTGGTGAGCATCTACAAGGCATGCGATATCCGGGGTAGGTTTGGATCAGAGCTGATGCCCGAACACGCCTCGGCGCTCGGACACGCGCTGGCCACCCTCCTCCCGCATGGCTCGGCTGTACTAGTGGGTGGCGACGGGCGCCATTCGACGCCTGCGCTCCAGGCCGGCCTTATTGCCGCCATGGCCGAGGGTGGCCTGCACGTAACGGACCTCGGTACACTCCCGACCCCTGCGTTCTACTTCGCCCGCGGGCACCTGGGCGTCATGCCTGGCGTGATGGTGACGGCCTCGCACAACCCGCCCGACGACAACGGTTTCAAGATCGTCCTGGGTGAGCTGCCGCTGACCGAACACGAGATGAGTATGCTGCGCCTGGCCATGGAGCCCGCCGCGGAGACAGCGCGGGCCGGCGGCGGAAGCCGGACGGTGGACGTACTCCCGAGCTACGTCCGCGCCCGAGCCGCAACCGAACTGCCCTGCCGTCCCCTTCGCGTGGTGGTGGACGGCGGCAACGGAGTGATGGGCGCGCCGGCGACTGAAACGTTCCGGGCAATCGGCCATAGCGCCGATACTCTCTTCCCGGAGGTTGACCCCGCCTTTCCGGGGCGCGGCCCCAACCCCGGCACGCCGGGAGCCCTGGATCCTCTCTCACGGGCCGTGAGGGCCGCCGGCGCCGACCTGGGCATCGCGTTCGACGGTGACGGCGACCGCGCAGCCTTCGTTGACGAGCGTGGCACGCCACTGACGCCGGACCAGACCGTCGCGATCTTCGCGGCGGACGCCCTGACGGCACATCCCGGCGCAGCGATTGTGTACGACCAGAAGTGCTCGCGCCTCGTCCCGGACGAGATCCGACGATGTGGCGGCAAGCCGGTGGCCCAGCGCTCGGGTTACGCGTTCATCAGGACTGCTCTCATCCAGCTCCAGGCGCCATACGGAGGCGAGATCTCGGGACACCACTTCTTCCGTGAGATCCAGGGCGATGACGGCTTGCTGGCCGGCGCACGCATGGCCAGGCTCGTGGCCGCAGGCGGACCTCTCTCGGCAATGGTCGCGCACCTGCCAACCTACGCCACCGGCCCGGAGCTTCGGGTTCCTGTCGCCTCCACCCGCGAAGCACTGGGCGTCCTCGATGCCTTGGCCGACCGCCTTCGCGCGCAGTACCGGATCACGCGGGCCGACGGAGTACGTGCCGAGGCAGAGCATGGATGGGGGCTCGTGCGCATGTCAGTCACCGAACCGGTTCTCACAGCGCGGTTCGAGGGGCGCTCGGAGGACGACCTGCACCGGGTGCAGTCTGACTTCGCTGACGCCTGGCCCGATCTGAGGAGCCACCTGTGACACATCAGCGGCTCGTCCTCGGCATCGATGTCGGCACCCAAGGTGTGCGCGTGGTGGCCGCATCGCCCACCGGCAGTGTGGCGGCCCGAGCCGGGAAGGCGTTCATCGACACGGAGACGCGACCCGGACCTGACGGGCGCTTCGAGCAGGAGTGCGGGCGCTGGTTCGAGGCACTGACCGCGGCGCTGGGCGACCTCTGGGCGCAGCTCAGCCTTCAGGGCCTTGGCCCGGCGGATGTGGTAGCCCTCGCCGCCGACTCGACCTCCGGCACGATCGTCCCGGTCGATGCTGCAGGGCGCCCCCTGGCGCCGGCGATCATGTACAGCGACCAGCGGTCCCGCTCCGAGGCCGAGTTGGTGAACGAGATCGGGGCCGACTTCTGCAACCGAACGGGCGTTCGCTTCGGCGCCTCCTACGGGCTCCCCAAGGCCCTGTGGCTGGCTCAGCACGAGCCGGATGTCTGGGAGCGCACCGCCTACGTCGCCCACGCCTCCGATGTCATCGTGGCGTGGTTGACCGGCGTCGCAGGAACCACGGACGCCAACAATGCGCTCAAGACGGGCCACGATCCCGCAACAGGCGCCTGGCCGGACTTCATGGCAGCGATGGGCATCGCTCCGGAGAAGCTCCCAAAAGTACGTCACGCCGGCACGCCGGTCGGCGCCGTATCGGCAGACGCCGCGGCCGCGACGGGCTTGAGCGTGACTACGCAGGTCCTTCTGGGCACCACTGACGGCTGCGCCGAGCAGTTTGCCTCCGGTGCGGCGACGCCCGGCCAGTGGAACAGCGTACTGGGAAGTACGCTCGTGCTCAAGGGGCTCTCCAGCGACTTCGTCCGCGATCCCGACGGCGTGGTCTATTGCCATCGGCACCCGGACGGCCTCTGGATGCCCGGCGGGGCGGCCAACACGGGTTGCAGGGCCCTCGACGCCAAGTTCCCGGGCATTGACCGCGAAGCCTGGAACCGCGAGGCCCTGAACCGCGCGCCCACGCAGCTCAGCGCCTACGTGCTCGACCCGCCCGGCGAGCGGTTCCCGTTCCGGGCTCCGGATGCCGTCGGCTTCATTGATGGCGTTGCCGACGACGTGCGGGACATGTACTCCGCCGGCCTGACGGCCATAGGCTTCGCCGAGCGGCTTGCCCTGCAACGGCTATGCGTGTTGGGCTGCGAACCGGCGCAGTGCGTCTTCACGACGGGCGGCGGAGCCACATCGGACGAGTGGGCGCAGATCCGCGCCGACGCACTGGGGCTACCCGTGCTTCGGGCCCAGTCGCCTGGAGCGGCCATGGGCTGCGCAGTGCTGGCCGCCGCCCATATGCTGGGCGTTCCGGTGCGCGACGCAGCGCGGCAGATGACAGTGGTTGACAGGGTTTGGCAACCACGCCCCGAGGCCCGGGCCCAGTTTGACGCAGCCTACGGTCAGTGGCTCGCCTCGCTGGCGGGCCGTGGTTGGATCACTGCCTAGCCTGGAGCCGGGCGAAGGAGACAGAACGATGGTCTATCAGAAGGACATCACGGTGGCGACACGTGGCCATGGCGATATGCTGGACCTCACCGACGCACTGCGAGACGCCGTGCGGCAATCCGGCGTCCGTGCGGGCCTCGCGCACATCTTCAACGTGGGCAGCACGGCGTCCGTTGGCCTAATCGAGTTTGAGCCCGGACTGGCGCTGGACCTACCCGCTGCCCTGGACCGCCTCTTTCCGCCGGGACTCGACTACGCACACGAACAGGCGTGGCAGGACGGTAACGGCCACTCACACGTACAGGCCACGGTGCTCGGGAGTAGCGCCACCGTGCCGGTCCGTGGCGGCGAGCCGGTGCTCGGAGCATGGCAGCAGCTCTTTCTGACCGAGTGCGACGTGCACTCCCGGACGCGAACACTGGTCATCACGGTCATGGGCGACTAGCGCAACGGCC
>CAJBBX010000153.1 GCA_903951425.1 uncultured Chthonomonas sp.
CGGCGACGGCGGCAACGGCGCCGTGTCGTTCCGCCGCGAGAAGTGCGTTCCCCGGGGCGGCCCCAATGGTGGCGATGGCGGACGGGGAGGCTCCATCATCATCGAGATCGACCTGAGCCTCTCGACCCTCCTTGACTTCCGCTACAAGAGCCGCTACCACGCCGACCGCGGAGGCGACGGACAGAGCAAGGACATGTCCGGCAAGAACGGACAGGACCTCGTCCTCCGCGTCCCACCAGGCACGCAGGTCTACGACGCCAAGACCGGCCAGTTTGTAGTAGACATGGCGCCTCCCGTGATGCACTTCGTGGTGGCCAAGGGCGGCGGGGGCGGCAAGGGCAACTCACACTTCGCCACGGCCGTGCGCCAGACGCCGCGGTTCGCCGAGAAGGGCGAGGCCGGCGTGACAGCCCGGCTCAGGCTGGACCTGAAGCTGCTGGCCGACGTGGGCATCATCGGCTTCCCCAGCGTGGGCAAGTCCACCCTCATCGCCGCAGTCTCGGCCGCGCGACCGAAGATCGCCGACTACCCCTTTACCACGCTGGTGCCCAACCTGGGCGTCGTGGCAGTGGACGACGGTCGCTCGTTCGTCATGGCGGACATGCCCGGCCTTATCGAGGGCGCCCATAAGGGCGCAGGCCTTGGGTTGCGGTTCTTGCGCCACATCGAGCGGACGCGGGTACTGGCACACGTCCTGGATGTCTCGGGCCTAACGGATCGCGACCCGCTGGAGGACTTCGATGTCCTGAACCGCGAACTCCGCGCCTACGACGAGAATCTGGCCGAAGCGCCGCAGATTGTTACCCTGAACAAGGTCGATGTGGCCGGCAGCGAGGAGCTGGTGACCCGGGTCGCGCAGGAGCTGGAGGTCCGGGGCTGCCGCGTCTTCTGCGTCTCCGCCGCCACGCACCAGGGCCTGAGGCCGTGGCTCTTCGCCCTCTGGGAGGCCCTGCAGGCTACCCCGGCCCCAACACCGGGTGTCATACCTGACGACGTGGCCCACTTCGGGCCGCCCGAGACGGCGCATCTGAAGGACTGGCACGTCGAGAAGACGGGCGCCGACTCGTGGATCGTGGCCGGCGAGGCCCTCGATCGGCTGACGCGCCGCACAGACCTAGAGAACGAGTACGCCTTGGTCCGCCTGCAGCGCACCATGGAGCGGCTGGGCGTATACCGCAAACTGGCACTAGAGGGCGCCGTCGACGGCGACACCGTGACTATCGGTGGCTTCGAGTTCGAGTATATAGACGAGGATGCCGGAAGGTAGCATCGCCGGGGCCTCCCACGCGGGCGGCCCCCTCCGAGGAGATGTGCCGTGAACAAGACGCTTGGCGACTGGCTTGGAAGCCAGTTGGACACGCTACGCAAGCAGCACCTGTACAAGCCGCTGGTGGAGGTCCAGTCTCCCCAGGGCGGCAGCATCACCGTGGAGGGACGCCGGGTCATCAACCTGGCGTCCAACAACTACCTTGGCCTTGCCAACCACCCGAAGCTGAAGCAGGCCGCCATCGACGCGGTGGAGCGTTGGGGCGCCGGCGCGGGCGCGGTCCGGACCATCATCGGCACCATGGAAATCCACCAGGAGCTGGAGCGCCGGATCGCGGCATTCAAGCACGTCGAGGCGGCCATCGTCTTCCAGTCCGGCTTCACCGCCAACGCGGGCACGATACCGACGATCATCACCAGGGCCGACGCCATCATCTCCGACGAGCTGAACCACGC
>CAJBBX010000154.1 GCA_903951425.1 uncultured Chthonomonas sp.
GACCGGCCCGGCGCACTGCACGACCCCTGTGCCTCGACTACGGGGGATCCTTCGTTTCACTCAGGATGACGTCAAGGGCCTGGGGCGAAAGGCGGCGGCACGACCTTGGTGATGTTGCCCGCCGCGTCGTACGCCACGAAGTCCTGCAGGCCCAGTAGCTTTCTGGGTCCGCGGTAGCCGTTCGGGCCGAAGACCGCCGGTAGCGAGTAACCTACATAGTAGGGCAGGAGGTCGTCGCAGGTCCAGGTGAGGTAGGGCACGAAGCCGAAGTCGCTCATGTAGCCCTTGCCGGCGCCGGCCACCATCTGCTCGGCGCGCGGATCCCGCAACTGCGCCCACTGGCCCAGGAGCATGGCGGCGCCGGTGCATCCGTAGCCGTTCCAGGCGTTCCGGCCCTCCTTCCAGACAAACCCGTCGTAGGGCTTGTCGGCAGGCAGGTCGAACTGCGTCATGGCGCGGCTCACCGCGTCGCGGTAGCGCGGGTCCCCGGTGATGAGCCAGGCCGCGTGCCAACCCCGCACCGCACGGAGCGCCGTGTCGGACCAGGGCGGCGCGGCCCAGCCGTCGGGGCAGCGGGCCAGGTCGCGATCGGCCCACTTGCGGACCCAGGCGCTGGTGTCGAACGCCTTCGGGGCGATGCGGCGCAGGTAGCGGGCCGCGTCGATGAGGTTGTACTCGTAGACGCCGTGGTAGCCGCGCTTCTCGGCGTCCAGCACGGCGCCGAAGGCCTCCAGCGCGGCGGCCTTGACGCGCGATGCGAGCGGATGCTTGTATCGCACCAGCAGGTCGGCGGCCGAAGCCAGCCCCACCACGCCGCCGTAGAAGCCGTTACTGGTGCGGACCGGCAGGTAGGGCTTCAGCCCATATCGCCCAGATGCGGCCACGGACTTCGCCGCGGCGACGACGTAGCCCGCGTGGGCCGGATCGACCTCCAGGAAGGGCGAGACAAACAGCTCGGCCTCGCGGACGCCGGTCCAGGCCATGCTCACCTGACGCCACGCTCGGTCGTCGGCGTCGCCGGAGAGGCGGGCGGTCCGCGGCTTGCAGGCGAGCACCAGCATGCTGTCCAGGGCGTTCCAGAGGTCGGCCCGCTCCCAGCCCTTCTTGTCGGAGGCCGCGTTGTCGCGCTTGGAGTCGACATGCAGCAGCGCGTAGCCCTCGGCGAGGGGCGCGTCGGCCAGGCCGGACGGGCGGGCCTCCAGCGGGGGGCGGGCTCCGATGCGGAGGGTCCGGGGGCCGCCCAGATCGGTTGCGACCATGCGGACATCGACGGGATCGGCTGAGCGGACGCGGACGAAGGGCGCCCGGTCCAGCACGCCGGAGAAGCTGTGAACCGTGACCTCGACGCCTGATGCGCGGGCGGTCAGCACCGTCTCGGCGGTCGATGCCTCGGGCGGGCGGGGCGCGTCCTCGAAGCGGACGGGGGTCCAGTCGCCGCCTGCTCGGCGCAGCTCCACCCGGAGCTTGCACATGGGCGTCGACGTATCCTGCAGCCAGAAGAGGCCGAGGTCGCCCTTCTCCGGAGCGAGGTAGATTGCCTTGCGGCCGTCGATGACGAAGAACGACCTGCCGGGGCTGCCTGGAACGGCGGCGGCAAGAAGCCCGCGCGCCATGGCCGCCACCGCTTCGACGCGGGCGACGGGGCCGTACTCGGCCTCCTCGACGAAGGAGCGGATCACACGGCCCATGTCATCGACAAAGTAGATCGCGCCGAGGCCGTCCCGGTCGCCGAAGCAGTCCTGGGCGAACGCGACCGCCTTCCAGCGCGGGCTGTAGAGGGCCTGCAGGTAGTTGGCGGAGCTCCAGTTGGCCTTGCAGAGGTCGTAGGGCGCGAGGTCGTAGGTGAGGCGCTGCTGGGCAACGGCCGGCGCGGGCAGAACGCAGGCCAGGGCGGCGAGCAGGTACCGGCGAATGCACATGCGGGATTTCATGCCCTCAGTATGGCCTCTCGCCGATGCCGTCCTGCTTCCCCTTGCGCGGCGCAGCCGCGGAGGGGGAGGGAGGACGGCGGCCCCTCGCTCCATCGCCCGGTCGCCTCTTCAGGCGATGACGCCGTCGCTCACCGTCTCCTCGTCCGTCAGGTCGCGGTCGTACTCGGCGATTTCGCCGGGGACTTCGGCGCCGGCGATCTCGGCCTCCTCGAGGGTGGCCAGGTCGATGGGCGGCTCGGCCAGGACCGCGGCGGCCTGCTCGGCGGCGTCGGCCGGGACCAAGACCATACGGTGCGGGTCGCTCGCAACCCGCACGTTCAGCGGCAGGTAGATGTCCTGCGGCATGACGTAGGCTGGGATGCCCTCGGCCTGCAGGGTGGCGGCCACGGTGCGGGCCTCGCTGTCGCTAGCGGCGCGGAAGGCCACCACCGGATCCTTGCCCAGGTCCTCGGGCGGGAGGTTTGCGGCCAGCGGAACGTCGCAGTCCGCACACGACGCCACGGTCGGTTCGTACTCGGTTCGGCATCTGGGACAGTAAAGCACGGCGCACCTCCTGATGATGTGGTAACGGCACCCCCAATGTAGTGTATAGACGGGGTTCTGTCAATGGCCCCCGGGGCAGGACTTCGCGGGCTGTTCGGCTAACCTACGCGCATGGACCTGGTGGAAGTGCTGCAGCGGTTTGACCGGCGTGCGCTCTATGTGGCGCTGGCCGTGGCGGTGGCCATACCTGTCTTCGTGCGGGTGCGGCCCCCCATCCCGCCCACCGTTGAGACGCTGGCGGCTTACCGCGCCATCGAGGAGCTGGCGCCGCGGCGGCTGGTGATGGTCCACAGCGCGTGGGACGCGGGGACCATCGGCGAGTGCGAGGGGCAGTGCCACGCCGTGGTGGAGCACCTGATGCGCAAGGGGCAGCCCTTCGTTATCTGGACCTCCAACCCGGCGGCGCCGCCCTTCTACAACCGCGTCATCGCGGCGGCGGCCCGGCGGTACGGCCGCGTGTATGGGCGCGACTGGCTGGACTTCGGATACAAGGCGCCGGGCGGCTCGCTGGGCTTCGCGGTGCAGGCCATGGCGCGGGACTTCCCAGGATACATGAAGGCCGACGCGCACGGCACGCCGGTGGCTCGGCTGAAGCTACTCGACGGGTTGCGCGACGCCTCCGGGTTCGGGCTGGCGGTGAGCATCGGCTACAACCCCATGGGCGAGTTGATCCAGTTCGTGCAGGCGGTCTATGGCACGCGGATCGTCTTCGGCATCGCCGCGATCAACTCCACGACCACCTACAGCTACCTCGACTCGAGACAGATCGTGGGCATGCTGGTGGGCGCGCGGGGAGGCGCCGAGTACGAGGTGCTGCTGCGGGAGCCGGGCATCGGGGTCGATATCATCGTGGCGCAGAGCTTCGGGCATGTGCTCATCATCCTTGTCGTCATCCTTGGGAATATCGGCTACCAGATGGGACGGCGTCGCGCCGCCCGGGCGGCCGTCTGATGCACCCCGCCAATCCGCTGACGTGGGCCGGGCTCATCGTCTGGCTGGGCGCACTGGGCACGCTGGCGGTCTTCTCGTTCCTCTTCAAGGAGAACCGGGCGTACCGGTTCGCCGAGCATATCCTGCTGGGCCTGGGCATCGGGTTCGGCATCGCGACGACCATCACGGACATCCTGATCCCCAAGTGGTGGACGCCCATGGTGGACGGGATACGGCAGGGCCAGACCGGCGTGGTGGCGATCTGCGTGCTGGAGGGCCTCCTGGGGCTCCTGTGGTACGGGCTCTACCACAGGCGCACGGTCTGGCTCAGCCGGGTCGTCATGGGGCTCACCATCGGGGCTGGGGCGGGGCTGGCCTTCAAGGCGGAGGTCAACGACAAGCTGCCGCAGATCATCGCCTCGTTCAAGTCGCCCTACGTGGCCCCGGCTGACGTGACCATGTTCAACACCTCGGTGAACAACACGGTCTTCCTGGTGATCGTCCTCTGCGTCCTCTCCTACTTCTTCTTCTCGTTCCGGATGGAGAGCCGGGTGGCCCGGGGCGCATCCGGGGCCGGACGGCTCTTCCTGATGCTCACATTCGGGGTCTTCTTCGGCAACACGATCATGACCCGCATGAGCGTCTTCATCGAGCGGATCTGGTTCCTGCTCACGAAGTGGCTGGGTGTGGGAGCGTGAGGGGGTGAGGAGGTGACAGGCGCCGGACTCGGGCACGGAGGCCCGAGCCACCAGACAGGGCTTCTCCCCTTCTCCCCTTCCCCCCGTCACCCCCTCACGCCGTCCGCCCCGCCTGCACGGTAAGCAGCAGGGCATCGCTGCGGCCTGCGTCAATGCCTGTGACGCCGTACGTGTGGCCGCCGGTGGTGATGCGGTCGCCTACGCGGATGTCGGCGTTATGCGGGAAGTGAAACTGCCAGAGCGTGACGCCCTCGAGCAGGCCCGAGTCGCCGCGGGTGACGGAGCGCTTGGGGCCGAGGCCGCAGGGGTGGGAGCCGACGGGCACCCAGCTTACCGTGAGCGGCTCCCAGCGGAGGACCTGGGCGATCTCGGGCATCCATCGGAGGACCTCGGCGCGCATGCGGGCGAGTTCTCGAGTGCTGAGCATGGTGGCCTCCCCTCAGGCGCTGATGGCGACGCGCGCCCGGCGGCGCATGGTGCGCGCCGCCGCGAAGAGCCGGTCGGCCGCTGCGCCGCGGGCGAAGGTCTGGTCGCCGGACTTGAAGTCGTACTCGCGGGCCAGGCGGGCGGCCCAGGCCTCCAAAGCGGTGGAGGCGGCGAGATGGATGTCGTAGGTCTTGCCGATGATGTGAATCGGCTCGTCCTGCGAGGCCGCGAAGGTCCAGTGGCCCACGGCATAGTCGGCCGTGGCGGGCGTCAGCGGCTGGTAGTCGGGACCGCAGAGCTGGGCGTCGGCCTCCCAGTCGGTGAGGCCGCTGGGCGCGTAGGCATCCAGCACGACGGTGGCGCCGCCGGACAGGACGGTCTCCATGGCCACGGCGCGGAGGTAGCGCACGTCGGTGCGGGAGTGGTCGAGGAGGTCCTGCAGTTCGTCGTCGGTCCAGGTCTGTTCGGCGCCGGCCGGGTCGCCGATAAGGGCGCGAAGGCGGGCGATGATGGCCTGCATGGTGGGTCTGGGCATGTTCGGTCTCCTTGGTTCGGTGGCTGTGTGCGTGAGGCAGGCAAGGCGGCGCATTGGGGCTCCTTCCCCTTGCGCGGCGTAGCCGCGGCAAGGGGAGGGAGCGGCGGCGCGGCCTACGAGGAGGGCTTGTTGGCCGTGAGCAGGGCCAGGGCCGTGGGGCGCACGACCTTGGCGCCGTAGAGATGGAGGCCCTTTACCGCGTCGGCGAAGCGGCGCTCGACGCGGTAGGCCTCCAGCTTGCGGAGCTGCCCTGCGAAGGTCCAGGCGTGCGGGACGCCGGCGAGGATCTTGTACTTGGCGCCGGAGGTGTTGGGCACGCTGTTGCTGACCAGCACCTGGAAGCCGGCCGCCTGGCCGACGATGCCGTTCATGAGGACAGAGGTCCCCATGGGCGTCACCTGCTTGACGAAGCGGTCATCCTTCTGCAGGAGGCCGTGGGCCCAGGGCGGCAGGACCACCCAGCGGCCGGTGCGCGGCACGTTGTTCTCGTCCAGCAGCACGGCCATGTCGACCAGGCGCTCGTAGAGGCTGGTCGCCGTGGGCGTGATGGGCGAGGCGTCGGAGCCGATGCTCGTCGTAGAGGAGACATCGGTGTAGAGCGAGGCCGAGTAGGCGTCGGCATCGTCGTTGAGGGCGTAGGCCGCCTCGTCCATGGCGGCATCCATGACCTTGGGGTTCTGCTGAGCGGCATCCAGGTCGTCCACCTGGAAGTTGAAGCTCCGGGCGCGGCTGATGAGGAGCGTGGTCTGGCTGTCGCTCAGGGCCTGGGGCGCGGAGAGGTCGGTGTTCCGGGTGTAATCGCTGACGGTGACGGCGCCGATCCAGTTGATGCGGACGGTGTCGCCCTTCTCGCGGATGTCGCCCTGGAAGTCGCGGTTCATGACGCCGGGCTGCGTGTAGACCTGCACGCGGTGGAGGCTCTGGAGCAGGCGGGCGGCCCAGACCTCGGGGATGAAGTTATCGAGTGCCAAGTTACTTCTCCTCTCTGTCGATGGTTGACGGGGTTAGCCGCGCAGGGCTTGCTGCACGGCGTCCCAGTCGGCGTTGATCTCATCGGCGGTCATGCGGCGCACATCGTCGCGTGTGAGGCGGCGGCGCGGCGCCGCGGGGTTGGCGGCGGTGGCGGGCTCGGCGGACCGGCCCGCCAGCCAGGGGCGCTTGCGGGCCATCTCGGCCAGCAGCGTGGGCAGGTTGACGGGCCGGCCGTCATCGCCGGTCTGCACGGCGGCGCGGTCGAGCAGGCGGACGGCGGCGTCCTCGTCGACCAGGCCCAGGTCGCGGGCGGCGCGGCCGGCGTCGGCGACGAAGAGGGCCTCGCGGAGCTGATCCTGCAGGGCGGCCTCGCGGGCCAGCGCCGCGGCGAGGGCCTCGTCGGCGGCGGGCGGGGGTACGGCATCGGGCATGGTGGAAGGCTCCTTTCTGGGAGGAAGAACACGAACACACGGACGGAGGTGCGGGGCCTTAGAGGCCCTCTTCGCGAAGGGCCATGAGGGCTCGGGTGTGGGCCCAGCTCCATGGCCGGCCCACTCGGGCTTCGGCTCCGGGCTCGCTGTCGCTCATGTGGCGGCCGGAGGTCTCGTCGACGATGGCCCAGCGGATGGGCGTCTGGACGGCGGCCAGGGCCGTCAGCATGGCCAGCCGCAGGGGCTCGTCAGCCACCAGGTCGGCCACTCGCCACGGCCGGTCCTGGGCATCCAGCACACGGACGCCGAAGGTCGCGGCGGCCTCGGGACCGGCGCACGCCTCGGCGAGGGCGTTGGCGGCCGGCGCGTCCTCCTCCGGCACCAGCACGGTGACACGGTGCATCAGATGCCTCCCCTTGCGCGGAGCCAGGCCGCCAGGCGGGCGCGGTCCAGCAGCCCGAGGGCGCCCTGGCAGACGACGAGCGACTGCAGGTAGCCGTTGAGCGGGTAGAAGGGCGTGCCGCCCCGGTCGAGCATGCCGACGCAGCAGGTGCTGAAGAGCGCTGCCGCGACGTCGAGGTCGGCCGTGACGCCCGGCTCTGCGCCCTCCAGCGTGTTGCGGCCCAGGTAGCCCGGCGTCTCGCCCTGCACCCAGATGAGCGCGTGGGCCGAGCCGAGGGCGACATCCGGCCCGGCGCACTGCTTCGAGGTGCCGCAGACGCGGAGCTGGAAGGCACGGCCCAGGTCGGTGAAGCCCGCGAAGGAGTAGTAGTCGGAGGCCGACAGCGTTCGTCCGAGCCCGAACGCCGAGCCGAATGAGCCCGTGGCGGCGGGACGGAAGAGCGCGCCGACGGTGAAGGGCGTGTCGGTCCCGGTAAGGCGGGCTGCCAGGGCGTCGACGCGGAGGTAGTCGTCTACCGCGAAGAAGACGCCCGGGCGGCCGCTGGGCGAGATGGCCCCTCCGCCGGTGACCTGCGCCTTGTAGGTGGGCCGGGCGGCCGGCGAGGCCTGGGTGGCGGCGGAGACGACCCCGGCGCCGCTCCAGTCGGGCCAGCTATCCACGGAGGCGCCGTCAGCCGTGCCGTCGAGCGCCGCGGCATCGAGCCAGAGCGCCACGCCGGGTAGGCTGCGCGGTGTCCACGAGCTACGGGCGCAGAACAGCGTGAGCAGCGCGGCGCTCACAGCTGCCTCGCATGGAGCTGGACCACACGCTCGGCGGCCTGGGCCACAGGGATGGCCGACGTGCCGCTGCGGACGCGGAGGTAGCGAACCCGGGCGAAGTCGGCGGGCGGGAGCAGGACGCAGCGGCCGGCGGCGGCCTTGACGGTGTACTCCGTGCCGTCGGCGGCGTGGAGGTTCATCCAGCCGCCGAGGCCGTCGCCTGCCTGGAAGGTGAGGTCCGCGGCTGTCCAGGCCGACGGGAGGCCGATCATGAGGACGGTGGCGCCGGCCGTGTCGACATCGGCGCTGACGCTCTGGCCCGAGGTGATGGTGGCCGGGAAGAGCACGAGCTTGGAGACCATACGGTTCGCTCCTTTCTAAGCGCCGCGCAAGGCGCGGAGGTCGGCTTCGACAGGGGCCCAGAGGGCCTTGAGGGTCTGGACCTGGGCGGCAAGGGCGGGGTCCATCTGCATGGCGGCCTCGCCGCGGGCGCGGAGGACCGGGTCGGCGACGGCGGCGTCCAGGGCGCGCTTGAAGAGGTCCCAGTCGATCATGAGCCGGGCAACGAGGCCCAGCTTGCGCAGGATGCTTCTCATCTCTCCTCCTTGTCAGGTGTCGGCGCCGTCGGGCGTTTCGTCCTCGGGCAGCGGGTCGGGCCAGTGGAGCCGAACGCCCAGGCGCTCGGGCCGCAGGCCGGGAGCGAGGGCTTCGGCGGCCACGGTGAGTGCGGCCAGGGAGACCCGGCGGACCAGGTCGCCGTAGAGCAGCCGCTTGGTCATGGTCTTGTCCAGCAGCGGGCGGTAGAGGATCCTCAGGGCCGAGCCCGAGAGGCGCCCCATGCCGTCCATGCGGCTCCCGGTGGCCTCGGGCACGCGGGTGATCTCGTGCAGGGCCTCCTTGAGCCGGGTGAACATGGAGAGCGACGCCGAGAGGTCGCCGCGCATCTCCAGGCTCCCGACGGAGCAGTCGGGCGAGGGCAGGAAGAGGATGCCGTCCTGCTCCAGGTCCAGATCGGTGCGGCGCGCGCCGGTGATCCAGAGCCTCGGGAAGGCGTGGAGCCGCAGGATGCGGGCCATGCTCCCCATGACCTTCTCCAGGTCGCCGCAGAGTTGGAGGACGTCGGGCTCCAGGTCGCTGACGCCCCAGTAGGCGTTGGGCGCGGGCAGGTTCTGGCAGGCGACGAGCGGAGGCCACGGGTAGGGCCACGCCCGCACCGACCTGGCCGCCCATCCCCCGCCGCCGGCGGGACGCTCCATGTCGCGCTCGACCCACCGTGTGCCGGCCGGATCGAGGCACCAGGCGCGGTCGGCGCGGGGGGCCTCGCCCTCGGTCCAGCAGACCCGGTAGGCATCGACGCGCTCCACGTCATCGGCGGCCGAGCGGACCCATACGGCCCTCGGGTCGGGTGCGATGATGCGCGGCAGTCCCTCATCGGCGCCCTGTGGCGCATCTCGGCTGATGCGTGCGAAGGCCTGGCCGCAGACCGCGCCCGCCACGGCGAGCCGGTGCAGGAAGAGGTCCTTGCGGTTGGCCAGCCAGATGCGATCCAACAGCGCCTGGGCCTCGGCGACGGCGGCGGCGTCATCGGGCACGCCGGGCGCCATGGCGGCCTCGATGCCCAGGCCG
This sequence comes from uncultured Chthonomonas sp., assembly GCA_903951425.1. Lineage (GTDB taxonomy): Bacteria > Armatimonadota > Chthonomonadetes > Chthonomonadales > CAJBBX01 > CAJBBX01. Next base: position 9,254 of record CAJBBX010000154.1, read on the forward strand.
CGGCCCACGAGGAATCCGACGCCGGCGTCCACGATGAGGCGAGCGAAACTGAGGCGCACGTTGTCGTCGTGGCCCCAGCGGTCGATGGCCAGCGGCCTGTCGGCGCGGCCGTAGTAGGCGTCCCAGGCGCGGTCCATGGCCGACCTCCGGGCCAGCTCCTCCCAGCCGGGCGGGGCGCCCGGGTCCCACATCTGCTTGCTCAAGTTGCCCCTCCTTTGCGGGCAGGCGTGCAAAAGGGGGCCGCCTCCCGGATGGGATGCGGCCCCCTTTGATGGGTCGTCTGTGTTGTCGGTCCAGGCCTCGGCGCTTACACCTCGCCGGCCATGTCGTCCTGTACGCCCAGGTCCTTGTAGAGCCCCTCGGGCAGGATGATGGTGCCGATGCGGCGCTCATACTCCTGCACGTTCTTGCGGAGCAGCAGGGCCATGATCTTGGCGTGCTGCGGGCTCATGCGGACCCGCACGGTTGTCTGCGGCGGCCGGTCCTGCGCCTGCATGACACCGAAGTCCAGCGTAAATCCGTAGACATTTGTCATAAAGTTCACGGAGTCTGCGTAGAACTCCGGGGTTTCGTCCATATCCTCAAACTCCACATCGCCCTCCGTGGACCCGTCTGGTGTGTCGTCCAACGAGACCCCTCCAATATATAGCCCGTGGCGGAGGCCCAATATCAACAAGCGGCCCCAAAATCGCCCCAAAATCGCGTCCGGAGCCCCGATTCGGGCCCCTAACCGGCCAGAGCGACCGCCGCCTGGGCCGCGAGGGCGTCCAGGATGCGCGCATGGTCCTGCGAAAAGATTTCGTGTTCCTCGCCCAAAACCTGGATGGCTCCGACCACTTTTCCGTGGAGTTTCATGGGCGAGATGACGGCCCGGGTCGCCGTGGACTTCACGTCCGTGTCCTCGTCCTCATGGACGGTGCCGTCCTCCTCAAGGGTCAGGTTAACCGTCGAGGTCGCGGTGGCGGCCATGAAATCGTCGAAGATGATGGTCTTGCCTGAGCGAAGCACCTGGCTCTGGGCGCCCATGCCCTCGGGCTGCAGTTCTATGGGCGGAAGCTCGGAGACGTCCATCACTCCCTCGGTGGACCAACCGTATAGGCAGCGGATCAGATTGTCATCGGGCGTGAAACGAGAGACGAGGAACATGAAGCCCGGCAGCATCTGTGTGATGGCGCCGTGCAGCAGCGCAAAGATCCGCTCAGGATCGTTGGTGACCGCCAGCTCTGCCGTGACCTGGTGCAGAGCCTCCAGTTCGCGACTTCGGGCGGCCAGGCGGCCCTCGGTCTCCGTGCGCTCGGCCAACTCCGCCGCCAGCCGCTCGGTGGCGCCGGCGGTGTCGATGGCCGCGCCGGCGATGGCGGCGAAGGGCAGAAGCGCATCCATATCGGCATCGGTGATGGGCCTGTCGCTGAGCAGGTTATCGACGGCGATGGCGCCGACGATGCGTTCGCCGGCGCGCATGGGCACGATGAGATGCGCGTGCACGCCGTGCATGCCGTGGCCCGCCTGGGTGGCGTTGTCGGTAGTGAAGTCGCTGGTCAGATAGTAGGGCCTCTCGCCGCGGAGCACCTCGCGGAGAGGCGAACGCACCACCCGGTCGAGGCGCACATAGTTGTGGGAGGTGTCCTCGGCGCCGCCGTGCTGGTCGGTGCCCCAGGAGCCGCGGACCAGGCCCTCATGCTCGTCGACGTACCATATCCCTGCGCGGTCGAAGGCGCACTGCTCTACGGCGGCGTCGCGCACCATGCGCAGCACGGCACGCAGGTCGCTACCGGCGTATATGGCAGCCGCGACGTCCATGACCGCCCGAAGCCTGCGCACCTGGCCTTCGAGGCTCCGCGCGCGCTCGGAGACCTGCTCCTCAAGACGGGCGCGATGCCGCTTGTTCTCCTCGGCCAGCGCACGCTTCTGGCGCAGCACGTCGGCCAGCGAGGTAGCGTTGCCGACGGCGCGGACGACGGCCTCCTTGTCGACAGGTTTGAGCAGGAAGTCGTAGGCGCCGTACTGAATGGCCTCCTGGGCGGTCTCGAGGGTGGGCGCGCCCGTGATGACGATCACCTGGGCATCGGGCAGCTCCCGGCGGACCTCGCGCAGCAGGTCGAGGCCGCTACCCTGGGGCATCACCACGTCCGTCACGACGATATCGGGCCGAAGCTCCAACGCCAGCCTGAGGCCGTCGATGGGGTTATCGCAGGATGTGACGGAGTGCCCCGCCCCACGCAGGAAGTGGGACAGTGTAATGCGTATGCCCGACTCGTCGTCCACCAGGAGTACGTTGGCCATCGCCCTGAGCTTACCCTGCCCGTGGCCCCAATCGGGCGCACTTGGCATCACCGAGCGCGCCCGAGTGGATCATCTCAGTACCAGGCCAGCCTCACGCCCGTGGGACCGAAGGGCTCGATGCGCACCTGGTTGGCCCCCTTCCGGAGCAGGCGTCCAACCTCGAGGCGAAGGGGGGCGCCGATGACGCCGCCGGCATCGCAGCCATTGATCGTGACCCGTGCGGCCTGCTCGGGAGCGACGCCGACCATCTCGAGATAGACGGCGCCCGTGGGCGCCGATTGCAGCGCGACGCTACCCATGAAAGGCGCCGCACGGGCCGGGCTGAGCGTGAGGCCGCCGCCCAGCGAGCCCCAGGGCCCGCCGCCGAAGGGCGCGGCGACGACTGCATAGGGCCAGTCATTGGCCTGAGCCGGGCCTGCCTCGGGGTCCAGCGCCACGGCGGCGGCGCGCCACGACGAATCGGTGCGGAGGATGACCGGCCGGGCGCCCTCCACGTCGATCGTCAGCACACCCACGAGGCCTGCGGGGCTCGGCTTGTCGGTTGCGTTGACGGCCTCCACCTGTACGAGGTTGGGTCCGGACTGCAGGGCGGATGCCACGTCGAGCCGGGCGGGGCTGCGCCAGCCTTCGCCGCTGTCGCCGCCCTGTCCGGCGGGCTTGCCGTTGATGATGAGGCGGAACGAGTTGTCCGCCGTGCCGACGAAGATGGCCGAGCGGATGCGGCCGGCGGGCACGTCCATGATCGTGGAGAAGGTGCAGGGGCCGGGCTTCGCCGATGAAGCAGGGCTGCC
>CAJBBX010000155.1 GCA_903951425.1 uncultured Chthonomonas sp.
AACCACGCGAGCATCATCGACGGATGCCGCCTGGCGGGTCTGCCCTCCGACCAGCGGCCCGTGTACAGGCACCGCGACATGAACTCGCTGGAGGAGGCCTTGCAGCGCTGCAAGGCCTACGAGAAGCGCCTCATCATCACCGACGGCGTCTTCAGCATGGACGGCGACGTGGCGCCCCTCCCCGACATTGTGGAGCTGGCCGAGCGCTACGATGCAGCCGTCATGGTGGACGACGCCCACGGCTCCGGCGTACTCGGCGGTGGCCGCGGCGCCGCCTACCACTTCGGCGTACACCAGCGCGTCGATGTCCAATTGGGCACGCTCTCCAAGGCCGTAGGGGTCATGGGCGGCTATATCGCCGGCAGTGCGCTCCTCCGCGACTGGCTCGTGCAGCGCGCCCGGCCGTTCCTCTTCAGCACGGCCCACCCACCGGCTGTGGCGGGGGCGATCCTAGCCGCGCTGGACCTGATGGAGACCGACCCGAGCTTCACCGAGCGGCTCTGGGCGAACACGCGCCACTGGCAGGGCGGCCTGAAGGCCATGGGGTTCGACATCGGCGTTACCGAGACCCCCATTACGCCCATAATGACCGGCAGCGAGGAGAAGGCCCTGGAGCTGCAGCGCAGGCTGATGGCCGAAGGTGTGCTGGCGCTGGCTGTGGTCTTCCCCACCGTGCCGCGGGGCAGGGCTCGCATCCGCACCATGCCCAACGCGTCGCACAGCCTCGAGGAGCTGGATGAGGCCCTGCAGACCATGGGCCGCGTGGGCCGAAGTATGGGTTTGATCGCCTGAGCGGCCCGTTTCGGTTGACTCCTCGGGAGCCGTTAGCGTATAACCCATCGGAAACGAGGGCAGTCCATCTAAGGAGAGTACTTGCATGAGCGCCGCCAAAGCCGTCACGTCCGCCGACTTCGAGACCGAAGTCCTGCAGTCCACCGTTCCCGTTCTTGTCGATTTCTGGGCCACATGGTGTGGGCCGTGCCGCCAGATCGCGCCGCACGTCGACGCTGTCGCCGCCGAGTTCGACGGCAAGGCGAAGGTCTTCAAGGTCGACGTAGACACCGAAGGCGAGGTCGCGGGCAAGTACGGCATCATGTCCATCCCCACGCTGCTCTTCTTCAAGGACGGCAAGATGGTCGACCAGATCGTCGGCGCCTTGCCGAAGAAGGCTATTGCCGAGAAGCTGCAGCGTCTGGTAGAGTAGGTCATAAGTCCGGCTACTTCGTGGGCCGAGCGACAACCGAATGAACGCTGGGGGTGCCGGTATGGGCCGGCTGAGACCTCGTGCTGAACGAGGAACTCCTGGAACCTGATGCGGGTAATCCCGACGGAGGGAAGCGACACTGAGGCGTCAGCAGGCGCCGCGCTTTTCCGGGAGGTTGCCGGTGCGCGGCGCCTTTCTTGCGCCAGGCCGCCAGCGACCGACAGTGGACCCGCCTCTTCCTGAAGGAGGCACAACGAATGTCACGCAAGCCGAGCGCATTCACGCTCATCGAGCTTCTGGTCGTCATTGCGATTATCGCGATCCTGGCAGCTATCCTCTTCCCCGTGTTCGCCCAGGCACGCGAGAAGGCGCGGGAGACCAGCTGCACCTCCAACAGCCGGCAGGTGGGACTGCAGGTGCGGATGTACGTGCAGGACTACGACGAGACGATGCCCATCTTCTACGCCTACAACAGCAACCCGGCTTCCGGCAGGCCCGGGCATAAGGGCGTGGAGGAGCTCATCCTCCCCTACGGCAGGAACCGGCTGATCTTCCGATGCCCGGACGACATAGGCGGGCCCGCCGTGGCCGACGCCACGTACGGTTGCCCCGGACTGGGCTCTTACCACGCTTGCTACGGCTCCAGTTATCGATTTTGCCACGGTAGCTTCAGCACCGTGGCCGGCGAGTCGAGCCAGAACAACGAGCCCTACGCCGGCGGCGATCTGGTGGCCGATGCCGCCTTCGTCGCGCCGGCCGAGACCCGCATGATGCGGGATGATATGATGGCCTTCTTCACCGACCCGCGGTTCGGCTACTCGCCCGACTACTTCAGGCAGTGGCACCCTCGGGGGGGCTCGACCATCTTCATCGACGGCCATGCCAAGTTCACCGTCAGCGCCGGCGCCTTCGACCAGCAGGTCGTCTGCGCATCGGGCGGACGGAGCGGAGACATCAACCCCGCCACAGGATCGATGTACTACTGGGGTTGCGACTAGCGTGAGCCCGTCCCGCACAGCCGCCCGCGTCCTCATCTGCGCCAACGGCGAGCCGCCATCGGCCGCCTCCCTGGCGCGCTTTTGTGCGGCCCACGACCTCTGCATCGCCGCCGATGGGGCCGCGGATTGGATGCTCGGCATGGGCCAAGCGCCTGACCTCGTGCTGGGCGACATGGATTCGGCCTCGAAGGATGCCCTGACCTCGCTGCCGGACGGCGCAGTGGAACTCGCCCTGGACCAGGATGAGTGCGATCTGGAGAAGGCGGTTCGCTGGTGCCTCGAGCGGGGCGCCACAGCCATCACGGTCGTGGGGGCCACCGGCCGTAGGTTCGACCACAGTCTGACAACCGTCTCGATCCTCCTTGCGCTCCACCAGGAGGCCGACCTGCGAGTGGTGAGCGGCGGCTCGGTCACCCGGGCTTGCTCAAGCCGCATGACGGTGTCCGGATCGCCCGGCGACCGGCTCTCGCTGACAGTCATGGCGCCTGCCCAGGGCGTCAGGCTGAGCGGAGTGCGGTGGCCGCTACGGGGTGAGACGCTCCTGCCAGGCTCGCGCGGCGTGAGCAACGTCATGACCGAGGCCACGGCCGAGGTCACTGTGGAGCAGGGCGTCGTGCTGGTAACGCACTTCACCGGCGACGAGCCCGAGCCATGAGGGCCCGATTCGAGCCCGTCGATATCGCCATCCTGGCGGCCTACATGGTCTTCACGCTGGCCGTGGGGTTTTGGAAGCGGCGACAGACCACAGAGCAGTTCCTTATCGGCGACCGCGCGCTGGGACTGCCCGTCTTCGTGGCCACGCTGGTGGCCACCTGGTACGGCGGCATCCTCGGCGTGGGAGAGTTCACCTATCGCTACGGCCTGGTGAACTGGACCACGCAGGGGCTACCCTATTACCTCTTCGCCATCATCTTCGGGCTCGTGCTGGCTGCCCGTGTGCGCAAGGCGGCGCACTATACCATCCCGGACAAGCTGAACGAGGCCTACGGCAGGCCGGCGGCGCTGGTGGGCTCGGTCTTCACCTTCTTCATGGCCACGCCGGCGCCCTACATCCTCATGGTCGGGCAACTCATCACAGTGGCAACGGGCATGCCGCTGGTCTGGGCCGTGCTGGCCGGCACAGCGCTATCAGCCTCCTACGTCTACGTAGGAGGCTTCCAGTCCGACGTACGGATCAACATCTACCAGTTCTGCCTGATGTTCCTCGGGTTCGGATTGGCCCTGCCCGTCCTCATGGCGCGCACGGGCGACCTGCCCTGGCTGAGCCGCACGCTGCCTCCGGGCCACCTGTCATTGGACGGAGGGCTGGGCGCGGGCTACATCGCGGTCTGGTTCTTCATCGCGCTCTGGACGCTCATCGACCCAGGCTTCCACCAGCGCTGCTACGCCGCCAGGTCGCCGGGGGTGGCCAAGTGGGGCGTGCTGGCGGCCGTGGGATGCTGGCTGCTCTTCGATACGCTGACGACGACGACGGGCCTCTACGCCCGAGCCGCCATGCCGGACCTGGGCGACAAGAGCGCGGGGCTGGCCTTCCCCATGCTGGCGCAGCGCCTCCTTCCGGGAGGGGTCCGGGGGCTCTTCTATGTAGCGATGCTGGCCACCGTCATGTCCACGGTGGTCTCGTACACGTTTCTGGGCGCCATGACGGTGGGACGCGACATGATCTGGCGTGCCCGTGGCGAGACATCCACGGAGAAGGTGCCCGGCTATGCTCGACTGGGCTTCATCGCGACGTGCGGCGTGGCCATCGCCATCAGCCTCTGGCTTCCGTCGGTCGTGCGGCAATGGTGGGCCATCGGCACGGTCTTTGTTCCGGGGATGTCTTACGCCCTGCTGACCGCCTACTGGCGCATCGATGCCCTCCCGCCGCGCTGGGCGGTGGCATCCATGCTCTGCGGCTCGCTCACGTCGGCGGCCTGCTTGGCCACGGGATGGGCGGCGAAGGGCGCGGGCGCCGACGTAACCGACAGCTCTATCTTCCCCTTAGGCGTCCAGCCCATGTACCCGGGACTGGTGGCAGGCGCTCTCCCCTGGGCGCTGGGACTGGCGACGGCGCGGCTCAGGAGACGGGCGACTCCAGCAGCGTGAGAGTGCCCGCGCAGGCGTCGAGCCGCGCCATGCAGCCAAGCGGGAAGGTGAGCGGCTGGGGCTCGTGGCCCATGGGGAAGCCTGCAACAGCAGGGACGCCCAGCGGCGCAATGATCCCGTACCACAGTTCGTCCAGCGTAGGGCCCTTCCGCGAGAGCCGTTGCCAGCCCGTGGCGTTGCCGATGATGATGCCCGCGGCGCGGCCCAGTCCGGCGCCGCGGATCAGTTGCGTGACGTAGCGGTCCATGCGGTAGACCGGCTCGCCGACGTCTTCCAGGATGACGATCTTGCCGACCAGGTCCGGCGCCTCCCAGCACCCCAGGGACGCGGTGAGGATCGTGATGCACCCGCCCGCCAGCCGCCCCGCGGCCACTCCGGGCGTCAGCGTGCGTACCGCCGCGCCCGCCGACGGCATGAGGTAGGGCGCCTCGAAACCCTCCACCATGGCCCAGAAGCAGGCAAGCGGCTCGGGAGAGAGCTTGTCCCCCAGGCTCGCCGCCATGAGGCCGTGGAGCGTAGGCACGCGGGTCCGGGCGGCGAAGGCGAGGTGGAGCGAGGTGATGTCGCTGTACCCCGAGAAGAGGCGCGGCGCGGCGGCCACAGCCTCCCAATCGATGCGATCGAGCAGGCGGCACGCCCCGTAGCCGCCTCTGCTGCAGAGGACCATGGAGATATCCGGATCGGTGAGCGCCGCCTGAAGGTCGCGGGCGCGCGCCTCGTCGTCACCGGCAAGGTATCCGAGGCAGTCGTGGGCGTGCGGATAGACGCGCACGCAGTACCCTCTGGCCTCGATGGCGCGGACGCCCGCGGCGAAGCGCTTGGTCCGGACCGCGCTGGAAGGCGACACGACCGCGATGGTGTCGCCGGGGCGCAGGCGCGGCGGCGCGATGCGGCCGTCCGTCACGGTTCCGCCGGGAAGCCCGCCGCCGCAAGCCGTGCGGTGATGGCCGCACCGTCGGTGACGGCCTCGTCGTACTGCACCGTGACGGCCTTCGTCGCCACCGCCACCTCCACGGCAGTGACGCCGCGTAGCTTGCCCAGCGAGCGGCTAATGGAGCCCGCGCAGCCTTCGCAGTGGATGGCCGGACAGGTGTAGGTCTGCGATGCCATGGTTCGTCTCCCTGTGGCGCTCAGCGCCAGAATCGGTACCGGAGCAGCGTCCAGACGGCCTGCACGCCGTCGGTCCAGCGGATCTTCTTCCCCTCTGCGAACCCTCGCGCCTGATAGCTGATGGGCGCCTCAACAATGCGGTGACCGCGGCGCAGGGCCTTGGCCGTCACCTCCGGGCAGAACTCAAAGCGGCGGCATACCAGCGGCAACGAGACCAGCACCTCCCGCCGGAAGAGCTTGTAGCAGGTGGCCTCGTCCGTCAGCCGGGCGCCGTAGAGTGTGCGCACCATGGCGGCCAGTAGCCAGTTCACCACCCTGTTCGGCAACCGCATGGCGGGCCAGCCCCGGCTGAAGCGAGTGCCGTAGACGACCGGCGCACCCGTCTCTTCGGCGGTGGCGAGGAGCTTCACATAGTCTGCCGGGTCGTACTCAAGGTCGCCGTCCTGAATGATGACGTACTCACCCACGGTATGCGGCAGGCCTGCACGGATGGCCGCGCCCTTGCCGCCATTGGCCGGCAGCAGCACCACGGTGACGGCGTCGCCCCGCGTCGCGGCCTCGGCGGCCAGCACGTCGCGGGTGCCGTCGGTGGATGCGTCGTCAACCATCACGATCTGCATCTCAACGGGCACGGCGGACACGCGCTGAAGGAGCAGCGGCAGCGTGGCCGCCTCGTTGTAGAGGGGCATGAGGACCGACAGCTTCGGGCGGCGCGTTGGGTCAGCCACTATCCGCCCTTCGCCTCGGTCGCCTGGCGCAGCGCCTCGCGGAGCGCGTTGTTCTGCACGGTGAGCGTAAGGTCGCCCCGCGTGCGCTCCAGCACAGCCCGGAAGGCGTCGGTCGTGCGGCGGAGGCCACCGGTGATCGCATCGGGGTAGTCGAACGTCACGAGCTCGTAGTAGATGTCATCCATGGCCCGCATGACGGCGTCGGCGCCCTCGGTGCTACCTTCGCGCAGGCGGTCCAGCACGAAGCGCCGGCACTCGGAGCCAGCTTCGGCGAGGCCGTTCAGGTAGGCCGCCGGCTCCACGCCCAGCGTAGCCGGATCGGGCAGGGGCATGTTGCGCACCATGGCATAGACCGCCTCGGCCTCGACGTACTCCTTCTGCGAGTCGTGCACGTAGCCCGCGAAGAAGAGGTCCGGGTGCTGGGCGAGGGCCTCCTTGGCACGCTCTACGGTGGCTCGAGCCTCGTCGATCAGGCCTCGGGCAGCCTCGAACTCCAGGCGATGGACGGCCCGGATGGCCCGCGACGAGATGCGGATGGTCTCGCGGCATAGCCTCAGGGCGGCTTCGCGCGCGGCGTTCTTCTGGTCCAACGCCTCGCGCAACTGGGCGGCGATGGCGTCCAGGGCGATCAGCCCATGGCCTTGATGCGTTTCATGCTGGTCCATCGCCCATCTCCTATGATGATGTGGTCGAGAACGTCGATACCGATCAGCGCTCCGGCGTCGGTCAGGCGCCGCGTCACGGATCGGTCCTCGGCGCTGGGATCGGCGCTGCCACCGGGGTGGTTGTGCGCCACGATGACCGCCACGGCGTTGGCCGCGATGGCGGGCCGGAAGACGTCACGCGGGTGCGCCATGCTGCTGTCGGCGGTGCCGGTGGAGACACGCTGCACGCCCAGCACGTTGTTTCGGCTGTCCAGCATGACCATGCGGAACTCCTCCACCGCGAGGAAGCGCATATCGGGCATCAGCAGGTTCACGGCGTCCTCAGGCGCGTTCACCACGGGCCGGGCCTCCGGAGTTAGGGCAGCGATGCGCTTGCCGAGTTCAATGGCGGCGGCAATCTGGATCGCCTTCACTTCGCCCACGCCAGGCACGCGCTTCAGATCCGCGAGGCTCGCGCGGACAAGGCCGTGAAGGTCCCGGTTCTCCAGCAGTTTCTGCGCCACGTACAGCGCACTTCGGCCCTTGGAGCCGGTCCGAAGCAGGATCGCCAGCAGCTCGGCGTTGGAGAGGCTGTTGGCGCCCTTGTCCCGGAGACGCTCGCGCGGCCTGTCCTCAGCGGGCAGGTCCGTGATGCGGACGGAATAGACGCCGGTATCTGTGCTGGTCGCCACGGTTGCGCTACTGTACCCCATGGGCCCGTCGGGCGGGTATGATGCGCTCACGCCCGCCGGTTTCGGGGCGCTCCAGGAACCGTAACCATGAAACCCTCGCTCCTTCGCCGCGCCCTGCCCTGGGTCGCTGCTACGATGCTCACGCTCGGCACGATGGCCTACCAGGATAAGACCGGACCCACCTACCCGCTGGATGTCTCGATGACCACGGCGGCCGGGCCTGTGCACGGCCTATTCCTGCGGAGCGAGACCATCGGTACGCCGCTGAAGGTGATGCTCGTAGAGCCCGTGCCGCCGGGAGTATCGGGACAGGTGCGGTACCGGCGCTACCGATCCAATGACGGCTGGACCAGGGTTGCCATGCGGCGCGGCGAGTTCACCATGACGCGCCGGGGCCGCGCTCGCGTGGTCCAGGGCCTGGGCGTCGAGCTGCCCAGCCTGCGCGAGCGCGCCGGGAAGTACGAGTACTTCGTGGACGTGACAGGCGGCGGCGCAGCGGCTTCCGCCACGGGGCTCAAGCCCATCTACGCCCGATACAAGGCGCCCGTGCCGGGGCCGGTCCTTGCGCTGCACATCCTCGCCATCTTCGCCTCGCTGCTGGTGGCCATGCGCACGGCGCTGGCCGCGCTGGGCGGCGGGCCACTGAAGGCCCTGCTCCGCTGGACGCTGGCGCTGCTGCTGGTGGGCGGCTTCGTGCTGGGGCCGATCGTGCAGTGGTACGCCTTCGGCGTGCTCTGGTCGGGCTTCCCCTACGGCTACGACTGGACCGACAACAAGGTCGTGGTGGAGCTGGCGTTCTGGCTCGTGGCCATCTGGCGGAACCGAGGCGAGCGCCGCGAGCGCTGGTCGGTGCTCGTCGCCGGCATAGCTACGCTGGCCATCTTCCTGGTGCCGCACAGCATCTTCGGATCGGAATACAACTACATCACGGGCAAGGGGCACGGAACGACCGGCTGACGCCCTGGTCCCAGGGCACACCCAGCGCCTCGGCCACGGTGGTGGCTACATCGGCAAACGTGGCCCTGACGCCCAGGCTCCTGCCCGTGCCGGGATAGGCGAGCAGGAGGGCGTGCTCGCGGCTGTGGTCGGTTGAGGGCGTTGTGGGATCGTTGCCGTGGTCGCTGACGAGCAGGAGCAAGAGATCGGGCGCCACCACGGGCAGCAGATCGCCCAGCATCGCATCGAACTCGGCCAGATGCGCGGCGAAGCCCGGCACATCGTTACGGTGGCCGTAGAGCATGTCGAAGTCCTCGATGTTGGCGAAGACGAAACCCAGCGTCGGGTCGACGACCATGCGCCGCAACGCCGCCATCTGGCCCAGAGTGCCCTCCACCGGGTCAGATGTCGTAATTCCCCGGCCGGAGAAGTATTCGGCGATCTTCCCAACCGCGCCCACCCGGACTTCCGCCGTAGCCAGCGCGTCCAGCAGGTTCGGCGGCGGCGACAGGGGGTAGTCGCGGCGGCCCCGCGTCCGAGCGAAGCTGCCGGGGCTGCCTGCGAACGGACGCGCAATGACCCTCCCCACGGCGTGGTGGCCCGTCAGGACGGCTCTGGCGGCCGCACAGAGGGTGTGCAGTTCCGCCAGGGGTAGCACGTCCTCGTGCGCGGCGATCTGCAGCACGCTGTCCGCCGAAGTGTAGAGGATCGGCTTGCCGGTTCGCAGATGGCACTCGCCCAGCCGCTGGATGATCTCCGTGCCGGAGGCGACCTCGTTGGCCAGGAAGCCGTCCGGGACCAGCGGCGCCAGCAAGTCCAGCACCTCCTGCGGGAAGCCATGAGGGTACGTCGGCATGGCCGGAACCGGACTGACGCCCATGAGCTCCCAATGCCCGGAGATCGAGTCCTTGCCCGGCGACTTCTCCGACATGCGTCCGTAGTCGCCTCGCGGAGGGGCGGCGGGCGGAACGCCGTCGATCGGCAAGATGCACCCGAGCCCCAGCGAGCCCAAGCACGGGACGCAAAGGCCGCCCACAGCATGGGCCATGTTGGCCAGGGTGCTGCTCCCCACATCGCCGTAGGCCGCCGCGTCGGGCAGTTCGCCACATCCCAAGCCGTCCAGCACCACCACCGCCACGCGCGACCAGGTCATCGCTTCGCCCTCGGATGCGCCGCATCGTAGACACCCCGCAGGCGCGAGGTCTCGACGTGCGTGTAGATCTCGGTCGTGGTGACGCGGGCGTGGCCCAGCATCTCCTGGATCGCCCGCAAATCGGCGCCGCCGGCCAGCAGGTGCGTGGCGAAGGAGTGCCGGAACCGGTGCGGCGTCGCCTCGACACCGGAGGCGCGGGAAGCCTCCTTCACCACCTGCCACGCCCGGAAGCGCGTCAGCGGACGTCCGCAGCGGCCGGCAAAGACCGGATCGGCTGGACGCACCGAACCGCTGCGCGAACGACGCGACAGATGGGCGTCCAGCCACGATAGCGCCTGTCGGCCCATGGGAACCACGCGCTCCTTGCCGCCCTTACCGAGGCACGTCACGGTCCGCGCCTTGGGGTCGATATCGCGCCAGCGCAACGCCACGGCCTCGCTGACGCGAAGGCCCGAGGAGTAGAGCAACTCCAGCAACGCGCGGTCACGCAGGCCCTCGGCCGTCACGATCTGTCCCGCGCCCAGCAATCGGCGCACGGCCGACGGCGAGAGGACAACGGGTAGCTTGCGGCGGACATGGCCGCTTTCGACGAGGTCACTGGGATCGCTCGGCAGGGCGCCCTCGCCGTAGAGGTAGCGGGCGAACATGCGCAGCGCCGCCTGCTTGCGGGCCAGCGAAGCCTCCTGGAGCCCCTCGCGCCTGAGCCGGGCCATGTGCAGGCGCATCTCGGGCGCACCGAATAGCGCGGCCGCGGGCCGATCGGGAAGGCCCGCGTCGAACTGCCTCAGGTCGCTCACGTAGGCCGCCACGGTGTGCTTGCTCAGGCCGCGCTCGGAGACGAGGTGGTCGCGGTAGCGCTCGATCCACTCGGATAGCGCGCCGGCAGGAGGCGGCATCAACGGCTCCAGTAGAGCGTCACGCGGGGCCAGATGTAGAGCAGGTCGTTGGGTAGCGTCGGCTCCTTGCGCAGCCTCAGGCCCAACGCCTCGGCGCGCCCCTCGAAGGCCTGCTCCCGGCGCGGCTGCAGCGCTGCCATGAAGGCCACCGCGCTCTCCACACGCAGGCGCAGGGCGTCCTGGCTCTCCAGGTCGCTGACGGTCACGACCGTGGGCGGCGGGCTAAGGGCAGACTGGTCCCATTCGGCGTCCTCGGCGGGAAGGCGCAGACGGGCGCCGGCCTCGGATGCGAGGACGGCGCGACGGCGCGAAGCTCCCGACGAGGGCAAGCCGAACTCGGGCGCAAGCGGCGGCGACCAGTACCAGGGCGTGGTAGCGAACGCCACGGTGGCCTCTGGACCGGCGGCGCGGACGGCGACAGCGGCCTGATCGCGCGGATCGGGGGTCACCATCAGGCGCGTGTAGGCCATGGAGAGCCACGACGCATAGGCCACTCCCACGGCCACCAGCGTCCCGCCCACAGTCGGCGCACGGAACCGTCTGCCCGTGCCGCAGCAGGCTACCAAGGCCGAGGCTCCCAGGGCCAGGGCCGGCAGTAGCGGCATCACATAGCGCCAGAAGCGCACCGCCGCAGCGCCGATCAGGGCGTAGGTGACCAGCGCAAACGCCGCCACGGGAGCCGCCTCGCGCACACCGCGCCGCGCCAGGAGCGCCCAGCCCGCCAGGCCTGCCGCCAGCAGCGGCCAGCCGAGCGCCAAGCGGAGCGAAGTGACCAGGTGGTACCACCAGCCGTTGCCGGTCTGCGCGAAGAGGAGTCCCATGCCTGTGCGCGACTTGCGCATCTCGAAGAGCAGGTCCGCGCTGAAACGAGGCCAGTTCAGGAAGGCGCCGGGACAAGCCACCAGAAAGAGGATAGCGCAAGCCGCGGCCGCACCGAGCGCATAGAGGGCACGGCGTCGCCACGGCGCCTGGATGCAGAGCGCGGACGCCAAGGGCGCAGCCAGCACGAGGACGGCGTTGTACCGGGCTGCACCGGCAAGGCCCGCAAGGCCGCCCGCTACGGCCAACCAGAGCCACGTGCGGCCATCGCGGCAGGCCCGGACCGAGGCCCAGAGCGCGGCCGTGGTGAGCAACGTGGCGAAGGCGTCCACGGTGGCGAAGCGGCTGTGGATGACCGATAGCGGCGCCACGGCCACCACGGCAGCGGCCACAAGGCCGCCCCGGCGGCCCTGCAATCGGCGTGTGATCAGGCCGCACAGCAGCACAGTGAGGGCTGCGGACAGGACCGATATCAGGCGCCCCACGAGGATGAGGGCGCCGGCGCTGTCTGTGCTAGGGGCGGCCGGCGGCGAAGGCCACGAGAGGAGCCCGTACGCGCTGTTAACTGCGGCGGCCGCCTGCCAGACGTAGAAGTAGAGCGTGCCGTAGTTGTAGAAGCCCAGGTCGAGGTGCGGCCGAAGCCTGCCATCCTGCAGCACTCCGGAGACGAGGTTGACGCCCTCGTCCGGGTGGTAGGTCAGCAGGCGCTCGCCGGCCGGTAGCGACCAGGTGACGCCCCAGAGGCGTAGCCCCACCGCCGCCACGACCACGAGCGCCAACGCAAGCCGCCAGGCCCGCTCGGCCGGCGGCAACGGTGGCCGGGCGGGCGGACGCTCAGGCGACGAAGGTCGCCCCACACTCCCGCTCCAGTGCGGCGCGAATGGCAGCCATAGCCGCCTCTACCTCATCGTCGGTCAGCGTGCGGTCCAACGCACGGAAGGTGAACGAGAGCGTGAGGCTCCGGGTACCTGCGGGCAGGTTGGGACCGGAGTAGACATCGGTCAGGGCCATCCCCTCCAGCGTGGCCGGGGCAGCATCCAGCGCCGCCTGACGCACAGCCTGGTAGGGCGTGTCGGCGGCGATGCGTGGCGCCAAATCGCGGGTAACGCCGGGGAAGGCGCTGGGCTCAACGAACCCCATAGTGCGCCGCCCTGCCGCCACGAGGCCCGCCAGCGACAGCTCCAGCGCCACAGCACGCTCGCGCAGGTCGAGATCGGCCGCCACAGCGGGGTTCAGCTCGCCGGCGACACCGATGACCGCGTCGCCCACCACGATCTCGGCGCTACGGCCAGGGTGGAAGCGCCCGTCGGAAGTGCAGCGCATGGCGGGTGGACCGGTCTTAAAGGCCGCGCAGAGCGCCTGGGCCAGGCCGGCGACGGTATAGAAGTCGGGCGGAGCGGGCCGGTCGGCGGAGCGCCACGCATCATTGGCCGGAGCGCCGTGCAGGAGCGCACCGACCGAGAGCGTCTCGGTGTGGCCACCCGGCGCCTCGTGGAACACGCGGGCCACCTCGAACAGCGCCACCTGCGGCTGCCCACGGCGCACGGCCCTGGCGAGGACATCGGCGAGGCCCGGCAGGAGGCTCCTGCGCAGGCCCGAGAGCTCTGAGGAGAGAGCGGTGCGGATGGCCACGCGCTCGCCGCCATCGTCGTCCAAGGGCGTGGCGGCGACCAGCGAGTGACCCACGACCTCGGTGAGCCCTGCGCCCACCAGCACCTCACGAGCCAGCGTCATCTGCCGACCCAGGTCGCTGTCGCCCCCCTGGGTGGTGGCGCCGGAGGGCAGCTTCTCTGGCATCCGCCCATACCCCACCACGCGGCCGATCTCCTCGATGAGGTCGATCTCACGCACCACGTCGGGCCGCCACGACGGCGTCTGTACGGCCAGGGCCTCACCCTCGCACTCGGTGACCTCGAAGCCCAGGGCCTGGAGGCTCTTCTGCACCTCGTCGGCCGAGAGGTCGAAGCCGAGTATCTGCGAGACTCGGGCCAGCCGCAGCGTTACGGTCCCCACAGGAGCGGCGCCTGGGTAAGCGTCCACGACCCCCTCGACCGGCACGCCCGCGCCCAGTTCGGCGATCAGGTCACACGCACGGTTGAGGGACCGCACCACGCCGGCGGGGTCCACGATGCGCTCGAAGCGATAGGACGCCTCGGTCTGCAGCCCCAGGGCCTTGGAGGAGCGCCGAACGGCCTTGCGGTCGAAATGGGCGGACTCCAGCAGGATCGTCGTCGTCTTCGGCCCGATCTCCGTATCTGCGCCGCCCATGACGCCGGCCACAGCCACAGGGCGCTCGTCGTCCGCGATGATGAGCAGACCCTCGGCCAGCGGCCGTTCGGCGCCGTCCAGCGTGGTAATCGCCTCGCCGGGCTTCGAGCGCCGCACGCGGATGGCGGAGCCGCGCAGCAGCGGTAGGTCGAAGGCGTGGAGCGGCTGGCCGAGCTCGAGCATGACGTAGTTGGTGATATCGACGACACTGTTGATCGGCCGCATGCCCGCCGCGCTGAGCCGCCGCTGCATCCACTCCGGCGACTCGCCGATGGTCACGTTCCGCACAACGCGGGCGGCATAGCGCGGACAGAGGTCGGGCGCCTCGATGGTCACGCGGACCAGGCTTCCGGCGTCCCCGCCATCCGGCGTCCCAGCAGCGGCGACGTCCACGAACGGCTTCCGCGCCGCGGCGGCCATTTCGCGAGCCAGGCCCACCACCGAGAGGCAGTCGCCCCGGTTCGGCGTCACCTTGATGTTGAGGACCGGCCCCAGGTCGGACTCCTCGGTTTCCTCCACCTCAAGGCCCGCCATGGTCAGCGTGGTGGCGGCCTCGTCGGCGGTCATGCCGGTGGGTGCGTGCTGTTCCAGCCATTCAAGCGAAAGTCTCATCGGGTCACTCCGATCGTCCGGGTCTCCATGGGGCGCGCCCTAGAACTGGCGCAGGAAGCGCAAGTCGTTGGCCAGGTACCAGCGCAGGTCGGTGACGCCGTTCTGGATCATGTGGATCCGCTCGATGCCCAGGCCGAACGCGAAGCCGCTGTAGCGCTCCGAGTCGATGCCGTGGCTCTCCAGGATATTCGGGTGGATGAGCCCGGCCCCGCCCAGCTCCAGCCAGCGCCCTTGCCAGTAGATGGAGTAGTCGACCCCCGGCTCCACGAACGGGAAGTAGTCGGGCCGGAAGCGCACCTGCACGTCGCCGCCGAACATTGCCCCGGCGAACTGCTTCAGCGCGCCCTTGAGGTCGGCCATGGCGACGCCCTCGTCGACCATGAAGACATCGACCTGGTGGAAGGTGTGGTGGTGCGTGGCATCGACGGCCTCGTAGCGGAAGCACCGGCCCACCGTGGCGCATCGCAAGGGCAGCCGGGCTCCCCGGAGCGTGCGCCCCTGCAGGGCCGTGGTCTGCGTGCGGAGCAGGCGCGTGTCGTCAACGTAGAACGTCATCTGCTCGTCAAAGGCCGGGTGGTCCTCAGGGTAGTTCAGGGCTGCGAAGTTATAGGCGTAGTCTTCCAGCTCGGGGCCATCCACAATGCGGAAGCCCAGGCCGATGAGGACCGACTTCACCTGCTGGATGGTCCGCGTCAGGGGGTGGATACGGCCCAGCAACGGCGGCGCGCCGGGAAGCGTGATATCGATGGACTCAGCGGCCAGGCGCTCCTGCGCCTCGACTGCCGCGAGGTCGCCGTGCCGCGCCTCGATGGAGGCGAGCACGGTCGCCTTGGCGGCGTTCAGTCGAGCGCCGAACCCGGGTCGCTCTTCCTTGGGCAGCGACCCGATGGTCTTCAGCTGCGCCTGCAGCGCGCCCTTACCGCCGAGATAGGCTGCCTCCACGCGGGCCAACTGCGCCGTGGAGGCGGCCGTAGCTACCTCGGCCTCCGCCTCCGCCACCAACCGTGTCAGATCATCCATGCCGTCGCCCCCTGACCTACGTCCCTCGCACAAACGCCCCGCGTGCAAGCTCCCGGAGGAGCCTGCGAGCGGGGCGTAAGCCTTGCCTGACAGATGTTCGAACTGAGACGCCGGCTACTCGGTGACCGTCAGCCCACTCGCAGCCTGAGCCACGATCTTCGCGAACGTCGCCGGATCATGCACTGCCAGGTCGGCCAGGACCTTCCGGTCGATCATCACGCCGCCCTTGCGCAGGCCCTCCATGAAGCGGTTGTACGGCATACCGTTCATACGGCAGGCAGCGTTGATGCGGGTGATCCAGAGGCGGCGGAAGTTCCGCTTCTTGTTGCGCCGGTCGCGATACGCGTAGTTGCCGCTCTTCTGAATCTGCTCGTTAGCGGTCTTGAAGAGCGACCTCTTACCGGCGAAATAGCCGCTTGCGGCCTCAAGCACCTTCTTGTGGCGCTTGTGGACCATCATGCCACGTTTGACTCTAGCCATACGAATCTCTCCTCACAGACGGGAGGGGCCTGTGGCCCACTTTGGGTTCCCGTGCTCGAGCGCCGCGGTGCGGCTGGGACTTGGGTTAGTTGATTCCGGCAAGCATGCGGACGATGCGGGACTTGTCGCCCTTGAAGAGCTCGGTGCCCTTGGTGAGCACGCGCTTCTGGGAGTTGGTCTTCTTCCGCATCAGGTGGTTCATACCGGTTGAACGGCGCATGAGCTTGCCGGTACCGGTGATCTTGAACCGCTTGGCCACGGTCTTACGCGTCTTCTGCTTCGGCATCCTGTCACCTCGAGGCGTGGCAGTTAGGTCCGCCAAGCCGTACACGAACGAACGGGCGACGACCCGCGAGCGGGCCGTCGCCGCCACATCCAATCCGATGAGCCCGTCGAGCTACTTGGGTGCGAGTATCATCGTCATGGTCCGGCCTTCCATGGACGGCGGCTTCTCAACCACTGCCACGTCCGTCGAGGCCTCCACAACCCGGTCCAGAAGTCGCCTTCCGAACTCGGGATGGGTGATCTCGCGGCTCCGGAACCTGACGGTCACCTTCACCTTGTCCCCATCCTGAAGAAACTTCATGGTGTTCTTGAGCTTGAACTCAAGGTCATGATCGTCGGTGCCCGGCCTGAGGAAGAGCCCCTTCAGGTCGCCACCTTTCTGTTTCTTCTGGGATTCCCTGTCGCGCTTGCCTTGCTCGTACTTGTAGCGGCCGTAGTCCATGACGCGGCAGACGGGAGGCGCAGCCTGAGGAGCCACCTCGATCAGATCGAGGCCACGCTCCTTGGCTAGTGCCAGGGCCTGCCGAACTTCGATGATACCGAGCTGCTCGCCGTCTTCACCGATCAGGCGTACGTCCCGCACCCGCGGGTACTCCCGGGAGAAGCGCAGGATCTGCTCATTGACGCGGAAATCTTTGTTGATGGATGGACCCCCAGTGTGGTACTCGACTCGAACGGGGTCAAGTATACCAGACCCCTACGGGCAAGTCAAACGGCCCGTGCGTGGCAGGCGATGGTGGCAGAGGGTCTATAAGCCGGGTTCTGTATTTGTGTGGCCATCTGTCTGGGACGCGCGATTGCTCGCGGCCTCAAGCGGCTCACCCGGAGGGTCAGCGGGCAGCTTCACCCCCTCCTATCGAGCCTTGCTCCCAATGGGGTTTGGCAGGCCGGCCGGTCTCCCGGCCGCCGGTGCGCTCTTGCCGCACCATTTCACCGTTGCCGCCGAAGCGGCTGTGTCTTTTCTGTGCCACTTTCCGTCGGGTCGCCCCGCCCGGACGTTATCCGGCATCGTGCCCTGTGGAGCCCGGACTTTCCTCCCCGGCCGAAGCCGGAGCGGCCACCCAACCCTCTGCCGTTCGTGATTGTAGCACCGCAGGTCCAACCGGTAGAATATTGGGACGTGACTCGCCCGCAATGGCGGGCTGGAATGAGGATCCCATGGGCGATAATACGGCACGGTTCGGCAACGAGACCGCAGCGATGTTCGGACCCGTGATCGACGCGGCGCTGGGCGCCCGCTCCGTGGCGGTGCTCGGCGCGTCACGGGACCCGGCCAAGTACGGGCACAAGGTCTACACCTCGATGAAGCGCGCCGGGTACAAGGTGTATGCCGTAAATCCCAACGCGGATGACATCGACGGCGACCCGGTCTACCCGCAGATCGACTGCCTGCCTGAGAAGCCCGACCTGCTGGTCACGGTGACGCCGCCCTCTGCCACCGAAGTCGCGGTAGCGGCGGCGGGCGATGCGGGCATCCGCATCGTCTGGATGCAGCCCGGTTCGGAGTCCGAGGCCGCTGTCCACCTGGCGCGCGCCCACGGCATGCAAGCCGTCTATGGCGGCCCCTGTGTGATGGTGGCGGTAGCCACTCGCTCATGGAAATGAGCGCCACCCTATCCTGACAAAGTCAGAGGAGAAGCCAATGGTACGATGGGTAGCGGCCGGACTGGCCGCCGCAAGCCTTGCCGCAACGACGCCCGCCTGGGCGACGGCCAAGTACGCCGCCAAGGAGAAGAAGGCGTGCACCTACTGCCACGTCGCAGCAGACAGCACGAAGCTGAACGCCAAGGGAACCTACTACAAGGCGCACAAGCTCAGCCTCGCCGGCCTCCCTCCCGCCTACGTCTCCTCTTGGCGCGTCGAAGCGCCCGCAGACGCGCGTCGAGCGGCCCTACTGGATGCCGACGGGAAGCATAGCATGCGTGTGGCCACGCTGGGCGCCGGCACCACGCTCACGCTGCACAAGATCGCCGACGGCAAGACGGCCACCGATACCACCGTCGACCTCGGCCCGAAGGCCGCGCAGTTCGTGGCCGGCTCCTTCGCCGGCAACACGTCGGCGGGGTGCATCCTGGTGCCGGGAGCCGTCTACGTGAAAAAGGGCGACGCCTACTCCAAGATCGCATCGCCCTCCGTAGAAGCCATTACCGGCAGCGTTCGGTTCACCGACGGCGCCGAGTGCGCCTTCTTCTTCGACGGCGCCGGCCAACCGGCAGTCTGGACCGTTAAGCCCGACGCCGCCGACGGACTCGGCTACGGCCCCTCCATGGTGATGCCCGACCAGGGCGCCGGGACCTACTCGTGGCTGACTGCCAAGATGCCCGTGGATGCCCTGGCTGCCTTGGGCTGGCCCAGCGACCTGATCAAGACGGGCATCTTCGGCCTGGTCGATGCGCGGGCGGACAACACCCTCTCGGCCTGGGTCATCATGGGTGAGGGCGCCGAAGCCAAGATCG
The DNA here is from genome assembly GCA_903951425.1 of uncultured Chthonomonas sp. Classification (GTDB taxonomy): domain Bacteria; phylum Armatimonadota; class Chthonomonadetes; order Chthonomonadales; family CAJBBX01; genus CAJBBX01. Next base: position 18,390 of record CAJBBX010000155.1, read on the forward strand.
TCCTCACCGATATGGCCGCCATCGCCACGGGTTCGGTAAAGCCCCTATGGACCAGCCCCAAGCTGGCGGGCTCGGTGCTTGATGTCACATACGGGTTGGACCCGAAGGACGGGAAGACCTGGGGCTTCCTCGTGCTGACTGCCGGCAAGGACAACACGGGCAGGACGCTGGAGTTCTTCGCCCTCGACTAGCGCAACCGCGGGATGCCTGCCCGGCTTCGCCGCCGGACAGGCATCCGCCTATGGATCAGGTGGATCGCGTCGAAGGTCAGGGCCGGCCAGCCGGAGCCGTTTGCTGCCGAGGATTTGAGGTGTTCGATGCCGAGACTAGGACCGATCGTGTGGTTTGCTGCGCTCATGGCCTCCATGTGGCCGAACCCGTCGTCAGGGCAGTTCTACCTCCAGCCCGGCGAGCGAGTGGTCCTCTATGGGGACAGCATCACGGAGTTGGACAAGTGGCCCATGGTGCTCGAGACCTTCGTCGCGACGCGCATGCCCGCGCACCGATGCCGATTCTTCAACGTGGCATGGTCCGGTGAGACAACCTGGCACAGCGCCGGCGGCACCGTCGATGTCCGCATCAACCGGGACGTGGCGCCGCGTCTGCCCGACGTCATTGTGATCCTCCTGGGCTCAAACGACGGCCGGTATGTCCCCTTCTCTGCCGACCGCTTTGCGGCATACGCGACGGGTTACCGCAACCTCTTGGCCAAGATGAGCTATGCGTGCCCCGGCGTTCGATTTACACTGAGCACGCCACCGGCTTACGATGACGTGACGCGGGAGCCCTCGTTTGACGGCGGATACAACGGGGTCATGCTGACCTACGGAACGTACGTCACCAATCTGGCGGCAGCACAGGGCCATCGTTCCGTCGACATGAATGCGCCCATGGTGAGTGCCCTGCGGTCCGTGTTGCCCGTGGACGCCACCTGGGCCAAGCTCCTGATCGGCGATCGGATTCATCCCGGCGAAGGGATGAGCCTGGCCATGGCGGGGGCGGTGCTCACCGGATGGAAGGCGCCAGGAACCGTCACCGACGTCGAGCTCTCCGCGTCCGGCGCGGTCACCAAGTCGGTCAACGCCACCGTGACGGGCATCGCCTCCACCGCCACCAGCCTCAAGTGGTACCAGACTGACGCCTGCCTACCCTACCCCGTGAACTGGGGTGACAAGGGAAGCGAACTGACCGCGGTCTACTCGGGGTTCATGGACAGCCTGAACACAGAGCGCCTGCAGATCAGCAACCTGCCGGCGTCGCGCTACCACCTGTTTATCGGTAGCTCGTACGTCGGCGACTTCACTCCGGCCCAACTCAGCGCCGGAGTGAACCTCGCGCGGTACTCCGCGACACCCATGTACAAGCAGGCCTGGCAGGTGTACCAGGCTGTCCAGACACGAGCAGCCTTCTACCGCTCGCGCTGGCGCGGCCTGGAGTACGCCCTATCGCCCGTGGTTAGCCAACCGACCATGGACCGCGCTGTGATGTCCTTGGATGATCTGGAGACCGAACTCGCACAGCGCATCTGGACGCTGGCACAGCCCAAGCAGCAGTACTACCAGCTCGTCGCCTTTTGATGGCCAGCCCGTGAGGCACGCGAAAACTATGAGGAACAAGTCACATCTGCTGCTCAATGTCGGCCTCTCCGTAGCGATCCTGGCCGGTGGTCCGGCGCCCCGCCGCGCACTGGCGGGCCTGCCGGTGCTCTTCGAGAAGAACCTGGGCCAAGCGGCGCCCGACGTGCAGATGGCCGCCCGAGGCCGCGGTTACGCGCTCCTGCTCCGGGCCGCCGACACGGTTCTCGTCTTCGGTCGACCGGGACACGCGCCGGCCACCGTGCGCATGAAGGTGCCGGGCAACCTCGCGAACGGCGCTTGGCGCGGGGAGCAAGCCACCGGCGGCACGGTCAACAACATCATCAGCGCCGACCGGAGGCGCTGGGTCATCGGTGCGCCGCTCTTCGCGAGGGCACGTCGGAGGAACGTGGCGCCAGGCATTGACCTGGTCTTCCGCGACGGCGGCCGAACGCTGGAGTACGACTTCGTCGTCCGCCCCGGGGCGGACCCGCGCCGCGCAGCCCTGAACGTGATGGGCGGAAAGGCCACACTCACACGCGACGGCGGATTGACGCTGGCCACAAGCGCAGGCGCGCTTACATGGCGCAGGCCCGTCGCCTACACGGAGCGCGCCGGTAAGCGGACTATTGTGCCGTGCCGGTACAGCCTGACCCCGGTCGGCGCCGGGCAGACGAGGGTCGCCTTCCGCGTGGCTCGCGTGGACCCACATGCCACCCTTGTCATCGATCCTGCGCTGGAGTACTCATCGTTGCTGGGCGGCTCGGCCCAGGACGAGGCCCGCGCCGTGGCGACCGATGCGGCCGGCAACGCCTACGTGGCCGGCTGGACCTACTCTGCCAACCTCCCCGGTACAAGCGGGGGCATGCAGCCCGAGCGGAGCGTCGGAGGCTTCCAAGACGGGTTCGTGGCCAAGCTAACGCCAGACGGAGCCGGCATCGTCTACGCCACCTACTTCGGCGGGACAGGGGCCGACCGCATCCTCGGACTGACGGTCGGAGCCGACGGATGTGCTTACGCCGCCGGTGTCACCGATTCGCCCGACCTGCCCACCACGGCCGGGTCGCACCGGACGGCGGGCCCAAGCGGCGCCACGGACGGCTTCGTCGTCAAGCTCAGCGCCGGGGGCTCGGCCCTGGGGTTCGGCACATACCTGGGCGGGGCGTCAGACGAGCAGATGAACGCCGTAGCGATCGATGCTGCCGGCGCGGTCGTGGTGGCCGGCTCGACCTCCTCAGTCGATTACCCGGTCACGGCGGCGGCGTTCCAGTCCACGAACAGGTCCGACTTCCTCTACAACGAGTATGACGCCTGCGTGACGAGGCTCTCAGCGACTAGCGCGGCGATGATCGCGTCCACCTATCTGGGAGGCGCCGGAGGAGACTCCGCCGGCGGCGTGGCCATCGACAGCCAGGGCCGCATCGTGGTTGCCGGCCGCACCTCATCAGCCGACTTCCCCACCGACGCAGGCGCCCTGCAGGTCGCTCTGAGCGGCGTCTCAGACGGCTTCATCGCTCGCCTCGGAGCCGACTGCACAGCCCTTGCCGGTGCAAGCCTGCTGGGCGGGTCAGGCGCCGATGAGGCCACAGGCGTGGCAGTGGCGTCCGACGACTCGCTCTGGATCACGGGCGTCACCGCCTCCGCAGACCTGCCGACCACCTCCGGTTGCCTCCAGCCATCCAATGCATCTGCGGCGCCTGCCACCCGCGACGCCTTCGTCGCGCACCTGCCGGGTGACCTCCGTGCCCTGCTCTATGGCAGCTTCTTCGGAGGATCCGGCAACGACGTCGGCAACGGTGTGGCCGTCCTCACGTCGGGACTGGCAGCCGTATGCGGCGGCACGGCGTCCGGCAACCTGCCCACAACAGCCGATGCTGTGATGCCGGCATCGGCTGGGGGCGGCGATGCATTCCTGGCCCTGTTCAATGATGCGGGCGCCCTTGCCTACTCCAGCTACGTAGGAGGCGTCGGCATCGACGCGGCCTACGCCGTAGCTGCGGCGCCGGGCGGCGATGCAGTCGTCGTGGGTGTCAGCCAATCAGGCGCTTTCCCGACGACGCCCTGGTCTCCGCAGACGACACCTTCCGGCAACGGCGATGCGTTCCTGGCGCGCCTACGAATGCGCGCGGCTGACGCCTGCCTGATCGTCGTGCCCGATGCCACAGCCTGGGCCGGAGCCAAGGCCACGCTGGCGGCCTACCTCATCCGCGAAGAGGACGGGGCAGGGATCGCCTACCGCACACTTACGTTCGGCATCGACGGCACGCCGCTCGCCAAAGCCGGGCCTACCGCTGACGATGGCCGGGCGGCGCTGAGCTACGCCATACCACCTGCTGAAGCGGATGCCACACAGACCATCGACGCCTCGTTCGGCGGCGACGGTATCTACACCTCCGCGTCGGCCACGGCCACCCTGACGATCTACGCCAAGGCCGACAGCCTGGTATGGGTCCCATCGGGCAGCGCCAATGCGGGTGCACCGGCGACCCTGACCGCCTACCTCTACCGCATCGGCCCCGCGGGTTCGTTGCGCGCCTTGGGCTCGGCAACGCTCAGGTTCAGCTTGGCCGGCACCAGCGTCGGCACTGCAGTCACCAACCTGTCAGGACGCGCGGCCAGGCCTGTGACGATCGCCGCCGCCGCCGCCGGTCCCGTAGTGGTTGCCGCGCAGTTCAGCGGCAACTCAACGACCAATCCATCGACCGGCTCGAAGGCGTGGACCATCGTGCCTGCCGGATCAGTCGAGACGTCAGACACCTGGGGCTCCTGCGGCAGCCCCGTCGCACTGAGCGCCAGGCTGACGCGCAAGAGCGATGCCGCGGCAATCGCGGGCAAGACGATCACCTTCCGGGCAGGGGCCTGGACGGGGTCAGCCACCACCGACGCAACTGGCCGCGCCGCCACATCGTGGCTCATTCCGGTAGGCGAGGCTCAGGGCGTGAAGGCGCTGACCGTCACCTTCGCGGGCGGCGCCGACCTCGTGGCTGCCGGCGCGTCGGCGAGCGTGCTGGTCTACGGCAGGGCCTCGAGCTTGGCGGTCGGTAGCCTATCCTCCCCTGCGGGGCGCAGTGTAGATCTGACCGCACTCCTCACCGACGTATCCTCGGGCGCACCGGCTTCGGGCGCCGTCGTTCGGTTCGCCGTGGCGGGCGTGGCGACGGGGTCGGCTGTCACTGACGCATCCGGTGCCGCCAGGTGTACCTATGCCGTCCCGGACGCTGCACAAAGCGCCCCCTACGCTATCAGCGCGTTGTTCGCCGGTTCTGGATCTGAGTGGTCACCGGCCGAGGGCTCAGGCGTCCTAACCGTGACGACCATGGCCACCACGCTGGCCGCCGCCAATGCTGCAGCCGCGGCCGGCGACACGGTCACGCTCACGGCCACGCTGACATCGGCGGCCGGACCCGTTGCCGGACAGTCGGTGGCCTTCCGCGTCAACGGGACCGCCGTCGGCAACGGGCTGACAGACGCAACGGGCAAGGCGACGCGAACCCACTCAGTTCCTGCCGCCACACCCCTGGGCGAGCAGCCCATCACAGCCGATTTCGCCGGCGATACCCAGTACGCCGCAAGCTCGGGCGCCGGCAAACTGACCATCGGTGCCCGCGCAAGGGTCGTCGGAATGGCTGCATCGGGCGCCGGCGGCGACCAGGTGACCCTTAGCGCCTACCTATTCAGCGGAACGACCGGCTACACAGGCGTGGCCGGCAAGACCCTGTCGTTCGCGCTGGCTGGTAGCGTCCTGGGCTCAGCCGTGACCGCGAGTAGCGGCATCGCCCGCTTGGCATGGGTCGTGCCTGACGGGCTCAGCGTCGGCGCGCACACCCTGACCATATCGTTTGCCGGGGACGTTGGGTGGGCCCCATCGACCTCGACGCTCACGTTCACGGTATTGGCTTACGCCAAGACCTATCTGTGGACCACCAACCGCACGGCAAAGCCCGGTACGACCGCCATCCTGGTGGCGATCCTCTATCGGCAGCATCCAAACGGAGCCCTGGTACCTCTCGCATCCAAGCGGGTGGCCTTTGAGGCGCCGGGCCTGCTGGCGCGCACGACCGTGACCACTGGTCCCGATGGCTCGGCGCGAGCCTCGTTCATCGCTCCGGCGGGCAGCGTAGCAACATGGCCGTTCACCGCCGCCTTCGAAGCCGACGCCGCCTACACCGGCTCATCGGCAGCCGGAACCCTCACGATCAACTGACCGTCTGAGCCGCCGTCGCGGTAAGGCCCGGCTCCGTCAGATGGGGCCGGGCCTTCCTCTTGCCATCCGCCTACCGGATCGGGTCCGTACGCGGCAGCCAGCGGTCGTCCAGCAGTTGGCACTGGGCAACCTGCCCGATGGCGGCGTTGTTCACCTGCCATACCACCCGCTTGTCCGGCGTCACCTCGATGACGTGTGCCGCATCCTTGCCCACGGCGCCCTGCGTGTTCCAGTTGCAGATTACCGTGTTGCCGTTCGGCAAACGCTGGATCCCGGCGGGGACAGCCACGTCGATGTCGGCCAGCCACTCCTTGTCCACGCGCCAGACGATCGCCAGGTCGGGCGCATACTCGGTGACGGCGCCGTTGGCGCTGATCAGCGTATTCCCGTTGGGCAGGCGCAAGGCGCAGACCGGCATCGGCGCCGGCGGCCACTCGCGCAGGACCTTGCCGTCACGGTCCACCTCGCGGACGATCCCCTCGGCGGTGAACGGGACCAGGTAGGTGCCCTCGGGCGTCTGCCGGCACATGCGGAACTGGGCGTGCGGCTCGGCGACGGAGGTAGCCAACTGAACCGTGTGGACAATGCGACCTGACGGGCGCTCCACCTCCAGGAGGCGACACAAGCCCACCACACCGATAAGCGCGTTGCCGTTGGGCAGCATCTGCAGCGACGGCACTTCGTTGGGCGCCTCGACCTTGTACTCCCAGACCAGCGAGCCGTCGGGCCGCAGTTCGCGAACGCCGCGGACGTGGGTCGTGATCAGGTTGCCGCTGGGCAGGAGCCAGGCGTCCTGCGGGTGCGGAACCTTCCACTCGCGCTTGACGGCTCCGGCCTCATCCATCAGGACGACGCGGTCGTGCGCATGCTCGGCGACCAGCAGCTTGTAGGGTCCGAAGTGGTTCTCATGCCAGAAGTTGCGGCGCAGGGGCGCGCCGGAGCCCTCCACGCCCTGCGCGTTGGCTGGGTCCACGTCCAGCACGGGCCATATGAGCTCGCCCTTCAGCTGCCGCTCCTCGTCGGTGTAGGCCCCGAGCCTCAGCGAGTTGGAGTCGAGCCAGACTATGAACGCGTGGCGGTCCGCCGCGCTGACGGCGTTGCGGTGGGTGGCATCAAGGAGCGCCTTGCCGATGACGGATGCCCGTGCGCCGAAGCGGCCCGGGATGGTGCGCGACCCGCCGTGCGTGCCGCTGTAGGGACCGTTCATGTCGGTCCACATGGCGCCGGAGAACCAGAACGTCTTGTCGCGCAACGCCTCGTAGCCAATGTCCGCGGGCCCCTTGCCGGCGCGCGCGTGGCACGGAGCGCAACTCCGTTCGATGATCGGCTTGATCTGACGATAGTAGCTGATGGGTTCCACGACGCCCAGTTCCGGCCGTAGCTTGGACGGGGCACGCCTCAGCGCCGCGGGGACGCCGTAGGGCTTGGGAGCCTTGCGCGGGCTCTCATGGCACCCCTGGCAGCGCAATTGCTCACCCGGCTGAACAGATGCGCAGGCCCGCATGGAGTGAACGGCCATGTAGTTCTCGTCCAGCGCCTGGAAGATGAGCTGCTTGGCCACCGGCGCCTCGAAGTAGACGCTCCCGTCGGCCTCCACGGGCACGATGCCCAGGGGGATGCGCGGCGTGTTCTCGCGCTCGTAGCCGACCATGGGAGCCCCCATCAGGTGGTTCTCCTTCAGGGTGTTCTGCGTTACCCGGAGCCACTTCACCTTTGCGCCCTTCGGTAGCGGCAGGTCGGCGTCGTAGACGTTTATCACTGCCACGGTGGCCTTGGCCGCCGCCTTCGCCGGGGCCAGCGGACGCGTGCGCGGTCCCACGGCGGGGGGCCGGACCCGTTGACGCACGGGGATGGGATCAACCAGCCGTAGCCGCTCGTCCTGCTGGCAGGGCAGCAGGTCAATCTCGCAGAGCAACTCCCGGTTGCCGTACCGGTCCACCAGGAAGAGGTCCTCCCAGATGTTGCAGAGGTAGAAGTCCTCGCTCAGCGGCCACGGCGTGCCGTACTTGTAGTGGCGACGGCCGGGCAGTTCGCTCTCCGGGAAGAGCTCATCGGGCGTGATGCGCTTGACCTGCGACATATGTCCGTCGTCAGGCACGCTCAGGTCGAGCAGGCAGAGGGACCCGAAGGCCTGGCCGTGGTGCGGCGCGGCGGTGACAATGATCTTTCGGGAGCCGGGAATGGCCCGCATGCCCATCTCCACCAGCGGAGAGCCCAGGCGGCTGTCGCGGAGCGGCGCGCCGTTGACCACCTTCCAGGGCTGGTTGCCGTCCAGTGTGCTGAAGGGGAGCGGGTAGTTGCCGTGCGGCGATCGTGCGTCGGTACCATCGGCGCCGGCGATCCAGAGGCGCGTGCCCAGGCAGTTCTCGCGATCCGTGTAGTCCCACCGCGTATACAGGAGCCGCCCGTCGTTCGAGACGCTTGGGTTCCACTCATCAGTCTCGAAGTAGCTCAACGGCAGGAGGCCCGTGCCGTCGGGCCGGATGCTGAAGAGCGTGAAGTTCCGCACCGGCACATTGCCGAAGCAGCGAATATACCCACCGCGCCGCTCGGAGACGAAGGCGATGCGCCGGTCCGGTAGCCAGCAGGGGTCGAAGTCGTCGAACGGGCCGTCGGTGAGCTGCGTCAGGTTCGAGCCGTCCACGTTGACGCGGAAGAGGTGGAAGCAGGTCTCGCGGTTGAAGGCCCAGCGATGCTCCTTGTTGGCGGTCCAGGCGAAGACGATGGCCCTCCCGTCGAAGGAGAGGTCGGGCGTGGCGAAGGAGCCGCCGACCAGCCGCTTGCCCTTCAGCCGCCCGTTCTGGACCAGCGACGAGGCCACCACGTCCACGATGCGCGGCGTCGGCGACCTCAGGTCCTTCACCAGGTAGAGCCCACCGCCGGGCCATGCGTTGAAGCCGAAGTACTGGGTGGCGAAGTGGCCGCCTTGGACGTCGCTCGTGCCCGGATTGGAGCGCACGGAGCCCTCGTAGGTGCCACGGGCGGCGAAGAGCAGGGGCGCGTCGCCCAGAAGCGGGTTGGACAGCGCCACGCGTCGGCGCACGGCGCAGAGAGCCAGGTAGAGGGCCCGATCCGCTTCACTGCCGGTGGCAGGCTTGGCCTGCTCGTGCGCGGCGGCGAGGATGTCCAGGTCGGCGGCCTCGCGGGCCTTGGCGACGCCGCCCGGTCGTGCCAGGTTCCGGACCAGCGCACGGGTTCGCCGCAGGGCCACGCTGAATGGCCCGGTGTCGCCCGGTTGCGGAAGGGCCTGCGCGTCCAGCGTCTGCCTGGCGAGGTCGGTCGGCTTGATCCAGACGGCCTCGGGGTACTCGCGGGCGCCGTTGAGGCGGTACTGCAGCAACCAGTCGCGCAGGACGCCGTCGCGGATTTGCTCGCTGGTGACGCTGGTCAGCCCCAGTCGGCGGATGGCGTTCGCCATGAGTGCGCGCTGGGCGGCCACCGGCTCACGCGGCGGCATGGGCCGAAACTCCGAGGTCTCGCCGCCGAGGAAGTTGTTGGGCCAGAGCCCGTTCTCCTGCGTAGCCTTCGAGACGGCCGGGCGTCGGTTGGCGGAGAGATCCGCGAAGCCTCCATCGACGGCCGCGCCGAAGTCCCAGAGGCCGATCGTGGCCGCATCGGCCTGCCAGGGCTCAGCGGGGACGCCGTCGATCTCGCGCACCCCGGCCGAGAGCCTGGGACGCAGGATCAGTCCGTTGCAGCCGATCTCGCCGTTCACCAGCGAGCCAAACGCCATTGGACCTGCGGCGCCGGGGCGGGCGGGCGGCGTCATGGCCTGGTCCGCCTCCAGCCTGCCGTCCACGTAGAGGCGCGCGCGCCGGTCCTCCAGCACGAAGCCGATGGTATGCCACCGACCGTCGCCGATGTCCCGCTGCGTTCGGACATGGTCCGGAGCGAACCCGGGCAGGTAGGCGGTCAAGGCGCCGGTATCGGGCCACGTGAAGAGCTCCCAGTGCGTGGCAGAGGGCTTGTCCTCATTCGCCACGAGGATGTTGAAGCCCGATCGCGAACGCACCAGCGCAAGGCACTCGAAGGTAAAGGGGCGCGACGAGTAGGCGGCAAACGGGGCCACGGAGGCCGACGAGCGCTGTGCCGCCAGCGGCGTGCCGCTCTTACGGGCCAGCGCCTCGGCCGGCAAGGGCTGATCATCGCCCATAGAAGCCACGACGGCCAGCGCCGCCGAAGCCGCCGCCACAAGAACGCCGAGTGTCATCCTGCCGGACCGGAATACCATTGGGGGACCCTCCGACCTCACAGATACGAGGCAGAGGGGTGGAACTCCTGCCGACGGGTACCATAGGCCATGACAGGAACGCCGCTGCATGGAGGCAAACGCAAGTGACGGCGCGGGACGCGGAACGCAAGCCGAAAGGCTTGACCGCCGCTGCGGCATCACACGGCATCGTCAGCGACGGCGAAGGCTCGTGGCCGCTGTGGCTCTTCGAGTTGGTGGACGACCTGCGCAAGCGTCGTGACGCCGAACTGATCGTGGAGCCGCCGGCGCCGGGCCTGGGCGTCCGAATGCGCGCCCTCGTGGCGAGTACCGTAGAGCCCCTGTGCGCCGAGTTGCATCTGCCGGTACCGGAATGGTGTTGGGAAACGGCGGCACTCGCCGAACCCTGGTTCGTGGCCGGTCTGGAGGACCTGAAGGTCATGGCGTTGGTAGAGTCACCAGTCTGGTTCCGGCGCCGCAACGTCTTCGTGCTGGGAAACTTCCTGAGCAGGGCCTAGGCAATGCTGACGTCGGGCCAGATTAAGACACTCTTCAGGGCGTTGGACGAGGAACTCGCCGCTCGCGGCGTCGTAGGCGAAGTCCTCCTGTGTGGCAGAGCCGTCATGTGCCTCGTGTTTGAGGCGCGAACAGCCACCAAGGATGTCGATGCGGCATTTCAGCCCACCGAGGAGGTCCGGGCGGCGGCCCGCACGGTGGCCGAGAGACTCGGCGTCGAGGACGATTGGCTCAACGATGCCGCCAAGGGCTTCTTCGGGGCCGCGCCACCGCGCCAGACCGTTCTTGAGCTTCCGAACCTACGCGCCCGCGGGATCACTGGACCAGGGGAACCTTTTTGTTGCTTGAACGTCTGACCCATAGACGTGCTGGTACCGGAGTTCTCTTGCAACGGAGCACAGGAATGAACGGTCCGCCTAAGACCTACTTCGACCAGATGCTCGCTGACGCCGCCGCAAACACGCCGCGCATACCCCCCCGCGCGAACGAGCTCCCCCCGCCTGTGACGACTACCACGACGGTGACGCGTCCGAGTACCTGACGTGGACCGCCTCAGCATCGGCGCACTCGGACGAAGCTCCGCGCCGACGCAGAACTACCCTATGGACGGATACATCGGAATCCTCGCCGTCATCCCGGCCGTGGTCACCCAGGAAGAGCGCGTGCTGCTCATGCAGTGGATGGCCGATATGGGCGGTATATCGTAACCGGTCGCTCGCCGGCTCGGCGCAGCGACGGTTCGGCGCCCTTCCGGCAGATTGATGGAGCGGAATCGTGGCATCCTATTGCTTACACCCCGTCATACTTGCGGCGATCCTGAGTGTCGCCGCAGCCGGCGCCGGTGCGCAGGGCTCACCCGATATCCTGTGGCAGGCAGCCGGCAGCACCGCCGCGGTCGCGTTTTCTCCAGACGGATCCATGGTGGCGGGCGGCCGGGCTGCAGGCGTCACATTCTGGCGATCCGCCGATGGGACGCCGATCCGGTCGGTGTCCAGCGGCGGGACCGGTACGCTTGCGGTGAACTCGCTGGCGTTCTCACCGGACGGGACGACGCTGGTCAGCTCGCACCCGTACCGATCGGGCCGGTTGGACCAACTCGAGTTGTGGCGCGTGTCCGACGGAGCCCTCATCCGTCCCCTGATGGGTCCGGAACGCGATTTGGCCACCGTTGTGTTCGCCCGGGACGGCGCCACGGTTGTGGCGGGAGGTATGGCCGAGCTCGGCTATATGACACCGGTCAACAGGTGGCGGGTCTCCGACGGCGCCTACCTGGGCGATGTGCCGTGGCCGGGCGGCTTCATGGCCTATTGCCTGGCATTCACACAGGACGGAACGCTCCTCGCCGCGGCAAGCACCGGCTACACGCAGGTCTGGCGCGTGGCGGACTGGACGCCCATTGCCACGCTCGCATCACCCGACAGCCAAGTGCGCACCGTGGCGTTCTCGCCGGACGGCTCGATCCTTGCTGCCGCCGGGTTCGACAAGGTAGTGCAGCTCTGGCGCGTTTCCGACTGGTCCGAGATCGGCACGCTGACGGGCTTCAGCGCGAGGGTGACCTCGATAGCCTTCTCGCCGGACGGGTCGATTCTAGCCTGCGCTACCGGCCTGGTCAACGGGCCGGGCGGCGATGTGTCGCTGTGGCGCGTCTCAGACGGCGTTCGGCTGCAGGCCTACGCCCTGGAGCCCGGCGAGTCCGGCCTCTCCGTGGCGTTTTCCCCGGATGGTGCACGCCTCGCCTATGGCACCAGCGATGCCGTAGTCGTGGCGAGGAACCCGTATGCGCCGCCGGCTGGGCGCGCCGACACAGCGCTTACCGTACAGCCTGCCGCCGGACCCATCGGCAAGGACGTGACGCTGTCGGCCCGCCTGACGAGCGCAGGCGCGGGCGTCGCCGGAAGGGCGGTTGCGCTCACCGTAGGGGCCGACGTTCTCTCGGCGGTGACGGACGGCGCCGGCACGGCCACCGTCGCGTACCGGGTGCCTGAGGGGCCCGGCGCCGGCGCCAGAAGCGTCACGGCAGCCTTCGCCGGCGACACTGCCTTCGCCCCGACCTCCGCATCCGGGACGCTCACCGTCACGATGACCGACACTTTCCTGTACGTCGTCGACCGCACAGGCCAGGTGGGTCGAACCGTCTACCTGAAGGGATACCTGTACCGACAGACCGACAGGGGCCCGGTCGCGGGCCGTCCCCTCGCGTTTTGGGTCGACGGCACCGTCGTCGGGAGCGCCGTCACGGACAGCGAGCGGTGCGCCGTCCTGCCGTTTGCTGTACCCGAAGGCGCCGCCGCCGACCGGCGCTTGATCGTGAGTTGGTTCGGTGATGAGACCTACAACGACAGCAAGGGATTTGCCACGCTCACCGTACACCGAGGCGACACATACCTCTGGCCGGCCTCACGCTCCATCGGGCGCGGCCAAGCGGTGTACCTTCGCGTGTACCTGCGAAGACTGCCGGACTACCGCTATCTCGCCGGCAAGACGATCGGCTTCACTCTTGACGATACGGCGCTTGGTACGGCGGTCACAGACAACAGCGGTCTCGGGCACGCGTGCCGGCTCATTACGATCCCACCCGATATGGCGCCCGGCAAACACAGCTTTGTCGGCACCTTCGCCGGCGACGCAAACTACAACGGCACGAGCTGTACCGGGACGCTGACCGTTCTCTGATCGCCCAGATCCAATACGCCGTGTGCTTGGTAGGCGGGCCGCAGCGCTCTGCGACGCTACGGCCCGCCGGGCGCTGCCTTCCGTTCGTCCCGCACCACGGGAACGCCGGGCGCCAGGTCTGCACGGATGCCGCGGAGGGTGACGCCCACCGTGCCCGGCGCGCAGTCGGCGCCGATCGTGATAGCCGCCTCGCGAATGGAGCGATCGACCAGGCTGAGCCGATCCACAAGCACGCCGGAGCAGTTGCGAAGCGAGATGCTGCAATCCACGGGATACCATTGCGGGTGGTTCCAGGTATTGCGGCGGCCGGGGTCGGTGGAGACGCGGTTGCCGGAGATTCTAAGCCCCTGCATGCCCGAGACCGAGATCGCCATCTTCCTCGGGTTCACGAACCGGTTCGCCTCCACCACGATCCGGCGGAAGTTCCTGTCGGGTGATCCGTCGTTGGCCTCGATGGGAGGCGCCAACCCGACGCCGGTCACGTTCCGGAAGGTGTTGTCCCGGATCGTCACGTCGGTTGGGATGATCCCCTCGGCCCATGCGGCGCCGCCGTACCCCAGCACGACGCCGTAGCCCTCGGCGTTCTCGATCGTGTTGGCCTGGATGAGCCCGTGACGCGCCTGGATGAGCATGCAACGGCTACGGTTCTGCCCAAAACGACAGCGGACGATCTTGAAGTTGGAGCCCGCCAGGTCGGTTACGTAGGCGGCGTCGGTCTTCGCGTCGTAACCGACGCTGCTCAGCGGGGCGGCCAGGCGACAACGGACGACCTCGTGGGCGGCATTGGAGATCACCGACAGGACACGGATCGACCCCTTGATCTTCCCCGCGTTGGGGTCCATGATCTCAATCGTGTCGCCCTTGCGGAGGTCGATCGGCGACGCGATCGCGACCTCCCGGTCGCCCACCGGCCGAAGCCACCGGCTACTCCATGCGGTGGTGTGAAGGTTGATGCAGTCATCGCCCTGCCCCATGAACCTGCAGTTCCGTATGGTTATGCCGCCACGCACGTTGTGTACGTAGAGCCCGTCGGCGTTGGTGGCCAGCAGCCGGTTCGACCCCGCCGGAATCTCGTCGGCGTAGCCGTCGATGCAGGCGCCGTCCACGTTGTTCAGCAGCAGCCCGCAGGTCGGAGACGCATGGACGGTCACGTCCTTGACGTAGAAGCGCCGCGTGAAGCATGCACTGAGGGCCGTCTGCGCGATGCGGCGCCCCACGAAGACGAACCGGTCGCCGGTCTTGAGCGTCCGCGCCACGTCGCTCCCCACATCGAAGCGGGTCTCATCGCCCTCCACCGACGGCGGCGTGCGAGGCGTCACCCCACCGATCGGCAGCCACCGGTAGCCGTTCGCCTGCTGGAGCGTGTATCCGCCGTGGAAGCCGGGGATGCGGGCGCCCATCTCGCACGGCGGCAGGTACCCGGCATCCGTCCGAAGGCGGAACGAGCCCGCATCCGGGTCGACCTGCGACACGGCGCCTTGTGTGAAGGGCAGCGGGTTGTAGTCGATGGTAAAGCCCTGAAGCATGACGCCGGAGCTGTCAGTCACCTGCAGGCCACCGAGCTTCGGGTCCGCCATCGCAAGCACGGTGCCCGCGCCTTGCCCACGGATCCGCAGGCCGACGGCCTTGCGGACGATCAGGATCGCCAGATCGTCGGAGCCCAGCCCCGGGTCGGGCCTGAACAGGTAGCGTCCCGAGCGCCGGAACAGCAACTCAACCGGCAAGGAGCATCGGCGAGCGGCCGCCCAGGCCCGCGCGAACGCAGGAGTGCAGTCGGTCGCGCCGTCGGGTCTGGCGCCGTAGTCGTCCACCACAAAAATCCGCCTCCGACCGGCGGGAAACGGCACATTGAACCCATACCGCCGGGTCTCAGGCGTCTCGCGGAACGCCACCTCGGACACCGGCGCGGCGCCGGCCCTGGGCGACGGGTAGACTGCGGCAGCGAAAACCGGCGCGAGCCGACCATCACCCGTCACACTGGCGATAGGCGGCGCAGCCACAGCGAGGGCCACGGGCACGACCCACGCCCAGCCTGCAATGGATGGCCATGTGGAGAACGCCTCCTGATCGTCGCGGTCGCATTGCCAGACAGCCACCTTGCGGGACACGCTAGCCAACCAACAGCCGGATCAGGTCGCGAACGGCGCCCAGCACCTCGCGACCTACAGGGCCGATCGACTCGGCGGCCCGTGCTCGGTAGTCGACACTACGGATATGATCGGCCAGAACCACTCCTTGGACTGGAGCCACGGCGGGCAGCGCCACCTCAAACGGGTAGCCCTTGACTGAGCGCGTGACGGGGCATACGAGGCACAGCCCGGACCGACCGTTATAGCTGCGCGGCGACAACACCAGAGCCGGTCGCCGTCCGGCTTGCTCGAAGCCCGCCTGCGGCGTGAAGGTCAGCCAGATCAGGTCACCCTCGTCGGGCACGAAGAGGCCGGGGCCTACCAAACCTCAAGCCCCCAACTGTCGCCCCAGTCGGCCTCATCGTGCCGGTTCTGCGACGTGATCCCAGCCGCCAGCCGCTCCAGTTCGCCAGCGGGATCCGACGGCCTGAACACAAGCGCGCCTTGCTGTAGCGAAACCGCCAGCGGAGACCCGGCCACAAGTCCCAGTTCCGCGGCCAGGGACCGCGGCACACGGACGGCCAGGCTGTTGCCCCACCGCGCAAGTCTGACATCCATGGCGCATCCTCCTCCGGATATACAAAGTATAGCCCAATGCACGTCGGCGCACAGGAAGTACAGACTAACGCGCGACCGTTCCCACAGCGGGCCGCTTTCCGCAGGTCTTTCGGCCGCTCGCGGCGAACTATCCACCACGCCGGTGGCTTGCTGGGCCGGCGCCAGGGGGAACGCCATGAACCGTCTTCGGCCGTCTCTGTTCGCACTCGCCGCGGTGGCTTGCATCACGCTCTTCGGCTGCAGCAACCCCAAGCAATCCGCGACGACAGCTGGCGCGCCCAAGAAGCGCATCGCCGGCATCATCTTCCAGGAAGACCAGTACTTCCGTCTGGTCCTTTTCGGAATGCGCGACGCCGCCAAGAAGAACAACGTGGAGCTCCTGGAGGGCAACAGCAACAACAAGCCCGAGAAGGAAGCCGAGCTGGTGAACACCTATGCGTCGCAGGGCGTCGACGCCATCATCCTCTCGCCCCTGAGCGCCAAGGGCTCGGTGGCCGCGCTCAAGCCTGCCGCCGACAAGGGCATCACCATCATCGCCGCCAACACGCCCATCGACGGCAACTTCCACAAGGCCTACATTGAGAGCAACGCCTTCAACCTGGGCGAGCAGACCGGCAAGAAGGCCCGCGCCTACATCGAGCAGAAGATGGGCGGCAAGGCGACCATCGCAATCCTCGCCTTCAAGTCGTTGATCCCAGAGCAGAGCGATGCGCGCACCAACGGCTTCAAGGAGCAGATCAAGGGAATGCCCGGCGTGACGATCGTCGCCGAGCAGGACGCCTGGCTCCCTGAGCAGGCCGTCAAGAAGGCCGGCGACATCCTGACCGCGCATCCGGAGATCGACCTGATATGGTCGGCCAATGAGGGCGGCACCATCGGCTCCGTCATGGCCGTGAGGAACGCGGGCAAGGCGGGCAAGATCGCCGTCTTCGGCACCGATTCCAGCGAACAGCTCGTGGGCTTCCTCAAGGCAGCGGACGGCATCCTGCAGGCCATCACCAGCCAGAAGCCGGTGGACGTTGGCCGCACCGCCGTGGCGTTCGCGCTGAAGGCCATGAAGGGCGAGCCGGTGGAGAAGCACGTGGCTATGACCGGTATCTGCCTCTCGCGTGATGACCCCGCGGGCATCGCGGCCTTCGAGAAGCAGCTCAAGGAATGGATGTCGAACGGCTGATGCCGCGCAAGCTCCCCCACATCAGGCAGAGCGTCATGGAGGTCATCCTCCTGGCGCTCTGCATCCTTCTGGCCTGCTCCGTGGATGGGTTCCTCACCAAGGCGAACCTGCTCAACGTGCTGCGCAACGTCTCCATGCAGGGGATCATCGCTTTCGGCATGACGGCGGCAATCATCGCGGGTGAGATCGATCTATCGGTCGGCTCGGCCGTGGCCTTCGCGGGATGCGTCACGGCCTGGACGACGCAGTTCGGCATGGAGCGCCTCCACATGCCTCCCGTGGCCGCGGTGGTTGTGGGGATGGCGGTGGCCCTGGCTCTGGGCTCCTGTGTGGGAGCGCTGACCGGGTTCCTGCGCGCTCGGTTCCGCGTGCCCACCTTCATCGCCACCCTGGCGTGGCTCACGGTGCTCAAGGGCGCGTCGGAGCTCATCACCAACGGCTTCCCCCTCACACCCTTCCCTGACTGGTTCAACTTCCTGGGCGGCGGCTACTGGCTGGGCATCCCCTTCCCCGCCATCCTGTTCCTCGTCACCTTCATCGTAGTGCACGTGGTGATGCACAAGACCGCGTTTGGCCGGTCGGTCTACGCCGTAGGCGGCAACGTAGAGGCCGCGCGCCTGAGCGGGCTCAACGTCGGCGGCATCAAGATCCGCGTCATGGCCATCGTAGGCTTCTGCTCCGCCTTGGCGGGCATCCTGCAGGCCGCGCAGATCATGTCGGGCTCGGCGACGACGGCGCAGGGCTGGGAGCTGGATGTCATCTCGGCGGTCATCATCGGCGGCACCAGCCTTCTGGGCGGCGCGGGGTCTGTGCGTGGTACCCTCATCGGTCTCGTCTTCCTCGGCGTGCTGGTCAACGGCATGACGCTGATGAACGTGAACGAGTACTGGCAGCACGTGGTACGCGGTGGGCTGATCCTCACCGCGGTGCTGATCAACATGGCGCCGGGAAAGCAGTCGGGTAGCCGCACCGAGACTGCCTGACGACTACGTTCCGATTGTAGAGGAAACGCACCGATGGAGCTTCGCCGCATCGCCGAAGACGACCTGAGCCAGGTCTTCGGCCTCATATCCCAGGCCTTCATGCGCGGAGGCAAGGACGATGGATGGATCCGCGACCCTGCCACCCAGGCCATGCACGCCTACGGGGTCTTCGAGGGCGCCACGCTGAAGGCGCAGGCGGCGATCGCACCATACCAGTGCCACATGGGCGGCGACCTGGTGATGAAGATGGGCGGCATCGCCGGCGTGGCTTGCCACCCCACCGCCCGCGGCAAGGGCTACGCGGGCATGTGCATGCGCCGGGCGCTGGAGGGCATGCGCGACGAGGGCCAGACGATCTCAACTCTCTTCCCCTTCAGCTGGGCCTACTACCGGCGGCTGGGTTGGGCGTGGGTGGGCGAGAAGCGCCGCTACGGCGTTCCCACCTCCGCCATGCAGAGCTGCCCCGAAACCCGCGATGTACGCCCAGCCGACGAGGCCGACCACGCCGCCGTCCGCGATCTCTACACACGGTTCTCGGCGGGCTACCGGGGCCTCATCGCCCGCGACGAGGCGCAGTGGAAGCAGATGCTCGACCACGCTGAGAAGGAGTTCACCTACACCTATCTCTATCCCGCTGCGGGGCCGTTGGAGGGGTACCTCACCTATCGTGGCGGGAGCCGCGACAACACGCACCTGCGGGAGTTCATCTGCCAAACGCCTGCGGCCAAGCGCGCTCTCCTCGGCCTGCTGCGCCGCCACGATATGCAGGTCTCCCGCTTCGAGTGGGACGCCCCCGCCGACGACGACCTGCGTTGCCACCTCTGCCACTGGGACGTCGAGACCCGGACGACCCCGTGCACCCAGGGCCGCATCGTGGATGTGGCAGGCGCACTGCGTGCCTGGGGCGCAAGCCGCGGTACCGAAGCCGCCTTTGTGGTGCGTGTGGCCGATGCCTCGGCACCATGGAACGAGATGACCTGGGCAGTGACCGCCGGTTCCGGTGAGGCTACGGTCGCCCCGTCCGCATCGGAACCGGGCCTTGAGATCGAGATCGGCGAGCTGTCGCAGTGCCTCTACGGCGCCCCGACAGTGTGCCAACTGCGCCGGGCGGGCCTCATCACCGTCCACGACGAGGCGCAGTTCGAGGCCATGGAGCGCTTCTTCGCAGGGCCGACCATGTGGACGAATGACTCTTTCTAGACCACGGAGGACGCCATGAGCCGTCAACTCGCGCTAGATATCGTTAACCTGAAGCCCACGGGGCAGGTGGGCCATACCGAGTACAGCCTGGAGTACCACCCGGAGTACGCAGCCGCCCGCATGGGGCTGGCGCAGGACGACCCGGGCCTTTGGCGCTCGCTCTACGACGACTGGGGTATCGACCTCTGCTGGAGCACCGACGACGGTCTTCACGGCAACTGGGGCGCCCGGGGCCGATGCACCGACATGGGCCATGCCGCCTACGCCGGTGACGGTAGCGACCTCCACCAGCCCGCCGCTTGCCCATTCACATCTCCGGAAGAGGTCTGGGCCTTCGACCCGGCTGCGGAGTACGGGCTGCCGGACTTCGATGAGCAGGTGGCGGCCTACCAGCGCAGCGTCACGGCGGCGCTGCAGTCGCGGCCGAACCAACTCGTCACCGGAGGCTACTACAAGACGATCGTCTCCGGCGGCATCCAGGCCTTCGGTTGGGACATGCTGCTTGAGGCGGCGGCCGACCGCAAGCGCATGGAGGCGGTCTGGGACCGCTTTTTCCGGTTCACGCTGCACCATATGCAGGCCTGGGCTAAGACCAGCGTGGAGGTCATCATCCAGCACGACGACTTCGTCTGGAGCGCCGGCGCCTTCATGCACCCGGACATCTACCGCGATGTCATCATCCCACGTTACGCCGAGCTATGGAAGCCACTACATGCCGCCGGCAAGAAGGTCCTCTTCTGCTCCGACGGGCTCTTTGAGGTGTTTGTAGAGGATCTGGCCCATGCCGGCGCCGACGGCTTCATCTTCGAGCCCTGCAACCGGTTCGGCTTCATGGCCGAGCGCGTGGGCAAGGGCAAGGCGCTGGTGGGCAGCTGCGTGGACTGCCGCGACCTCTCATTCGGCACGTGGGAGACCGTGCGGGAGACCATCGACGACACGCTACGCATCGCCCGCCAGTGCGCCGGCGTCATCCTCGCCGTGGGCAATCACATGCCGTCCAACATCCCGGACAGCATGATGGATCGGTTCATCGAGCATGTGAAGGCCCACAGGGTGTTCCATGACTGAGCAGGAGGCGACAGCCTCCGAGCAGATGTCTGGCCCGCTCGAGACGCTGGAGGACCCCTACCGACCGGACCTGCTGACCGCGGGGAAGCGCACGGCCCTCCGCATGCGCCGCTGCGCCCCGGCGCTGCAGGGCGAGCCCGCCTTCGACCCGCGCCGGGTGAAGAGGCTGGCCGATGCGCTGGTCCTGCCCGAGGGCGCCCGGTTCGAGCATCCGCTCATGGAGAAGGCCGTCCGCATCGGACTGGCGCACATCGACCTCACGTTCCAGGGCGACCACCCCAAGTACGGCGCCGATGCCTACGCGGCAGCGGAGCATGACGGCTTTCCGCCCACCATCATCGCCGCCGTCGACGCGCTGACGGCCTGGGGCTTCACCGAGCGCGCCCAGCAGCTGCTGGAGGCGTGGGTCCGGCGCTTCGTCCGGCAGGACGGCACGATCGACTACTACGCGCCCTCGCTCAGCGAGTACGGCCAGCTTCTGACCACGCTGCGCCGCGTGGCCGAGCGCGGCGGGGCGAGGCCATGGGTCCGCCTCCACTGCACACCCTTCCTGCGGGTCGCGCGGATGCTGGCCGACGTGGTGGGCCCCGCGCCCATGCCCGAGCTTCCATCGGGCGTGCCCGAGGCCGACATGGCCCACCTGCCCGCGCGCTACTTCCACAACGCCGCATGGATCTCACGGGGCCTGCGGGACTGGGCCTGGCTGGCCGAGAAGAAGCTGGGCCTCGCCGGCGACGCTACCGATGCGGCGCGGATGGCCCTCCGCCTCCGCCTCACGCTCAACGGAGCCGTCCGCGAGACCTGGGGCGCCACCGCGACGCCCTGGTGGCTCGCGCCCTTCGCGGAGGACCCGGCGGGCCTCGGGATGGAGGCGCCGAAGGAGCGCATCACCGACACCGAACTCGGCTCCTACACCAACTACCGCTACTGGCCGGAGCTACTCGCCAGCGACTCCCTGACGGAGGACCTGTCGCATCGCATCGTGGCGGCGCGCCTGGCAGGCGGTGGCCAGTGGCTGGGCATGACCCGTTTCCTCGACCGCGCCGACGATTGGCCCATGGCGGACCTGCTCGACGGGATGTGGCGCCTGAAGCTCCGGAGCGAGGTCCGGTACTGCCTCTGGGGCCACATCCTGTACCATCAGGCCGAGGGCCACATGACCGCCTACGAGCAGGTAACATTTCCTGCGGGGGCTCCCGCCGCGCCCTATTGCCTCCCCGCGCAACTCGTGGCGGTGCGGGCGGCCCGCCGATTGGCCTGAACGGCCGATTGTCTCTCCACAGGGCAGGAAAACGCCTGCCCGCTGTCAAACAACGCCCAGAAGCACCACACTCTCCTTGAGGACAAGCGTACAATGAGCACCTGCTGCACCGGGCGTAAGCCCAACATCCTTCTGCTGGGGATCGACTCCCTCCGCGCCGACCACATGAGCTGCTACGGCTACCCGCTGAACACCACGCCGCATATGGACAAGCTCGCGGCCGAAGCCACCCTGTTCGAACACGCCATCAGCGCCCACATACCCACCACCAGCGGTTACTCCAACATGCTCACCGGCATGGACTGCTTCGGCACCTCCGTCGTAGCCCTCCGGCACCGCGGCGGCCTCCGCGACGGAGTGAAGACGCTGGCCGAGATCCTGCGCGAGAACGGCTACACCACCACTTGCGTCGGATTCACCGGTAACCCGGCCTCCCGCGGCTTCGATACGTACCTGGACTTCTCCGGCTGGGGCGCCGAGAAGGACGGCAAGAGCCCGAAGGCCGAGAACCTGAACGCCGTGGCGATCCCCGAACTAAAGCGCCTGGCCGAGCAGGATCAGCCCTTCCTGCTCTTCCTCCGCCACATGGACCCTCATACCCCGTACCTGCCGCCGGCGCCCTTCGAGCGCATCTTCTACCACGGCGACGAGTGCGACCCGGCCAACCAGTCCATGGAACCGGTGATGACCTTCAAGCCCTTCTGCGACTACTTCGCGGCGTGGCTACCCGTGGGTTGCTCCGACAAGGACTACGTCGTCGCCCAGTACGACGGCGCGGTCGCCTATATGGACTCGGCCATCCAGGCGATCTTCACGTCGCTGGAGAAGCTGGGCATTGAGGATGAGACCATCGTCGTCATCACCTCGGACCATGGCGAGACGCTCTACGACCACGACTGCTGGTTCGACCACCACGGCATGTACGACTGCACGCTGCACGTCCCGCTGATCATCAAGTACCCCGGTAAGGTCCCGGCAGGCAAGAGGATCACCGGCTACAACCAGCACAAGGACCTGGTCCCAACACTGCTCGAGCTCACGGGGATCGAGACGCCGGGCCACGAGTTCGACGGCAAGAGCCTCATGGATATGGTGCGCGGCGAGGCGGCCTCCCACGAGACCGAGATCTACATCACCGAGTGTACCTGGATGCGGAAGCACGGCTGGCGGACCCCTGAGTGGAAGCTCATGGTCGCGCTGGAGCCGGATTTCCACTTCAAGCCGCCCGTGGAGCTCTACAACCTGGTGCAGGACCCCGAGGAGTACAACAACCTGGCGGATACCTATCCCGACGTGGTAGCCTGCCTCAAGGGCCGCATGGATGCGTGGATCGCCAGGCGCGAGGCCGAGATCGGCGCCGACAATCCCATGCTCACCCAGGGCGACTGGCACGGGTATGAGGGCGTAGGGCCGTTCACGTCATCGCAGCAGGCGTACGACACCCTGCATATCGGCGACCCGGGCCAGGCCGCCCGGCTGCAGGCCGAAGCCCGCAAGTAGCGGCGCGACGGACTGGAAAGGACCAAGATAGATGGCAGTCAAGGTAGGGATCGTGGGCATGCGCGGCATCGGCATGGGCCACGCCAACGCGCACAAGGCCGACCCCCTGAGCGACTTCGTGGCAGTCTGCGACGTCGTGAAGGCCCGCGCCGACGAGGCAGCCGAGAAGATGGGCGTCCGGGCCTACTATAGCCTGGCCGACATGCTGCGCAACGAAGACCTGGACATGGTGGACGTCACCACCGGCGGCTACGAGAACGGCAGCTGGCACTTCGAGCCCGCCATGGAGGCCGTCGAGGCCGGCAAGAACGTGCTGGTCGAGAAGCCGCTCTGCAACGACGTGGGCGAGGCCCGGCAGTTGGTCGCCAAGGCCGCTGAGAAGGGCGTCCGGCTGGGCTGCAACCTGAACCACTACTTCACGCCGCCCGCCGAGAAGGCCATGCAGTACATCAAGGATGGCCGCATCGGTGAGATGGTCTACTGTCTGCACAAGATGGGCTTCTCCGCCGGCGAGCCCACCTACGCGCCCATGAAGGACTCGCGCTGGTGGGGCTTCCCTTATGCCCACCTGAAGGCCTTCCTGTCCCACCCGTTCAGCGTCATGCGCTACTTCTGCGGCGACGTCACGCACGTGCAGGCCTTCGCCAACCGGCCGGGTTGCCGCCGTAGCGCCAGCGACGTCATGCTCTCCTCGGTGAGCGTCAACGTGAAGTTCGCCAATGACTGCGTGGGCGTCCTGCTCAGCCAGCGCGGCGACGCCACCTACGGCCTCGGCGGCTGGTGGAGCATCGAGGTCGCCGGCACCAGGGGCACCTTCTGCATCGAGAACTGCATCGAGAAGATCACGTTCTGGCCCGCGCCTGGCAGCGAGGCGGCCGGCTCCGCCGACAAGCCCGGCGGCGGCTCCAACGAGCCCGAGACGATGAACACCGGGATCACGGACTTCGGTGAGACCTTCCCCCGCCGCATCCACGCCTTCCTGGAGGATGTGGAGAACAAGGTCTACTTCGAGAACGTCCGCGCATCCGGCCGCGACGCCCTGGCCGCGCTGGAGTACACCTGGGCGGTCATGGAGAGCTACGAGCAGGGCGGGATCATGGTCCGCCCGCACCCGCTACCGCCGATCCACGGCGACCCGATGACCATCGGGTAGTCGATCGGCCGATCAGACGAACGACCGCGTGCCCGGCAGAGCCCCCGCTCCGCCGGGCGCGAGTCTGTCAGTGTCCTCGCCTACTTGTCGGCAATCAGCATCACCCGCGAGACCAGTCCTCCTGCCGCCGCGGCGGGGTTGAGGCTGGTGTGGACGCGGATGGCTATCTCGTTCCGAGCGCCGGGCTTCAGGGCATCCGAGACATCCAGCGAGAGCTCGTTGGGTCGCTCGTAGGCCTCGCGGTAGGCCTTGTGGCCGACGTAACGGGCGTTCACCCAGGCCCATGCCTCGGTCTCCGCCGCAGGCGCGAAGAGCCGCACATTCCGCCCCTTGGCCCACGCGGGCACATCGACGGTGAACCGGTACCAAGCCGCTCCCGTGTACGGATACCCGTCGCCCGCCATGAAGCCCTGCGCGTAGAAGGGCTTGGTGGTCGCCACCGTGGGCCATGCCGCCGCGCTAACGGAGGGCTCGTACCAGCCAGCGAAGCGGCCCGTATCCGTGGGATCGGTGCGGAACGCCGTCTTCTCGGGCAGGAGCGCCACCAGGTCGCCTGTGCGCCCCTCGGTCTGGTCGGCCAGCTTGCGGTAGTAAGCGGCGCGGTCCAGGGCGCCCCAGTACCAGACACCGGAGTCGTACCGCTGCTCGTCGGCGAGGCAGTAGAGCGGGCTGATGGAATATAGCCGCTTCCGGCAGGCCATCATGGCGTCTGCCAGGCGGGCGGCTTCGCTGAACTTGCCGTCGTACTCGGCCTGGTTCATGGCCATGTAGGCCTTCAGGTGGTCGAGGATGAGCCGGTCGGCGCGCACGTGGAGCTTCGAGCGCTCATCCTCGGCGAGGCGCTCGGCCTCGGCCACATGCCCTTCCAGAGCCGCGATCAGCTCGGGCGTGTACACATACGGCAGCACCCGGTCCTCATGACCCAGCAGATGCGTGCCCTCGATGACCTGCTCGATGGCATCCCAGAATGCCATGGCAGGCGTCGCGGCGGCGGCGTACCAGTGGCTGTAGAAGTCCTGCGCTAGGCCCTTCACGTCGAGCGATGTGTTCCACTGCAAGCGCGCGCGCAGGTAGCGGGTGAGAATGCCACTCTCCATCCAGACGTTGCGCGACTCGCTGTGGAAGCCGATGACGCCCCACTTCTGCATCAACGGCAGGTCGTGCGCTATCTTGCGCGTCACCGGCACCGGCGTGAGCCCCGTGGTGAGCATCGTATAGTCGTACCCGTAGACCCAAACCTTGTCGCACATGCTGGCCCAGCGGCGCAGGTTCTGGCCCTGCCGCACCGATTGCCAGCTTTTTGGGTCGTCGTATGCGTGAAGCGTGTCCGACCAGATGGCGGCATACATGACGCTGATGTGCGGGTCGATCTCCACGCCGAAGGGCGGCAGGTCGCGGTTGGCGTAGCCGTTAGTCACCACGATCCGGTCCGGGAACTCCTTGTTGACCTCGCGGGTGACGGCGTTGACAAAGGAGAACCACTCCTCGCTGGTGCTCACCTCGGCGGGCTCGCCCTCGCGGCCGCCCAGCTGCACGAAGTTCTGGTTCAGCTTCCGCGTCTCCGCGCCGAAGTCGCGCGGCAGTCCGTCGTCCGGTGCGATCCCGTGCGACACCACGTTGGGGTCCGCGCGAAAGATAGCCTTGACCTTGTCGGCGGCCAGTTGCCGCGCCTCCGCGCCGGTGAGGTTGGGCAACGAGAGGTTGGGCGTGCCGTCGGCGTTCTTGGCGAAGAGCTCGGGCTTCGTCGCGGCCAGGGCGGCATCGGCCACCACGCCGCGCACGGAGGAGTCGCCCGGTATTGCGATGGGCGTCTCGGGGCTCATGCCGTTGCGCAGCTTCCATACCCGCTCCTGCGCGGCCATTTCGGCATTGGTATGCAGCCACCAGTTGCGGAGGCGGAATGATGGCGTCTGGCGGTCGGTCACCGCTGGCAGGCTCAGATCGGGCGTCGAGGGCAGGTACTCGCCAAAGGGACCGGGCATGTACCAGCGGGCGCCCAGCCGATGCAGCAGGCTGTAGACGGCGTACTCGGTGCCGTGGTACGGCCCGGCGTCGTTGCCGGCCAGCAGCAGCCTATCGGCGGTGCAGTGGAGGACGAAGCCCTCTTCCTTCCGCTCAGGCGTCAGGCCCGAAGGGATCGCCACGGCAGTCTTGGTAGCCGCCGGGCTGGGCCCGATCAGGATCAGGCGACCCGCAGGGGGCGCGTCTGCCGAGGCGATGGGCAGGAGGGCGCCCGATATCCTCCGGACGACGTCCTGCAGGTCCAGGGCTGCGGCGCGCCGCTTGGCGGCCTCCGGTCCAGGCGTCGTCGCCAGGCAAGCGGCGTCCACCACGATCGCCGCGGCGGGCTTGCCATCCTTGATCAGCACGAAGTCGGCCTCTGCGGCCGGAAGCAGGAGTACTGCGAGTGCGGCCAGGAGCCCGAGTGCCATGCATATCCTCCGTCCATGGTGTCGGCCGCCCGCAGTGGACCAGCGGCGTCACCGTAGTCTTACCCCACATCGGGCGCCGCACGCTTCGGGCTACACTATGGCGACTATCAGCCCCGATCCCCTGTGAGGTACCTATGCCCGCACGTCCGTCCCCGAGCCGCACCGTGTACGCCGCGCTGGCAACCGCCGCGGCCCTCGGCCTGCATCCGCTCGCGTCGTCTGCCGTCGCCGGCCCGGCGGCGCCCAGGCCTGCCCAGGCCCAGGGCACGATCCGTTTCCTACCGCTCAGCTCCGTGGAGCGGCAGTTCATCTACCGCAACCTGGGCTCGCAGGAGATCGAGTCGGAGCGGACGCGGTTCCAGGACGGCGGCTCCTACATCGTCTACCGCTTCGCACTCAAGGCCAACACACGGGCCTCACTGGCCATGCGCATCACCGCGCAGTTCAAGGTGGAACTCTCCAGCGACGGCGAGCGGTTCGACACGGTTGGCCTCTACACCCGTGACAGCGGCGAGCCCTTGCGGCTCGACCTATCGCCCTACACGCGCAAGGGCGGCTTCGTCTACCTGCGTGTTGGCGACGGCAAGCCCGACGACGGCTGGGGCGGCAAGATCCACCAGATCACCGTAACCGGCGCCTTCCGGAACGCGCCCATCGGGCGGATCACCGAGATCAAGCCCATCTTCCTGCCGCAGCGCGACAACCTCTATGCCCGCTTGGCGCCGCCCAGCCGCCGCCTTTACCACTTCGCCGCCGAGGGATGCAGCGCCGAGGAGTCGATCCTCTTCCGCACGCTCCAAGGCTTGGTGAACCGCGACCGAAACGAGTTGCTGATCGCCGACCGCAACGGCATGTCCCGCGAGATGCTGCGTCAGGGACGCATCGACCACGTGGAGGAGATCCCTGGCGCCGCGGCCCTCTTCAACCGCTACTCCCGCCGCGACGCCGTGGTCTACGATCCGGCGCTCCACGGCTCGGAGAACTTGGCGGTCATCATCGGGAGCATGGAGGGCTGGGTCGTCACCCACCCTGACCTCGTCGCGCGCTATGGGCTACGCGTCCGCATGGACCTGCGGGGCCGATGGAAGAAGACGCTGGAGGGCTACAAGGAGCTCTACACCCACTACAAGGCGCGGTTCAACCGCCGAACGCTGGTCCTCTGCGCACCCACGAAGAGGCCGGGCCTCTACGACTACGCCATGGCGCACCGAACCTTCACCTTCTGGATCGTGGGCGGGACCGACGCCGATAAGCCCGGAGCCGACCGCTGGGCCGAGGAGGAGTGGTTCGAGAAGACCCTTTCCCGCGAGTTCCCGGTGAACATCCCCATCCTGGGGTACCCGCAGGTGGAGCCCTCCGACGGCATCGGCGAGAACCGCGGCGTAGCCCTCTTCTCGCGGTGCGGCAAGTACCTCGTGCCCGCCGACCACATGGGCAATATGTCGCTGCTCTCGGCCTTCCCAAGCGCCCGCGACGCGTTCGCCATGCCGCCCGTGCGGAAGCTCCCACTGGACCGCGGCAAGGTCTACGCCTCGCTGGTGCTATCCGACGGCGATAACCAGTGCCTCTGGAACGGTCCCGGCTCGTTCATGCTCGAGTACATGCGCCGGATGCGCGAGAAGGGACCCCGCGACTTCGCCGTCTCCTACACCATGGGACCGAGCATTGTCGACCTCAATCCGGTCGCCTTCGCCATGCTGAAGACGCACCTGGAGACGCAAGACAGCGTGGGCGGCGCCGTCTCCGGTGTCGGCTATATGTACATGTCGTCGTACGGCGACAACTTCGGCAAGGACCGCGACCGCGTGGTGCGCGACTACGTCGCCCAGACCTCGGCCTACCTCGGCCACGCGGGCGAGCGCTGGAACTGGATCATGGACTACGGCGGCCCCGGATCGGCGCGGCTGAAGGACTACGCCGGGCTGCGCAACTGCGTCGCGCTCATGGGCGGGTACGGTCGCGAGACGACCGACCCGGCCCGAACCGCCGAGCCCGTGGGCAACGCCGTGGCGTTCCACTCGGTGAGCCGCATGGTGGAGAAGGACGACGTCTACCGCGACGTGCGCCAGGTGATGGACAAGGGCGTGCGCCCGCTCTTCCTGCACGTCTTCATCGGCAACTGGGGCCTCAATGCCGACCAGTACCGCGAACTGGCCGACCGCCTGGGCCGCGACGGCGTGGAAGTGGTGACGCCCGAGACGCTGGCCGACCTGTACAAGCAGAGCCGCAAGCCGTAGCACGAACCAGCGGGGCCCCTCGCAAAACCATGATGGTCGGCGAGGGGCCCCGTGGCTCGTCTGGTGCGGTCGCGGTTCGGCGGGTCAGAACTCCCGCTCGGTGACGATGCCGGGCTTGGGGGTCGGGTAGCGGCCGTCGGGACCGGGCTGCAGCGGCGCCTGCGTCTCGGAGGTCAGCTTGTCCAGCCCAGGAGCGAACTCGTGGTCGGAGTTCAGGATCTGGTCGTAGGTGATCTCCTTGCCCGTGTGAGCGGCCATGCGGCCCATGCTCGTCACCAGGCTGGCCTCAATGCCTCGCTTGGCCTCATTGTAGGGCTTGTCCTTCCGGATGGCCTCGATCAGCGCGTCCCACTCGTTCTGGTACGGGTTCGTCCGGTCGGTTGATTGCCACTGCAGGTTGGCCGCATCGGCGTTCTGGCCTCGGTAGATGGCCGAAGGCCCGCCGCAGTCACTGGAGCGTGACGCGATAGCCAGCCCCTTGGTGCCGTGCAGGTAGCTGGAGTAGATGACCTGAGCGCCGTTCATGCACCGGCCGTCGAAGAAGAATTTGGTCCCGTCGGCAAAGGTGTACTCCACCGAGTAGGTATCGAAGTTCTGGTCCACCGCCGGGGCGCCGTTGGGGCAGTTCTTGTAGTGGCGTCCGCCCAGGGCCTGTGCCTTCACGGGCCAGGCGTCCTTCATCCAGCAGCAGTGGTCGATGACATGGATGTAGAAGTCGCTGAAGTTGCCGCCGCTGGCCCATAGGAAGCTGTGGAAGCGCCGCACCTGGTAGTCCAGGTCGCTGATGTCGGCGGGCTTAGCGGGCGACTCGAAGTAGCCGCCGGGCCCATGCATTCGGTAGCCCCGCATGAGCAGGATCTCGCCCAGTTCGCCGTTGCGAACGCGGTCGTGGAGCTCCTGCAGCGGGCGGGCGTGCCGCGACATGAGGCCTACGCCGACCTTCAGGTTCTTGGCGATCGACTGCTCGGCCAGCGTGAGCATCCTCTTGCTGGTCGGGCCGTCCACGGTGATGGGCTTCTCCATAAACACATGGAGCTTCTTCTCGATGGCGTACTGGAAGTGGACCCAGCGGAATGCCGGCGGAGTGGTCAGGATCACCACATCGCCGGGCTTCAGGCAATCCATGGCCTTCCTGTAGGCATCGAACCCGACGAAGCGACGCGACTCGGGCACATCGACCTTGGCGCCGGCCTCTTTGCTGATGGAGTTGAAGCTGCCGTTCAGCCGGTCCGCGTAGGCGTCGGCCATGGCGATCAGTTTGATGGGCCCTGTCTGGGTGCTCAGAGCCTGCACCGCCGCCCCGCTACCCCGGCCGCCGCAGCCGACGATGGCTACCTGGATCAGGTCGCTCCCCTGCACGTGCGCCGCCGGCAATTCGATGCCACCCAGCGCCGACAGCGCGGCGACCCCGCCGCCGGTCCGTAGAAACTCGCGCCGACTTGTCGTTCCGTTCTCTTTCGTGTTCATGTGTCCCCTGGTTGGGCCGGGCTCTGCCCGTGACCTGCGCGGTCAGGGCAGTCCGACCGTGCTTCCGCAAACAGTCTATCCCGAAACAGATGCCCGCACCGCATCGAGCAAGGGGGAGATGCCGAACTACCGGCATCTCCCCCTGATCATCTGCGAGGGCTATGGCTGACTAGGCGCCGACGATGAGCTTGGCCTTCACCATAGGCTCATCGACGATGCGCTCCAGCACGAAGCCCACCTTCTCGCAGACATGCTGCATCACGTAGTTCTCGGGCAGGATGTCGGCCAGGATCCGCTCGATCTTCTCGTCCCCGGCAACATGGACCAGGCGCTTCAGCAGTTCGGTACCGAGGCCGCGTCCGTGGTACTCGTCGCTGACGAGAAGCGAGAACTCGGAGTCAGCGGTGCCCGGCAGCCTGCTTAGGCGAGCCACGCCGGCGATCATCGGTTCGCCGGTCCGCGGGTCGGTGATCTCGCCCACCAGCGCGATCTCGCGGTCGTAGTCGTTGAAGCAGATGCGGACCATGCGGTCGTGGGCCACGCGCTGGCTGAGCTTCATGGCGTGGAAGAAGCGGAGATAGACGCTCTGGTCGGACAGGGTCTCGTGGAACCGGGCCACGAGCGGCTCGTCCTCGGGCTGGATCGGTCGGATAGTGACCGAGCCGCCGCCGCCGATCTCCCAGGTGTCAATGTACTGGACCGGGTAGGGGCGGATGGCCAGCTTGGGAAGTTCGTCATCGGACACGCTCTGGTCGAAGACCACCACGCGAGCGTCCAGCGCGATGATGCCCTCCGGCGACGCCAGCAGCGGGTTGATGTCCAGCTCCTTGATGGTGCGGTTCTCCACCACGAGATAGCTGAACCGGACCATCAGCTGCTCGAGGGCCTCCACGTCGACGGGCTTGCGGCCGCGCACGCCCTTGAGCGCCTTGAGGATCTTGGTCTGCTCCATCATACGGCGGGCCAGCGTGGTCGTGAGCGGCGGAAGGCCCAGGGCGCGGTCCTTGAAGACCTCGACGAGCTGGCCGCCGGTGCCGAAGAGCAGGACCGGACCGAACTGGGGATCGACGCTACTGCCGAGGATCACCTCGTAGCCGTCGAGCTTGGCCATGCGCTGCACGGTGACGCCGTTGAAGTGGCCGCCCCCCGCGATCTCGTTCACCGATGTCTCGATCTCGGCGTAGGCTCGGCGGACGGCATCGGCATCGCGCAGGTTCAGCTTCACGCCTCCCACATCGGTCTTGTGGGTAATGGTGAAGGAGTGGAGCTTCAGGACGATGGGGTACCCCAGTTCGTCGGCCGCCTTGACCGCCTCGTCGGCGCTCTCCGCCAGGCCGGTCTCGACCGTGGGGATGCCGTACGCCTCGAGCAGCTTCTTGGATTCGTACTCGGTCAGGATGGTGCGTCCCGAGTCGCGGACGTCCTTGAGGATGGTGGCAGCCGCCGTCCGGTCGATACCGGCGCCGTCCGCGTCGGTGACGGCCATGGGCGTCTCATAGAGGCCGCGGATGTTGTAGCT
>CAJBBX010000156.1 GCA_903951425.1 uncultured Chthonomonas sp.
CGCCACACTGCGGACACGGTAGTGCGGGCAGGCCGGCGTCGTCGCCGCTGCCCTGGCACACTTTGCATATCCCGACCGCCTTCGGGTCGGCGGGCAAGCGCCCGAGCCCCGAGCAGGCGGTGCAGGTGAGGGCCTTGACGGCGCCGGCGCCCCTGCAGTGCGCGCAAGGTACGGACGGGGCCGGCACATCGACCTTTCCCGCTCCGAGGCAGACCGGGCATGCTGACATGGCCGACAGGATGCCGAACGGGTCCACTCCAGTGCCTGCGCAAAAAAGACAGGTATCTATCATAATCTGCCTCCGGGACCGATCCGAACTGCAGCGACGCCTACGGGCGCAGGGCGCAAGCGCTCTGCGCTCGCAGGCGCCACAGCCTAGCCCTGCTTCTTGCCGGGGCCGCGCCGCTCCTGGTCGGGGCGTCGGGTCTCGGCTACCGGCGTGGGAGCGGCGACGATCGGGGCGGATGCCACGACCACCGGTACGCTCACTGGAGCCGGTGCGACAGGTGCGGGCGCCGGCGCCACAACCGGAGCCTGGGCCTTCACAGGCGCAGGGCTTGCGGCCCGCTTGGGTTGCGCCGCCGGTCCGGCCCAGGCCGCCCGAGCGCCCATCAGGTCGTCCGCCAGAGCCTTGCGCGACTCAGCGACACTTTGCGCCGACGTCGCGACGAAGTCTGCACGGGCAGCCTTGTCACGCTTGGACTGCTGGGCGTGGCTCCAGAGGAAGCCACCCCGGAAGCGATCTACATCGGCCGAGAGCGTCGTCGTGAACGCTCGGCGCTCGGCGGCGGCAGCTGCGGCCATTCGGCCGCGAGAGGTTCGGAACCCCTGGACCATGGCATCGGTATCGCTCCGTAGCTCGCGCCCAAACTTCTGGCGCTCTGCTCCGGTGCGGGCGGCCATTTCCTGGCGGGCCGAACGAGTCGCGGACAGTGTGGCTTCCACGTCCGCACTCAGGTCGTTCGCGAACTTGCGCCGCGCCGCCCTGGTGTCGTTCGCCATACGTTGATGAGACGCGGCGAAACCGGAGCGCATGGCTGTCACGTCCCGGTCCAGGCCCTGCACGAACGCTTGACGCTGGGCACTCGTCGAGGCGGCCATGGCGGAATGCGTAGCCCGGAAGCCGGACTGCATATCGCGTGTCGCCTTGCACAACGAAGCAACCGTCTGCTTCGTCTCCTGACCGAGCGTCACTCGGTCGCTGCGCAGATCGGTGATCTCACCGCGCAGACGCATCATGGCCTCGGTAAGCGTCCCCATGATCAATCCCCTTCCTGAGACCCTGAAGACAGAGGAGGGGCCCGCCGTCGGTCGGCGAGCCCCCGAGCCCCTGCACTGGCTAGGCCGGCGCGGCCGCGGCGGCGGTCAGGCCGATGGCCTCGGCGTACTTCAGGTAGGTCTCGACGGAGGCGATGACCACGCGGGCCTCGATGGAGAGAAGCTCGATGCCGACGAGGGACACCTTCACCCACGCGTCGATCACGATACCCTTGTCGAGGATGCGATCCACAACTTCGGCCAGGCTCGAGGAGTCGGTGCTCTTCTGTACTCTTGCCACGATGTTCACCCCTTCTTGATGTTGCCTGCAGCTTGCGTTGTCCTTGCTGCTCGGTGACTATAGTGTAATGTATAGGGGCTCCGTCGTACATCGGGGAAACCCCGATTCAGGGTGCCATTAGTACTGGTTGTGTCTCAGTACCTCTCCTAGTCTCGGCGAGAAGCCCTGCGTCAGACATGGGTAATGCCTTCGCGAAGCGCAAACTTGACAAGGTCCACCAGGCTGTGGCATCCCGTCTTGCGGCTGATCTGCTGCCGGTGGCTCTCAACCGTCTTGACGCTGATGCAGAGCGTGGCGGCGATCTCGGTGGTGCCTTTGGCCTCGACCAGCAGGTGCAGCACCTCGCGCTCGCGGGCGCTCAGGAGGCTGAAGAGCGACAGGTCGTCCGTCCCCCGCATC
This sequence comes from uncultured Chthonomonas sp., assembly GCA_903951425.1. Taxonomy (GTDB): domain Bacteria; phylum Armatimonadota; class Chthonomonadetes; order Chthonomonadales; family CAJBBX01; genus CAJBBX01. Next base: position 1,958 of record CAJBBX010000156.1, read on the forward strand.
TCCATGAAGGCCCCCACTACGGTGTTGGTGATCTCGGGGCTCAGGTACCGCCGTCCCCGCTGGACGGCGTGGATGGCCGAGGACATCTCGTCGAAGGCGCAGTCCTTCAGCAGGTACGCCGAGGCCCCGGCCTTGAGCATCTCAAGGATCAGGTGGGAGTCGGAGTGCATAGAGAGGCCGATCACCTTGGCGTCCGAGCGGTGCGCGCAGATCTGCCGCGTGGCGTCGATCCCGTTCAGGTCGGGCATCGCCACGTCCATCACGATGATGTCGGGCGCATCCTTGATGGCCACCTGGACGGCGTCGCGCCCGTTGGAGACATCCGCCACGGACCCCACTTCGGGTAGCTGCACGAGCAACGCCCGAATTCCCTCGCGCAGCATCCTGTGGTCGTCGGCCAGTAGCACCGACAACGGCTTGCCAGTCGTCATCATCATGCTTCACACTCTCTGCCGTCGCACGGCACTGCAAGGGTAACGGTCGAGCCTCGGTCCGGACAAGAGCAGATGCTGAGTGTGCCTCGGATTTCGGCCAGGCGCTCACGGATGCTGACCAGGCCGAACGAGGCGCGGGTCCGGGGTCGGCCTCGCACGGCCTGGGCCGGAAATCCCACGCCGTCGTCTCGGACTGCAATCGTCAGCTGCCCCTCGGCCACGCTGAACGTGACCGATGCGTGCGTGGCGTTGGCGTGCTTGACAACGTTCACCATCAGCTCCCGGGCCGATCGATAGAGCAGCTTCTTCTTCACCGGGTCCTGCAGCTCAAGCGGCTTGGAGGCCACGACTACCACGAACTCGACGCCGAACCGCGTTGACAACTGCTGGGCCAAGTGCTCGACGGCCGCCTCCAGCCCCGCGTTGAACAGGGGTGGGGGACATAGCTCGCTGGTCAGCGATCGCGTCAGGTCGATGGCCTCCTGCACGAGGGTATGCACGGTCTGGAGCCGCGGGGCCAGTGGGGTCTCGGCCGCGTCGCGCCGCGCCTCCGCCAGCGTGATCTTCGCCAGCGCAAGGAGCTGTCCGACGCTGTCGTGCAGCGTCGCAGCCAGTGCGCGTCTTTCGGCCTCCTGCGCCATGCCGATCTCGGCCGCCAACGCCGCAGCCTGCCGCTCGGCGGCCTGCCGCTTTTCTGCGGAACGTTCGAGCGCGGTCATGTCCTGGCACGACACACTGGCGCCGACAGGCACACCGTCTGCGGAGCGTCGAGGCGCGTATGCCACGTGGGCCGCGAAGATCGTCCCGTCCTGCCGCAGGGCCTTGGTGTCGGTCTCCCACCGCGTGCCGAGGGGCCCGCCGTCGGTGCCGATGGGAGCCCCGGGCAGGCTCTGCCACAGCGACGCGATGGGCGTCCCGGCGGCGCTCCAGTCGGCGGGAAGGCGCCAGAGCCGCGCCCACGCCTTGTTGGCGTAGGTCAGCTCGCCGTCGCCGCCGACCAGCGCCGTAGCGCCCAGGCACTGATCCAGCGCCTCCGCCAACGAGGCCCGGGTATTGTCGTTGGCCTTGGCGTCCGAGATCTCCCGGACGGAGCCGATGATCCCAACCACCCGGTTCTGCGATCCGCGATGCGCCTGGTAACGCCACTCGTACCAGTGGTCGCGGTCGTCCACCCGGACTCGGATCTCGCCGTGCTCGGCCACTCCCGACCGCATCACCCTGGTCTTCGCCTCGATGCTGTGTGCCGCGTAGGGGTCGGGAGCCCGGTCGTAGTCGCTCGTGCCCAGCGCGATCCGCTCCGCCAGTCCGTCGGGGACCCCTGCAACCCTGATGTAGCGCAGGCCCGCGTCTTGCACAAATGTGCAGACCGGGACGAGCTCTGCGGCAGCGCTCAGCCATTCGGACTGCTCGTGTACCTGCGTCTCTAGCGCCACGCGACCCGTGCGGTCCTCATAGATGATGACGACCTCTCCGCCGGCCGTCGGCGAGACCTCCAGATGGAGGTAGCGGCGCGGAGATGCCTCGCGCGGGCCGTGGAGCCCCACCGAGGCCCTGAGGGCGCCGGAGCGGACCTGAGCCAGCAACGGCCGCATCGCTGAGGCTTCTATGCCCATGAAGAACCCGGTCAGGCTCTTGTCCACCGCCTGCTCGCGCCGCAGGCACTCCATCTGCTCTGCGGCAGGATTGAGGTCCACGACCACGAGCCCATGCTTCTTGGGCGACAGGCGGCAGACCACCACTCCGCACTGGATATGGTCAAAAAGGTTGTTGTAGCGCGCAATGTGGCGGCAGACCGATGGAGCGGCATCCGATTGTCCCGCGTCGACGCCGTAGCGCCTCTCGGCCGTGCTGAGTGCGGGCGTCATCCTGCGTCTCCTTCAAGCGCCGGCGTGAAGCTGTACGGCGCCAACGGACCTGCCGGCCGAAGTCGTATGCCGGTGGTCGTGGCCTCGGCGGTCACAGCAGCGACCTCGCACTGGAAGTCGTGCAGGTGCGCGGCGTCGACCAGGAACGCCCAGTTCAGGATCACCTCGACGCCTGCCGGCTCTTCGCCGGTCTGGAATACCTCGCGACGGCGCACGGCCGAAGCATGCCCGGCCAGCCTCTGGCCGATGGCGAAGCAGGCCTCCTCCAACCGGGGCCCCATCTCCTGGGTAGCCCGGAGCGTCGATCGCCGTACCGCCAGGTACCGGACGCCGGGAGGCAAGGCGTCTACGTCTCCCTCCTCCAGGAGGAACCGATCGGCCAATGCCGCCCTGGCCGCCTCACGGTCCAGTGTTCCGGTGACGGCCCACTCATGCTTGCCGTCCGCCTCGGCTAGGAACGACAGGATGACGCCGCTCCGTTCCTCTGTGTACAGAAGCAGCGCGGGCTCCGCCGAGAAGGCCAGCCCGAACGGCACCGGGAAGACGGGGCCGGAGCGCATGGCGCGCTGGAGCGCCTCCTCGTGCCGCATGACCAGCGCGGCCAGCGCACGCGGGTCGCACGGGACGCCGTCGGCTCCGGCAACCTGCAGCGCGGCGGCCGGGAGCGGGCTCCAGATTGCCGCCACTCCGGCGCAATCCGATACGCGAACCGGGATGCCGTCCGCCGTCCTCCAGCCATCCGGTGCGTCGATGCGGTCGGCCGAGGCGAAGCCGTAGACGTACAACACGGTAGCCTTGTCCGCGCCCGCCTGCCTGCGGTTCGTCGCGGCGCTCAACCCTCTGCCCCGCGGCGGGCGTGCATGATGTCGGCGATGGCCTGGTCCAGATCGGTAGTCGTCACCACCGGCCCGGGCGCAGTGGCCGGAGCGATTCCATCCTCGAACCCTTCCGCCAGCCGCACTTCCACGGTCCTTCGGACGGCCCGACGGGCGGCCGTGGCACAGGCGCCGGCGATGTCGGCCCCGCTGAACCCGGGGGTCCGGGCCGCCAGCGCGGCGGTGTCCACCGGTCCGTCCATGGGCTTGCCGCGGAGATGTACCGCGAATACCTGGGCCCGCGCCGCCTCGTCGGGTAGCGGGATGTCCACCACCTCGTCGAACCGGCCCGGTCGTAGGGCGGCGGGGTCGAGCATGTCCGGGCGATTGGTCGCACCGAGCACGAGGATGCCGCGGAGCTCCTCGATGCCGTCCATCTCCGCGAGGAACTGGCTCAGCACCCGCTCCGATACGTGCGAGTCCGAGGAGCCCATGCCGCGCGCTGGGATCAGTGCGTCGATCTCGTCCATGAAAATGATGCAGGGCGACGCCTGCCGGGCCTTGTGGAACAGCTCGCGGATGCCGCGCTCCGATTCGCCCACGAACTTCGAGAGAACCTCGGGCCCCTTGATGGAGATGAAGTTAACGCCGCTCTCGCTGGCGAGTGCCTTGGCCAGGAGCGTCTTCCCCACTCCAGGAGGTCCGGCGAACAGCACGCCCTTGGCCGGCTTCACGCCGGCGGCCTCGAAGACGTCGGCATGCTTGAGCGGCCACTGGACAGTCTCAACCAGCCGCTGCTTGACGCCCTCCAGCCCGCCGACATCGTCCCAATGGACTTCGGGCACTTCGACGAACACCTCCCGGGTGGCCGACGGCTCCACATCCTTCAGCGCCGTCTGGAAGTCGTCCATGTGGACCTCGATGGCCGCCAGGCGCTCATAGGGGATGCGGGTCAGCGCGAAGTCGATCTCCGGCAAGATCTTCCGCAGGCAGGCCATGGCGGCCTCCCGGCAGAGGGCGCTCAGGTCGGCTCCGACGAACCCGTGCGTGATCTCGGCAACGTGCTTCATGTCCACGTCGGAGGCCAGGGGCATCCCGCGGCTGTGTACGTCCAGGATTTCCTGGCGCCCGTACCGGTCCGGGATGGGAATGGCGATCTCGCGGTCGAACCGGCCCGGTCGCCGCAGGGCGGGGTCCAGGGCGTTCGGGATGTTCGTCGCGCCGATGACGACGACGTTGCGCCGCTGTGTCAGCCCGTCCATCAGGGCCAGCAACTGCGCCACGATCCGCTTCTCGACGTCGCCCACCACCTGCTCGCGGCGAGGCGCGATGGCGTCGATCTCGTCCAGGAAGACGATGCTGGGCCCCTTGCGCGTGGCCTCCTCGAAGATGCGCCGCAGGTGGGCTTCACTCTCGCCGTAGAACTTGTGGACGATCTCGGGGCCGCTGACCGAGAAGAAGGCAGCCTCGGTCTCCCGGGCGATGGCCCGCGCGATGAGGGTCTTGCCGCATCCTGGAGGCCCATGCAGGAGGACGCCGCGCGGCGGGTCGATCCCCAGCCGCTCGAACACCTCCGGGTACCGCAGGGGCAGTTCGACCATCTCGCGGATGCGGCTGAGCTGCGACCTCAGGCCGCCGATGTCCTCGTAGGAGATGCCCTCGCTCTTGCCGGAGGCCGCGCCCTTGCCGGCCGGCGCGGTCTTGCCGACCACGAGCTCCGTGGACGCGCCGATAATCACGCTTCCTGCGGGCTGTGTGGCCTCAACGCGGAAATCCGCCCAGCGGCTACCGAAGAGGGTCACCCGGAGCAGGTCGCCGGAGGTGACCGGTATGCCGTCCAGCAGGCTGCCGATGTAGCGCATGTCCCGGTCATCGGGGGTGATGGTGGTGGGGGCCAGCGTCACGCGCGCGGCGGCGGGAACAGCCTTCTTGGCAACCACAACGAATTCATCCAGAGCCGCGCCGGTGTTCTCGCGGATGATGCCGTCCATCTGCGCACGTGACTGGCCGCGTAGCTCTTTGTATGTGGGCATCACCTTGCAGACGGTGCGCCGCTTTCCGGTCACCTCTACGGTGTCGCCGATCTGAGCCCCTAGCCGCTCGATGGCGTCGGGGTCCAGCCGAACAATGGCGCGTCCAACGTCCTTCTTCAGGGCCTCGGTGACCCGGTACTTCGCGTCGACCCCGATGTCGGATGCCATAGTGCTGCTCCGTTCTTTGCGCGGCCCCGTCGTCGCGGCCATGCTCGGCCGTTACCCTTGCGGAATGCCTATCTGAGAAGCCGGATCTCGACGACGCCGTTGTTGCAGGAGGTGACCATCCCGTCGCGCCGCGCGGCGTGCGGCAAGAGGACCTCCTTGGCGTAGCGCGCCTTGCCGTGCTGGGCGCTGATGGCCAGGATATCGTCGGTTAACTCCACGGTCAGGTCGGAGCTGCCGATGCCCGGCATCTCGGCCACTACGAGGATGTGGTCGTCCTCCTCGAAGACGTCCACGATGGGCTCGCGGACCTCCTCGACTATGGCGCGGCCCGTGCTGCTGTCGGTGTGGACGTTTCCGAAGGGCTCAACCTTGACCCCTTCGTCGCCCAGTCCGACCTTGACCGTGAACCCGTAGACACCCTTCATGGGCTTGCCGCCGGACTCGGTCGTGAACTCGCCGCTCTTGGAGACCTCCCGAGCCGTCTCGGAGATGCCCTCAAGCTTCTCAAGCAGGCCGGTCAACCCTTTGAGGATGCCCCCAAAGCCCGCTTCGAAGCCTGTACCGCCGCCCTGGTCGTCAGTTCGTTTCATCAGCACTGGCCTCCGTGATAGGCGTGAGGAGAGGGAAACGCACCTCAATGTCCGGCGCCAGCCACGGGCGCACGTCGTGGAGCGCTCCAAGGAACAGGATGCCGATGCGGCCGGCGATCAGCGTCTCGTCGATCCTCTCGGCGATGTACCGATCGCGTTGCATCAGGAGGGCGGCCCTGCGCTCGGCGTCGGCCGTCGTATCGTCGGCCGGAGCGCCGGAGTTGGCCGCCGCGATGGCCCGCTTGATCAACTCGTAGTCCTTGAGCAGGAGCTCGCCGGACTCGGTGCCGACCAGTTCGGCGCCTCGGGCCATCAGGTCGCAGAGCAACTGGTGGTTCAGGCTTCCGCCCTGGGCAAGCTCCCGCACGATGGCCTGCTCGTGGCCGCAGACAGGCAGGCTGTCCTGGTAGAGCATCGCTCCGGCAAGGCCAATCCCGAGGCCGTCGACGACCTCGCGGACATCCTGCCATGTTGTGGAGATGCGGCGGCGGTTCGCTTCCCACTGCTGGAGGCCCTGGCGCTCGACGCCGGCCCGGCGGAGCGTGGGGGCGAGATCGCCCATATCGGTTTCGGTGTGGAGTACCGGGAAGTAGACCAGTGCGCGCCTTGCGTCATTGCTCAATCGGGTGCCGCCTTGCGATTAGTGTTCACTCCTGCCCCTCTAGAGTACGCACGTACCTATCACAAACGGTACGGCCTACCATGGTGCGTGTCCGGTGTATTTGCTGCGGCAGTACCAGTGCATGACCAGATTTGGGGGCGAGGCGTGATTCGATGATCGGGGCCGCGTCGGCGTATCAGGCAGGGGAAGGGATTCACTCCGTAATCAGAATAGACCCGCCGAAGTGACCACTGGTGACGGCCCGCGGGAGCCTGACGCTATCTGACGCCGGTTGCCGGCGCGTTGCCGGACGCATCGTCCGGTTCGCGGCAATCCAGCGCCGGAACCCATCGGCGTTGGCGTGTCGGCAGGGAACCTCGCCCAGGCCGCAGAACCTACGCGGTATGAACAGAACGTGCCTCATGGTCGCGGCCGTTGCGCTCCTGGCGGCTTGCGCCGGCGCACAACAGGACGCGCCGCCCATCGGCAAGACCCGCATCCCCTGGTACACCGGCAACATGAGCGTCTACCCGTTCATGTCCTACTGGGGCACCTTTGCCGGGCCGGCGTCCGATCTGGCGACGCCGCAGCGCATCGCGCAACTCAAGCGGATCGGCGTCTTCGCCGACTGCGACTACCAGTCGTGGTGCATGGTGGAGCAGGCGCCGGGCAACTGGGACTTCTCGCTCTACCGCGGCAACGCCGACGCGCTCCATGCGGCCGGCATCGGCTACGTGCCCTTCTCCTGGGTCCACTTCCCGCCCAAGTGGTACCTGGAGCGGCCCGAGTTCGTCCCCTACCAGTGCGCCGAGCACGGCGAGAAGCTGCTCCAGCTCTCGCCTTGGGCGCCCAACGTCTGGGACATCTACCGGGAGTTCTACAAGCGCCAGCATCAGGCCATGGGAGAGCGCGTGGGGTGGATCCGCATGTCCACTCCGTCGGACTACGGCGAGATCGGCTACCCCGCCGCCATGACCTCGTGGCTCGTGCCCCAGAAGCACGCCCACGCCGGCTACTGGTGCGGCGACCCCTACGCCCGCGAGGACTTCCGCGCCGAGATGCGCCGCAAGTTCCGTGGCCTGGCCGCGCTGAACGCTCGCTGGGGCACGGCATTCGCCACGTGGGATGCAGTGGCCTACCCGGCGCTGGAGGGCAGTCAGGGGGCCGCACAGGCCCGTAAGAGCGGCTCTGCGCAGGACCGCCGCCGCTGGCTCGACTTTGTCGACTGGTACTACGGCGTCTGGATCCGCTTCACGCCCCGCATGGCGACGCTGCTCCGGTCCATCTACCCCACCAACCCGCTCGTCGCCTCTGTGGGCTACGCCTCCGAGGTGACCTGCTTCGGCAACGACTACACCGCCATCCCCAAGATGGCCGCCAGGGCGGGCCTGGCCCTGCAGACGCCCGGCAATGTCTCCTACTACGGCGTCAAGCGCGTCTCCACGGCGTGCCGTTTCTACGGATGCCCCTTCTACACCGAGCCGCCGGGCGATGTGCCGCCGGACGCCGAGGTCGCTCGCTTCTTCTGCGACATCTCCAACGGCGTGCAGGTCTACTTCGAGTACCCCGACAACCTGGACCGCGCGCGGGCCAAGCTGGTCACGTACAAAGAGCACATGACCGGCGGGCGTCCGCTCGTCGACCTGGCGCTCTTCCACCCGACCACGGAGCACAGGCTGAACGCAGGCGAGGGCAACTTCCCGCTGGACGTCTTCCTGTTGAGCGAACAGGGGCGCGACCGGTACGACTTCGACGTCGTGGACGAGTCGCTCATCGCCGACGGCGCGCTACGGCCCTACCGGGCGCTGGTCTACGTGGCGGGCCGCGTGGTGGAGGCCCGGACGCTGGCCAAGCTGGAGGCCTGGGTCCGCGCGGGCGGCATCCTGCTCACCTGCCGCCTGGGCGGCGTCGAGACCGTAGAAGGCGACCGTACAGCCTGGCGGCGGCTGGTCGGCCCGGAACCGGCAATCGCCGCTCCGGGGGCTCAGCGCTGGGACTGGGCGGCCGTTCGGGCATCCTGCGTGCGCCGCGTGGGCAAGGGCGCCGCAGTTGCGTTGCCCGTGGCTCCCAGCGACCGTGATCGGCTTATGGAGGCCGTCGAGCGGCTGGCGCACCATGCGGCGGACCTCGTGCCCGGCGCCGCCTCGGCCCCGCTCATCGACGGCGTGGCTGACGGCGTGCAGGCGACCCTCCTGCCCGACCGCATCCTCTACTTCAACCCGTCGGACGCACCGATCACCAAGCGCATCCGCTTCCGCCCGGCCGACTGGACCCGCAGCCGCCTGCGCCCGGACCCCATGGAGCAGGAGCTGATCCTTCCCCCGCACTCCATCGAGGCGATCCTCCTGAAAGCGCTGTGAGGCGGGCGGATGAGTAGCCTGGGCAGACGCGTCGGACGTGTCTGACCCGTCCGACATGTCAGATTGGGGCCCCCAGCAACCGCGCCTTCGCGGCCGCCACCAGCTCCACCGTGTCCACGTCGATGGCGGCGCCCGCGGCGTCAACCGGATCGATGCGCAGGCGCTGCAGCGTGCCCGCCCAGCGCGGCGAGGCCGTCAACGGGATGTCGTAGGTGCGCCACGTGCCGTCGGCCTGCACACGGAACGAGGCGCTGCTCTTTTCCGACATGGCCCGGTCGGCGGTGTCCCAGAAGACCTGGCCGGTCCGCTCGGCTGCAGGCCCAGTCGGCGTCACGCGCATGCGGATGCGTAGCACACTCACCTCGGAGCAGGGCACGAAGGTCCAGGGGCTCGTGATCTGCGGGTCGCCGTGGTCGGCGGTCATGTGCAGCGCGCCCCACTCTGCCTTGAGGCCCGTCGTACCCGTGGAGGTCCAGCCCTGGGTCTCGCGGTCGAAGGTCCACAGGGTCTCGCGAGGCAACGTTGCGCTGAACGCCGGATTGGGCCGGCCGAGCTTGCGCGGCGTGGGGTCCGTGTGCTTCGGAGCGCCGGGGCAGAAGACGCTCCGCACCTTGTCCAGGTAGGCGAAGCCCCACTCCACGGTGGGCTCCAGGATGCACCCCTCGCCCCACTCGTTCCACGCCTCGATCATGACGATGTTGTCGCGGTTCACATGCTCCCGAGCGTTGCGGAGTTGCTTCTCAAAGAGCGCCGGTGTGGAGCCCGTCCGAAGCAGGTCCCTGTCGCGGCACCATGGCCTCCGATCCCAGCCGGGCATCACGGTGGGCCAGAAGCGGCCGTCCGTGAGCTTGCCCCAGTGGTTCCAGAGGTTCACGCCCTCCTGCTCCAGCGCAGCGTAGGGCGCCTCTGCCTCCGTGCCGGGACCGATGATCTTGGTGCCCGCATACGGGTAGTTGTAGATCGAGAAGGAGCTGACCCCTGCCGCCAGCGTGTCGCGCAGGATCTGCTCTCCCACGATCTCGCCCTCGCAGCTGACGATACGGACGCCGGGCAGGCCCGCCTCCCGCGCCCGCTGGTCCAGCAAGCCGAACGCCTTCCTTGCGCCCTCCACGCCCAGGTTCTTCACGAAGCTGGCTGCGGAAAGGATCATCACCACGGGCTTCCCGTCCAGCCACAGGCAGCTCGGGTGCTTCAGGTACTTCGGCACGATGACGTCGGCGAAGCTCCGCATCTGCTCGGCGGTCATGGTCTGCCACGGTGCGTGGTTGCACCAGTTGATACAGAACTTGAACCGGTCGATGTACTTGGAGCGCAGCAGGCTCCGCTCCAGCGCGCCCTCGAGCATCTCCGTGCCGTCGTGCGTGTAGTAGTCATAGGCGAAGAAGCTCACGCCGTGGTCCAGCGCCCACTTGATGTGCCAGTCGGCGGTCTCAACCCGCGCCTGGTCATAGGGCCCCAGCATCGGCTGGAGCACCTTGGGGTTGGCCAGGATGGGCCACCAGGACTCGGGCCGCTCCCATCCGGGGAAGTAGTAGACACCTACGATCCGGTCGGCGCGCGGAGGCGCCGGCGCGGGCACGCCCCTGGGGGCGGGCGTAGCCTGCCCGGCTGTCGCGGCGCAGACCAGCGTCGCCGCCATCATCGCAAGGCCGGCGCGGGGACATCTGGGCATGGGTGTCGCTCCTGTCAGTGCGGCAGTCCGAAGATGAAGTAGACCAGGCAGAGGGCCGAGAGTGCCAGCAGGCCCGGTTTCAGCTCACGGCCGCGCCCTGCCAGAGCCTTGATGACGGGGTAGATGACAAGCCCCGCTGTGAGCCCATTCCCGATGCTGTAGGTGAACACCATCATCGTGATGCTGGTGAGAGCCGGAGCGGCTTCAGTGATGTCGCTCAGGTCGAGCTTTGTCAGCAACCCGGCCATGAGGACGCCGACTACCACCAGCGCCGGGCCGTAGGCGTAGGTCATTCGCTGCAGCGGCTCAAGCAGCGGGATGAAGAAGAGAGCCGCGACGAAGAGTAGGCCCGTCACCACTGCGGCCAGGCCGGTGCGTGCCCCCTCGCGGATGCCCGTGGCTGACTCGATGTAGGCGCCGCTGGTGCTGGTTCCCACGCAGGCCGCGAACATGCAGGTGAGGGCGTCCACGGTCATCGGCTTCTCGACCTCGGGGAAGGAGCCGTCCTCGCGCAGCATCCCCGCCGCCGCGCCAACGCCGACCAAAGTGCCCAGGGTGTCGAGGAAGCTCATCAGGAACAGCGTCATCAGCACCGGCAGTAGCGATAGCCGGAGTACGCCGGTGATGTCAAGCCGGAATGCGAGATCGCCCAAGCTGTACTGGCCGAGGAAGGGCGTTGCCGCCAGGGCCCTCGGCGCGGGTCCGAGGCCCATCGCGATGCCCGCCACGCCCGTCGCTGCCATGCCGATCAGGATCGCCCCTGGTACGCGCCGGTGCAGTAGCGCGCAGATCAGGAGGAAGCAGCCGACGGACAGCAGCGCTTGGGGCGTATGGAGTGCGCCGATCTTGAGCGGCACGTCGGGAGCACGGAGAAGACCTGTAGGCAGCGTTAGCGCGGCTGGGTCCATGCCCGCGGCGCCGCTGGTGACGATGCCGGTTTCGTACAGGCCAATGAGCGCCAGGAAGAGGCCGATACCCACTGCAAAGGAGAGCTTTAGGCTCACCGGGATGGCGTCAAAGAGCCAGCCACGCAGTTTCAGCAGCGTGAGGATGAGGAAGAGGGCGCCGCTGACGAAGACGGTGCCGAGCCGTTGCTCCCAGCCGATGCCCATGGCGGCCAGGCCGAACGCGATGAAGGCGTTCTCGCCCATGTAGGGAGCGACGGCGATCGGCAGATTGGCGTAGAAGCCCATCAAGAGGCAGCCGAAGGCTGCTGTCAGGATGGTCGCTACCGTGCTCGGACCAGCAGGTATGCCCGCGAACGCCAGGATCGCGGGGTTGACGACGATGATGTAGGCCATGGTCACGAAAGTCGTGATGCCGCCGATAGCCTCGATCTTGAGCGACGTGCCGCGCTCGCTGATCCGAAACCGCGATTCAAGGGCCTCTCTCATCGCTCTTTTCCTCGCCCGTGCGCCGGGCGCATGTCGGCATCCGTGAGGCGCATCCGCATCCAGCGCATCTCTTTGTAGCGATAGTCCCAAGCCGCGCCGGGCTGCGTCTCCGGTTTCCACGCGTAGAAGACGGTGAGCCACATGGCGCCGCCCTCGTCGCGCACCGCCAGCGCCTCAGGCACGTGCGACGAGGCCAGCCCTTCCGGCCGCACATGGCCCAGCACGCGCCACTCGCGGCCGTCGTCGGACCGGGCCACCGTGATCTGCCGCCCGTCGCCCCCAAGGGCCTCGGGAAAGCCTGGCGCATCCGATAAGGCGTACCAGACCCGCCCGGCCTTCACGACAGAGGTATTGGGCCAGTCGCGCAGGATCGGATCACGGCCCGACCGAAGCACGCGCCATTCGGCGGGGTTCATGAAGTCGCCCCTGCACTCGGCCTCGCCTCCGCAGAGGAAGGTGCCGGGATGGTAGTAGTCGAACCAGAGCCGCCACCGCGTCCCGTCGAGCGCCAGGCTCGGGCGGTGGTAGGACCCGTAGTGGCCGTCGGGCGGGAAGCTGGACGTGGCCTTGGCGGAGATGTCCCACCGGTTGGCCGTCTCGCCCTCCCAGAGCAGTAGCGGCCGCTCGGAGGTGCGCCAGTGGATGCCATCGCGCGAGGTGGCGCCCATGACGCAGTTGGTGATGTACATGCGCTGCGGCGTCATCTCAACGTGGGGCTCGAAGCCGACGCTGGAGTAGGCCATGTGATAGGTCCCGTTGCAAACCACCACCGACGGGTCGCCCACGGCCGCGTTGTCGAAGGTCCTGGTCCCGCGGGCCAGCACCGGCGCCCAGAGCTCGGGCTTGCCGCTCGTATCCCACGTGGCGCGATCCTGTGCGTCCCCGGCGTAGACCTCCCATGCCGCCATGTCGCGCGAGCGGGCGTGGTAGATGGCGTCGCCGCCGGGACCGGGCAGGTTGTTGTCGTGCGCCGCCCATCCAAAGAACCACATTCGGTACGGGTAGCGCCGGTCGGCCACCCGCACCACGCGCGCGTTGTACAGGTTGTGGAATGGCCCCAACACGCGGGTGCGGGGCGTCTCCCACCGGGATGTCAGGTCATTCAGCCGACCCGCGTCGGCAGGCGAGGCGAGGTAGCGTTGAGCCGCGACCGGCATGGCCGAAGCGAGCGTACAGAGCGCAGCCGCCACCACCCCCCACCCCATGGCGCACCTATCGTCCCAGCTCGACGCACCGCCTGCGGTAGTGGCGGTAGTTGCTGAGGCTCACCTCTTCGGGCACCCCGTGATCGCAGGTGGGTATGTAGCCGCCCCGCTCGCGCATGGCGGGCAAGATGCGCTCCACCATCTCGTCGATCTCCTCGGTGGGTCGGGCCAGGACCCGCTTGTCGATGCCGCCGAACATGACCAGGTCGGGGTACCTGCGGCTGATCTCCACCACGTCGCAACCCGAGGCCACCTCGAACGGCGACATCACGTCCATGCCGATCTCGCGGTAGACGTCGATGGCTGCACGGGCATCGCCGTCGGTATCGATCTGCAGGTAGAGGTGGCGGCTCTGGTCGATCTGCCGTGCGCGGATGTTGTTCAGCAGCCGCCGGTAGTAGGGGAGGAGGAAGCGGCGCATCATGGCCGGTGAGATGAGCAGGCCGTGGTTGTAGCAGATGTCCTCGGCCAGGTAGACCTCGTCCAGCGTAACGTGGGCCTGGTGCCACGAGATGACGCGGTCCGCCAGGTCCAGCCATGCCTGCATGCAGGCGTGGATCAACTCGGGCTCATCGATGAACTTCAGCAGCAGGTCGCCGGGGCCAATCAGGCTCCGCAGGTACATGTAGCCGCCGATGAGGTTCTGCTGCACCATCATGCCCTGCCCTGCGAGCCGCTTGACGGCCTCCATCCGCTCGTCGAAGCCTTCACGGCGCTCGGGGGAGTCGGGGTCCATGCGCCACTTCACGTCGCGGAGCCAAGTCGCCATGTCCTTGACCGGGTGGTCCATGTACTCGGGCATGAAGCCGTTGCGGCGCCCCTTAAAGTAGAGGACGTGCCGCCCGGCGAAGTCCTGCACCACCTCGTGGTCGCCCCGGTCCTCCAGAACCCTCTCCTCGAAGAAGGGCACGAAGGCCGCCTCGCACCAGCCCAGCTGGCCCAAGGAGACTGCGCCGCCGGCCTCGTAGCTGAACTCCTCGGCGAAGTTGGCGTCGCGTGAGAGGCCCTCTTCGAACCAGCGGTCGAGGCAGTAGTAGCCGAACTCGCGGCGCACCAGGGGCATCCCGGGCGTCATGGCGTACGTATCGCGCAGGCGGCGGGCGGCCTCGCACATCCGCTCGCGCGGGACCATGGCGTGGATGCCGTCGGCGGGTGGCGTGGTCGTCGTCTGGCTCTCCATGTGGGCCTCCTTCCCGGCGGCGGCCCTGGCGGGCGACGGTCAGCCGGTCGTCTGGGACTTCGACACGGGCGGCGTGGAGTCCTCCATCTTCGCCATCATGGCGGCCAGGTCGGGCTCAACCCGATCCCTGCGGAAGACGCGGGCGATGGTCAGGAAGATGATCTTCAGGTCTGACCAGGCGCTCATGGTGCGGACGTACTCCATCTGGAGGTGGAGCTTTTTGGGGTGGATCAGCTCCAGGTAGGCCGCATCGGGGTCGTCGAAGGTGGCCAGCACGGCGCCTTCGTCGCTGTTCCAGAGGGAGGCCCAGTCGGTGATGCCCGGGCGTACCTGCAGGATGACGCGCTGCTCGTCCGGGAACATGTCGACGAAGCGCTGCACGTCGGGCCGGGGACCCACGAGGCTCATCTCGCCGACGAGTACGTTCCAGAGCTGTGGCAGCTCGTCGACCTTGAACTTGCGGAGGAAGGCCCCGATGCGGGTGATCCGCGGGTCGTTGTCCGGGCTCAGGCCGGTGGCGCCGGCGTCGGCCCCCACGCGCATGGTACGGAATTTGAGCTGGTAGAACGGCTTGCCGTGCCGGCCCACGCGGCGCCCCCGGTAGAGCACCGGCCCCGGCGAGCCCACCTTGATGAGCGCGGCGACCACCAGGGCCACCGGCCAGAGCAGTAGGAAGCCCACCACTGCCCCGAATATGTCAACCGCTCTCTTCTGCGCCAAACCGTAATCCTGTGGGTGCGCGCCACTCCGGCCTTGGGAATCCGGTCGGCCGTCCGCGTTTGCCTGTCCTCGCGCTACTTGGCGGCGAGCGACCGTGCTGTGTGCCCGAACAGTTTACCCAGCCGAACCCGCGTACGCTTACCGGCCGCTTTGGGCCATAACGGTTAGGCCCGTCGCTCGAGCGGCGGTCAGGGAGGATCCCATGCGCGCCTTCGTCACCCGTGATCTGCCTGCTCCGGCGCTGGACCGTATCCGCAACGTCGCCGAGGTGGATGTCTGGCCCGAGCCCGGCCCGCCTCCCGCCGCCGCCTTGCGCGAGCGCGTGCGCGACGCCGACGGCCTCCTATGCCTTCTGACCGATCTCGTCGACGAGGCACTGCTGGCCTGCGCCCCTCGCCTGCGCGTGGTGAGCCAGATGGCCGTAGGCGTCGATAACATCGATCTGGCCGCCTGTGCCCGGCGCGGCATCGTGGTCGGCAACACACCGGGCGTGCTCACCGAGACCACGGCCGACCTCGCCTTCGCCCTGCTCATGGCCGCCGCCCGCCGGCTCGGCGAGGCCGAGCGCCTCCTCCGCTCCGGCGGCTGGGGCAGTTGGTCGCCCCTCTTCCTGGCGGGGTCGGATATCCACCACGCGACGCTGGGCATCGTCGGCATGGGCCGCATCGGCTTCGAGATGGCCCGCCGCGCTCGCGGCTTCGAAATGCGCATCCTCTACACCAGCCCGCGCCCCTGCCCCGATGCCGAGCGCGACGTGCACGCCCGCCGCGTGACGCTGAACGAACTGCTGCAGGAGAGCGACTTCGTGAGCCTCCACTGTCCGCTGACGCCGGCAACGCGAGGCCTCATCGGCGCCCACGAGTTGGCGGCCATGAAGCCCACGGCGGTGCTGGTCAACGCCGCCCGTGGGGCCGTGGTGGACCAGCGCGCCCTCTTCGAGGCGCTGCGCGACCGCAGGATCGCAGCCGCGGGGCTCGACGTCTACGAGAGTGAGCCGCTCCCGATGGACGACCCGCTACTGACGCTGGGGAACGTGGTCCTCGCCCCGCACATAGGCTCAGCCTCGGTGGCGACAAGGATCCGCATGGCCATGATCGCCGCCGACAACCTCGTGGCAGGCCTGCAAGGCCGGCCCCTGCAGTATGCTGTTGCGATGCCATGACCATGGCCGCTGTTCGCCATCGTCCCCGCACAACCCCAGCCGCTGGTTGAGTAGGCCCGCGCAGTCGTTCGCGCGGACCCTATCGAAACCACCGGCGCACCCGAGCGAGGGGCTCGCGCCGCCCTGCTCTTACCCCAACCGCAGCCTCCGCAGCGAGCCGACCTGCTCCCTGGCCACGGCGCGGAGGCGCGTCAGGTCGAGATCGGGCGGCACAATGATCCAGCCTGCCATGCCTGCCACGTTGGCGTCCAGTTCGCCTGCCGCGGTATGTAGTTCCTCAGGCGTCAGCGCCTCCGGCGTTGCGGCGGCGAAGCGGGCGTTCATCTCGCGGATGGTCTGGAGCGTCACGCCGGACTCGTCGCGCACCGCCCGTACGGCGCGGCGCATGCCGGCCAGAGCCTCGGCGTAGTCGGCGTCGCTCTTCTGGGGTGCGGGCTGCCACTGCTCGCGGGGCGGGTTGGCGCCTCCGCTGAAGTTGGCTGCGTCCCAGAATGCTTCGTGGCGCACGCGCGTGGGGTGCCCCGTGAAGATCTCGGCCCACTGCACGCCGGACGCCGACCAGCCTGCCAGCGAGCGTAGCGCCGCCTGCGTGTTGGCCTCGCGCTGGTCGGGCAGGTGGTACTGGCCGTCGCCCAGGTACGTGCCGCCGGGGTAGGCGATGGCCCCGCAGTAGAGGTGAACGTCGCCGCCGGGAACGCGGCTGTGCGCGTAGACGCAAGCAGGCACGCCGAGGAGGGCCATGCCCGCGTTCATCTGCGGCCCCCAGGTGTTGCCCGGCCCGCCGTGGCACGAAGGGAGGTCGCCGAAGAGCTGCGACACGGCGTCGACGCCGTCTCGCTCGCGCTTCAGGACCTCCTCGATGCCCTCATGCCAGCCCAACGGCGCCAGGTACTGCGACACGGTGGGCGGAACGCTGTGGTAGTCGGTGTGGTAGCCGACATCGTGCCGGGCCAGGGCCGCCACCACGTCAGTCCGCTTGCGCCGCTCCCACTGCCGCGCCCGCTCGCCCACAACGCAGAAGGTGGCGCGCAGCCCCTCTTCGCTCAGCAGGTCGGCTATGTCGCGGGCGGCGTCATCGGCTTCCGGGGCGATGATGTCCTCGACGTCCAGCAGCAGTGTGGCGTACATGGGCAGGGCCTCCTACGGGAGCAGGTCGTCGCCGAACCAGAGCGCGAGTTCGGCCTCTGCAGTCTCCAGGGCATCGGAGCCATGCACGAGGTTGGTCCTGACCTCGGTGGTGAAGTCGCCGCGGATGGTGCCCGGCAACGCCTCCTCGGGCTTGAGGGCGCCCATCATCCTGCGGACGAGCGAGATGGCCTGCGTGCCTTCCCAGCACATGGCCACCACCGGCCCGCTTATGATGAAGTCGACCAGCGGCTCGTAGAAGGGCTTGCCTTCGTGGGCCGCGTAGTGCCTCTCGGCCAGCGCCCGGTCCGGCTGCAGGAGCCGCAGCCCCACGAGCCGCAGCCCGCGCCGCTCGAACCGACCGATGATCTCACCCACCAGTCGCCGCTCCACGCCATCCGGCTTGATCATCACAAAAGTGCGTTCGATCGCCATCTCTACCCTCCTGAGTGTAGCCGCGCACGTCGGCGGGCTGGACGGTTCCAATGAGGCCGGCGGCTTCTAGGGCCTCGCCATCGCGCCCGTACCCACACTAATACTCGCCCCGGATGCCTTCTATCTCCAACTGCCCCGGCGCCGCGCCGTGTTCGGGGTCCAATCGCAGGCGCGTGATGCGCCTGCCCCGCCACAGGGGGTGGTCGCCGACCGGAATGCGGATGTCGCACATGGAGGCGCCTGCCTTAACAGGAAATCGGATGCACATCTCCTCCGCGCTGGCCTGCACGCCCTCGGCGCGGAAGTAGAGCTGGCCGAACTCGCCGCAGGTGGCGCGCATTCGGATGACCAGCGTCTTCACGCTGTCGGGCGCGAGGTCGAGCGGCGGGGCGGCCATGTAGGGGTCGGGGCCGGTGATGTCGGCCACCATCCTGCCGCCCTGCAGCCGCATGGGTCCCAGGTCGCTCAGGCCAGTCCAGCCGTGGAGCGAGGTATCGAACCGGAAGTCCACGCTGGTCCGCTTCACCGACGATGGCGGCCGCCACGGGTGGGCCTTGCCCTCCACCACGGCGTCTCCGGTGCGCGGGTCCATCTCCACGCGCTTGCGGCCGGCGACCCAGACCGTGGGCTTGGAGCAGCCCATCATCGTGGCGCCGCGCGGGTTCACGTACTTCAGCGCCGCGGCCCGGTCCCGCACGAAGTCGATGCGCATGGTCGAGCCGGGCGGGCCGGCGGAGTAGGCCGTGAAGCTGCCGTCGGCCTTCCACGCCGCCCAGGCCGACTTGCCCAGCGTCAACGTGCCGTCAGGCGTGGCGGCCGTGCAGGCCTCGGCTCCGCGGTTCACCAGCACCGTGAGCCCGTTGGTGTAGCGCACGCGGATGCGCTCGAAGGCCCTCGGCTGCGGGTTCCAGAAGACGGGCAATGGGTCGATGCCCGCGTCCACCAGTTCCTCCAGCGACTGCCATCGGCCCGAGCTCCAGTAGCCGACGTCGCGCACGGGTTGCATGGCGGTGAGGCGCTGCAGGCGGCCCATCACGAGGCACTCGGTGAGCACGAAATCCCAGGGCATACCGGGGTAGTAGAAGAGGTACGCGCCGTTGCCGTAGAGCGCCTCACAAGCCCGGTAGTCGTCGTATTGCGCCGGGTCGGTGAGGTAGGTCGCCTTGCCGGCAGACCAGTTCGCGAAGGGCGGCATCTCGAAGAAGCGGTACATGAGGCCCATGCCGTGGAACGTCGAGAGGCCGTGGATGCGGCGGAGCTTGAACTCCGGCGTCATGAGCCGATGGTGGCCGTCGTAGATGCCGAAGTCGCCCGTGTCCACGTACCGGCCCAGGAGCTGTTCGTCGATATTCGTCTCGCTGCCCAGCGGTCCCCGATGCGCGGCCTTGATGAGCCTGCACATCTCCCGCTGCCGGGCAAGGACCCGGCCCATGGAGGCGAACGCGGGTTGGGCCGGGTCGTAGTCGGCGTAGCCCCACGGCGCGGCGGCGCTGGTGATCTGGTCGGTGAACGAGGCGTTGGCCGCGAACAGCCTCTGGATCTCGGCCTCCTGCCGGCGGGCCAGCGCAAGCCAGTCGCCGGGGCGCGTGTACCAGGCGGGCTTGCCGTCGGCGCCCGTGGCCTGGCGCGCCTTGCCCTCGCGGACGCTGGGCGAACCAGGCCGCAGGTAGACATAGTTGGTCCGTAGCCCGAACCGACCCATTCCCCGCGCCAGCTTGCTGAGCCGCGCGAACTCGGCCACGCTGCCGATGCCGGGATTGGGCGGGCAGTCGGGCATGCGGAGGCTGTCCGGCAGCAGGCTGTCGAACCCGCCTGCCTGCCAGTTCTCGAAGAGCGTGAGGAAGCGCGTGGCGCCCCCGGTGAGCAGGGCCAGGCGGCGTAGCAGGTACTCGGTGTCGGCGGCAGTGCCGTCCCAGACATCGAGGTACAGCATGGACGCCAGGTCGCGGCCGTACTCGCTGGGCTCGGTCTCCGGCGGCGGCGCGGCCTGCCAGAGGCTACCCGAAGCCCGCACCTCCAGCGTCTCGTCCAGCGGCGGCCTCGAGCCGTCGGTGCGGGGCGAGTAGACGACGTGCATCCCCGCGTCGAACGCCCCTGTGCCGGTGAACCGTTGGTCCTGCGCGTCCCATGCCGACCCGTTGGAGGCGGCCATACGCCAGCCAGAGGCCAGGTAGAGGTCCTGGTCTTTGAGCCTCGCCACGCGCGGCCAGAAGGGCTGCCCGTAGGGTTCGGCGTTGCGGGTGTACCCGATGCGGAACCAGGGCCCCGCTGCCTCCACGCTCCCGGCGCTGATGCGCACCGCGGGAGCGGTGGCCTCGTGGATGCGTAGACGCAGCACGCCGTCGACCGGGGCGACATCGACCGTCCACTGGGCCGAGCCCTGGTCCCACGTGGCCCGGTAGCGATGCCGCATCCCGCTGGCCGCACGCGCCGAGAGCAGCAGCGCCACGCGCCCCTCGGAGGCTCGCACCTGCTTGCCGCCCACCACGAAGACCGGGTCGGCCACGCGCAGGATCGATGCGCGGCCTGCGCCTACGGCCACCCGCACCGATCGGTCGGCGGGCACGTAGACGCAGGCCGGATCTACCGGCTTGCGGAGGTGGGGAGGTGACGACGTGAGGAGGTGAGCGGCGAGCGCCACCGGCCAGAGGACTGTCACGCCACCTCCCAGACCGTCCCGTCGAGGACGCCGGCCTTGGCCAGCGCCGCGCGGCACCAGGCCAGGTCGAAGGGCGGATTGCCCGCCAGGTAGTGGCTCCGGCCGTCGCCGGTCTCGGATGCCCATGCGATGGAGAGCAGCCGCTGCTCATCTGGAACGGCGGGCACGACGCCGACCACGCACGCGGCGTCCGCCTCGGCCACGGCCGCCCCCTGGGCCACGACGTCGCCCGTGTCCACGTCGGTAACGGTCCAGTCGAGGTTGATCTCCTCCTGCGTGTCATTGCAGGCCACGAGCTGCCGCACGCCGTCGCTCTCCTCGCGCAGAGCCAGGCAGAGCGGCTGCTGCGAGGCCTTGATGACGTAGTAGGCCAGCTTCTTGCCGAAGTAGTAGTCCACCACCGCGTCGCTCAGCTGCGGCCAGCCGTCGAGGATGTTCCACCAGATGATGCCCGTGCGGCGCCATTTGCCCGTGCGGAACCGTTCGATGAAGAACTTCATGGCCTCGGCCTGCGATACCTGGCTGGCGAAGGCGTAGTCGGCCACGTTGTCGGGCACCGTGCCGAAGAGCGTCCGCACCTGGCTGGCCATCAGCTCGACGCGGTAGTCGAAAAGGTCCACGCCCGGCACCGGCGACGTGCAGTGGAGTACCCACTCGTCGTTCCCCTGGTAGGGCCAGACCTTGTCGGGCGAAAGGAAGCGAGCCAGGCTGTCCGGCGAGGGGCACCCGTGGTAGCCGGTCTCGCTGGCGAAGTGGCAGATGGACGACGTGTAGAACTGACCCTTGTAGTAGTCGCGCGGGCCCCAGAGGTGGTCCTCGGGCAGAAGGTGGACGCCCTGCCGGAAGGCCGCCGGCGAGATGTAGGGCGAGCTGGGCAGGTAGTGGCGAGTTGGGTCCTCCTGCCGAACGATCTCAGGCAGCACCACGCGGGTCAGCACGTTGCTGTTGGGATCGACCACGGAGCCGCCCCAGAGGAACGAGTAGTCGCACTCGTTGTCGCCGGACCAGAGCGCGATGGAGGCGTGCTGCCGCAGCCGCCGAACCACGGCCCGGGCCTCGTGGGCAATCGTGACCTGGAAGTCGTGCTCCTGGGGATATATTGCGCAGGCCATGGCGAAGTCCTGCCAGACCATGATGCCTTTCCGGTCGCAGAGGTCGAAGAAGAGGTCGCTTTCGTAGACGTTGCCTCCCCAGCAGCGCACCATGTTGCAGCCGATGTCTTCCACCAACTCCAGTGCGGGCTCGGTGCGGGAGATGTCGCGGCAGTGGAAGGCGTCGAGCGGAACCCAGTTGGAGCCGAGGATGAAGATGCGGCGGCCGTTGACGATGAACTCGAACTTGCCGGCGCCCGCCTCGTCGGTCAGGTCCGTGCGGTCCAACTTCACGGTCCGGACGCCCAGCGTGAGCGCCAGGGAGTCGATCTCCGCGCCGTCCTTCAGCAGCCGCGCGGTGACGTCGTAGAGGTTCTGCTCCCCGCTGCCGCGGGGCCACCAGAGCGCGGGATTCTCGATATCGAAGCGGAACTGGCCTGTGCCGAAGAGGATGCGGCGGCGCTGCGTGAAGGTTCGGTGGCCGCAAACGCCGGTCACCTCCAGCTCGTAGCGCGAGGTATAGCCGGAGCCGATCCGTCCGCGCCAATGGAGGATCATGCTCGATCTTGAGGCGTCCTCGGCCAGCCCGATGGTCTCGATGAAGAGGTCATCGAGCCGCTCGCAAGGCAGCGAGAGGAGCGAAACGGAGCGCCAGATGCCCCCCGAGACGGCCCGGGGCATGATGTCCCAGCCGTACATATGTGGCGCCTTGCGCGCGTAGAGCGACTCGGCGTTGGAGGCCATGGCGTTGACGATACGCGGCGCATCATGCTTGGCCGCCTCGGTCACGGCCGGCAGGATGTGCACGCAGAGCGTGTTGTGGCCCCGAAGCTGCCCTGTGACATCGATGCGGTGCTCGATGAGCATGTTGTCAGGGCAGGCGATCAGGTGGCCGTTCAGGAAGACACGGGCGTGGCAGTCGATACCCTCGAAAACGAGGAACGCGTCATGTCCGGGCGCATCATCGGCGTTGAACTCGCGGTAGTACCAGAGGTGCCGGTCCTCCAGCGCCGGAAGCAGGGCCATGTTCATGCCGTGGAACGGCTCGGGCAGGATGCCGGCCTCAACCAGGTCCAGCTCCATGCAGCCGGGCGTCGTAGCGGTGATTACGGGAAGCCCCGCTTCGCGGGCCTCTGCGGCGGTCATCGGCTCTGTCGCGCCGGGGCCGTCGTGGAACGCGCACTCCCACGGGCCGTCGAGGCTCAGGCACGTTTGCTGCTGTCTCAGGTTCATGTCGGCTCCCTAGTCGTGGTGTCGCCCGCAGATTCACCCGAGAGGGGCCGGACTCCTCCGTCCGGGCGTGTCGCGCCAATCGCGGTACACTATCGACCGATCCGATACCAGAGGCCACCACAACATGCCACTCAACGCCCAACCCGGCCAGACCCGCTGGCGCGCAGGCCACAAGCCCGCGGCCGAGCAGATGCAGCGCTCGCCCCTGGATATCCTGCGAACGCTCCTCTTCGGCAAGCCCATCGCCACGGAGCACCAGGAGCACTCCAAGCTGCCCAAGTACCTGGCGCTGCCGGTCTTCTCGTCAGACGCCATCTCGTCCACAGCCTACGCCACGCAGGAGATCCTGCTCGTGCTGGGCGCCGCGGGCCTCTGGGCGATGTCCAGCAAGGACCTCTATTCGCGGCTTGGCATGGGCATCACGTTCGGCATCGTGAGCCTCTTGCTCATCGTGGTCGCATCGTACTACCAGACGGTCTTCGCCTATCCGCAGGGCGGCGGCTCCTACATCGTCTCCAAGAGCAACCTGGGCATCCTGCCGGGCCTGGTGGCCGCTTCGGCGTTGCTGATCGACTACGTGATGACCGTGGCGGTCTCTATCAGCTCCGGCGTTCAGAACCTCGTTTCGACGCCCTTCGCGCAGCACCTGGGCCTGCACCACCACGTAGTCCCGGTGTGCGTTATGCTCATCTCCATCGTCACCGTCCTGAACATGCGTGGGCTCAAGGAGTCGGGTGCGCTCTTCGCCGGTCCCACCTACCTCTTCATCACGATGGCCGTCCTGATGATCGCCCTGGGCGTGGCGGGCTCGTTCGGCCTCTACGAACTGAACCTGGGCTCGATCGAGGCGGAGCGCATACGCGCTGAGGCCGCGGGGCTCAAGCAGGCCGCCGGAGGCATCTCCGGGATGGTGCTCCTGGGAGTGATCCTGCGTGGCTTCGCCAACGGCTGTTCTGCCATGACGGGCACCGAGGCGGTGAGCGACGGCATCCCGGCCTTCCGCAAGCCGGAGAGCCGCAATGCGTCGATCACCCTGATCTGGATGGCCATCATCCTGGGCTTCCTCTTCCTGGGCATCTCCTACCTGGCCACCCAGTTCCATGTGGTCTACGTCCACTACGGCCATGGTCACGGAGCCGCCTCCTCTTCGCCGGTCATCGAGCAGCTCGCGAACATGGTCTTCGGCCAGACCGGCGCCCCCTGGCGCGTGGCGCTCTACTACACCATGCAGATCAGCACCATGCTGATTCTGGTCCTGGCGGCCAACACGGCGTTCGCCGACTTCCCGAGGCTCAGCTACTTCCTGTCGCGCGACCGCTACCTGCCCCGGCAACTGGCCAACGTCGGTGACAAGCTGGTATACACCAACGGCATCCTGATGCTGGGCTTTTTCGCCTCGCTGCTGGTGATCCTCTACCATGGCAGCGTCGACCGGCTGATCCCCCTCTACGCCGTGGGCGTCTTCACGGCCTTCACGCTCTCGCAGTCCGGCATGGTGAAGCGCTGGCTGACTGAGCGTGGGCCGCGGTGGCGCCTCAAGGCCGCGATCAACGGCTTCGGCGCCATGTGTACCGGGATCGTGATGATCAACGTCCTCATCGAGAAGTTCCTCGAGGGCGCGTGGATCGTCGTGGTGACGTCCGTCGTGCTGGTCTTCATGTTCCGCGGCATCTGGAACCACTACGAGAGCTGCCGCCGCTGCCTCTCGCTGGTGAACCGTGAGCCCGACCGCGAGCAGCCGATAAACACGGTCCTGCTGGTCTTGCCGAGCCTCCATCAGGGCGTCTTCCCGGCGCTGAACTACGCCAAGAGCCTCTCGCAGGACTGCCGGGCCATCCACATTGAGATCGACCCAGCCGATACTCCCCGCCTCATCCGCGAGTGGGACCAGTACGTGGGGCCGGACACGCCGCTGGTCATCATGCCCAGTCCGTTCCGGTCGCTGGTGGCCCCGCTGGTGCGCTACGTGCGCGAGGTGAGCAGCGAGCGGCCCAACCACGTCGTCACCGTCGTCGTGCCGGAGTTTGTGCCGGGCAAGTGGTACCACCGCCTGCTCCACAGCGCCAACGGCCTGCTGGTGAAGCACTACCTGAGCCACCTGCCGGGTGTCATCGTCAGCAACGTGCGCTACTTCCTTGTGCACGAGCAGGGCAAGGTGGAGACGCCGCCCATGGCCTGCCTTACCCAGCCCAGCGGCGCGCCGGAGGGCATGCGGCCTGACACGGGCCATGGCGACTGAGTTGCCCTCCGCCGAGGCCCGCCGCGCCGCCCTGCAGTGTTGCCTGGGCGGCCCCTGGCCCGCTTCCGGCCCGCTGGACACGGAGGAGCACTGCTCGGAGGCGTGTGACGGCTACACGCTGCGCCGCGTCTCCTACCTTGCCGAGCCGGATGAGCGCGTCCCCGCCTACCTGCTGATCCCCGATACGGCCACGCCGGACGCGCCCGCGCCGGCCGTCGCAGTCTGGCACCAGCACAACGGTCAGTACGACCTCGGCGGCTCCGAGCCCGCGGGGCTGTCCGGCGATCCCATGCACCACACCGGCGCGGCCCTGGCGCGCCTCGGCTACGTGGTCCTCTGCCCCGACGCGCTCTGCTTCGGTGGCCGGCGCGACGAGAAGCTCCATGGCGCTGACTACGAGCGCTTTGAGTTCCTGCGGTACGTGGTCCGCGGCAGGAGCCTGGCATGGAAGTCGATCCTCGATATGCGCCGGACCGTGGATCTGCTCTGCGGCCTGCCCGCGGTCGACGCCGACCGCCTGGGCTGCTACGGCCACTCCATGGGCAGCACCCACACGTGGCTCGTGGGCCCCTGGGAGCCGCGCCTGAAGTGCCTCGTGGGCAACTGCTGCCTGCCCACCTACGCCGCCATCGAGCGGATGCGCCTGCTCCACTGCTTCCCAAATTTCGTGCCCGGATGGATGGAGCACGGCGATACGCCGGAGATTGCCGCCCTGACAGCGCCCCGCGCAATGCACCTCAACTTCGGCACGGACGACAGCGGCAGCCCCATCTCCGAGGTCCGCGAGGCCGTTGAGACCATCGCCGTCCGCTACGCCGAGGCCGGCGCGCCTGACGCCTTCACCTGGTACATCGAGGAGGGCGCGGGCCACGTCCTCTCCGAGGAGATGTGGCGCCGCACCCGCCAGTGCCTTGCGCACCATCTGGGCGGCAGGGCGGAGTAGGCCTCCGGATCTGCCCGCCCTACCAGTCCGTGACTGAGCCGTCCTCCAGGTAGAGCTCCGGGTTCGGCCAGCCCCGCTCCATGACCTGCGACTGCAGCGCCTCTTCGTCCAGCTCGATGCCCAGGCCCGGTCCCGTGGGCAGGTCCACGTAGCCGTCCTTCACCACGAAGGGCTGCTTCAGGACGCCGTCGCCCAGATGGGCGTGCTCCTGCGCCACCAGATTGGGTATGCAGGCGTCGAGCTGGATGCAAGCCGCCAGCGCCACGGGCCCCAGCGGGCAGTGCGGCGCGATCCCCGCGTAGTAGGCCTCGGCCATCCCGGCGATGAGCCGACACTCCAGGATCCCGCCCGCGTGTGACAGGTCGGGCTGCAGGATCGAAGCCGCCCGCTTCTCCAGCGCCTCGCGGAACTGCCACTTGGTGAAGAGCCGCTCGCCCGTGGCGATGGGGATATGCGTCTTGCGCGCCATGTCCGCCAGGACGTCGAGGTTCTGGCACTGCACCGGCTCTTCGATGAACATGGGCTGGTAGGGCTCCAGCGCCTTGATCAGCACCATGGCGGTCTGCGGGCTCACGGCGCCGTGGAAGTCGATGGCGATATCGATCTCCTTGCCTACCGCCTCGCGCATGGCCGCGAAGACCGAGACGGCGCGCTCCACGTAGGCCATATCCTCCACGATGCGCGGCGGACGTCCCCCGGCGATGCCGGTCTTCAGCGATCGAAAGCCCTGTGCTACGCGCGCTTTGGCGGCGGCCGCGGCCTCCTCGGGCGTTCCGCCTCCACACCCGGCGTACATCCGGATGCGGTCTCGGGTGGCGCCTCCCAGCATGGAGTAGACGGGTAGCCCCACGGCCTTGCCTGCCAGGTCCCAGAGGGCCTGCTCCACGCCGGAGAGCGCACTGGTGAGGATGGGACCGCCGCGGTAGAAGGCGTGGCGATACATGGCCTGCCAGTGGTGGGCCACGCGGGTGGGGTCCTTGCCCACCAGGTAGGGCTCCAGCTCGGCCACCGCTGCCGCGCAGGTGGCCGCCCGGCCCTCCAGGATGGGCTCCCCGAGGCCGACGAGCCCTTCGTCCGTGTGTACCTTCAGGTAGAGCGACCGCGGCCGCACCATGAACGTCTCAAGGCGGGTGATCTTCATGTACGCACCTCCCATGACGGTTGCCGACGCGCACATGGTACCCAAGGGTGGGGCAGTCGGTGGCCGGCTCGACACGGCGCCTGCCTCCTTCCGGCAGGTGCCGGGCCATCCCGTGGCGAACCTACTGGGCAACTTGGGCTTGGGGGGCAACGGGTATGCGGGGTTGTGGGCGCAGGGCGAGGGCGGTAGCCTCATCGGTGGTCTGGGTGGCCGGCCTGCTGTCGGCTGCCGGCGCCGGGGCGCGGCAGGCGGCATCGGTCATCTGGATCGAGGGCGAGGCCGCCCAGTGCAACGTGAAGCCGAACATCGCGGGCTGGGGGCGCAAGGAGTTCCTCTCCGGCGAGCAGTGGCTCCACGTCTCCATCGACGCCGACAAGGTGGATAGCCAGACCCCGGTCGGCGGCGTCCTCATGACCTACCCCATTCACCTCGCAACCGCAGGCGCCTACGAGGTCTGGGACCGCATCGGCTTCGAGTTCGCTCGCACACCCTTCGAGTGGCGCGTCGACAACAGCGCCTGGCAACGTGTCCTCCCCGACCAGCTCACCTGCGACCTGATGGAGTTGGACCTCTGGTGCGAGGTCGCATGGCTGAAGCTGGGCGATGCCGCCCTGACGGCCGGGAGCCACACGCTGGAGGTGCGCCTGCCCCGCACCGCCGACGCCAAGGGGCAGCGTGAGCGGATGCTCTACGCCTCGGACGCGATCTGCCTCTCTCCGACCCCGTTCCGGCCCAACGGACGCCTCAAGCCCGGCGAGATGCGCGGCGACGCCCTGGACGCCGAGGCCGCCAAACAGACATTCCAGGTTCCCGAGATGGACAAGCAGGGCCGCACCACGGTCGCGATGAAGGGCGCTTGGGAGATCTGCCGCGCCGATGAGCAGACGCCCGCACCCGTTGCCGAGCCCATCCGCGATCTGCCCGCCGACCCCGTCTGGACCGGCATTCCGGTGCCCGGCGATAAGAACACGCTGCGCCCCGACCTGCTCATGGCCCACCGGATCTGGTACCGCACCCGCGTGAACTTGCCGTCCGGCGCGGCCGGCCGCTCCTGCTTCCTCCGCTTCCCGCAGAACAACCTGAACACGACCGTGGTGGTGAACGGCATCCCCTGCGGCTTCAACAAGAACCCCTTCGTCCTGTTCGACATCGACGTCACCAAGGCCATCCGGCCGGGCGTGAACGAAGTGCTGGTGGGCATCCGCGACGCCTGGTACGCCTACTCCTACCCGCCCAGCGACCCGTCGAAGCTCCGCAGACAGTTCAACCTGCCGCCCAAGTTCCTCGGCGACGGTTTCCAGCGGCTGGCCTATCCGATCTGGAACCATGCCGAGTCGGGCCTGCTGCAGACGCCCGAGTTCTGGGTGGCCGGCCGCGCCCGCGCAGCCGATGTCTTTGTCCGACCCTCCGTGGCGCGTAAGGAGCTTGCCGCCGACATCACTGTCAGCAATCCCGGCGCCGAGGCCGTGACCGCCCGTGTGAAGGTCTCGGTGCTGGACCGGGCCACCGGCAAGGTCGCGCTGGAGCTGCCCGGCAAGGAGGCCATGCTCCAGCCCGGCTCCGAGCAGACGCTCACCGTGGCGGCGCCCTGGGCCGCCCCGAGGCTCTGGTGGCCCGACGCGCCGCACCTCTACCTGCTCCGCGCTGTCGTTGAGACCGACGCCGGTACGCCCGACATCTGTGACACGCCGTTCGGCTTCCGCGAGTGGAGCTGGGCGGGCCGTGACTTCCGCCTGAACGGCATCCCCTGGCGCCTCTGGACCGACTGCCACGCCGCCGCCACGCCCGCCGAGTGGCTCGCCGACCACCGTACCAATGGCCACCGCATGATGCGCTTCTGGGGCACCACCTGGATGGGCATGTCACCGGAGAAGGCTCTGGACACCTTCGACCAGAACGGCGTCGTTGTTCGCCGCTCCGGGATGCTTGACGGCGAGGCCATCGGCTACATGGCCATCGAGGAGGACGCCGAACTGAAGAGGCTCGGCGGCTCCGACGTGAAGATGGACCTGATGCGGAACTGGAAGGACCAGCTGGTCGCGCAGGTGCGCGGCGAGCGAAACCACCCCTCCGTGATGATCTGGTCCATCGAGAACGAGTGGCTCTATATCAACTGCATCAACCTCTACGGCGGCATGATGGACGCCTTCGAGCGTGAGGTGAAGACCGTTGCCGACGCCGTGATGGCCGTCGACCCCACCCGCCCGTTGATGACTGACGGCGGCGGCGCGAACAAGGACCAGTCGATGCCGGTCCACGGGAACCACTACGTCTTCGATCCGGGGAACGGCCGATACCCAGACCTCGCCTACGAGACCAACGCAAAGGGCGGCGGGCGCGACCGGTGGGTCTGGGACGAGAAGCGCCCGCGCTTCATGGGCGAGGACTTCTTCGCCACGGGCATCAACCCGTTCGACTACGCCTACTACGGCGGCGAAGAAACCTTCCAGGGCAAGGCGCAGTCGCGGCGGGCGGCGGGGATCATCTACCGCATGCTCACGGAGGGCTACCGCTGGGTCGGACAGAGCGCCTGGCAATTCTGGATGGGCCAGGGCGACGCCACCGGCCAGTACGTCTCACAGGCCGAGCGGGCCGCCTTCTGCCGCGAGTGGAACTGGACCTTCAAGGCCGGATCCACCGTGAAGCGCACCATCGGCGTCTTCAATGACAGCCGCTTCAGCGACCCGCTCACGTTCACCGCGCAACTGGTCGCGGCGGGCAAGGCGATCTGGCGCACCTCGCGGGTCTGCACTCCGGCGCCAGGCGCGTCGCAACGCTTCACGATCGATGTGCCCATCCCCGCCTCCTCGGGCCGCAAGGAGTACGCTCTGCTCCTGGCCCTGACCACAGCGGGCAAGGAGGTCTTCCGCGACACCAAGGCCGTCTCAGCGCTGGGCGCTACCGAGCCGATCGCCCCGCAGCCGGCGGGCGCGGTCGGCGTGTACGATCCCTCCGGCGCGGTTGTCGGCGCACTCACGGGCCTTGGCGTGAAGTTCACGCGCGTCACCTCGCTGCCGCTGGCGCCTGCCGCCTGCAAGGTTCTCATCATCGGCCCTGACGCGCTCACGGCTGCGGAGGCCGCGTCGAGCCGCCTGGCCGCGGCTGTGGCGAGCGGGCGACGTCTCATCGTGCTGGAGCAGAAGCACCCGCTCCGCTATCAGGGCCTGCCCGCCGAGATGGAGGCGGCGCAGAACGAGGGCCGCACCGCCTACTTCGAAGACATGACCCATCCCATCGCCGCAGGCCTGAAGCAGAAGGACCTCTGGACGTGGGGCGTCGACCTGCCCGTCTACCGCGACGCCTACGCCAAGCCGAGCCGGGGCGCCAAGTCGCTCATCCAGTGCCACATGCGGCTGGCCAACACGGCCATGGCCGAGGCGCCTGTTGGATCAGGCCTTATGCTGCTCTGCCAACTGGCCGTGGGTCGCAACGCCTCCACCAACGCCGTAGCCGGCCGCCTGCTGTCTAACATGCTCCG
Organism: uncultured Chthonomonas sp.; assembly: GCA_903951425.1. GTDB lineage: Bacteria > Armatimonadota > Chthonomonadetes > Chthonomonadales > CAJBBX01 > CAJBBX01. The sequence continues at coordinate 32,501 of CAJBBX010000156.1, forward strand.
CTACGCCCTGGAGTACAAGCTCGAGTACCGTCCCGTGGCGGCCGCCGTGGAGGGCGACAAGCTCTTCGCGGCCGCGCTGGAGAAGATCGGCCTGAAGCACACGAAGGCGCAGGGACCGCTGCAGGCACTGGCGACGCCGGGCGCGAAGATCGCCGTCATCGAGGCCGGCCCGCAGAACCTCAAGGCGTTGGCCGGCGCACCGGATGCCGTGCGGCGGTTCACTGCGGCCGGCGGCTGGCTCTTCCTCCACGGCCTCTCCACCGAGGGGCTGGCCGACTACAACAAGGTCGTCGGCGTCGACCACATGGTCCGCCCGTTCCGTCAGGAGCGCGTCACCTTCCCGGCCGTGCGCCACCCTCTCACCGCCGGCCTCACCAACAGCGATGTGGTGATGTACAGCGGCGAGCGCATCTTCGGATGGACCGCCGACGAGTTCGTGGCGTCGGACATCTTCAACGCTTGCGTAGACTACGACGAGGTGGCCCCGTTCGCCAAGTTGCCCTCCGACTACCACTACAACATGGTCAACGGCATGGTGTCGGCCGACGCATGGAAGTACATCTTCTCCTTCGACCTCACCCGCGACAAGCCCGAGTTCATCATGGAGTTCCCCAAGCCGCAGGAGCTTACCGGCATCGAGTGGATCGGCAACGCCTTCTACCACCTCGTCACGCGCCTCGAGCTGAGCGACGGCGTCAATACGGCGGCGCTGGCCGTGAAGCCCGGCAATGAGCCGCAGAGCTTGGAGATCAAGCCCGCGGTCAAGGGGTCGCGCATCACGCTCAAGATCACCGACTGGGCCAAGGTGAGCACGGGCGCCAACGTGGTGGGAGTCGACAATATCCGCCTGACCGCCAGGCGCTCGCCGGAGTTCCTCGTCCGCGTCCACCCGCTGCTGAACAACGGCGGGCTTATGCAGTACGACATGGGCAAGGGCGGGATCGTCCTCTGCAACCTGCTCATCAAGGAGCGCGAGCAGGTCCCGGATAACGCGACCAAGAAGCTGCGCATCCTCTCCGCGCTGCTCCGGAACCTGCGGGCGCCCTTCTCCGGCTCGGCCACGGTGATCGCCGGCGAGAACCTTGACTACGAGCCCGTCGACCTCTCCAAGGCCGCCAACCAGTACAAGGACGCCCGGGCCTGCTTCGGCGACCGCGAGCGGACGCTGGCCGACCTGCCCAACGGCAAGAACACCTTCGCAGGCGTCCCGTACAACGTCTACAGCTTCGCCACATCTCCTGTGCCGACCATCGTCATGCTGGGCGGCAGTGGGGTGCCGGGCAACCTGCCGGACGCTGTGCGGGGCATTGCGGTGAACCGCAAGGCTGACGCGCTCTTCTTCCTGCAATCCGCTAGGATCGATCAGGGCCGCGATGACCGTGAGCGCCGCGAGGGCAAGCGCTACGAGTTCGCGCGCTACGTCGTCCACTACGCCGATGGCCAGACGGCGGCGATTCCGCTCTGTGTGGAGATCGATACAGCCGACTACCGGCAGGATGTGCCCCAAGCGATGCCCGGCGCACAGCTCGCATGGAGCAAGCCCTTCGCCGGCGGAGGCGGCAGCGCGGTAGCATACAGCAAGCAGTGGAACAATCCCAGGCCCGACGAGGCCATCGCCTCGGTGGATCTGGAGTACGGCCCCGACCGCCGGGGCGTGCCGGCTCTGCTTGCCCTTACGGTGGCGCGGAGGAGGTAGGCGGGGCCAAGGGGCGCCCTGCGCACCCCTTGACCACCGTCACCTCCTCGGCTATACTCCGCCACAGGCCGAATGCGGCAGGAGGTGCGACATGACCATGCCTGAAGTCGAGATCCAAAGGACCGTGCTTGCCGAGCTGGCGCCGGGCGAGAAGATTAAGTGGCTGGGCAAGCCCGACCCCGCCCAGTACGCCCGGCAGGCCCTGCCGATGGTCGTTTTCGGCATTCCATGGACCCTCTTCGCCCTCTTCTGGGAGGGCGGCGCCATCCAGCCTGCGCTTCAGGGGATCGGTCGCGCCGGCGGGCCGGGCATGGCCTTCTCGATCATGTTTCCGCTCTTCGGCCTGCCCTTCATCGGCATCGGCATCGGCATGCTCACCTCGCCGATCTGGTACCGCCGCAAGGCCGCCAATACGATCTACGCCGTCACCGATCGTCGAGCCCTCATCATTGAGGACGCCGGCCGTCGAACGGTGCAGAGCTTCGATCGTTCCGTCATCGCGCATCTGACCCGAAACGAGCGTGGCGACGGTTCGGGCAATCTGCTCTTCGGGCCTGACAACAACCTCGAGTGGGCTTACCGCCGCCGCACCTCAGGCAGCCGAACGACCCCCGGCTTCTACGGCATCCGGACCGTCCGCCAGGTGGAGCAGCTCCTGCGCGAAACGCTGGATGCCCGGCCCGCCCTTGAACGCGACAACGACGGCCCCACTGCGCCCTGACCATCTGGAGGATCCCAATGCAGACGTACCGGATCGGCGTGATCGGCGCCGGCATGATGGGCAAGACGCACTCATGGTGCTGGCAATCGCTACCCTTCTTCTATGAGAAGCTGCCCTACCGCTGCCTCCTCCATGGTGTGGCCACCTCGCGCATGGCCAGCGCCGGGGCCGCTCGCGACGCCCTGGGCTTCGCCCGAGCCTATGAGACGCCCGAGGCGCTTATCGCCGATCCGGAGATCGATATCGTCGACATCGCGTCGCCGAACGACGCCCACGCCGACCAGCTCCTGGCCGCCGCGGCGGTCGGCAAGAAGGTCTACTGCGACAAGCCTCTAACCGGCAGGCTTGACGAGGCTGAGCGGCTTGCCGCGGCCTTGCCCGACCCGGTATCCGTCGGCCAGATGGTCTTCCACAACCGATGCCTGCCCGCCACCATCCTCGCCCGCCGCATGTGCGAGGAGGGCCGCTTGGGCGAGATCATCGGCTTCCGCGGCGCCTACCTCCACGCGGGCAACGTGCCCGAGGGCAAGCCCCTGGCATGGAAGGACAGCCGCGCCATGGGGGCCGGCGTGCTGTACGACCTGGGCTCGCACCTGGTGGATCTGATCACTTGGATCTGCGGCTCGCCGCTGGCCGAGGTACACGCCCGGCAGGTGACGCTGAACCCGCGCCGCCCATCCCGTGAGGACCCCTCGCGCTGGGTCGAGCAGGACTCCGACGACATGACGCTCATGTCTGCCCGGCTGGCCTGCGGCTCCGTGGGCTCGCTGGAGTGCTCCAAGATCGCCACCGGCGCCATGGATGAGCTCCGTTTCGAGATCCACGGCCGCAAGGGAGCCCTGCGGTTCAACCTCATGGACGCCAACTGGCTGGAGCACTTCGACGCCGCCGATCCGGAGATGCCCTACGGCGGCTCGTCCGGCTTCAAGCGCATCGATTGCGTCCGGCGCTATCCCTCGCCGGCGGGCTTCCCCTCGCCGAAGGCCACGGTCGGCTGGCTCCGGGCGCACCTGCACAGCGTCTACACCTTCATCAGCGCGGTGCACGCGGGCGCGCCGTTCGAGCCGTCCATCCAGCGCGGCATCGACCTGGAGCGCATGCTCGCCGCCGTGGAGCGCGCGGCCCGGTCCGGCGCCTCGGAGCGTCTGGCGTGACGGCGCCGGACGCCGCGCGCCATCGGCCTGCAGTCGCGCTGGAGCCCCTGACCGCTCGCAACGCCGAGGAGATGTCGGCCTACCTCGACGCCCAGGACGGCGGCACGCTCAAGTACTTCCACCCCAAGCGCACCGACGTCGCGTACATTCGGCGCCTCCTCTCCGGCGACACGGACGGCTTCGTGGTGGCCTTTGGCGCCTGGGCCGACGCCAAGCCCGATGACCCGTCCGGCCAGGCGCCGATTGTCGATGGGCGGCGCCTCGTGGGCTACATCTGGCTCTTCGAGATGCAGACCGACAGCCCGCTCCTGGGCATCTGCGTGGCCCCGGGCTGGCGCCGGCAGGGCATTGGGCGCAGTCTGCTGGAGCGGGCCATCGAGTCGGTCTTCCTCTGGGGCAAGCGTGAACTCCGCCTCAGCGTCGATATGGGCAACGCAGGCGCCATCGACCTGTACAAGAAGCTCGGATTCGTCATCACGCAGGTCGGCGACAGGGAGCGTGTGGGCTACCACTCCATGGCCCTGGACCTGTCGGCCAGGCATTCGCAGCGCGTGGAGGCAATCCGCCGGCGCTGCGCCCGGACCCGCATCGCGCTGGTGCCCTACACCCACTGCGACTGGGCCTGGGTCCACACGCGGGCATGGCACGAGCGCCGCTACGCCCTGATCTTCGCCGAGACGCTGGAGATCATGCGGCGCGACCCCGACTACCGCTGGTACATCGACAACTGGGCCTGCCAGCTCGCTCCGCTGCTCGACCTTCGGCCCGACCTGCTGCCGGATCTGCGCAGCCGTATCGCCGAGGGGCGCATCGCGGTCTGCGGCGGCTACGCCAACGTCCGTCCGCACATGGTCGGCGATGAAACCTACGTTCGCAGCCTGCTCATCGGGCGCCGCCTCTTCGGCGAGGCCTTCCCCGAGGCCGACCTGAGCGTGCAGGCCGACTCGGTCGATGTCGCCACCGGGCACCCGCAATTGCCGCAGCTGCTGCGCCAGGCCGGCTACACCTCGTTGCGCTTCTGGCGGCCCTTCTCGTCGCTCAGCATCAAGGGCATCCCCGTGGACTTCCGCTGGGAGGGGCTCGATGGCTCGCAGGTACTCGCCTCGCGCGGCGGCTACGGCGGCCTCTTCGCCCCGGCGGAGGCGCACCGGCCGCTCCTGCAGCCCGAAGCGCTCGAGGCCGATGACATGGCAGAGATGCTCTGGGACGCGGAACTGCGCGAGCGTGCCTGGCTGGCCCCCACCGAGATGCTCTGGCTCTCACTCGGCTGCGACGATACCCGCCCGCTGCGCACCATCGACGACGCCCCTGCCGACGCCCCGGCATTAGTCGCCCGATGGTGCGAACTGGGCTTGGGCCAGATCGCCTTCGCCACGCCGGTGGACTACTTCACCGAACTCCGAGCCCGCGCTGACCGCCTGCCGCTGATCGCTGGCACGCTGGACCCCTGCGATGTGGCCTACAATGCCGCCTGGAACGGCGAGCGTGGCCTGGCCGTCCAGCGCGTGGGCAACGATGCCCTCCTCACGCAGGCCGAGGCCGCCGAGGCCCTGGCGTCGCTGGCTCCGGGCGCCGAAACGCCCCCGGACGATCTCGTGCCGCACGAGGCGCTCTGGCGCGACCACCTCCTCACCTGCGCCCACGCCACCCAGTGGCTCTTCACCGAGGACTTCGCCGAACTCAAGGAGATGGCCGACCGCGTGGGTCTCGAGGCCCGCCGCCTCCGGACCGAGGCCCTGCGCGGCCTGGCGCGCGGCGTCCGCCTCCCGCACGATACGCTGGGCGTCGTCTGGAACCCGCTCCCGTGGCGCCGCACCGTGGCCGTGCCGGTGCAGGTGGCCCGTTACGGCGATGACTGGCCGCTAGAGCTGGTCGACGGCGCCGGACGCCCGCTGCTGGAGCAGACCCTGGGAGCCAAGACGGGCCAGGGCGGCTACCCCGAGGAGACACGGCTGATCTCGCTGGGAATGCCTCCCATGGGCCTGGCCATGGTGCGCGAGCGGCCCCGCAATGCGGCGGAGGTCATCCCTGGGCCGGACCACTTCCTCGGGCCGCCCGAAGGCTCCGAGTTGCTCGACCTCGTCCTCCACGATGTGGACTGCCCCGGCGGCCCGCTCCATGTGGGTCCCATCACCGCATCGCACACCCCGGTCTGGGGCGACTGGGCGCAGCTTGAGGACGGCCCCGTGCGCCGGCGCACCCGTCTGACCGGCGAGATCGACGGCCTGCCCCTGACGATGACGTTGGACCAGCACGCCGGCTCGCCGATGCTCGACGCCGAGGTGCGGATCGACTGGCCGGGCCGCGATGGTTTCCTGGCGGCCCGCACTCCGTTGCCGCCCGGCGCTCGCCTCTTCGGCGATATCCCGTTCGGGGTGGAACTGAAGGACATCGAGAACGAGCCGTACCTCAAGGATGCTTGGCCCGCCTGCAACAGCATGGAGCGGTGCCGCGAGGGCCTCTTCTATGCCCGGAGCTTCGTGGCCTGTCAGGCCGACGGGGGAGGGTACGCGCTGATTGGCCGCAACACCGACCGGTACTACCGCCGTAGCCCGGATGGCGCTTGGCTGGAGCACCTCCTCCTCAACCGCGTCGTCTCGCTGGACGAGTGGGAGCATCACGTAGAGCCGTCCACCATCGGTGGCAGGGGACCGCATACGCTCCGCTTCAGCCTGCTGCCCTACGCCGGCACATGGCAGGAGGCGTGCGTACCACGCTTGGCAGCCGAGGCGCGGGCCGGAGCCGTAGTAGGTCGCCCGGTACGCTCGGCGGGCGCACCGCTCGCTGATGCGGGCCCCGAGCTCTCGGTGGAGCCCGGCTCAGTCCTTGCCACAGCCGTATGGCGCAGCGCGAACGGCTTCCACGTCCGGTTGCACGAAGCCCACGGCGCACCCGCCGAGTGTGTGGTCCGCCTTCCGTTCGCGCCGGTCTCCGTGGAGTGCCTCGACCTGGCAGGCGGGCCGGCTGCGGGTATTGTGCCGGCCCTGCGCGGCTCGGAGGTCCGCTTCTCCCTGCCGCCATGGAAGATCGTGACCGTCAAGGCGCATCTGGATTAGCCCCGAGGAGGCCGTCCATGACCGAGCGTGAGCGTTGGCTGGAGACGATGCTGTTCGGCAAGCCCGACCGGGTGCCCTGGTCGCCGGGCGGTCCCCGCGAGTCGACGCTGCGGGCGTGGCGCACCCAGGGCCTGGCCGAGGGTGAGGACTGGTATGGCCGGCTCCGCGACGAGGTCGGGTTGCCGCCGTTGGTGCATGAGCCGCGCCCCGCCGTCTGGATCAAGCACACCATGGAGCCCATGTTCCCCGAGGTCGTGCTCGAGGAGCGGGCCGATAGCCGCGTCGTGCAGGACTGGAAGGGCAACGTCTGCGAGATATCCAGCGCCTTCGACGTGAGCTACCTCCGCTCGGCCAGGGACTTCGTCACGCGCCGCTGGATCCGCTGCCCGGTGGAGGGTTGGGCCGACTGGGAGGCGATGAAGCCACGGTATGACCCGCAAGACCCCTCCCGCGTCCCCGCCGACCTGGCGCGGAACGCCGAAGTCCTTCGCGCGCGCGACCACGTCGTCGGCCTCCACGTCCACGGTCCCTTCTGGCAGATGCGCGAGTGGATGGGCTTTGAGGGGCTCTGCATGGCCTTCATCGAGCAGCCCGACCTGATCGAAGATATGGTGCGATTCTGGACCGAGTACGTGGCCGAGCTGCTCATGCGCGTGGTCCCGCTGGTGCAGCTTGACTACTTCCACATCTCCGAAGACATGGCCTACAAGGTTAAGCCGATGATCGGCCCGGCCATGTGCCGCCGCTTCCTCATGCCCTGCTGGGCCGCCTGGGGCGAGGTCATCCGCGCCCACGCGTGTCCGGTCTACCAGGTCGATTCGGACGGCTTCGTGGGTGACCTGATCCCAGTCTGGATGGAGGCCGGCATCAACGCCACCGATCCGCTGGAGGTGGCCGCCGGCAACGACCTGCCCGCCCTCCGCCGCCGGTTCGGCCGCCAAATCGCCTACTGCGGCGGCGTCGACAAGCGCTGCATGGCCAGGGGAGGGAAGAGCCTGCGCGAGGAGCTAGCGCGCCTGACGCCCGTGGTCCACAACGGCGGCTATATCCCCAGTTGCGACCACGGCGTCCCGCCGGACATCAACTGGCCCAACTTCGTGGACTACGCGCGCCAACTAGCGAGGATCACCGGCTGGCTCTAGCCGACCGCCGTCGGCAACCGCGTCAACTCGGTCAACCCCGTCACAACCGGACCGCCCGCGTACAACCCCATCCATACACACGCACCCAAAACGGCCCCGGAGCGCCATGCCCCCGGGGCCGTCTGTGAGCCTTGCTGCCGCGAGCGCCTACGGCACCACGTTGAATGGGGTGCTGCCCGTCGTGGCTACGTACCAGGTGTCGCCGGCGAACTCTGCCGTGGCGGTGTGCGCCCCAATCGGCTCGCCTGCGGGGATCGACCAGTTCACCGTCGCCCATCCGTCGGCCGCCACGTTGGCCGAGCCGATGACCGAGCCGTTTACCTTGAACGTGACGGACTTGCCGGGCTGGATCACGTAGTCGGGTAGGCTTCGCACGTAGGCCTTGAGCGGGTGGGTCGTGCCCACCTTGCCCGACCGAACATAGGTCCACAGGTAGAGGTTGCCCTGAAGCGCCCCGAGTTTGCCTGTGTTGGACGAGGCCGGGTAGCCCGCGTTGCCGGCCCAACTGGCGCCGATAACGCGGTTGCCCGCGCCCGTCCCTTCCGGGACCGTGTACCCGAACGAGATGTATCCGCTGGCGTTGGTCGCCTGCGACCCCACTGAAGTACCGTCCACGGTCATCGACATCGTCTTGCCCGGGATGATCGCGTTGGCAAGGGTGTATAGGTAGGCCTTCAGCACGGTGTAGGTCTTGATTTTCACGTTTAGCCGGTCGACCACATAGACCTTGGTGGCCACGCTGGTTGAGGTGAGCGTGGCGGAGCCTTCGCACGGGTCGTAGGTGGTATCGCCGCCGAACCGCGCCGTGATGGCCCTGCTCGCCGCGCCGTCGGTTATGGCCCAGTTAAGCACGGCCTCGCCCGCCGCCGATGTGGTCGCCGAACCCACCGTCGTGCCCGCCACGGCGAAGGTCACCGTGCGGCCGGAGAGCCAGGCGTTGTCGCTGGTCCGTTTCAGGTATCCCTTCAGCGTGACCGTGGTCGTGTAGATGCCGGTCCGATCGACCGTGTACATGGAGGTCGGTGCCCCGACGGCCGTCAGCGTGGCGCTTCCGGTACTCGCCGCGTAGCCGCCGCCACCCGCGAATGCGGCGTCGATGGCATGCGTTCCGGCCGCAACCGCGATGGTGTAGCTGTAGTTCGCCACTCCCGCCGCGTCGGTGATGCCCGACCCGACGCTCGTACCCGCCACCTTGAAGCCCACCGTCTGCCCGGCGATGGCGGCGCCATTGGACGTCCTGGTCAGCGTGGCGCTCAGGCTCACCGCCGCGCCGGTGTTGCCGGTCCGATCCGCCACCGTCAGCTTGGACGCGGTCTGCGGCAGGCTCAGCGTGCCCGTGCCGCTGGAGGCCAGGAAGATGCCCTCGCCCAGGAAGTCGGCCTTGATCGGATGCGACGCTACGCCGGCGGGCACGACATAGATGACTGTTGCGACGCCGGTTGCGTTGGTGTAGGCGCTACCGATGACGCTACCGTCAACGAGGAACTGGATCGGCTCGTAGTCGACGATGGCGTTGGTGTCGGCCCGGCGCAGCGTGGCGGTCAGGCGCGCATTGGTGCCGGCGCCCGCGGTCACGTCGGGTACCGTCAGCGTCGTGGCCACACCCAGGATGTTGAAGTCGATGCCCGGCAGGTCGCAACCGGCGGTCACGGGCAATGACAGGATCGTTTGGCTATCGCCCTGGAATGTCGCTCGCACGGTATACGTGCCCGGCGCGATGTTGGTGAACCTGTAGCCGCCGTCAGCGCGCGTACTGGTGGTCTGGATCGTGCCGACGGTCGGGATCGCCTTCACTGTGGCGTTGGCCGCCGGCGAGCCCTTGTACTGGACCACTCCGACCAGACCGCCCACCGAATCGGCGCGCGGGTTCGGGTTGCTGGTCAGATTCAGCGTGTTGTATACGTGCATCAGCCCGTAGCCGTAGTACTGGTTCCATCCGCCGCTGAAGTCGGATGCGCGCTGCAGGGCCTGCCATGTCTGGATGATGGTGGCCGGCGTCCGCGGCAGTCCCTTCTGACCGATGTAGAGCGCCGCCAGCCCGGCGACCTGCGGCGAGGCCATGGAGGTGCCCATCAGGTACTCGTAGTTCATGGCGGCTTCAGCGTCGTCGTTCAGGGTGCAGTGGTAGGTCGGCATGGTGCTGTAGACGCCCAGCAGCCACATGATGTCGTAGTCAAAGTCGCCGCCGGGCGCCGTGATGGCCACCTGCTCGCCGTAGTTCGAGTAGGACGCGAGGCTGGTTCGCGAGCAGGCGGAAACGGCAAAGACGCGGCTCAGGCAGGCCGGGTAGTTGGGCGTGCTGAAGGTGCCGTCGTTGCCGATGGCCGCGACGCACATCATGCCTCTGTACCAAGCGTAGTTGATCGCGTCCTGCTCGGCCTGCGAGTACATGTAGCCGCCCAGCGAGAGGTTGCAGACCTGCGCCCCGGCGTCTGCCGCGTAGACGATGCCCGCAGCGATGTCGGTCTCGTAACCCATGCCGTCGGCGGTGACCACCTTGATCGAGATGACGTCGGCGTTGTAGCCCACGCCCACGGTGCCTACCGCGTTGTTTGTAGCGGCCGCAGCGATCCCGGTGACGTGCGTCCCGTGGCCGTACTCATCCCATGCGTCCGTGTCAACCACGCCGGTGATGATGGAGCGGTCCAGCGGCCGCAGGAGTTGGCCACCGGCGGCCACCGCCGATCCCGTACCGCCGGCGTTGATGAAGTCCGGATGGTCGTAGTCAATGCCGGAGTCAACCACAGCCAGCAGCACCCGGTTGGTCCCCTTGGCCACGGAGGAGCTGTAGTACTTGTTCGGCCAGATGCTCCACCCCGCCACGTTCTCGGTCATGTGGGAGTCCCACTTGTACCATGTGTAGATCTCGGGGTCGGTGGTGATATTGTGATCATAGTCGGTGTAGGCGGGGTCGTTCGGGTCAGCCACGAGCGGGTAGCGGATGGCCAGCGGCTCGATGTAGAGCACGTCCGGGCTACGGCGCAGCGCCTCGACGGTGGCCGGGTCCTCGATGCGCAACCGCTGGATATGCAGCTGCGGAATCGCGGAGATGACCCGGACCTGCGGGCTCTGCACCATCGCCGCGCGGCCGGTCTGCCACGCCTTGGCGCGGAAGCGCACGGCGTACTCGTGGGGCACGACCGCGGGCCGGTGGGCGGCCAGGCGCAGGGGCTCTCGGAAGTAGCGTGTGCCGCCGGCAGCCAACCGGGCCAGCTCGCGCCGCGCCTCCTGCGCCTCCGGCGAAAGGGGAACCGGCATCTTTAGCCGCTGTGCGTTCGATTGGGAGCAGACGCTCACGAACAGGACGGCTGCTGCCGCCTGCCAGGAAGATCGGTTGTGCAACACCATCGAAAGGCCCTCCGGCATGGTGATACGGATGCGGCGGCAAGGCGCCCCTGCATCACTCTCAAGACGGGCCGTCGGGCGGCGTTGTTCCCCGGACCGGGCCCGCCTTCGCCGGGCGGAACGGCAAAGGGCGCCGATCCCATCGCGGGGGTCGGCGCCCTTGGACCTTCGGACTGGTTCCGGCCGGAGCTTATTTGCTCCCGACGAGCGCCGTGGCCGCCTCAAGCTGCCCTGCCGAGCCCAGGAGCTCGTTCCGGCTGGCGATGAAGTCCGCGTAGGCCGGCATGAAAAGCTTGCCGGGGTCGCGCAGGTCGAACTTCTCGGGCTTGTCGCGGAAGAACTCGCGGTGGACGCGGCACCAGACCAGGCGGCCGTCGGTGTCGATGTTGATCTTGCAGACGCCCTTCTGGGCCGCCGGCAGGTACTCGGCCGGGTTCACGCCCTTGGCGCCGCGCATGGCGCCGCCGGCGGCGTTGATCCGCTCGACTTCGTCCTGAGGCACCGACGAGGAGCCATGCATGACCAATGGGAAACCCGGGCAAAGGCGCTGGATCTCCTCGATGACCTCGAAGTGGAGGCCCTGGCTGCCGGAGAACTTGAACGCGCCATGGCTGGTGCCGATGGCGCAGGCCAGGCTGTCGCAGCCTGAGCGCTCGATGAACTCCTTGGCCTCGGTCGGGTTCGTCAGCTTGGCATCGGCCTCGGCCACGGAGACGTGCTCCTCGACGCCGCCCAACTGGCCCAGCTCCGCCTCGACGGTGATGCCCTTCGGGTGGGCCGCATCTGCCACGCGCTTGGTCGCCGCGATGTTCTCCTCGAAGGAGAGGTGCGAGCCGTCGATCATCACGGAGCTGTAGAAGCCGCTCTCGATGCAGTCGTAGCAGGTCTGCTCGTCGCCGTGGTCCAGATGCACCGCGAAAAGGGCATCCGGCCAGATCTGGTCGGCCGCGCGGATGATCGCCTCGAGCATCAACTTGTTGGTGTACGAGCGGGCGCCCTTGCTGATCTGGATGATGAACGGCGCCTTGGACGCCATGTTCCCCTGGAAGAGGCCCATGGCCTGCTCCAGATTGTTGATGTTGTACGCCCCAAGGGCATACTTGCCGTACGCATGCTCGAATAGCGCGCGGGTCGAAACGATCACTGAATGCCTCCCTTGCTATCGCTCACCGACCGGACCTGCCGGCTCGGCTTGCACACCATGGCATACGCGCCGCGCGGCCAAAACCGCATTCCGCGCGCGTTCTAACGTATGCGCCTAAGTCTACCCTCGGCCGGGCTCAAGTTGCTCAGGGGGCCTCGCCGGCGGTCACCTTGAACTTGGCCTTGGAGCCGTCGCGCCGCACCACTTCCACCGAGACCTGCTGGCGGATGCTCAGCTTCCGCTCCATCTCTTTCACCTGCTCGCCACTGGTGATGGCCTGCCCGTCGACACCCACGATCACATCTCCGGCCTCAAGGCCGCTCTCGATGGCGGGCCCGTCTTGGAAGAGCCGCATGATTACGGCGCCCGGCACCGAGGCCACGCCGTAGCGCCGCACATAGGCGTCGTTATTGGTGTCCGTGATCAGCCCCAGCCATGGCCGCTTCACCTTACCGAAGCGCTTCAGCTCGTCGGCCACGCGCAAGGCGGTGTCGATGGGGATGGCGAACCCGATCCCCTGGGCGTCGGGACGGACCAACGAGTTAATGCCGATCACCTTGCCCTGCAGGTTAACCAAGGCGCCGCCCGAGTTGCCGGGGTTGATGCCGGCGTCGTGCTGGATCATGTCGGCATAGATGCGGTCATCTACCTGGATCGGCCGGTTGAGCGCGCTGATCACGCCGTGGCTCACCGTGAACCGCAGTTCCAGCGGGTTGCCCAGGGCCACCACGATCTGGCCGGGGATCACTCCGCGCACCGTCCCCACCTGGGCGGCCGGCAGGTCCTTGCCGTCGATCTTCATCAGCGCCACGTCGGTGGTGTGGTCCGCGCCCACCACCGTGCCCTGGAACTTGCGGCCGTCGAGCAGTGTGACGCTGATCTTCCGGTTCGCTGCGTTGGTAGCACCCACCACATGCTCGTTCGTCAGGATGTAGCCGTCCCGCGTGATGATCACCCCGGAGCCGTGGCTGGCCATGTCGCGGGTGACCGGTCGGCCGTCGCCGAAGAAGTCGTCGAACATCGACCGCTGCATCTGCACCCGGTCCGTGCGGTCAATGTTCACCACGGACTTGTTGGCCGCCTGAGCCGCCCGGGCGTAGACCTCCTCCGGCGCCAGCGTCGTCTGCGGCGCGGCCGGAGCGACGTTGAGCCCGTTGGTCTGCGCATCGCTGAAGGGCATCTGCCACGCCACGCGCAGGCCGGAAACGACCAGCCCTGCGGCGAAGAGGGCGATGCCCCCGATGATCATGGTTGCCGATCTACCCATGCGTCACCTCACACCATGCCTGTCGATACGGTCGTCAGGACTCCCCTATTTTGAGGACGCTCAGGAACGCCTCCTGCGGGATCTCCACTGCGCCGATCTGTTTCATCCGCTTCTTGCCCTCTTTCTGCTTCTCGAGTAGCTTCCGCTTGCGGGTGATGTCGCCGCCGTAGCACTTGGCGGTGACGTTCTTGCGGAAGGGCTTCACGGTCTCCGCGGCGATGATCTTGCCGCCGATGGCCGCTTGGATGCGCACCTCATACTGCTGGCGTGGCACCACTTCCTTCATCTTCTCGGCCAGGGCTTTGGCTCGCGGGAAGGCCTTCTCGCGGTGGGTGATGAAGGAGAGGGCGTCCACCGGGTCGCCGTTGAGCAGGATGTCCAGCTTGATGAGCTTCGACTCCCGGTATCCGCTCGGTTCGTAGTCGAACGAGGCGTATCCCCGCGTCCGGCTCTTCAACTGGTCGAAGAAGTCCATCAGGATCTCGCCCAGCGGCATCTGGTAGTGGAGTACCACTCGGTCCGGCCCGGGGTGGTCCATCTTCACGAACTCGCCGCGGCGGTCCCTTGCCAGGTCCATCACGGTGCCCACGTAGGTCGAGGGGATGAACACCGTCGCCTCAACGTAGGGCTCCTCGATGGAAAGGATGGTCGTGGGCTCGGGCATATGCGCCGGGTTGTCGACCTCGATCATCGTGCCGTCGGCCCTGTTCACGTGGAAGACCACCGAGGGTGAGGTGGCGATAAGCTCCAGCCCGAACTCGCGCTCCAGCCGCTCCTGGATGATCTCCAGGTGCAAGAGGCCGAGGAAGCCGCAGCGGTACCCGAACCCCAGCGCCGCCGACGTCTCCGGCTCAAACGAGAGCGCCGCATCGTTCATCTGCAGCTTCTCAAGGGCCTCGCGCAGGTCCGGGAAGTCCTTGCTGTCGATGGGGTAGAGGCCGCAGAAGACCATGGGCTTGGCCTTGCGGTAGCCGGGCAACGCCTCTGTGGCGGGCCGCTCGGCTTCGGTAACAGTGTCGCCCACGTTGGCCTCGCCGATGGTCTTGATCGACGCGGTGAAGAAGCCCACCTCGCCGGTGAGCAGCGCCTCGCTGTTCTCCATCTTCGGTCGGAAGACGCCTACCGTGCCGACCTCGAACTCCTTGCCGTTGGCCATGAAGCGGATCGGCATGCCGGGCTGCATCTTTCCGTCGATGATCCGCACGTAGCAGACCACGCCCAGGTAGGGGTCGAAGTGGCTGTCGAACACCAGGGCCCGCAGCGGCGCCAACGGGTCGCCAGAGGGCGGCGGGATGAGTCGCACGATGCGGTCCAGGATGTCGGCGGTGCCGATGCCCTGCTTGGCGCTGGTCAGCACCGCCTCGTGGGCCTCCAGCGAGAGGACGTTCTCGATCTCGTCGCGCACGCGCTCGGGCTCGGCCGCCGGCAGGTCGATCTTATTGATGACCGGGATGATCGCCAGGTCGTGCGCCATGGCCAGGTTCACGTTCGCCATGGTCTGCGCCTCTACGCCCTGGGCCGCGTCCACCACCAGCAGCGCGCCCTCGCAGGCCGCCAGCGACCGCGAGACCTCGTAGGTGAAGTCCACATGGCCGGGCGTATCGATGAGGTTGAGCTCGTACCCCTCGCCGCTGGGCGTGGTATGCCGGAGGCGGACGGCCGTCATCTTGATGGTGATGCCGCGCTCGCGCTCGATGTCCATGGTGTCCAGCGCCTGGGCCTGCATGTCCCGACCGGTGATGGCTCCGGTATGCTCCAGGATGCGGTCGGCCAGCGTGGACTTGCCGTGGTCGATGTGCGCGATGATGCAGAAGTTTCTGATATGGTCTTGGGAGTATGTGTTCATAGGTTGGAGGTAGGCGTTGGTCGACTCTGCGCCGCTTGCATTATAGCACCCGCCCGCTCACCGGTCGGGGAGGCTACCGGCAGAGGTCAACGATGCGCTGGGCCGCCAGCGCCGCGCCGCCGCCGGGCACGGCCCTGGGGCCAGCCTCTCGCAGGCGAGCGGCTACGGCCGGATCGAGGAGGCGCCCGACGGCGTCGGCGACTTGCGCGGCATCCAGCGACCGTAGCCGCAGCGCCGCGCCCGCCTCGGCCAACCGGTCGGCGCGGGCCTCCTGGTCGTCGACTTGCCGCGCAAAGGGGTAGAGCGCCGTGGGCACACCGTGGTGCAGCAGCTCCATTGTGGAGTTGTAGCCCGCCGCGCTGACGGCCGCGTCGAAGGCGCCGTAGAGGTCCGCCATTGGGTAGTAGCGCACGGCCGTCACGCCGGGCTGGCGCGGGGCCGCTCCCCGATAGAGGGGCGCCGCCGCCACGGCCACATGCGCCGCGCCGCCGGCCAGGGCGCCCACGGTCTGCTGCAGCGCGGCGTCCATATCCTTGTCGCCGCCGCCGCCGAACGTGACGTAGACCACCGGTCCCTGCTCGGGCAACCCCAGCAGAGGGCGAGCCTCGGCGCGGGGCAGCGCTTCGTCCGCCTCTCGGAGCAGGATCGGCCCGGTCCAGGCGGTCTCCAGCCCATCCGGCACGGGCGCCTCCTCCTCGCCGGGGCTGTGCGGCACGATGGCGAGGTCGTAGAGCGCCAGCGTGTTCTGCATCAGCGCCGTCCGTGCCGCCTCCATCCGCTGGGCGCGGAAGACGAACACGCGCCGGCTGTCCCATCGCAGCACCGGCAGCAGCTCCTGCATCGCGCCGGCCGGGAAGGTATCCACCACCAGTACGTGGGGATGGAACGAGGCCATCAGGTTCAGCGTCACCGTCTGCAGCATCCGCGAGTAGGTGCCCGGACGCAGTCCGGCCTGCGCACGGAGGCTCTTGGAGGGCACCTTGAAGGCCGCGAAGCCCTCCCGATAGATCACATCCTCGGCCTCGGATGAGGTGAAGTAGACGATCTCAGCCTCGGGCAGCAGGCTCCGTACGCGCCGCCCGATGGCCAGGAGCCGGGAGACGTGCCCCAGCCCCAGGCCGTTCACGGCGTAGAATAGGATGCGCGGACAGCGGACCATGGGCGCTCCGCGTCAGGACTGGTCGGAGCCCAAGAAGTCGGCCCCGGCCGCATCCCTGTCGCCGCCAACGTCGGAACCCGAAGAGAGGAAATCGACGCCCGCTGCGTCGGACGTGGTGTCCAGCGACGATGCCGCACGCTCGGACGAGTAGTCGGAGTAGTTGTGGTGGTCCGGGTAGAAGGTGTAGCCGCCGTACCCCATGCCGTAGCCGCCGCCCCAACCCCAGCCCCACGCCGGCCGGTGCCAGCTCCAGAACATATGGTCGATGACCGAAAGCGTCACCATGTCGCTGAGTAGCGATCCGCCGCCGTAGCCCCTGCCGTAGTAGTCGTTGTACGGGTTGTAGTCCGGGTACGCATACCAAGGCACCGTCCGCCCCTGGTGCTCGAACGCACGGATCTGGGGCATGGCGCCGGTCTTGATGGTGGCCAGGTCGGCCATGCAGGCCAGGACCTTCTGCCGCTCACCTTCCAGCTTCACCGTCACAGGGGTCAGTTCGTCCAGGTAGCTGGGGCGCGAGCAGAAGAAGCAGACGCCCTTCTCTTCCTCAGGCACCGAGGACCAGTCCGTGCCGTCCGTAGATGATCGCACGGCTTCGGCGTAGACCGGCGGGGCGGCCCCGGTAGCTCCATTGGAGCCGCCGGGGCCACGGTCAGGGCGCGATGCCACCGTGCGAGCCCCCTCAATATCGCCCTGTGCGGATGCCAGCAGGGCCTCGGCTCGCTGGAGCTCGGAGTCCTTTCGCGCGCGGACCACAATGCGCGCTGCCTCGTCCAGCTTGGTGCCGGCGCTCAGGCGGTACTCGCGCACCCGGGCAGCCGCCGTTGGCGAGAGCGACTCCTCCAGGCTGTCAAGGCTAGAGATGGCCGCGATGATGTCGGTCTTCTTCCGCTCGATGGAGGAGCGCCGCGCCCGCATGGAGCGCCGGTTGGCCGCTGATCGCAGGGCCACCACGGTGATGACGATGCCGCCGCCTACCAGCAGGACCGTGAACCAGACCATGCCCGTGCTCCTTGTCTGCGCCGTCCGCGTGGCCACCAGCGACCGGGCAAGCTGCTCTAGCCCCTCCGTGTAGCGGCCCGTCTCCATCATGGGCGCCACCTGCTTTACGGCATCCCGCAGCTTGGTCTTGGACAACTGCTTGCTGGACGCCGACACTCCCGCGCGGCTGGCGGCAATGACGTACCCTGAGCCGAGGTTCAGGTAGTCGCGGATGCGCGATGCCTCCCGCGCCAGCGTCGAGCTGCCGGATCGGGAGTTTAGGACGGCGAACTTCACCACGGTAGGCTTCAGCGAGTTGGCAACCGCCTGCAGCCGCGCCGCGTCCACGTTCATGCCGGGCGCCACGTAGACATCACCCGACATGAGCGCCGCCGTGATGCCGCCTGAGCTCGCCGAGGAGGGCTGCGACCCTCGCCGGCCGCCCTCATTGCCGCCCGACTGGTGCGGCCTCGCCTTGGCTTCCAGTCGTTTGAGCGTCTCGTCCACCTTTGCTGGATCGCTGGCGAAGCCCTTGCTGGGGTCTACCTTGACGGCCTGCTGAACGGCCTGCAGAGCATCGTCAGGGCGGTTGAGCTTGTTGTACGCGAAGTTCAGCTGCCACCAGGCCTTGGCGTTGCCGGGCTCTTGACGGGTGGCCTGCTCCAGCCGCTTGGCCGATTCGGCATACTTGCCCGCCTTGTAGAGAGCTCTTCCCTCGTCCAGCGGCCCGGCCCATGCCGCGCATGCGGCGGCCAACAGCGCCAGGCCCAGCATGGCCGGTCGTAAGCGTCCCATTCGTTCGGCTCCTTGGTCGGGTACTGTGGCGCCTCCGACGGCGCTCGACACACTAAGGTTGATACGCCCCTCCGGCGGTGCGGGTTTCGACCGGGCCGGCCTGGCGGCCCCGGATGGCGCGCCCCGGCTTGGCTCCGGTGTGCTTTCCGTTGCGAACCACGACCTCGCCGTTGACCACCACCCAGGGGATCCCCGCCGGGAAGGCGTGGGGCTGCGCAAAGGTGGCCGTGTCCGCCACGCTGCTCGGGTCGAAGACTACCACGTCGGCCGCCCTGCCGGCCGCCAGCCGCCCTCGTTCGGCGATTCCGAACGTGTCGGCGGGCAGCGACGTCATCTTACGAACCGCCTCCTCCAGCGTCAGCAGGCCCTTGTCGCGCACGTAGCGGGCAAGCACCCGGGCGTTGTTGCCGTAGCCGCGCGGGTGGGGCACGCTCTTGCCGACGCGCCGCACGCCGGAGTCGGAGCCGACCATTGTATGCGCGTCCTGCATGAAGGCCTGCAGGTCTTCCTCGCTCATCCCGTGGAAGACCGCCCCGGCGCCGCCCTTGGCCTCGATCTCGAGGATCAGGTCGACCTGGTTCGCCAGGTCGGTATTGCCCTTCACAATCCGGGTGGCTTCCGGCAGGTCCAGTCCGTTCAGCTTCCGGTTGCATCGGCAGTCTGCCAGCGTCACCCAGTTGAAGTCCGGCCGCTTGCGTCGCGCAGGAGTCTCGCACATCTCCGCTTCCATCCGTGCGCGCTCGGCCGGATCAGCCAGCCGCTTGCGGAACGCCCCGGCGCCGCCCTCCAGCGCCCAGGCCGGGATCAGTTGCCCCAGCCCCGTGCTCGATGCCGTGTAGGCGTACTGGTCCTGCGTCACGCGGAGGCCCTCGGCGCGGGCGGCGTTCAGCAGTCCGAGAACCTCGGCGTGACGACCCCAGTTGTTATCGCCGGAGAGCTTGATGTGCGAGACCTGCACCGGGATCCCCGCGCCGCGGCCTATGGCCAGCGTCTCCTCCAGCGCAGCCCGTATGTTGGTCCCCTCCGAGCGCATGTGGCTGGTATAGATGCCCCCAAACCGCGCCGCCACACGGGCCAGGTCGATGATCTCGTCGGTCTTTGCGAAGACGCCCGGCAGGTAGATGAGCCCCGTAGACAAGCCCAGCGCGCCCTGCCGCATGGCCGTCTCCACCATGCCGCGCATGGCCTCCATCTCCTCGAAAGTAGGCGGCCTGTCGAAACTGCCCCCCATGGCCTTCTCGCGCACGGAGCTGTGGCCCACCAGCATCCCGATGTTCAGCGAGATGCGCCTCCGCTCGGCCTCCTCCAGGGACGCGCCGATGTCGTCGGGCGACTCGCCGCAGTTGCCCGCGATCACCGTAGTCACGCCGTCGCGCACGAAGTTCTCGGCTCTGGGTAGGACCAGCACGTTCTCGGCGTGGGTATGCACGTCGATGAAGCCCGGCGCCACCGTAAGCCCCGAGGCGTCGATCTCCCTGCGCCCCTTGCCGAGGCAAGGCTCCACCGCCACGATGCTCCCGGCGCGGATGCCCACGTCGGCCGGGCGCGCGGGAGACCCCGTGCCGTCGATGACGGAGCCGCCCCGGATCACCAGGTCGAACCGTGCCGGCGGTCTGACGGTAGTGTGAGGTAACGACAGCATGAACATGGGTGCGCTCCTCCGTGTGCGTGGCGGGGCCATGAAGACCACCGAGCCTGCCTACGGTATACACGATGGGTCAAGGCGCCACCATCGGCCGTGCGCCCTTGAGCTACCTCCGTCAACCCCGTCCCAGGGCAGCCGCCCGCCGTCTGCGGTACCATGGCTTCCAACCACGGCGCAGGAGGGCGACAACCCATGACGGACTGGACAGGCCTGGGAGCCCTCTGGGATCCCTCCGAGCTGGGCTACCACCGGGCCGTGGTGCGTCTGGAAGCCCCCGCCGAGTGGGCCATCGCTCGCCTGCCGTGGCGGCGGCGCGACGACCGGGTCGCCGACGGACTGCTCATCGCCGAGGGCCCCGACGGCGTCCGCGTGCCCTGCCGTGCACAGTCGGGAGCATTCGCCGCCGAGGGCGTGGTGGGCTTCGGCCCCTGCCCGGCGGCGGGCGTTTACCACATCTACTTCAGGCCCACGGTGCAGGAGGGCGTCTACTACCCCACGGCGCACTACACGCTCGCCGACGAGCCCCCGGTTCCTGAGTGCCGTGGCCTGGTCGCCGACTTCGTCCGCTTCGAGGCCGCCCTGCCGCACCACGAGCGCACCGATATGGACCTGCCGGCAACCGAAGCCGAGGAGGCTACGCTCCGCGAGAGCCTTGGCTCGCCGCCCTTCGTGGCGTTGGTCGAGGACCGCTTCCACCCGATCCGCCTCTTCGACCGCCTGCCCGTCCGGTGGCTGGACCGCCGGCCGGACCACCGGGTCGCCCTCTCGGCGCAACCGGGCCAGGACCTGGTCTTCCAGGTTGGCGTCTGGGCAGCGTCCGAGCCGGTGGAGGGCGTCGCCGTAGCCTGGGCGGGTGACCCGCCGCCGGGCCTTGGCACGATCCGTTGTTTCAACACCCGCTGCGTGAGCCAGGCCGGCGTCGCCTCCGATCTGACGGTGCGCGCCGACAAGGGCAGCTTGCTGGCGCACTGGTGCGGCGTACAGGTGGACCTCAACGCTGCCGCGGGATCGATCCAGGGCGCCGTCGCCGTGGTGAGCGCGTGTCGCCGCGTGGAGCTTCCCGTCGAGGTGGCGGTCAGCGGCCCGCCGCTCGACGACTGCGGCGACAGCCGCCCGGAGCTGCTCAGCCGCCTCCGCTGGCTCGACAGCCGCATCGCCGACGACGGCACGGTGCCGCCCCCCTTCACCCCGGTGCGGGTCGATGGGCGCGATGTGTCGATCTTGGGCCGTACCGTCTCGCTGGGGGCCGACGGTCTGCCGAGGCAGATACACAGCGCCTTCGCGCCCGACGTGACGTCGATCGAGGGTCCGCCGCGGCCGATGCTGGCCGCGAGCCTCCTCTTCGCGGCGGTACGCGCCCCCTTCAGCCATGCCCTGTTCGAGGGCGAGCCCTGCGCTCCTGCGCCGCGCACCGATGCAGAGGCCGATGTGGCCTGGTCGGGCTCCTCCGGCGACCTGGACCTCCATGTGGAAGCCGTGATAGAGTTCGACGGCACGCTGGAGTACCGCCTCCGGCTGCACGCGCGCGAGGCCGCCGACTTGGCCGGAGCCGACCTCTCGTTCGAGATGCAACCCTGGTGCTCGACGCATATGATGGGCCTCGGCGTTCGCGGCGGATCGCGGCCCGAGGCGCTGGAATGGCGCTGGGACCGGGCGCGCAACCAGGACGCTCTCTGGATCGGCGCACCCAACGGCGGCCTGCAGCTCACGCTGAAGGACGAGGCCTACGTTCGGCCGCTCAACACCAACTTCTACCAGCAGCAGCCCCTGGTCCTGCCCCGCTCGTGGCACAACGAGGGCAGGGGAACGGTCACCGTACACACCGGGCCCGCAGGCGGCGCCCGCGTTGTCTGCGCCTCCGGCCCGTTCCAGATGGCGGCGGGCGAGGAACTACGTTTCGACTTCCGGTTGGCCGTCACGCCCTTCAAGCCGCTGGACGCCGCTGCCCACTTCGGCGCGCGCTACCACCATGCCCTGCGACCGGTGCCCGAGATCGCCGCCAAGGGCGCCAACGTGGTAAACGTCCACCACGCCACGGAGATCAACCCCTACATCAACTACCCCTTCCTGCGCCCCGAGGCCATGAGGGCATACATCGGCGAGGCCCACGCTGCGGGCATTCGCGTGAAGATCTACTACACCGTGCGCGAGCTTACGACCCGCGCGCCGGAGCTATGGGCCCTCCGCAGCCTCGGCGACGAGGTGCTTACCCCCGGCCCCGGCGGCGGCTACGCCTGGCTGCAGGAGCATCTGGAGCAGACCTACCTCTCGGGCTGGTTCGCGCCCAACGTGGAGGACTGCAGCCTCATCCTGGGTGGCATGAGCCGGTGGCAGAACCACTACCTGGAGGGCCTCGACTGGTTGGCCCGCAACGTGGGCATTGACGGCCTCTACCTCGATGACGTTGCCTTCGACCGCCAGACGATGAAGCGCATCCGGCGCATCCTGGCCGCACACCGCCCCGATCCGATCATCGACCTCCACTCGGCCAACCAGTACAACGGGCGCGACGGGTTCGCCAGTAGCGCCAACCTCTACATGGAGCACCTGCCATACATCGATCGGCTCTGGTTCGGGGAGTACTTCGACTACGACGCGCCGCCCGACCAGTGGCTCGTGGAGATGAGCGGCGTTCCCTTCGGCCTCCTGGGCGAGATGCTGGAGAAGGGCGGCAACCCCTGGCGCGGCATGCTCTTCGGTATGACGAACCGCTTGGGCTGGTCGGTTGATGCCGACCCGAGGCCGGTCTGGAGCCTGCTGGACCGCTTCGGCATGGAGGGCGCGGCCATGCGCGGCTGGTGGACCGACCGGCCGCCCGTGCGAACCGACCGCGGCGACGTCCTCTGCACCGCCTACCTCAAGCCGGGTCGCGCCCTGCTGGCGGTGGCATCGTGGGCCCCTGAGCCGGCGGAGGTGCGGCTAACGCTGGACCGGGCGGTTCTGGGCCTGGGCGATGGCCCCATCGCATGGCGCGCCGCAGCCTCCGAGGGCTTCCAGGAGGCCGCTCGCTTCACCGGCGGTGAGCCGATCCCGGTGGCGCCGGGTCGCGGCTGGCTACTGGAGGCCGAGCCCGGCTAGCTCGAACCGGCCCACGGACGCTCCCTCGCCCACGCCGCGCCCGTGTTGACCATCTCCTGCACGATCCGGAGCCCGCCGTACCACTCCATCGGCACGCTACTCCGGTTCAGCAGGTACAGGTTCGGTACGGCTGACCGCAGGCTGGACCCGCGGCAGTCCCACGTGTACCGCGTCGAGCCGTGCGACCAGGCCCTCCGCACCAGCGCTTCGTCCCACGCATCGCGGGGGCTCAGGTTCCGGTAGTCCATCTGGTAGGTCATCCAGAGGTCGGTCGCGGGCTGGTCCACGAAGTCCTCCGGGCCGTAGGGACTGGCGGTGGCGAACGCCGCCGAGGCGCGCCGCACGTAGAGCTGTGCTGGGAGCCGCACGCGTAGCGCCGGGTTACCCGTCACCCAGCGCAGATAGGCCTCCAACTGAGGTCGCTCCGTGTTGCGGATCGGTGCGAACTCGGCGTCTCGCGTCAGGCTGTGGTCGTGCTGCAGCACGGTTCGGTCCAGCCGGTAGGAGAGGCTGTTGAACGTGGCTTGGTCGAGTGGCGCGGTGACGTTGAAGCCGCTGCTGCACCGCCGCGTATTGAGCCACTCGAGGTCGGCGCTCCGCCCCCGCACCGCGAGGCAGTGCATCCAGAAGTCGAACCCCTGAGCCAGCGCCTGGTACCCCAGCTGGTAGGTCCGGTTGGCGAGAACGTGGTTCTGCCGCACGGCTTGGCGCATCTGCCGTAGCGCACTGCGCCCGCCCGCCGAGGCGACCAGCCGCTCTTCTGACACTCCTAGCGCCGCCAGGATGCTCCCCGCCGATGTGCGGGCTCGGTCGCGTAGCGCGGGCCAGTCGCTCGGTCTGATGCCGCCCACGTCGAACACCAGCCCGCAAGCCAGGTTCGGCACGTCGATGCTCATCGGAAGGCCCGCCTTCTCGGCCACGATGCCCTCCGGCTCGGCGTCCAGCATGGCCGTGCCGACCAGCCGGACGCCCTCCTCGGTGGTGATGGAACCCACCCCCGCGGCGCCCCTGCCGACCTGCAGGCTGTTGTAGGTTCGTGTGCCCACTAGCGCGACGCCTGCGTACTGCCGCCGCAGGAAGGCGCGGATCTTGCCGTCGGTCTCTGCCGGGATGCAGACCCAGTTGCCTGCCCGCATGCCCAGGCCCTGGCGGAAGAGCGCCACCTGCTGCGGGGGGTGCGGCGTACCGGGGATGCAGTCGAAGTAGCGCAGGTTGCCGCCCGTGTCCGCCGTGAGCCCGCCCAGCGGACCCGCGTGGACCAGCGCCACGGTGGCCCCGGCGTCAGCTGCGGCCATGGCCGTGACGATAGATTCGATCTCTCCGCCCACCACGACCACGTCTGCCCGCACCGTCCGTCTGACATGATGCGGCCTCGGCGACCAGTCCAGCGGGGTCAGCGACAGGCCGCCCTTGCCGGCGCGCACGGCGAACCGCACGCAACCGGGAGCCTGCGCCCGCGCCCGGTCGATGAGCGCCACCGTGGCTGCTGCGCGCGGTACGGAGACGCCCGGCTGGCCCGCGGCGAGCGCCCGCAGGAGCCGATCGCGCCTGAAGGCAAGGTCTCGGGCGTAGGGCCGCGCCCCGTCGGCCAGTGTGACCGCGTCCATAATCGGCTCAACGCCATTCGGCCCGGTGGATGCATGTCCGGCGCTCCAAGGCGTCCCGCACCCCGTTGTCTGCAAGAGTGTGACAACCGCTGCAATCTCCATCGCGCATCGGCGGCGGCGCGTCACAGGCAGATGAGCTCCTTTGGGAATCGCGTCAGGATCTCGCAGCCCTCAGGCGTCACCAGCACGTCGTCCTCGATCCGTACGCCGCCCAGCCCCTCGATGTAGACGCCGGGCTCCACGGTCATCACCTGGCCGGCCTCAAGCGTCCAGTCCACGGTGGGGGAGAGGCGGCCCGCGTCGTGTACCAGTGCGCCTAGCCCGTGGCCCAGGCCATGCCCGAAGTACTGCGCCAGCTCGGCCTGCCCGAGGGATGTCCGGGCGACGCCGTCCACGGCCTTGCCCGATGCGCCCGGCGCGATGGTGGCCAGCGCGGCCAACTGCGCCTTCAGCACCTCTGAGTAGATCTCTCGCTGTCGGTCGCTGGGGCTTCCCAGCACCACGGTCCGGGTGATGTCGCTGCAGTAGCCCTCCACGCTGGCGCCGAAGTCAAACGTGATGAAGTCGCCCGCCTCGAGCCGCTTGTCGCTGGGGAGGCCGTGCGGCCGCGCACTCCGCTCGCCGCTGACCACGATGGCCGGGAACGCCATGCCTGCGCCCTGGCGGTGGAAGAAGACATCGATCTCCCACGCCAGCTCCTTCTCCGTAACGCCCGGCCTGATGCGCCCGAGGAGCCGCTCCATGCACTGGTCGGCCAGGCGGCAGGCGCGGCGGATCAGGGCGATCTCGTTCGCGTCCTTAACGGCCCGCAACCGGCCGATGGGATCGTCGGCTGCACACAGGGCCATGCCGGTGAGCTTGGCTTCCCATCGCTGGAGCCCGCCCACGGTCACATTGGCCTTGTCGAACGCCGGACGGCGAACGCCCGCCGCCCGCAGCTCCTCCAGCAGCACGTCCGCACCGTCCTCCGGGTTGGCGTAGGTCCGTACCGCGAAGTCCGGCGCCTGCTCCGCTGCCTGCAGCGTGTACCGGCTGTCCGAGATGAGCACCGCCGCCGTGGCCGACACGACGGCCTGCCCGAAGGAGCCCGTGAAGCCTGTGAGCCAGCGCAGGTTGGCCAGGTCGGTGACAATGAAGGCCTGCGCGCCCGAGGCCGCCAGGGCCGAGCGCATGCGGTCGAGGTGGGACATGGCGAACTCCTAGCGGCTCTAGCCGCCGGCAACTGCGCCGAAGAGGTCGGCGCACTCCTTCAGTTGCTCACGAATGGCGATCTTCTGCGGGCAGTGCTCCTCGCACTCGCCGCACTCCTGGCACCAGTCGGCCTTCTTGCCCTTCACCCACTGCCCGCCGATGGCGTCGTACATGCCCTGCGCGTGGGCCTTCAGCCCGTAGACGCGGTACATGTTCATCGCCTGGAAGATCTGAGGGATATTGATCTCCTGCTTGCAGTGGTCCAGGCAGTACTTGCACCCGGTGCAGTAGAGGTCGGCCAGCCGCTTGTTCTCCTCCATAGCGGCGTTGATGCCCGCCACCTCGGCGTCCGACAGCGGCGCGGCGTTGGACGCCGTGGCCGCGTTCTCCTCAACCATCTGCGGGGCGTTCATACCGGAGAGCGCGCAGTCCACGTTTGGGTTCGCGAAGACGAAGCGCAGGGCCAACTCGGCGCTACTAGCGGCACGGATGCCGGCCTTCGCGGCCACGTCCGCCGGTAGCCCGGCGATGCGCCCGCCGCCCACGGGGCCCATCACCACCGTGCCCAGCCCCTTGGCCTTGGCGTTGGCCAGCGCAGGCTCATTGGCGCGGTCGAGCAGGTTGTACTGGCAGAGCACCGAGGAGAAGATGCCCAGGTCGATGATCTCAGCCATCACCTCGGGCTGGTCGTGGAAGGAGAAGGAGATGTTGCGGATCAGGCCTTCCTCCTTGGCGCGGATGGCCTCGGCGATCAGCTCGTCGCGCTGCTCGTGCTCGAGGAACCACTTGCCGATCCCGTGGAAGTGGTAGAAGTCCAGGTACTCCATGTCCAGGCGGCCGAGCTGCTCCTCCAGCGTCGCCCGGTAGGAGCGGCCGGGCGAGACCGGGAACTTTGAGGAGACGCAGACGCGGTCGCGCCACCCCTTGACGGCCCGGCCCACCGTGACCTCGCTCAGCCCCTCGCAGTACATATAGGCCGTGTCGATGTAGTTCACGCCGAGTTCGAACGCCCGATGGATCATCGGGATGGCCACATCTTCGTCCACCGCGTTTTTGCCGTCGATCTCGCGCATAGGCAACCGCATGGCGCCGAAGCCCAGCCGCGAGATGCCGAAACCGGTCGTGCCAAAGGGTGTGTATCTCAATGCCTTGCTCCTGGAAGCGGGGTCGTGGGCCGGGCGGGGCCCGCGTCAGGTTTCGGCGCGGTTGGCGGGCGCCTCAGGGAACGTCAGTTCAACGTCAACGCCCGGGCCGTCTGCGCGGTTGTGGATGGTAACGGCGCCACCTACGCTCCATGTGATGTTAGCCACCAGCGGCAGGCCCAGGCCCATGCCCGGCACTTCGCCGGTCCAGAGCTTCTCGGCCTGGAACCCCGGTAGCCACACCCGCTCCATCTGCGCTGCGGGAATGTGCGCTCCGTCGTCGCTGATGCTGATGCGAATCTTGCCGTCGCCGGGCGACGTGACCCGGATCGTGACGGTAGGGGTGTGCTCGGGATGGAACTTGCGGCAGTTGTCCAGCACCTCGCGCAGGATCTGCTCGGCCGCTGCCCGGTTGATCGGCAGGTACCGGTCGCGTACGGTGGTGGCGATCATCGTCGATGCCGGCGCGATCGAGATGGAGCGGCAGAGGCCCGCCACCAGCGCCGTGATGTCTTGCACGCGGCACGAGCCGACCCAGATGCCTGTGGTCGACTCAAGGTGGTTCAGGATGTCCTCGACCTGCTCGTGGAGCCGTTGCGCCGACAGGTACGCATCGTCCAGCGTCTCGCGCACAACCTCCGGCGGCAACCCCGCGAGGTCGTTCACGATGAGGTCAAGGCCGCCGATGACTGCGTTCAGCGGTGTCCTGAACTTGTGCGCCACCGAGGCGTGCAGGAACGACGAGCCCGCGGCCAGCGCCTGCTCGACCGTGATGTCGCGAAGGTGCAGGGTAGCGCTGGGTGTGGCACGACTGACCATGGGCAGGTACTCGACCAGAAGCCAGAGGCTGCTCGAGTCCTGCGTCTCCGGACGGACGAGGAATTGTGCCGCAGGGCTCTGCTGTAGGTGCGGCCACCGCGACCATGAGGTCTCCGGGAAGCCGTTGAAGTGCCTCTGGGCCAGCTCCAGGAAGTCGGGACGGGCTTCGATCTCCTCGTCCCGCGCCAACAACAGCCGTCGGGAAGCTGAGTTCGCATAGCGGATACGGCCATCGTGGTCGACTACGACGTACCCGTCCACCGCATGGTCAACGATCCAGTCGAACCTGCGATGCTCCTCGCGCAGCCGGCTGTACCGGTCAAGCCGCGTGATCATCTGGACCCGGCTACGGAGCAGGACGGTATCGAGCGGCTTGGTGAGGAAGTCATCCGCCCCGGCGTTCACACCGTTGATCCGGGATTCGTGGTCTTCCAGCGCGGTGACCATCACCACGGGCACCTCGCGAAGCACGGGATCCTCGCGCAACCTGCGGCAGACCTCGTACCCGTCCATCCGCGGCATCATGATGTCGAGGAGGACGACGTCTGGAGCGACGCGCGCGGCTTGCTCTAGCGCCTCCTCGCCGTCACCGGCATGCACTAGGTCGTAGTCATCAGAGCCCAGCGCGTTGGCGATGAGGTGGCGCGAGATCACGTCATCATCCACGATCAGTACTACTGGCTTCACGGGCGGCGGCTCCTACACTCGGTGAATGCGTGCACGGTTCCGCGCCGAATCGGACCGCAACGGGTCTGAGACACGGATGCCAACGTTCATTGTGCCCCAAATGTGCCGTGCATCTATCGATGGTGGAGGAGTACGCGTTCTGGTTGGCGGCTGAGCCGCTTTCAGGTCCGTGTGGTCAAGCCCGACGGACCGCCTGGATCTCGTCGATGGCGGTGTGCGAGTCATCGACATCGGCCTGCAGCTCCTGCAGTAGCTCTGTAGTATCCGCCGCCGCATCGGCGCTGGCGAGCTCCAGTAGCCTTGCACGATGCGCCACGCGCTTCGCGCTCACCTGTCCTGCCGTGCCCTTCAGTGTGTGCGCCGCCGCCTTGAGTGCGGCTCTGTCCTTGGCCTCGACGGCGTTGTGGGCCTCGGCGAGCCGCGTGAGGGATTCTGACCTGTATAACTCAAGCAGTTCCAAGGCGAAACCTGTATTGCCATCGACTCGGCGGATCAGGTCCGGCATGTCGATGGCGCTGTCGGATGCCGGTGCGGCGCCGGGTTCAACGGAGCTGGCCGCAATCGCCGGTGCGCCCGACATGGCCGCGACAAGCTCCTGCGTACCGAACGGCTTGGCAAGGAACGCATCCATGCCGCTCTCCGCCACCTTCTCGCGGATGCCCGGCTGCACGTAGGCCGTCATGGCGACGATGCGCGCCCTGTGCGTGCCGCCGGCCTCGCGGCGGCGGATCGCCCGGGCGGCCGCCAGACCGTCCAGGTCGGCCATCTGGATGTCCATCATGATCACGTCGTAGGGCGTCTTCTCGGCCATGGACACGGCTACCAGGCCGCCGTCGGCCTCGTCGACCGTGATGCCGTGGCTCTCCAGCGACCGGCGCGCCAGGGCCCTGTTCACATCGATGTCGTCGACCACAAGGGCCCGCAGAGTGCCGACAGCGGTCCGAGTGGCCTGTGGCTCGCTCGCCTGCGTTGCGGCCTCGCTCCGGCAGGCAGGCTCCGAAGAGGCGTCGGCGTCATGCAGCAACAGGGCGACGGTATGTACTGCTCCGCCGCCCGGGTTCGGCGCAGCTCTCACCGATCCGCCCTGCAGTTCGGCCCAGCGTCGCACGGTCTCCAACCCCTGCGCCCGTACACCGGCCGTTCCGGCCGTAGCGTCGCTCGACGCGGCCTCCTCATGGCTCGCATCCTGCGGCGTGGGGCCGGTGTCCGACACGCGCAGCGTGACGCGAACAACGCCGTCTCCCATATCCTCGGCCTCGGCCCATAGCGCGACGCGGCCCGCTTCCGTGCATGCGACGGCGTTGCCGGCCAGGTTCGCCAGTATCTGCGAGACCCGCACGCGGTCGCCGAAGAGGGCGCCGGGTAGCGACGGAGCGGCCTCGGATGCGAGCTCCAGGCCCTTCAGCCGGGCCGTGGCCCGCAGGAGGTCCACCGTCTCAGCCATCAACTGCCGCACATTGCACAGCTGCAGGGCGGTCTCGTCCGCTGGGGCGTCGCAACCGGCCACGGCAAGGAGGTCGTCGATTGGGCGCATCATGGAGTTGGCTGATCTCTCCACCAGTGTCAGCATCTCGAGCTGCTCGGCGCTGAGGGGCGTCTCGCGCAAGGCCGCCACCCAACCGAGCACACCGTGCATGGGCGTTCGGAGCTCATGGCTCATGTTACCGATCAGCCGTGCCCGCGCACTGAGGGTGCTCCGGAGCAGGTCGGTCTGCGCCGCCACCCGGGCATCAAGCTCTTCACTGTGGCGCAGCCGCTCGGCCACGAACCGCGCCCGCTCTAACTCATGGCTGGCTCTGACCGCCACAATCTCCAGTACGGCCTGCACGATCTCTGGTTCCTCGATCTCGGCGCGGCTGTAGAGGGCGATGAGGCCCAGCACACCCCGTTCCGTCGACCAGAGCGGGGTCCCTGCGAAGCCCTCGGCTCCCAGGCGCTGCAGGAGGGCGTCCTTGGGGTACTTACGCCACACCCCTGTCGCGTGCACGGCGAGGTAGCCCGTTACCACGTCGCCTGCCGCCGTCCCATCGACGCTGAGCCGGCTCTCCGCCAGTCGGGCGATGTCCGGCGAAGCGGCCACCACGCTGACGACGCGGTCCTCGGGGTCCCATTCGCCCACGGCCACGCCGTCTACCCGCAGTTCGCGGCTGAGGAACTGGACCATGGCGTCAAGATATGACGGGCCGTCGTCGTCCCATCCCAGGCGCGCGGCGAATTCCAGTGCGCGCGCTACGGCCTGGGCATAGGCCACGTTGCGTGCCACTGCAAGGATCAGCCGCTCGGAGCCGACGTCGATGGCCCGCAGCGTCACCTCCACCGCATGCTCGGTCCCGTTCTTCTTTCTGTGCGACGTGGTGAGGGTCATTGATCCGCCGTGGTCGGCGAGGCGGGCCAGGTGGCTCGTGACACCATCGGCCCTCTTCGAGGCGTCGACCGCCCGGAAGTTCATGGCTGTCAGTTCAGAGAAGCTGAAGCCCAGCGCCTTGCATGCCCGTGTATTGGCCATGGAGATGCGGCCGGTGCGATCGACCACGAAGACCTCATCGGTGGACTGCTCGAAGAGCGCCTTGAACCGGTCCTCGCTCAGCCGTAACCGGGCCTCGCTACGCTCCCTGTCCGTCACGTCGGTGAAGATAATCCCGAGGTGGTCCATCTCGGTCTGGAAGGCGTACACCTCGTACGTGATGCTATCAAGCCCGCGGCGAGCCGTGTAGAGGGCCGGTTCCGCCCGTCCACCGGCCGCGGCCGCCTTTCGCAGGTTCGTCAGAGCGTCCTTGCCGCCCAGGGCAGGGAAGATCACCTCCAGCGGTTGCCCGAGGAGGTCGGCGGCCGGCCGGGCCAGCAGGTTCCGCGCGGCCTCGTTGGCGCTCTGGACCACAAGCGCGCCTTCGGTCTGCAGCGCGCAGGTCAACGTTCCGAAGGGCGCATTGTCGAGGACCTCGCGAAGGAGGCCGTTCCCGTCGTCCGCTTCGCGCCTATCAGGCGCAAGTGCGCTGACGTCGGTGAAGAACGCCGTAGAGCGGTGCGTGCCGGTGTGCACGATCTGCATGTTGAGGCAGTACTGCTTCCCGTTGGGCCTGTACTGGAAGTTGGGGACGGTAACCGGCCCGCCGCCTCCGGCCGTCCGCCTGTGCAGGATGGGCAGAACCGTGCCGACGAGGCTAGGGAATGCCTCCTCGATCGACAGGCCCACCAGCCGGGAGTGGTCCACATGCAGGATCGCATCGGCCATCGGGTTGTAGGCGTCGAAGACGAGCCGGCCGGCGGGATCGATCACGTACGAGTGGATGCCGAAGGGCGCCCGATCCAGCAGGGCGCGCAGGTAGGTCTCGGAGTTCTGGGCGTGGGCGCGGGCGGAAGCCTCATCCAGCAGGGCATCGCGTAACCGCTCCGGCGCGACGGGACCCCGCGTCCGGCTGCTGGACGCCTCCACCATCTGCTTCGTTCCGCTCATGGCCGTGCCCTCTCACATCTGCCGAGCGTTGCGTGCACCGGCTCTAATACAGAGTGCCGTAGGTAGGT
Source organism: uncultured Chthonomonas sp. (assembly GCA_903951425.1). Lineage (GTDB taxonomy): Bacteria > Armatimonadota > Chthonomonadetes > Chthonomonadales > CAJBBX01 > CAJBBX01. The sequence goes on from CAJBBX010000156.1 coordinate 64,498, forward strand.
CCCTGATCCCTTGCCGGACTGTCCATCGGCCCAATCTCGTTACTATACTGGCCCGGTTCGACGTCCGTGCCCGAAACGCCGGAAGCGTGTCGTCCGTCAACCATGGCATGATACGGACAACCGGTCTGTCGAAGTCATTCGTTGATCCCAAACGCGGGGTGATCGAGGCCGTCGCGGATGTCTCAGTGGAGTGCCGCGCAGGCGAGGTCCTTGGCCTTCTCGGGCCCAACGGAGCCGGGAAGACAACCCTCCTCCGGATGGTATCAACGCTCCTCACTCCTTCAGCGGGCACGGCAACCGTGGCGGGCTGGGACATCCGGAGCGCTCCCTCCGAGGTGCGCGCCAGGATCGGCTACCTTACCGGTGCCGCGGCCCCGTATGATAAACTCACCCCGCGCGAGATGCTTGCCTACTTCGGCGCCCTGAACGGAATGTCCCAACCAGCGGTGCGCACTCGCACGGACGAGCTGGTCGAGCGACTCGACATGGCCTCCTTCGCCGACCGCCGGTGCGAGCGCCTTTCAACCGGGCAACGCCAACGGGTGAACATCGCCCGCGCCGTCGTGCATGATCCACCTGTGCTGTTGCTCGACGAGCCCACCGCCGGGCTCGACGTGCTCGCCGCCCGCACGGTCATGGGCTTCATCCGAGACGGTCGCTCCAGTGGGCGCGCCGTGCTCTTCTCGACGCACATCATGAGCGAGGTCGAGACCATCTGCGATCGAGTGGCCGTCATCCACAAGGGTCGTGTCGCCGCCGTGGGCACGACCGAGGAGCTACGTGGCCGAACCGGCCGCACCGCCTTCGAGCAGGTGTTCCTGAGCCTCATTGGAGAGGAGGGGCCGGCTTGAAGCGCCTCAATGCCGCCGTGCACGCCCCACGTTGCGCCATGGTCGTCTTCATTAAGGAGATACGCGAGATCTTCCGAGACAAGCGGACGGTCTTCGGCGTCGTGATCTCGCCGCTACTGCTCACGCCGGGCCTGCTCGCCCTGACAGGCTCCTTCCTCAACGGCGAGATCAAGCGGGCGCGAACCGAGGTTCTACAGGTCGGTATCGTCCAGCCGGCAGGCGCCGAAGGCACGGCCCGCGCGCTGAAGGCCACGCCCAACGTGCGCTGGACCCCGGTGACGGCCGCCGAAGCGGAGCGCCGCGTGCGTGAGCGCACGCTGGCCGCCGCACTGGTGCTGCCCGACCGCGCCGACGCGTTGCTGGTCGGCGACCGTTCGGTGCCCGTGCGCGTGGTCTACGACTCCGGCAGCGACAAGTCCAACGGCGCCTTCATGCGGCTGCGCCTCGCCGTCGAGGCTGCGGGCCAAGCGGTGGCGCGGCTCCGGCTCCAGCAGAAGGGCCTCACCCCCGACTTCGCGGCGCCCTTCTCCGTGGTGGACGGCGCCCTGAAGACCGGCGGCGGACCCGGGGCGCGCATGGTGGCCGTCCTGCTGCCCTACATGCTGGCGCTGGCATGCTTTTCCAGCGGCGTCCATGCGGCGAACGACAGCGTCGCCGGCGAGAAGGAGCGCGGCACGCTTGAGACCCTCCTGGCAAGCCCCGCCACACGCTCCGAACTGGTAGCAGGCAAGTTCGCCGCGGTCACCTGCGTCTGCCTCATTGGCGCCCTGCTCTCGATTGCCGGGTTGCTGGTGCCCTTCTTCAGCGGCCTCAAGGCGTTCGAGTGGCTCGTCAAGGGCGGGCTCTCGGTGACGCCGCTGACCATCGTCGTGGTCCTGGTCATGCAGGCGCCGCTGGCCGTGCTCTTTTCGGGCCTGCTCCTGACGCTCTCGACATTCGCGCGCAACCAGAAGGAGGCGCAGACGTACCTCGGGCCGCTGATGATGCTCATACTGGTACCCAGCATGATGTCCATGTTTCAGGGGGCCGAGGCCCCGAAATCCATGGCTCTCGTGCCGGTTCTCAACGCTTCGCTTATCATTAAGCAGGCGCTCATGCAGAGCTACGACATCGCGTTCATTGGGCTCGCCCTGGCCGCGTCGATTGCCTATGCCGCCGCCGCGATGCTCGTGTGCGCTCGATTGTTCGGGCGCGAGACGGTTCTCCTGCGCACCTAGCGCCGACCTGGGAGGTGACTATGGACGTACCTGCCGGCATGATCCTGGGCTTCGTAGTATGGTTCTTCGTCCGCTACGGCCTGGGGGGGTTCTACACAGTGGGTCAGAACGAGCGCGGCGTCAAGACGCGCTTCGGCCGGGCTGAGCGTATCCCCGGTCGTTCGACGCTCGACGACCCCATCTCCGATTCGCTCACAGACGAGGAGAAGCCGCGCTACGACTACCCCGTCGTGCAGGTCATCCCGCCCGGGGGGCCTTACTTCCGCTGGCCTTGGGAACGCATTTACAAGGTCTCCGTGGCGACGCAGACGATGAACATGGCAATGGACCTGGATGATCCCGGCGCCAACGCCGCGGGCACCACGCTTGAGGCCGTCACCAAGGACCAGCTCAACACCGGCCTCACAGGGCAAATCCGTTATCGCGTGGCCGAAGCGAACCTCTACGCCTACCTCTTCGGTGTCAAGCGCCCCATCGTCCACGTCATGGGTTACTTCGTCTCCATCCTGCGCGAGCGCATCGCCAACTTCTGTGCGCCGGAAGACAAGAACCTAGCGCCGACGGACGGCCCTTCCAGCGAGCAGATCGGCGTCTCCATCAACGACCTGCGCAAGAACCTCCGCGACCTGAACGACCGCATGGAGCGCGAGTGCCAGTCGTCAGTCTCGCGCTACGGCATCGTGCTGGAGGCGTCGCTCATCACCGGCATTGATCCGCCGCCCGACGTGGAGTCGGCCCTCGCGGCGATCAATACCGCGCACAACCAGGTCTCCAGCGAGGTGAGCCTCGCCCAGGCCAGCGCCGACCAGCGCATCGTCCAGTCGCGTCGCGCCGTGGAGATCGAAACGCTGAAGGCCTACGCTGAGGCCGAGCCGCTGAAGGCCCTGGCCAACCAGCTGGCCGAGCTCAAGCGGACGGGGCCTGAAGCCCTGGCCAACTACCTGCGCAATGTGCGGTTGCCACTCTACGGCAAGACGCAGCGCGCTATCCTGGAGGCAGACAGGCGATGAACACATTCAGTGCGGCCTTCATGACCTTCATCGCTTGCTTCATTGTTGTGCCCATGCTCGGCGGCATCGCCCGCCGTCTGGGCGCCTACGAGATCGTCCACGAGGCCACGCAACGCGTCTACGTCCTATTCGGCAATGTCGTGGGGATTATCGAAGAGCCCGGGTTCCACTGCCTCTGGAAGGAGTTCGGCTGGCGCGGCCTGCTGGTGAACTGGCTGGGCAAGTGCCACGTGCTGGATATGCGCATGGACCAGGAGTACGTCCGTAGCCAGGCCGTCAACTCGGAAGAGGGCGCGCCCATGGGCATCGGCGTCTGGTACGAGATGTATGTCAGCGACCCGGTCGCTTTTCTCTTCCGCAACGCCGACCCGCGCGGTTCCCTGGCAGCCAACGTCAGCAGCGCCACGGTGCGGTGCCTCAGCAACATGCCACTCGAGGAGATGCTGGAGGACCGCCACACCATGAGCCTGACGGTTCGCGCCGAGGTGTCGCCCAAGTCCAGCGAGTGGGGCTACCAGATCGGCTCCATCTACGTCCGTAAGGTCCACTTCCGCGACGCCGGCATGATCCGTCAGATCGAGGCCAAGGTGGTGAACCGCCTGCGGCAGGTGACCTCGGCCATCAAGCAGGCCGGAGCCAACCAGGTCTCGGTCATCACGAGCACCGCCGAGCGCGATGCGGCTACCGAGTTCGCCCGGGCCGCAGCCATGCGCCCAGCGATCATCGGCGCCGCCCTCCACGAGATCGGGAAGGACCCCGAGATCGCCGACGGGCTCTTCCTCGTGCTGGAGACCCAGCAGCTGCTCGCCAGCTCGGCCACCGTTACGCTGATCCCGCAGGGCTCAGGCGCACTGGGCGGACTGCTGGCGGCAGGCGATTCACCGTTGGCGCTGCCGGCGGCGCGGCCCACGCCTCCGCCGGCAAGGCATACTCCCGCTACTTAGCGCCCTTCGGGCCGGGGGCCGCCTTCAGGTCCCCGGCCACGAAGGTCGACCACCCGTCTACCTTCACCACACGCCGGTAGGCCGCCGTCACCTCGACCGCCGTCAGTTGCCTGAGCCGGGCCTCGTACTGCGCGTCCCACGCGTGGGTCCGGCCGACCATCTCCTTCTCCGCCAGCGCCCCGGCGAGTGCCCGATCGTCTGACCGCTGCACCTCGCGGCTGTCAAGCATCCCCGCCACGGCCTTGGCGACCTCCTCCTGCGTGAACCCGTCGCGGTCCGCCCGCGCCAGCTCGTCGGCGGCCGCATGCTTCAGCCGAGCCAGGTTCTGCGGCGCGCAGATGGCGTAGGCCGTGAGCCTGGCGCTCTCATCCTCCGGCGGGGCGAGAAGGGCTGCATAGACGCTGTAGCTGAGCCCCTCCTTTTCGCGGATCCGCGCACCCAGCCGCGAGTCAAGGTCGCCGCCGCCCAGCACGTAGGCCGCCACGGACAGGGCAGGAAAGTCCGGCGATGAGTCGGATATGCGGATTGGCTGGCAGATGAACGTGGCCGCGCTGGGCTTGTCATCCAGGTTGCGCTCCTGCTCTGCGGTCTTCGCATCGACGTACGGCCGCGCGATCCGGACCGCGGCGGTCGGCGCCCGCCATCCGCCCAACTCCTGGCCGATCACCTGTGCGGCCGCGTTCGGCACGAAGTCGCCCACCAACGCCACCGAGCAGCTCTGGGCGCCCAGCAGCGCCCGGTGCAGCGACCGGATGCGCTCAGGCGTCGCCGCCTCCGTTGCCGCCAGCGCCTCGTCGACGGTGAGTTGGCGGCGCACGTCGCCGGCCGGGTAGGGCGCCAGGAAGCGCTTGAGCATCAGCGTGGCTACGGCGTCTGGATCGTCGCGCTGCTGCTCCAGGATGGCGATCCGCTCCTGCTGCAGCGCCTTCAGCTCGGTGGCCGGGAACGACGGTCGACGCAGCGCCTCGGCCAGCAGCCGGATGCACCCGGCCAGGTGCTCCCGCGTGGTCTCCACGGTGGCCGTCAGTGTGCCTCCGGTCACGGAGACGCCCATCCGCGCCATGAGCAGGTCCTGCGCGTCCTCGATCTGTTGTCGAGTTCGGGTTGTCGTCCCTCGCAGCAGCATCTCGCCCATCAGCGCCGCATCGGTCTGTTTGCCCTGCAGCGCCTGTACGGAGCCGAACCGCAGCGTCAGCGCCAGGTGCGCCCTGCGTCCTCGGGTTCGCTTCGGCACCATGGCCAGCCGCACCAGCCCCGCCTTGCGCCGCAATGTGCGGCTCTCGATGGCGTTGGGCGTCGGGTCGAACGTGTCGCCTTCGGACGCCGCGCCGGAGGGGCGTATCGCCTTCAGTTCGGTTTCGGGCTCTGGCCGGGCGGGCACGTCCACCTGCTCGACGCGCTTGCCCGGCACATAGAGGCCCACGGTCCGGTTTGCCCGGCGCAGGTACCGGTCCGCCACCGCTGCCACGGAGCGTTGCGTCACGGTCCGCAACCGGTCGCGATGCAGGAAGATGAGCCGCCAGTCGCCCATGGCGATCCACTCGCTCAACTCGAGGCCCACCTCGGTGGATGAGGCCAGCCGCAGCTCCATCTCCTTCAGCAGCCGCGCCCGGGCCCGGGCGACCTCAGACTGCGTCGGAGGCGCCGAACGGAGGCCCTCCAGTGCGGCCAGCATGGCGTGCCGGGCCTTCTCCAGACTTGCGCCGGCCCGCACCTCTGCCGAGAAGGTCAGCGTGCCCGGGTCCCGCATCTGGTACGCCCCGCCGCCCACGGAAGCGGCCAGGCCCGTGGGCACGAGGGCCTTGTAGAGCCGCCCCGACGGGGTGTCTGCCAGGATCATGGCGAGTACATCGATGGATGCGTAGTCTCGGTGCGCGCCCGACGGCACGTGGTAGGCCGCCGCCACGCAGGGCACGCCGCCCGCCCGGCGCAGCGTCACGGTCCGCTCGCCGTCCTGCGGCGGCTCCGCCGTGGTGTCGGGCCAGAGCGCCTGGCCGGAACGGGGGATGGCTCCGAACGACCTCTGGACCAGTGCCAGGGCGCGCTCCGCGTCGAACCGGCCCGTGACCAGAAGCACCGCGTTGTTGGGCTGGTAGAAGCGCTGGTAGAACTGCCGCAGCCGCTCGATGGGCACGTTCTCGATATCTGACCGCGCTCCGATCGTCGCCTTGCCGTAGTTGTGCCACAGGTACGCAGTGGAGAGCACGCGCTCCGACAGCACGCCCATGGGGTCGTTCTCGCCCATCTCAAACTCGTTCCGCACCACCGTCATCTCGGAGCCGAGGTCCGCCTTGGCCATGAAGGCGTTGACCATGCGGTCGGCCTCCATGTCCAGCGCCCACTCCAGGTTCGCGTCCGTGGCCTTCAGGGTCTCGTAGTAGTTGGTTCGGTCGTACCAGGTGGTGGCGTTGTTCTGCGCCCCCCGCGCCGTCATCTCCGGGGCCAGCTTCGGGTGCCGGGCGCTCCCCTTGAACATCAGGTGCTCAAGCAGGTGCGCCATGCCCGTCTCGCCGTAGCCCTCGCTTCGCGACCCGACCAGATAGGTTATATTCACCGTGACCGTCGGTTGTGATCGGTCCGGGAAGATCAGCACCCGCAGGCCGTTGCCCAGCTCATACTCCGAGATGCCCTCCAACTGCCGCACAAGCCGGGGCCCGCCGGGCTGCGCGAAGGTAGCGGCTGAGTAGGCGAGTAGCACTAGCGCGGCGAATGCGGCGACGAGGGTGCGGAATGGCGACGGCATGGGGGCGCCTCCTACGGGCGTGGTGATGGCCAATCGAGCCTCCGAACGGATTGCGCGGCGACAGGACCTCGGGATGCCGCCTCGGCCGCCGTGAGGCCTCCCGGCAACCGCAGGCCCGGGGCGACCTCGGCCAGCGGGAGCAGAACGAAGGCCCGCTGGGCCATGCGCGGATGCGGCAGCGTGAGCCGATCGCCTTTGAGCCGCGTCCGTCCGAGCAGAAGCAGATCGATATCGATGGTCCGCGGAGCGTGGTGCGTGGCCCGTTCGCGGCAGCCGAGCCGCTCCACCCGTTCGATGATGTCAAGGATCGCCGGTGCGGAAAGGTAGGTCTCCACCGCCGCCACGGCATTCAGGTAGGCGGGGCGCTCCTCGTAGGGCGCACCCACATGTTCGGTCTCATACAGGCTGGAGACCGCCACCGGGGTCAGGCCGCATCCTGCCAGTCTATCAAGCGCCAGGCTCAGATTGGCCTGGCGCTCGCCGACATTGGACCCGAGCGAGAGGTAGGCGACGGCGGTGCGTTTCATGGAAGGCCATTATGCAACCTTCCGGGCGTGGGCACAAGCAGAACGGCCCCCGGCGTTGCAGCGCACCGGGGGCCGTTGAGAGGTTACGAACTTACGGGAAGTCGATCAGGGCCGGATCCCAGCCGTTCGTGCAAGCATCCGCGTTCCATGCCCAGTGCATGTCGACGTCGTTCGCGGCGGGATTGCACTGAATCTGCCGATGGGCGCTCATGCGCATGAACTTGACGTGGCCGTCCACGAAGGAGGTGTTGTTCGCGGAGGTCTTGTGGAACGCCCACTGGCCGGAGCCGGAGTGCGGCGCGCCGGTCTGCCAGTTCTCGATCAGCATGACGCGGTTCACGGGAGTCTGGTACATGGCGAGGCCGCGCTTGCAGCGGGCGGCCACGGCGTTGGCCAGCTTCCACTCGTAGCTGATGCCGTCGAACTTGTAGCCCAACTGGGCCATGCGGGTCATCGACTGCCCGCCGGAGAACCAGTCCTTGTAGGTGCCGGGAGCGGAGCTCGGGCACTGGAAGATCTGGGCGTTCTTGACGTACGGATAGACGGCCACCGCCCACCACTGGGCCTGCATGTGGAAGTCGTCGACGCCGCGGCCGTCGGCCTGGTTCCAGCACTGGAAGTCGCCGCCGGGACATCCGCCGTGCGAGCACTCCGGCCGGCCGGCCATGAACTGCTCGTCGTAGTCCTGGGTGTACATAAGCATGCCGGTGGTCAGCTGCTTCAGGTTGCTGACGCAACTGGTCTTGCGGGCCTGCTCACGGGCACGTGCGAACACCGGGAAGAGGATGGCTGCTAGAATCGCAATGATAGCGATTACAACCAGCAGCTCGATGAGGGTAAACCCTCGCTTGCGGACCTGCATTGCTAGCTCCTTTGGTCGAGTGGGGGGCACAATGACGCCCACGGTACGGGTGTGACCTACTTGCCGGTGAGGCCGCCGGGCGCGTTGCCCAGGGTTCCAGTTCCGCCGGAGCCCGGGGTGGCGGTCCCGCCCGGAGGATGGCCGGCAGTCAGCGCGCCGGTCTGGCCCGGCATAGGCGGCTTGTTGCTGACGCCGGGTCCTGGGGGTGACTTCTTGGGGCCGCATCCCGCCAGGATCAGGCTCAGCGGAATGAGCGCCAGCATCGATCTGCGCAACACCTTCTCACGTTCTCCTTCGTGCCTGGATCGGGGCCCGCTGCATTCAGGGGTGCAGCTACTCCCGTTCCGCCTAAGACCGGTGGGTATCTGCTACCCTCCCGGTCTGGCAACGCGTTGCCATGCAGAAGCGTAACAAACAGGCCCGAATCTGTCAAGGGCTGTCAGTCTATTCGCCGTCCCGCGAGGTCCTTCCTCCCTGTCTGGGTCCATATCGCAAAATCGCCGGGTCGCTCGGCGGGCGCGGGTACCATACTGGCACAGTGACACCGGCCAATGGAGGGCATCCCAACTTGAAGCGATACGCAGCAATCGGCGCTCTGGCGCTCCTGGCGGTTCTGGCGGGATGCCAGAGCGGCCCGAAAGTAGCAGCCACCGTCAATGGCGACAAGATCACCGAGGACGAGTTCTTCGGGCGCGTCCAAGAGGTCGATGCCATCGAGCTCTACGGCTCCGCTCGGTCCGGCGGCTCGACCAAGGCCGGTGAATACGCCATGCAGCAGCTCATCACCGAGCGCATCATGGAGAAACTGGCCGCCGATAAAGGCGTAAAGGTGACCGACGCCCAGGTCGACGCCTACATCGCCTTCACAAAAAAGTTCCCCGAGGCAGGCGGCGTCACCGGCCCGAACCCCATGCGCAGCGATGCGGCCGCCAAGCGCGAGGCCCGCATGCAACTGGTCATTCGCTCGCTGGCGATGAAGCCGCTGAACATAGGCCCCGCAGACCTGCAAGGAATGTACAACCAGCTCAAGCCACGCCTCATGGAGCCGGCCCAGGTGCGATTCCGCGTTATCATGGTCAGCTCGAAGAGCGTGGCCGCCGAGGTCATAAAGAGCCTCAAGGCCGGCGTCTCCTTCGAGACCCTGGCCCTCACCAAGTCCGAGGACACGACCACCAAGGCGAAGGGCGGCGACAGCGGCTTCGTTCCCGAGCCGGGCCTCCCGCCGGCCCTGGCAGCGGCCCTCAAGAAGCTGACGCCCAACCAGACCGCGTCGGACTTCGTCTCCGTGACCTTCCCCGGCCAGCAGGGGCAGCCCCCGGTCACCCGCTTCTTCCTCCCGCGCCTCCTTGAGACCAAGCCGGGCCGCCTGATGCCCATGGACGAGGTGAAGCCGCTGATCGAGGGCATGGTGCTGCAGCAGAAGGACGCCAACGCCCCGCAGCGCGTGCGTGAGCAGGTCCGCGAGTTCACCGAAAAGGCCGAGATCAAGGTCGAGCTGCCGCAGTACAGCGACCTGGTCAAGAAGATCCGCGACTCCCTGGCTCCTTCGCCCGCGGTGCAACCGGGCGGCCCTCCGCCTCAGTCAGCTCCTGCGCCGGGCCAGTAGTCGCTACACCGCACATGATCACTCTTGTCGGGTTGGGGCCGGCCGGCGCCGGTTCCCTCTCCGTGGCCGCGCGCGATGCACTGCGCGCGGCCGCTCCTTTGTGGTTCCGCACCGGCCGCCATCCCGCCGCCGAAGAGCTGGCCCGGGAAGGCCTCCGCTTCGAGACCTTCGACGCCCTCTACGAGGCCGGTGAGTCGTTCGCAGAGGTCTACGCCGAGATCGCCCGCCGCGTGCTGGAGGCCGGCCGCGCCGGCGACGTGGCCTATGCCGTGCCGGGCCACCCGCTGGTGGGCGAGGAGGCTGCGCGGCAGATCCTGGCGGCGGCCCGCGAAGAGGGCCTTCCGGTCCGTGTGGTCGGCTCCGCCAGCTTCGTCGAGCCCGCCCTGGCCGCCGCCGGGGCCTCGCTGGGCGAGGGGCTCTGCATCATCGACGCGTTGGCCATGGACCGCCTGCAGCTCCGGACCGACCTCGCCACGCTGATTTACCAGGTCTATGACCGCACGACGGCCTCCGACGTGAAGCTCGCCCTCATGCGCCGCTTCCCCGATGAGTGGGAGGTCACCGTGGTCCGCGCCGCCGGCGTGGCGGGGCAGGAGAGCGTCGAGTGGTTGCCCCTCTACCGGCTGGACCGCGTCGACCACGACCACCTCACCAGTGTCTATGTGCCGCCCTTGCCCGAGGGGCGCCGCGTCACTATGGACGACCTAGTGGCCGTCATGGCCCGCCTCCGCGCCGAGGATGGCTGCCCCTGGGACCGCGAGCAGGACCACCTCACGCTGCGCCGTTACCTCTTCGAGGAATGCTGCGAGGCCATCGACGCCATCGACGCCGGCGACATGGACGACCTCTGCGAGGAGCTGGGCGACATCCTGCTCCAGATCGTCTTCCACGCGCAGATCGAGGACGAAGTAGGGGGCTTCACCACCGACGCCGTGATCGCAGGCATCGTGGAGAAGCTCATCCGCCGCCATCCCCACGTCTTTGCCGATGCTACCGCAGAGGACCCCGACGCCGTCATTCGCACCTGGGAGCGGATCAAGCAGGCCGAGCGAGCCGGCGCACCGCCCCAGTCCGTGCTGCACGGAGTGCCGGCCGCCCTGCCGGCCCTCATGCGCGCCATGGCCGTGAGCAGGAAGGCCGTCCGCGTGGGCTTCGAATGGAACTGCCTCGAAGATGTGCTGGATAAGGTCGAGGAGGAGCTACGCGAGCTTCGCGCGGCCATCGCCGAGGATGACGCCGCCCACGTGCGCGCTGAGATCGGCGACCTCCTTTTCGCCATCGTGAACGTCGCCCGTTGGCGCAACGTCGATCCTGAGGAGGCGTTACGGTCCATGCTTGCGCGGTTCACCGCCCGGTTCGCCTACATCGAGGCAGGGGCCGATGCCCAGGGGCGCGAACTGGAGACCCTAACGCTGGCCGAGATGGACGCCCTCTGGGACGAGGCCAAGGCCAAGGGGATCGGGGCGTCATAGGAGGAAGCTGCGCATGATCCGAAGTCTCCTCAGTCTCGCCGCCTGCCTCCCCGCGTTGGGCGTCGGCGCGCAGACGGCTCCCGAGCCGCCGCCCGAGCCGCTCTCCGGCGTCTCCATCGGCGCGTGGCATCCCTGCTTCGTGGGCGTCGATCGCACCCCGGTCAGCTGCACCGGGCCTGTCGCCATGCAGGGCCAGGCGCTCCGCATCGACCTCCGGGCCAAGGGCCTCCGCTTCATGGCCACACCGCCCGACCGCCGAGGCAGGAAGGAGGTCCGGGGCCTCCGCACCAGCTCCTTCCTGGCCCGCTACCAGATGCAGGGGGCCATCAACGCGGCGCCCTTCGGTCCCGTGGTCAACGATGAGGGCAAGGATCAGGACGTCGTGGGTCTCATGGTCTCCAACAGCCGCCTCGTGTCGAAGCCCGAGGCGAGCCCCGCCCTCCTGCTCACCGGCCGCAACAAGGCCTGCATCGCCGAGGCGCCGTTCATCCTGCGCGGCGTGCGGAACGCCGTGGCGGGCTTCGGCCTGGTGCTGAAGGCGGGCGTCAACGTGGGCGCCGGCGGCGTCCGGCATCCGCGCACCGCCGCCGGCATCAGCCCCGACGGCCGAACCCTCTACCTGTTGGCCCTGGACGGTCGCCAAACCGGCTACAGCGTCGGCGCCACCACGCAGGAGGTGGGCCAGTGGCTGGCGCTCCTCGGCGCCTCCGAGGGGATCAACCTTGACGGCGGCGGCACCACGGCCATGGTGATCCAGGGCCCCGACGGTAGGCCGCAGGTGCTCAATCGGCCCATCCATGGCGGCATTCCAGGGACCGAGCGCGTTTCGGCAAGCCACCTCGGGTTCCGCGCCCGGCGTCTGCGGGCAAGCCGAACGCCCTGATCAGGAGGGGAACCATGTCCGAACTAAAGGTGCGCCCATACGCCGACTGGATCGAGGCCCTGCGCCTCACCAAGGCCGAACACACCAGCTCCAAGCTGGCCCGCGACGGCTACCACGATGTCGACGACCACGGTTGCATCCCGTGGCCGGAGCCGATCCCGTTCGGGCGCGAGGTGAGCCATCCGGACGGCGGCACCTACGGTTTCGGGGCCTGTGGGCGCAGCCTTGGCGCCTGGCTCGCCGGCCATCCGGTCTACATCCACCCGCTCAGCGCCGTGGCGGGCGCCTGGACCACCCATCCACCCGGCGTCGGCGGATGGCGGCCGGAGGACCGCGCCCACCACCTATCGGAGCGCCAGGCCAAGTACAACATCATCCAGCCCGGCATCGGCGCGATGAACCATAGCGGCCCGGACATGCGCATCGGCCTTGACCTGGGCTGGCCCGGCCTGCTGGCCAAGCTGCGCCGCTACCGCGCCGTCAACAACCCCGCCGATGCGTCGTTCTACGACGGCGAGGAGGCCGTGGTCGAGGGCGCGCTGGCCTGGATCGCCCGCCACGTCACCGAGGCACGCGCCATGGCCGCCGCCCAGCCGGATCCCGCCGCCGCCGCGAACCTGCACGAGATCGCCGACATGAACGAGCGGCTCTGCGCCGGTCCGCCGGCCACCCTCCGCGAGGCCTGCCAGTTCCTGGCCTGGTTCCAGGCCATCGATCGCATGTGGTTCTGCGGCGGCGCCCTCAGCCAGCTGGACGAGCTGCTCCGCCCCTACTACGAGGCCGACAGGGCCGTCGGGCGCACGAGTCCCGAGCACGCCATCTGGTGCTTCGCGGCGCTCTTCTTCAACGACACGCACTACTCGCAGATCGGCGGTCCGCATCCCATCGACGGCCACGACGTGACCAGCGAGGTCTCCTTCCTGCTCCTCGAGGCCGCCCACCGCCTCCGCATCCCCAGCAACCTCGGCGTGCGCGTGCATGCGGGGCTGGACCCCGCCCTCCTGCGCCGATCCGTGGAGCAGAACTTTGAGGCCGGCACGGGCGCCTGCTACCCCTGTTCCGACGGCCTTGACCCAGGCTACGCCCGCAACGGCGTACCCGTGGCGCTGGCTCGCATGCGCGCCAAGGTCGGCTGCAACTGGACCGCCTTGCCCGGCATCGAGTACTGCCTGCAGGATATCTGCCGCATCTGCCTCGTCTCGCCCCTCCTGCACGCCATGGACGACCTCCGCGTCGATCCTGCGCCGAGCATGGAGCGCCTCTGGGTCTCCTACGACGGTCACCTGGCGGCCGCAGTGGAGACCCTCAAGGAGGGGCTCGACTGGCACATGGCGCACCACGCCGCCAACTGCCCGGAACTGGTGCTGAACCTGTTCGCCCACGGCCCCGTGGAGCGCGGCCTCGATATGGCCGGCGGCGGCGTGGACATCTACCGCCTGACCACCGACGGCGTGGGCCTCGCCACCGTAGCCGACTCGCTGGCCGCAGTGGAGCGCCGCGTCTTCAACGAGGGGCGCATCGGTTGGCAGTATCTGATCGAGGCGCTGGACGCCGACTTCGAGGGCTTCGAGCACATCCACGCCCTGCTGCGCGGCGGCCCCCGCTACGGCGCGGGCGGCACCCGGGCCGACGAGTGGGCGGCGCGGGTCTCGGCGCTCTTCACCAAGCTGGTCCGCGAGACCCCCACACCCGGCGGGTACACCGTCCTGCCCGGCCTCTTCTCGCATGGCGTCGTGCGCGAGTTGGGCCGGAACTTGGGTGCCACGCCCAACGGTCGCCGCGCCGGCGGGCCCATCTCGCACAGCGCCGACCCGGATCCCGGCTTCATGGCCGGTGGCGCCGCTCCCACGGCCAAGGCGGCCGCGGTGGCTCTGGTCCAGCCCGGCTGGGGCAACACCACGCCGCTCCAGCTCGACGTGGATCTGGGCACAGCGCGTGCAGCCGGGGGCATCGAGGCCGTGGAGGCTCTCATCCGAGCCCACAACCAGATGGGTGGAACGCTCGTGAACCTCAATGTGCTAGCCAAGGAGCAGTTGCTGGCCGCCCACGCCGACCCGAGCCTCTACCCGGACCTCGTCGTGCGCGTCACCGGATACAGCGCCTACTTCCGCTCGCTGTCGCCCGAGTACCGGCAGCAGGTGGTGGATCGCATCCTGGCGGAGGCTTAGGCCGGAGCGGCCGGAGGAGCGGGCGATGGCGCTATTCAGGCTCAATGCCGACTACGACCTCCAGGGCGTCCAGCCGGTTGCCGTGGAGCAACTCTGCGCCGGCATCAGCGAGGGTAGCCCGCACCAGACCCTCCTCGGCGCCACCGGCACGGGCAAGACGTTCACGATCGCCAATGTCATCGCCCGGCTGGACCGGCCCGCCCTGGTCATTGCCCACAACAAGACGCTGGCCGCTCAGCTCTGCGCCGAGTTCCGTGACTTCTTCCCGGACAACGCGGTCGAGTACTTCGTCTCCTACTACGACTACTACCAGCCCGAGGCCTACATCCCGCAGACCGACACCTACATCGAGAAGGACTCCCAGATCAACGAGGAGATCGACCGCCTGCGCCACTCCGCCACGCAGGCCGTGCTGGAGCGCCGCGACGTGATCATCGTGGCCTCGGTCTCCTGCATCTACGGCCTGGGTTCGCCCGAGGAGTACCGCAACATCGTCTGCAGCTTCACCCGCGGTGCGCCGTCGGTGCGCGACGAGGCCCTCATGCGCCTCATCGACATGCAGTTCACGCGGAACAACTACGAGCTGCAGCGCGGCACCTTCCGGGTGCGCGGCGACGTGCTGGAGATCCAGCCCATCGACGAGGAGATCATCATCCGCGTCGAGTACTTCGGCGACGAGATCGAGCGCATTACCACCGTGAACCCCGTCACCGGCGAAGTGACCGGCGTCCGGAACGAGGTGACGATCTTCCCTGCCAGCCACTTCGTCACCACCGCGGAGCGGCTCCAGTCAGCCGTGGAGACCATCGAGGTGGAGCTGAAGGAGCGCATCGAGTACTTCACCGGCCGCGGCAAGCTCCTCGAGGCCCAGCGCATCGAACAGCGCACCCGGTTCGACCTGGAGATGATGCGCGAGGTCGGCTACTGCTCCGGCATCGAGAACTACTCGCGCCACATGGACGGCCGCGAGCCGGGCACGCCGCCCAGCACGCTGCTCGACTACTTCCCGCCGGACTTCCTCACGTTTGTGGACGAGTCGCACCAGACGGTGCCGCAACTCCGCGCCATGTACCACGGCGACAAGGTCCGGAAGGACACCCTCATCGAGTACGGCTTCCGCCTCCCGTCGGCCGCCGACAACAGGCCGCTCAAGTTCCACGAGTGGTCCGAGCGCGTGAAGCAGGTGGTCTATGTCTCCGCCACGCCGGGCCCATATGAGCGCAACTGCAGCACGGCCATCGTCGAGCAGATCATCCGGCCCACGGGCCTGGTGGACCCCGAGGTGCTGGTGCGCTCGACGACGGGCCAGATCGACGACCTGATCGCCGAGATCGGCCGCCGGACCGACCGCGGCGAGCGCACCCTGGTCACCACCCTCACGCGGAAGATGGCCGAGGACCTCACGGTCTACCTGCAGGAGCTGGGCGTCAAGGTCCAGTACCTCCACTTCGGCGTGAAGACCATGGAGCGGGCCGAGATCCTGCGCGACCTCCGCAGCGGCGTCCATGACGTGATCGTGGGCATCAACCTCCTGCGCGAGGGCCTCGACCTGCCCGAGGTGACGCTGGTGGCCATCCTGGACGCCGACAAGGAGGGCTTCCTCCGCTCCGAGACCTCGCTCATCCAGACCATCGGACGCGCGGCGCGAAACGTCAGCGGCCAGGTGATCATGTACGCCGACAGCATCACCGGCTCCATGGCCCGCGCCATCGACGAGACCAACCGCCGCCGCCTCATCCAGGTCGCTTACAACGAGGAGCACGGCATCACGCCGACAACGATCCGTAAGGCAATTCGGGACCTGATCATGCCGCAGCGCCTGGCCGAGGAGCCCGCGCCCTACGAAGCCCAGGTCGACCTCACGGAGGTGGAGCGCATGCCGCTGGACCAGGTGGCCGACCTCATCGACCAGTTGGAAAAGCAGATGCGCGAGGCGGCCCGCGCGCTGGAGTTCGAGCGTGCGGCGCAACTGCGCGACGAGATATCCCAGCTCCGCAGGTTTGCGCCGATGCCCTCCATCGGCAAGCGCCCCAAGGCCGCCAAGGCCTCCGGATCGTCGCGCCGACGGATATAATGGGCCTCGCAACGCGATCGGAGGAGACATGCCGCGCATTCTGGCGTTGGACCCCGGCTCGAAAACCATCGGGACGGCCCTGAGCGACGAGACGTTCACACTGGCCTCGCCGGGCCGCACGATCCTGCGGCAGCCCGAGGGCTACCGGAAGGACATGGCCGCCGTGCGCGACCTGGCCGAAGCCAACGAGGTCTGCGAGGTGATCGTGGGCCTCCCGCTGATGATGGACGGCTCCCGGGGCGAGCAGGCCATCCGCGCCGAGGAGTTCGCTGAGCAGTTGCGCCGCTTCGTATCCGTGCCTGTGGTCATGCAGGACGAGCGGCTCACCACCGCCGGCGCCGCCCGTGCGCTGCATGAGGCTGAGATGACCCACTCCCGCCGGAAGAAGGTGGTCGACTCCGTGGCCGCCTGCCTGCTCCTGCAGACCTACCTGGAGGTAAGGCGACGCCCCGCCGCCCTGTAGCCCGGCGCAAGAGGCGTAGCCCTCTGGGCGGCTGCTTCTGGGCGCTGTTCGTGCCGGCGCTTGCCGCGGCCGCATGGGCCGCGTGGCAACTCACGCCTGCCTCCGCCACCCGTCCGCGCCGCCTCGTCACCGTTCGCCAGGGCCATACCCTCGCATCGGTGGGTCGGAGCCTGGAGGGTCTGGGCCTCATCCGCAGCGCGCGCGTCTTCACGCTCTACGCCCGGCTTCGCGGCATGGATGCCCGCGTCATGCCCGGCCGCTACCGCATCTCGCCCAGCCTTCCGGCGCCCGAGATCCTGCGCAGGCTCAACACGGGCTTCCGCGACGACGAGGGCGTCGTCACGATCTGGGCGGGCTCAACGGTGGCTCAGATCGCCTCGGTCCTCAAGTCGGCAGGCTCCATCCGAGATGCCGACGCCTTCGAGGAGTTGGCCCGCCGGCCCGCGGGCCGTGTCCGGTGTCCCTTCCCGTTGCCCTCCACGGGCCTGGAGGGCTATCTGGCGCCCGACACCTACGACTTCGACCCCGGCGCCCAACCTGCCGTTGTGGCCCAGGCGATGCTCGACGCCTTCGTTCGGAGCTTCTATGAGCCGAGCCGGGGCGATATCGCACGGTCGGGGCGGAGCATTCACCAGATCGTCACCATGGCCGCCATGGTAGAGCGCGAGGCCGGCGTCCAGGAGGACCGACCGCGCATCGCCGGGGTCATCGTGAACCGGCTCCAGAAGGGCATGCGGCTGCAGATCGATGCCACCGTGCTATACGCCCTTGGCCGCCACAAGACGCGGGTGATGTACTCCGACCTCCGCACTCGGTCGCCCTACAACACCTATCTGCACGCGGGCCTGCCTCCGGGCCCCATCGCCAATCCCAGCCTTGAGTGCCTGGAAGCCGCCCTGCACCCTGAGGAGCACGACTACTTGTACTATGTCTTAGGCCCCACGCCGGGCTGCCACGTCTTCGCCGCCACGCCGGAGCAGCACCAGCGCAACGTGGCAGCCTACCGCGCCCGCCGCCGCGCCCGGGAGGCAAGCCGCAGTGGCGCCTGAGCATCGCCCGACAGGCCGCCTGCGGAGGCTCTGTCCCGACCGCTACTGCCCGCTGGGCGTCACGGAGATCAATCCCGACGACCTCGTGCGCCTCGGTATCCGCGCCGTGCTCCTCGATGTGGACAACACACTGGTCGGCTGGCAGCGCGAGGACGTGCCTGACGGCGTGGTGCAGTGGGTCGCGGCGTTGAAGGCCGCAGGGCTACTCCTCTACCTGGTCTCGAACACGCGCTTCCCGCGCCGCCTCGCGCGGCTCGCCGCGACACTGGATGTGCCCTACGTGCGCCGTGCGGCGAAGCCCCGCCGCGCGGGCTTCCTCGAGGCGCTGGCCGATCTGCAGGTCGATCCGTCCGAGGCCGTCATGGTGGGGGACCAGATACTCACGGACATCCTCGGCGGAAACCGGGTGGGCATGCGGACCATCCTGGTGGCGCCCATGGCCCGGCGCGAGTTCGTCGGCACCAAGCTGACCCGGGTGGCCGAGGCGGTTGTGCTCATCTGGCTCCGCCGGACGGGCAGGCTCTGATCGTTGGCCCATTTTGCGCCGACGGGGAACAGGGCGGGCGCCGGCGTCGTCGAACGTTCAACCCTCGGTGTGCGGGAGTGAGAGCCAGGTGATTCGGCACGTCGTCAGCGGTCGCACGCAGGTGCTGGGTGTTTTCGGCCATCCCGTCGAGCACTCGGTCTCACCGTGCATGCACAATGCTGCTGCCGCCGCGCTGGGCCTGGATTGGGTGTACGTTCCGTTCCCTGTCCGGCCGGAGGCGCTGTGCCGGGCCCTCAAGGCCCTGCCTGCGCTGGGAGTACGGGGTGTGAACCTCACCATTCCACACAAGCTCGCAGCTGTGGATGCAATGGACCGTCTTGCGCCGTCGGCCGCAGCGCTGGGAGCGGTCAACACCGTGGTGGTGACGGACGGCCTGCTGGAGGGACACAACACCGATCCGGCGGGCTTCATGGCGCCTCTGGATGCGGCCGGGTTCAGCGTGGACGGGGCGTCCGCGGTGGTTCTGGGAGCTGGCGGGGCGGCTCGATCAGTCGTCTGGGCGCTGGCCTCGGCGGGCGCGTCGGTGACCGTGGCGAACCGAACCGTTGAGCGGGCTGCCTCATTGGCAGCGGACATGAATACCGCAGGGGCCATGCCCGTGGTAAGCTCCTTGGGCGTGTCTGACGAATCGGCGCTGGGCGCCGCCATCGGCGAGGCGTCTCTGCTGGTGAACACCACGCCTGCCGGGATGTACCCGAACGTGGCGGGGTTGCCGCCGGCGCCGCTCCCGGCGCTGCATGCCGGTCTGCTTGTGTACGACCTGATCTACCGGCCTCGCCGGACGCGATTGCTGGCCGCGGCCGAGGCCGCGGGATGCGCGGTGCTTGATGGTCTGCCCATGCTGGCGTACCAGGGCGCCGAGTCGTTTCGTATCTGGACGGACGTGGCGCCGCCGGTAGGCGTCATGCTCTCTGCGGCCGATTCGTTCCTTCAGGCCGCCGGTTAGTCGGTTCCTTGCGGCGCATCCGCTGGTTGCGGGTGCCTACGAGGTATGTTATAATCGACGCGCTCTGGCGGCGACATGCCCGCCATGGTCACTAGACGAGGTGGCGCACGATGGCAACGGCACGTAAGAGCATGGGTGACTATCTGGTTGAGCGTGGTTACATCACCGCCGACCAGTTGACGGAAGCCCTGGGTATGCAGCGGCAGTCCAAAGGTGATCTGGCGAAGATCCTGGTCGAGAGCAACATCGCCAGTGAACGCGACGTCACCGAGGCCCGTGCATACGAGTTGGGCGTCCCGTTTGTGGATCTCAATAAGTTCGCGCCCGAGTCCGGGGCCGTGAACGTCGTGCCGGAGCACGTGGCCAAGCGGCACAACGTGGTTCCGATCAAGAAGGACAACGCCACGAACACCCTGATCGTGGCCATGTCCGACATCAATAACCCCTATGCCGCGGACGACCTGCGCATGGTCTCCCGATGCACCGTGCGGGCCGCCTTGGCCGCTCCCGGCGCCATCGAGGATGCCCTGGCTCGCGTCTACGGCAATTCGGCTCCCGCCGCCCCCACGACGGCCGTGGCGGTGGCGGCCACGCAACCCGGCATGAACCCGCTCAAGCCCGGTGCGGCGCCTGCCGCCACCGGCATGGGCGACCTCATGGCCGTGATGCGTGAGAACGTGGCCAAGGTGGGCTCCAGCGGCGAAGAGGCCCTTGAGGACGACGCGGAGTCGGCCGCCCTCATGGCCGAAGAGGCCCCGGTCATCCGCGTGGCCAACGCGCTGATCCAGCAGGCCATCAAAGAGGGTTCGTCGGACATCCACATCGAGCCGGACCGCCGTGGCCTTCGCGTGCGGTACCGCGTGGACGGCGTCCTGCACGAGACGATGATGATGCCGAAGTACATCCAGGCGCCGCTCCTCTCGCGCTTCAAGATCATGGCCGAGATGAACATCGCCGAGCGGCGCATCCCGCAGGACGGACGTATTCCGATCTCCTACGAGAAGAAGGACTTCGACCTCCGCGTCTCCTGCCTTCCCAGCCTCCACGGCGAGAAGATCGTCTGCCGAATTCTGGACAAGTCCAGCGTCATGATCGGCCTGGCCAAGCTCGGCTTCTCCAGCGAGAACCAGTCGCAGCTTGAGGAACTTATCAGCCAGCCGAACGGAATGGTGCTCTCCACCGGTCCCACCGGGTCCGGCAAGACCACCACCCAGTACTCGGTGCTCAACAAGCTGAACTCGATCGAGAAGAACATCCTCACGATTGAGGACCCGGTCGAGTACCAGCTCTCCGGCATCACCCAGGTGCAGGTGAACAAGAAGGCGGGCCTGACCTTTGCATCGGCGCTCCGCTCCTTCCTCCGCCAGGACCCCGATATCATCATGGTCGGTGAAATGCGCGACCTGGAAACCGCTGAAATCGCCATCGAGTCAGCCCTTACCGGCCACCTCGTGCTCTCCACCCTGCATACCAACGACGCCCCGTCTGCCGTCATCCGAATGGTCGACATGGGCGTGGAGCCGTACCTGATCTCCGCCACCGTCATCGGCGTTATGGCCCAGCGCCTCGGCCGAAAGGTCTGCCAGTCCTGCAAGGAGCCGTACGAGGAAGACGCCCAGCTCCTGCGCCGCTTCGGCTTCAAGCCGGAGAGCGAGGACCAGAAGATCACGCTCTGGCGCGGCAAGGGTTGCGAGGCCTGCAGGCACACAGGCTACAAGGGCCGGTTGGGCATCTACTCGCTCCTGCGGATGAATGACGAGATCGCCGAACTGATCGTCCGCCGCGCCCCGCTGGCCGATGTCCGCGATGCGTCCAAGGCGAACGGAATGCTCGAGTTGCGTGAGGACGGCCTGCAGAAGGTGCTCGAGGGGATCACGACGCCGGACGAAGTGATGCGCGTCGTCTTCACGGCCGGCCACTAGTCCGCCGGTCGGCGCGGGCGCTGATTATGGGGCGGAGCCGATAGGCTCCGCCCTGAAGGTCTAAGAAAAGCAGTCTGGAGGTAGTCGGTTTGACTGAGCAAACTCAGGTTGTGAACACCCAACCTGCTACGTTTCCCACGATGCCTACCACGGCGCCCGCCGCCCCCGTGCGCGTTCCCATTGAGGACGCGCATATCGACGATCTGCTGAAGATCGTCGTCGACAAGGGTGGTTCGGACCTGCACCTGGCGGTCGGCATACCTCCTATCCTGCGCGTCGACGGGCAGCTCGTGCCCACCAACTTCACGATCGTCAGTCCGCAGGACTCCCAGCGGCTGATCTACGACATCCTGACCGACGACCAGATCCAGCGTTTCGAGACCTCGCTTGAGCTGGACTTTTCGTACCAGGTGCCCAACATGTCCCGGTTCCGCGTCAATGTCTATCGCGACCGGGGCAATGTGGCCACCGCCTTCCGAGTGATCCCTTCGCGCATCCCCACCATGCAGGACCTGGGGTTGCCCCGGGTGCTTGAGGACCTCACCAAGCTGCCCCGCGGCCTGGTGCTTGTCACAGGCCCCACCGGATCCGGCAAGTCGACCTCACTTGCGGCTATGATCAACCGGATCAACAACGAGAGTAGCGTCCACATCCTCACCATCGAGGACCCGATCGAGTACCTGCATACCCACCGCCTCAGCGTGGTGAACCAGCGCGAAGTGGGCGGCGACACCAAGGCCTTTGCCAATGCCCTTCGAGCAGCCTTGCGCGAAGACCCGGATGTCATCCTCGTCGGCGAAATGCGCAACCTCGAAACGATGCAGATGGCCGTCTCCGCAGCGGAAACGGGCCACCTTGTCTTCGCGACGCTCCATACCAACTCTGCGGCGACCTCGGTCGAGCGCATCGTAGACTCCTTCCCGCCCGGCCAGCAGGAGCAGGTGAGGCTACAGCTCTCCAACAACCTGCAGGCCATCGTCTGCCAGCAGTTGCTGCCCCGCGCCAACCAGCCGGGACGCGTCTGCTGCATGGAGATCATGACTGCCAGCCCGGCCATCCGGAACCTGATCCGCGAGAACAAGGCGCACCAGATCACCTCGATGATCCAGACCAGCGCCAACCTCGGGATGCAGACCATGGACCAGGCGCTTCGCGACCTCTATCTTCGCGGCGTCATCACGTTCGAGCTCGCCATGGAGCGCGCTATGAACCCGGTGGAACTGGAGAAGATGATTCGTACCGCAACCATGCCGATGGCCGGCCAGGGCGGGCGCGGCATGTAACCGTCCCGCAAAGGGCGGCACTGAGTATCAGGGGGCAATCCCATGGCAACATTCAGCTATACAGTCAGGGACTCGGCGGGGATGACACGCTCCGGCACCACCGAGGCCGAGAACGCCGAGATCCTGCGGCGCCGGTTGCAGGAGCAGGGCTTCACCGTCGCTGATGTGCAGCAGACTGCCGCCGCCAAGAAGAAGCAGGCAGGGCAGGGCTGGGGGCGCGTCAAACTGGCCGACCTCTCGGTCTTCTGCCGCCAGTTCTCCACCATGATCGACGCAGGCGTCTCGCTCGTGCGTGCGCTGGACGTCCTAGGCGAGCAGACGCAGAACCCTAAGCTCCGCCGCATCCTGCTGGACATCCAGCAAGAGGTGGAGTCCGGGCAGACGCTCTCCAAGTCGATGTCCAAGTACCCCAAGACGTTCAGCAACCTCTTCCTGGGCCTCGTGAAGGCGGGAGAAGTCGGAGGCGTCCTTGAGGAGTCGCTGCAGAGGCTGTCAGGCTTCCTTGAGTCGGACATGGAGCTTCGCCGCAAGGTGAAGGCGGCCATGACCTACCCGACGCTGGTCGTCGTGGTGGCCGTCGGCATCGTGGTTGGCCTCTGTACCTTCATCGTCCCCAAGTTCATCGAGCTGTTCCGGGACCTGGGCGTGAAGGAACTGCCGCCCATGACCCAGATCCTCGTCGACTTCAGCGACTTCCTGAAGACGAAGTGGTACATCGGGATCACGATCGTCGTGGTCACGTGGGTCGCTGTCAAGTACTTCGGCACCACCCGCATCGGCCGTCGAGTGATCGACAGGATCAAGCTCAAAGTGCCGGTCTTCGGGCCCCTGCATCACAAGATCGCCCTGGCGCGCTTCGCCCGCACGCTCTCCACGCTGCTGGTTTCCGGCGTGCCGATCCTGCAGGCGCTCGAGACGGTGGCGGGAACGGTGGGCAACGGCATCATCGCCGAGGCCATCATGCAGGCCCGAGCCCGCATCCGTGAAGGAGATCGGATCAACGATCCGCTGGAGAAGAGCGGCATGTTCCCGCCCATGGTCGTCCACATGGTCTCCATCGGTGAGGAGTCTGGAGCTCTCGACACGATGCTGTCGAAGATCGCCGAGTTCTATGAGCAGGAGGTTGAGGCTACCCTTCAGAGCCTTACCGCCGCCATCGAGCCGATCCTCATCGTGGTCCTGGGCTTCTGCGTCGGCTTCATCGTCATCGCCATGTTCCAGCCGCTCATCGCGGTGATCCAGAACCTGACATCCGGCGGCGGCGACGACAAGAGCTCCGCCGAATAGCGGGCCGGGCGACTGTGGCGCGGTTGGCGTCTGTGTGATCTAAGGTGGGGCGCGTGGTCGGCCTGATGGCCCATGCGCCCTGCCCATCATAGTTCCTGGCTGGACCTGGGGAAGGGTGGCGGCGTGCCGGAGGTTCCGAGCGAAGTGTGGCTGGTGCTGGCGGGGCTCTTCGGCGCTGTCGTAGGGAGCTTCCTCAACGTCGTCATATGGCGCATGCCCCGCAACGAGTCCATCGCGTTCCCGGGTTCGCACTGTCCGCGATGCAACCACGAGCTCTCGGCGTGGGAGAACGTGCCGGTCCTCAGTTGGCTGCTGCTGCGGGCCAAGTGCCGGAAGTGCCGAATGCCGATCTCGGCGCGGTACCCGGCGGTTGAGCTGCTGAACGCGACCCTTTGGGTGGCATGCGTGGCGCATTTCGGGCCGGGGCCCGATGCCGTAGCCTACTGCCTGTTCAGTTCGGCGATGATCGCGGCGTTCGCCATCGACTGGGAACACTACATCATCCCGGACGAAGTGAACGCCTTCGCATTGTTTGTCGGTGTAGCTCGTGACCTGTACGGCGCCTGGGCCGGTGAGCCCGCGCACGCATTGTTGATGGGCTGGATGCCCCGGTCGGTGGCCGCGGGCATCCTCTGCGCGTCTGCCTTCGTGGGAGTGCAGATTCTTGGTCGGGCGCTGTTCCGCCAGGACGCGATGGGTGACGGCGACGTGAAGCTGGCGCGCGCCATTGGGGCCGTCCTGCCGTTGCAGCTTGCCGGGGTATCTTTCTTGTTCGCTATCGCGGTCGGCGCGCTAGTCGGCACTGCGATGCTGGCGGTGGCCGCGCGCTCCGGCCGGAATCAGCCGGCGGCAGAGGCAGACGAGCTTCCGATGCCTGAGCCGACGCCGTGGCCGGTGCTTCTCAGGTGTGGCCTGATCTATATGACGTATCTGGACATGTTGCCGGCCAGGGCCAATGCCGCACTGGTGCGCTGGTCCGGCGCTGAGGATTTGGCTGAAGGGGAGGACGACGATTTCCGTCCCGGCCCCACGCATATCCCGTTTGGGCCATACATGGTGTTGGGCGCCGCGCTCTCCGTAGCGTTCGGGCAAGCCGCCGTGGATTGGTACCTGACGACCATCGGAATGAAGTGACGAGCGGGGCGCCATCTGGGCGTCGAAGGGGCAGGGCAGGTTGGGAACACCGCCCGCCCGGAGGTCGTCAGTCTGTGGGTAACCGACGCGGGAGAGGGCGTTCTCAGATGTCCCGCCGCTTATACGCGCCTCGCATCGCGTAAGGGGCTTGGTGAACCGTCATGCATAGAAGACAATCTGCCCGGGCGTTCACGCTCATCGAGTTGCTGACCGTTATCGCGATCATCGCGGTTCTGGCGGCGATCCTTTTCCCCATGGTCGGATCGCTGCAGGAGCAGGCTCGGTCATCCTCCTGCATGTCGCAACTCCACCAGGTCTACGTGGCCGCCATGGTTTATCGCGAGGACGAGGGCGCGTTTCCGCCCGCGCTACTCGGCTATGTAGAGGTCCAGGACGCAAGCGCGGGCTGCACGGCCGACCCGACCATGGCGCGTGGGATCCCCTACGGCGGCGCCGGCTCGCCGTCGCCCGTGGGTAGCGTCACCAACGGCTTCCTCTATCCCGAGCAGATCAAGGCGGCGTCTACGTTCACGTGCCCCGATACTCCTGGGCCGGAGCGTGACAAGATCACCGTGGCCTACTTCCCGAACACGCAGAGCGGCGACCCGCTGGCGGCGGGGTACTGGGATCGGAGCTGGATCGGCGACGCCCTGAGGGCCAAGGGATGTCCCTCGGACGCGGCCGGGACGGTCGACTGCTTCTGGGATATCGATGCCAACGACCCGTGCCTGGGGCACCTCCATATGCAGCCGCGCTACTTCTACGTCTCGGATGCCTTCGATGTGAGTCCGCGGATCGGCACGGACAGCAAGCCCGTGCGCGACGCCAACGGCCAGATCATCTACGACCGACACTACAGCCCGGACTGGACCGGTGTTCGCGGAGCGACAGACTGGGTCAAC
The DNA here is from genome assembly GCA_903951425.1 of uncultured Chthonomonas sp. GTDB lineage: Bacteria > Armatimonadota > Chthonomonadetes > Chthonomonadales > CAJBBX01 > CAJBBX01. Next base: position 90,388 of record CAJBBX010000156.1, read on the forward strand.
CAGTTGAAGTACTCTGCTCCGCCCACGGCCACGACGCTGCTGACCCTCTGCACCTGGCATACCGCCGGCGCACGGTCGGATAGCGCCACGGCGATCAACCTGGCCGGCACAGCCAAGAAGATATCAATCCGCGATGCCATGTCCAAGGGTCCTGCCGCGTTCGTCGGCAGCGACGGCTAGCGGGAGCTCCGAGAGGGCTGTGACATGAAGACGCGACAGCGCGGTGCCTCGCTCATAGAAGTGCTGGTGGTGATGGTGCTCCTCACTGTGGGCATCCTATCGCTGGTGCGCCTGTTCCCCGGCGGCTTCTATGTCAACAAGACCACCGAGTCCGCTACCCTGGCCGCACGCCTGGCGAAGCAGGAGCTGAGCAGGTACGCCAACAGCTCGGCTACGCTGATGGATGGCGTGGTGCCGGCCGTCATCGTGCAGGACGCCAACTCGCCTACCGGGTACTACATCCGTGCGGACCTTGGCGTGACGCCTGACGACCTGAGCCCCGGCGCGGCCGCTCCCGGTATCGATCCCTACTACCTCTCGGACATCAGTAAGTACCGATGGATTAAGGGCGAGACGGTGCGCATTCCGCCGCCGTCGCCGTTGGGCCCGGGCGTTCGCGGCTCGGTCTACATGCTGACCGCAGGACCCGCGTTTGACTTCCCGGGTATCGACTTCTCCGGCGCGGTGGTGGACAGTATCGCCGTCTACGGCTCGCCGCTTATCCGGCGCATCCAGCAGGTCGAGGACGAGTCGTCGCCGTTGCTGGGCGGCCCATCGCAGTACGCTATCGATTACGACGACGGCGCCATCGCCTTCTACCCGGCGACATTCCAGCGCACGTTCCAGATCAACTACTCGTACAACGACGACGACGGCCAACTGCAGAGCGTCCTGTCGCAGCCCATCGTAGTGCCGGCAGCCGGCTATCCGACCTGGCAGCCGATCTACGTTGCGGGCGGCCGAAACGTGGTGCCCGGCACCGACGTCGTCTCGCGGCGCTTCACGCGGGTATCCTTCCCGCCGTCGTTCAGCAGCGATCCGTACGAGTATGCCCTGGTGCCTCGAACGAGCAGCGTCGCCGACTTCGCCACTATGGGCGTGATGATCTTCAACCCGCTGGGCCGCGACTACGTAGAGACCGGCGCGTACGGCTCGGTCCCGTTCTCCGCGAAGATCGACTACAACGTGCTCGATTGGCGCATCATCCGTGATGACAGGCCCATGCCCGCAGTAGCGCCCTACTCGATCCGGCTGAGCCTGAAGAACGTGTTGGCCGTCGGCGATATGCAGGATGACAACAAGACCTATGGCGGCCTGTGGCGCGCCGCCGGCGCACCGGCAGCCGACGTGCTGGTCTACAGCCTGGCCAACGGCGCCGAAGTTCCCCGCGACCAGTACACCGTGGACTACCGGGAGGGCGTCGTCTACTTCACGAACCCATATGGCGCCGCCAACGCGTCCGGCAACTACCGGATCCTCTACAAGGCGCGCGGCGGCTGGGGCGTTCAGGTGCAAAAGGCCGCGTCGAGCTATCGTCGAGCTTCGGGGCACGGGGCCAACCTCGGCTACGCAGAGTTCTACCTCGGCGGCGGCTCGTCAGGCGGCGTTGCGACGAGGATGTACTTCCCGCCCATGGATGCCGGCCGCACGATCACGATCCGCGACGTCTGGTATGTCTCCCGCAACAGCATTACGGGAACAGAAACCGTCCGGCACGCGACCAATGAAACGTACAAGATCAACTCCTCTGTGTCTGCCTTCGAGCCGGTCGGGCCTGGCCGCCTGACGTGGATCGACCTGCGCGACAACCATGATTCGGTCACCGATCGGGCCGTGGGATGGGCGCTCAGCGAGCCTGTACAACCGGCGCAAGGCGTCCAGGGGATATCGTTCAAAGCGCGGACCGTCTGGAGCGACGGCGGGCAGGTCACGAAGACCGATAGCGGTAACGTGGCCCGCGTCCGCTGGCGCAAGATCGATCTGGACACATTCCTGACCCGCAGCCCCTATTGAGGCGAGATGGCGCAATGAGAACCCGGAATAGCCAGGGGACAAGAAGGCAAGCCTTCACGCTCATCGAGGTTCTGGTAGTGATGGCCATCACGGCCATCCTGCTGGGGCTGATCCTTGGGCCGCTCATGCAGGGCTTCAACCTGACCCAGCGCGCTCAGGTGCAGGTGCAGGCGCAGTCCACCGCGCGGGCCGTTCTGGAGCACGTCGAGCGCGACCTCGCGAACGCCGTCTACGTCTTCGACAACTCCAACCGGCCGCTGAACCTCTGGGTCCGCGACGGCGCCGGCGGACCGATGATCAGCCGGTTGGACTACGCGCTGGTCGACTACGTGCCGCCGGCCTACGCCAACGACCAGAACCCTGGTTATACCGGTTCAATCGATCCAACCACGGGGCTCCCGTCGGACCGCAGTACGCTGGCGCTTCCCGTCGCGCCGGGGCGGATCATTGTTCGGTGCTGGCTGGGCCTCAAGGACAACCGGACGGTGAGCGACGGCTCTGCATCGGGTCGGCCGGCGAAGCCCTACTTCAATTTCTTCGATGATCCCAAGGGCGCCAGCTACGAGCAGCACAACCCGGTGATCCTCTACCAGGCTACGGTGTCGCCCTACACGCCGGCCGGGCAGATCGATACCCGCCTGTTCAACATTGGCAGGTTCGGGACCCTGAGCGCGGCGCTGGCAGACGCGAACTTCTACTACGACAACGACCAGGCCTCCGGCCAAATGCCCGGCTGGAAGGACTGGAACGATGACGGCCGGGTGAACTACTCGGAGAACTGGCGCACCGTCGGCCGGGCGCTCGTACCCACGGACAAGGCGGACATGGTCGTCGCCACGCGGGACCGGAACAAGAAGCCGGTCTTCGACACCGACCCCGGCACAGGCGCCGTCACCATGCGCCTCAACACGCTGGCCCGCTTCCAACCCACCTATGTGGGCAACGACCCGGGCGCCCCCAGCGCCGTGAGCGATGCCGCCAACGAGCAGCCCTACGGCTTGGCGCCCAGTACCAGTGTGGAGTCCTACGGGCACTGGGCGTGGCCCTACCGTGTGTATGTCTATCGGAGCGCGCTGAACGCCGCTGTACTCAGCTACTTCACATGGTCTGGCTCCGGCAACGTGCGGTTCATGGAGTTCGACACCTCTTCGGGAGCGATCACGAACGGCGGCGGCGCCGGCGAGGACACGGGCTTCAACCCGCTGAACCCGACGAACCTGCCAATGAGCCCGGTGGCCGGGCGGTTCCTGATGGTGTCGGTCGACGAACGGCGCGGCGCGGTGGGCTTTGCCTTCCCGCACTGGATCACCCAGGGCGGCAGGCAGGAGCCGACGGTGCTATCGCCTGCGGCCGTGAATGCCGAGTTCGACTACGCTCGCAGCCAGGCGTCGGGCCAGCTCAGTGCGATAAGGTATGCCAGCCTCCTGGTGGCATCTGACGACAATCCGACCGGCGTGACGCCCGCATTGAACCCGTCGGACGCCAATCCGGTACTCTCTCGCATCCCGGACGCACGCATCGTGCCGGGCTCCGAGGCAGTTACTGGTCCCGACCAGCGCCCGGGTCCCAACTACGGCAGGCCGATCGCCTACACGCGAGTATCCCGCCGCCAGGACCCGAAGTCGCTGGGGCTCAACGAGTACATGATCAACTACGGTGATGTGAGCAACGCCAACCTAGGGATCACCGATACTGATGCGCGGGTCCAGGCCATGCGGCGGGCCGTGCAACGCGTAGGGACGATCATCTTCAACAGCCAGGAAGACGCTGCGGGTTCGATCAACTCGCTACCCGTGCAGTACGTTGACAGCTCGGGGGCGATCCGCGACGCGGCCGACGTTGCAGTGACCTTCCAGGTGCAGAACAATCGATCATCGGATGTCGTCAAAGCCGACTACCTGACCCGCCAGCTGATGACCTTTGCTCTTGGGGTCCGGTTGTACGAAAAGAACTCGGGGCAGCCCCAGCAGGTGTCACTGACGCAGAAGATCCGCGTCCGGAACCTGCAGCGCTGACGGAGCGGGCTGACCACCGCCTTTGCATAATGGGAGCCGGACAGGCATGAAATCCACCTCAGGAGTGCGTATCGCGCAGAGCCGGCGCAGCCGGAGCGGCCAATCGCTGATCGTGGCCGTGGTCGCGCTGTTCGTGCTGCTGTTTCTGGGCGGCGTGTTTGTCGGGATGATCTCCAGCAACCTGCTCAACACGGGCAGGGCGCGGGATACCATCTCGGCCTACTCGCTGGCCGAGGCCGGGGCACGCTATGCGTCGGAGTTCCTCGAGAACAGCCCGGAGGGAGCGGACTGGCGTCCGGCGCCGACGCCTCTGCTGGATAGCCGCGATCCCGACCGCCGATGGCTGGAGACGGGTGAGTACACGCGACTGATGCTGGACAAGGGCCGCGCTCTGGTTCGCGTCAGCATGAAGCCCGACCCGGCCGACCCCAATGGAAAGTACATCGACATCGAGTCGGTTGGTCGCTCAGGCGTCCTGGATCCCACGGACCCGACGACTTACGTCAGTTCGCCAGCGCCGCGCCTGAGCCGCACCATCCGGGCGAAGAAGGCCATCGGCATCACGGACTACCTGCGGTATGTGACGAACCGCGACCGCGAGAGCAAGTTTGAGGCGACCCTGGGCGTGCCCCCGATCGGCGTGCCGCTCTGGATGCAGCTCGGGGGATTGCCGGTCCGCACCCTGGGCGGCAGCCCGAGCTTCCCGACGCCCGGCGCTCCGATCCGCGTGAACGGCGACCTGCGCCTCCTGCCCAACGTTACGCTGGCTGTCAACCCGGCCAACCATGAGTCGGTGCTTGTTGCGGGCAAAGTGAAGGTCGCGTCGGAGGTGGCCGGCGACCCTGCGCAGCAGTCGCCCCGCTTCAGGAACCTGAGCGCGGCCCCAGGCAATGTGGATCCGTCAGGCTTGCCGACGATCATCCCCAGCGAAAGCGCCCAGTACAGCACCTTCGGCGGATTGCTTCGTGACGACAGTCCCGCACCGGACAGCAACGCTACGTCAAGCGGCTACACTCGGAGCATCTCCGCGCTGCCGCCGCCCAGCCTTGAGGCTGTAGACCAGTCTACCGGCGTCAACCGGTACCGCCTCTCCACGCGGGACTCGGGGCTCTGGATTCGTCGCAAGCGGGACAACCGGTACGTCAACACCGGGCGGTTCGGCCTCGGCGCGGGTCTCTACGTCGACAACACCAGCAGCACCGAGAAGCAGAGCCAGGCCATCGACGGCGGCCAGTCGCTCCGGTCGCTCTGGCTGAAGCCGGGCAGCAACTACTGGACCGGACCTTACTACATCCCGCCCGGCGCCTACGTCGAACTCGGCTACCAGGTGGTCCAGGAGCAGGCGGCCGACGGCACTCCGGTGGCGGGCCAGTACGTGAGCCAGCCGGGCTTCCGCGTGGTCCGCGACGCTTCCGACCGCCTGTGGCGTGATCCCAACGGCGTGGTCAGCACCCGTGAGCAGGCCTTCACCTATTTCATCTACAAGCCGGTGGGCCAGAAGCCGGTGGTGAAGCTGGACAACGCCTTCTTCCGGGCCTTCCTGCGCAGCGACCAGGGGATGACCGACGCTGAGATCGACCGCTTCCTGCCGGCCTTCAACGGCGTCGTCTACGCCGAAGGTAACGTGCGGGTGCGTGGGTTGCTTCCGAACCTGGCGAACCTGCCCGTGCGTGTGCAGTCCGGCGACATCGATAGCCTGAGCGTAGCCGAGATTCGCGCACGGGTGAACGCACCGGCTTTGACGCTCGTCTCCGGCGCCTGCATCTATATTGAGGGAAGTATCGTTCGCGAGCGCGGCGGGACCGAGTCCGGCTCGGCCGGATCCATGCTGGCGTTGCTAGCCAAGGACTACGTGGTGGTCAACACCACGATGTTTGTAGCCGCGAACAAGGGAACGATGCCATTCGTGGCCAGCAACGACGACGAGGCGGCCCCGTTTCATACGAACGTGACTGTGGAGGAGGCCGGCCAGGCGCCGCCCTTCTCGCTTAGTTTCCAGTTCGGCGACGACCCCACGCAGTACACGTCGGACGGCGGCTACAATGGCGTGCAGTTGCTCACGCGGCACGGCGCACCGGTCGGCGTGACGTACATGAACCTGCTGATCAACGAAGCCTTCCCGCTACCGGGCCAGTCGCCCATGTACGAGTTCAATGTCCTGCCGAACGCGCCCTTCGTCTATCCGATGACGAACGGCAGCCTGCAGGGCGCCGACCTCTTCGAGCAGCGGGCGTTCTCGCTGGCCGGCGGCGGCACGTACACGCTCCTGACGACGCCGGGCGCGGTGAACACCCTGCGACCGAGCGTCGATCCGAACTACACCTCGGGGCAGGGGACGCAGGACTACCTCTTCAGCAGGATGGCAGTGGCGCCGCTGGATGTGCGGATTGAGGCGGTCCTCTATGCCCAGAACGGCTCGTTCTTCATCATTCCAGGCTACCCGCTGAACACGAACCCGGCCGACACCGAGGTGGCCGCGCGGCGCAACGCCGAGGCCAACGGCGGCGCGGCGGGCTCCATGCTTCGGCCGCCGGGCACCGCCGATGTGTTTCCGTTCTACGCGCAGCCGACGGATGTCCGGATCACTGTGGTTGGCGCCGTGTCGGAGAACCGCACGGCGTCGGTATCCGACCAGGCGGCCTGGATGCAGCTCTGGGGATACATCCCGGCGCTGTACGGCAGCACCGATGCGGAGGGGCGGACCGCGGCGACGCCGCCTAGGGAACACCTCTTCGTGACCGAGACGGGCATGTCGGTCGACCATCGCGCCAATGTTGAACGGACCGCGAAGATAACGCGTGGGCTCAGGTTCCTGTATGATCCCGCGCTGATGGCCCCCTATGTCGGCTACAGCCCCGGAGGCGGCGCCTTCAACAGGGCTCCGGGCGGATGGGTGAACTACACCGGCGGTGCGTTCCGGCAGGATGAGCACGGGCGCACGTTGCCTCCGTTGCCCAGGCTGCCTGTCTGTCCGGGCTTCGTCTTCTTTGGTGAGGCGTAGGGGCCAAGTGGCATCCATGCAGGCTTTGAACGGTCAGGTGATCCGACCATGAGAATACCAAGATGGCTTCTGGGCGTGGGATTGGCCGCGCTGGCTCTTCCGTCGCTTCGGGCGCCGGCCGGGGCGGATGCGGTCACCTACGCCTCCACGCGCCAGATCGTGCGGGCGGGCATCATCGCGTCCAGTGCCCTCAACATCGGCTCTACGGGGAGCGAGAACCCTGATCCGCATGTCTTCTTCGTGCTGGAGAGCCGGGCCGACCTGAAGCCCAGCGGACTGGAGTACGTGAACCCGCTGGCGCCGGCCGCCATCACCGGCGATATCTATGCCCGGTGGAAGCGTCGCGACCGGACAGGCAACGATCCCGCGTTTGTCGCGGGCTCCGCGCTGGCAGACGTGTTCCGCGTGGGCGCTCGGGTCACCAAGGATATGGGCGCGTACTGGGAAGTTAACGTGGATACTGTGGCGTCCCAGGACCTGCAGCAGTTCGACGTGCTCTTCCTGCACTCTCACAAGGCCAACATAGCCTTCCCGGCCGAAGTGCGCGAGAAGCTGCGCCGGTACGTGGATAGTGGCGGCACACTCTGGATTGAGCAGTGCGGCAATATGACGTTCGCCAATGGCTCGCCCTTCATGCTGGACGTGCAGTTCAACGCTGCGGCGTCGGCAGGGGGTCCGGGCACCCCGGGCGGCGTCATCGCGGCGCCCAACCATCCGCTCCTGAACCAGCCCTATGCGCTCTCGGCCAACGAGATCCAGTCGCTGGGTGACAAGAACATCCGCTTCTGGTACCTCTACTATCCGTTTGACGCCAACCTGAACCCGACTAACGCGCCGGGCATCGACGACCTGAACCCGCCCGCGTCGCACACACTGGTACCGGTGGTCTGGAACAGCCGCGGCTACGCGCCCATCGACGACGTTCGCCCGAACCCCGGCTGGCGGCCGTATGTGCTGGCAGGTCAGGTGGGCGCGGGACGCGTCGTCTACACCGCGCAGGATACGGGTTGCGCCATCAACGACTATGTCGGCGGCGTGAACGTGGGCTTCGGCGGCAATAGCGGGGCGATTAGCGGCAGCTACGTGCTGGGCTCGAAGGCGTCTGACGCCAAGTTCGCCTACAACCTGAGCGTCTGGGCCACTTCCCATCGCACGGTGGGCTCGGACGTGCGGCGCGTCGGCAGTTCGCCTGCTCGCACTGCGGCGGTACTGGAGGAGAAGTGGACCGCGCCCGCAAACGGTGCGCTGGACAGGCAGGTGGGCGGCGCGGTCTTCTTCAAGGGCTGCCTTTACGCGGTCGGCGGCGACCTCGTGCTTCGGTGCTACACGGCGAAGCCGGGCACCGACCTTGACGGCGACGGCAACCCGGATCAGGGCATCGCGGACTTCGTCGCGGGCGCCCCGTATGACCTCATCTGGCAGGTGGACCTTAACCGCTACGGTTCCGGCGATGTTAAGGGCGCTTCGGCTCCCACCGTCATCGAGTTCTACGATCCGACCTTTGTGGGCGCGACCAACGGACTTGTCAACCAGCAGCAGCGCGAACTGGTGGTGGTAACCCTCTCGAACGGCGCCGTAGTCGCGTGCCGCGCCTTGCCGCGCACCGCCGACGCGTCTGGGCGGCTTGTTCTGGCGGGCGTGCAGAATGGCGAGAATGTGGACTGGGTCGTGCCGTCGTCGCAGACCGGCGCCGTGGACTTCGGCGCACCCACGGTGGACCTCGCGGCGGCTGAGCGGTTCTACTGGCCCATCCCGGCCCCGGCGTGGTCCGAAGGCGCCCTCTTCGTAGCGCTAAACACCAGCAAGGGTGGCGTGGTCGCGGCGATTGATCCGCGGCGCGGATCGAGCCTCTTCCGGCTGCAGAAGCCGGTGGGCGTGGGCGAGTCCATGGTTCCTGACCAGGCCGCCTTCCCGCTCACCGCGATCTGGGGCTCGCCTGCAGTGGGCTATGTTCGCGATAACGCGACGGGCGCGGTGGACAAGGTCATCTATGTCTCAACGTCGCCTGGCGGCGGACGGGCCGCGCAGGTTCTGGGCATCCCCTTTATGACCCGCGGAGAGCCTCTGACGGTCGTCTCGTCGGCCACCAGCGTCTTCCGATCGCGGGCCCGTGTGCCCTGGTTCGTGCCGAACACGGCAGGCGCGGACGGTGACAACCTGATGCTCCGGCCCCGCGTCTACTGCACGTACCGCGACGCTGCGACCACGGCCTACGGCTCCAAGGAACTGACCTATACCACGGCGACGTCGCCCGGGGCCAACGAGTTTACCGCCAAGTTTGACATGGGCGAGGCCCGCGTCATCATCGGCTCCAGCGTCAACGTTCCGTTCGAGCGAGGAGACGGCACCACCGGTTCCGTTGGCGTGTCGCAGCCGTACGACGAGCGGTTCACGTTCTACGCGGACTATGTGTACAACTGGTCGCCGCTGGCTACTGATCCGCCGGTCAAGGTGAACGCGCGTTCGGCATTCATCGCACCGGATCCCACCAGCACGAACTTCACCTTCAGCCAGGGCGTCACGCTCACCCCGGATGACCTGATCCTGTTCCAGTCCTACACCGCGGCGGGTATGCCCGGGAGGTCGACGCTCTTCGCGGCCAACGAGCAGGGCTCAGCGCAGTCGCGGCTGAAGTGGACCTACGTCCTGAACCAGCAGTTCCAGATGCGGGTCAACGGCGAGTTGATGACCATCATGCCTCGGTTCCTCGACGCCAGCAGCAGGTACCCGCTGGACGCGGTCTTTGTGGGACAGCCAGCGTACAACCACGACACCGTCTATGCCGTTGCCAGGGTCGGCGGAGCGCAGTTCCGCACCTCGGTCCTCTGCGCGTTCCGAGCGAAGCCAGACTTCGTGCTGCACCTCGGCAGGCCGATCGACCAGGGCGTGCGCATCCGCGTTCGGCAACCGAACCCATACACGACCACCGGAGATCCCGACGCGTTCATCGAGTTGGCCGCAACCCAGTACACGGTTGACTACTCAGCACAGACCATCCGCATATCGGCCATGGCGCCGCCCGGAGCGGTCTCGACAAACTACGTCTCCGCGTCGCTGCCGTTTGTGGTCCAGGTGGGGACAGCCGCCGAGCAGGTGATCTGGGGTTCGCGCATTGACCCCACCGGAGCGCGCCGAGGCGGCTCGGACGGTGTCGACAACCTGCTCTGGTACACGTTCCTGCCGGGCATCGCTAGCACCTCGCCCATGGTTCAAGGCGATGTGGTCTGGATCGGCCTGACGGACGGGCGGCTGGTGAGCTATGACGCCGACCCGGCCACGACCAACCCGGCCTTCCAGGCCAACGGCGACCGTGTGGATGTCTCGCCGCGTTGGGTGGTTACCACCGGCGCCGCCGGGCTTGCGAACCCGCCCGCCATGGTGGACAACGTCATGGCAGTGGCCACCGCCGGCGGCATCGTGGCCTATGAAGACAATATCACCGTGGTGGCCGATAGCCAGCGCATCCTCGAGGTGAACGCCGCAGGGGATGCCGTCTGGTCCTGCGACGGCACCCGTGCATACAGCGTGGCCGGCGGCAGCCTGACGGACTACACCGACCCGCTGAACCCCATCGTCGGCTCGGGCGTTCCGGCGGCGCAGATGGTGCCGTTCGCCAAGCCCGCCGTCGTCCGGCGCATGGGCTCCAACGGTTTCCTGGTGGTGGACACCGGGAACAACCGCGTGGTACACATGGACCGCGGCGGCTCTGTGATCTGGGAAGTGAACCGGCTGTTCGACGACTACCGCGGCCTGCTGCGCCCCGGCGATCCGCTGACGCTGAACCAGCCTACGGACTGCTCCTACTGGACCGAGTTCGAGAGCAACCTGAGCATCTCGGGCGGCGGCTTCTCGTACTCGGGCGCGGGCTACATCACGCACTATCTGATCGCCGATACGGGCAACTTCCGCGTGATTGAGCTGATCGACGTCCATAGGCTGGACGGCTCGATCGTCATGCTCCGGCGCGTCAACTTCGTCAGCAGCACCTTGGCCAGCCAGGGCAAGCGCTACAAGTACCGATCGGTGCAGCGTGTGGTCCTGCGCAACTCGGACCTGCCGGCCGATCCGCCGAGCTGGCGCCAGAACCCGTACGATCCGAACCTGGCCCCGCTACCCATGCGGTACCTGACCCTGGCCGCGGTTCAGAACGCGCGGATGGTGGACCCGTCCACGCCGCAGTTCGCCGCGCAGGGACTGGTCGATACGTCGGAGTCGGGCGGTGGCTCGCTTGCAGTGCTGAAGGAGTCGGGCGATCCGCTGGCCGTCATCAGCAATCTTCGCATCCCCAACGGCTCGGGCGGCGTGCTTGTCCAGCCGATCTCGGGCCCGGTGTTCATTTCCATGTTCACCGAGGCGGCTGCCGGCGGCATGGCCGTGCGGTTCCTGATCGTGGACTCCAACGGCTGCTACCAGGCACGGCTAAACTTCGTCCAGCACGCCGGCGCACCGGCCTACACAGAGCCTGTGATGGACGTGGAGTGGTTGCTCACGGCAGATGACTACTATCGGATGACAGGCAAGCAGCTGCAGGCGGCGAGCATGGTGCGGTTGACCGCATCGGCCAACAACCCGCAGTTCCCTGGGCTCCGGCAGTTCCTCATCGCCAACCGGTTCAGCGGCTCCGATGATCCGGCGGTGTTCAACGGCGGCACGCCCTTCTTCAACTCGAATGTCGGCAATCCGACGGATGGCAACATCACCGGTCCTTCGGACTTCCATGGCGAAGTCTTCGTCGTGAACCCGTCGACCTTCTCGTTCGGCGGCACGCACGGCTATATTCCGGATTACAGCGTTGTCGCGGGGTCGTTCCTGTGGCCCAACGACGGTCAGCCGTACATGGTCCAGGGCTCGGCCGTGAACATGCCGCGCGCCAGTATCATCCGCCGCATTCCTGCGGAGACGGTGCCGCGGCCGCCGGACAGCGTGATTCGCAACGCGGACGGCAGCGTGCTGAACGTCGGCTCCGCGGCCGTGGGAACACTGATCCGCAGCGTCGGGTCGAACGATAGGGGATCGAACACGGCAACGCTGGAACAGCCGGGTTTTGCCGACCGGCCCAACTAGCCCGGCTCAGTTGGTCAATCGGGGTGGGGTGGGGTCCGGAACGCAGTACGGCGCTCCGGACCTTGCCGCAAGGCGCCCTCCCGGGCTATCAAATGCGTTAGGTGGGGCCACATTGGCCGTACGGATAGGGTGGATCGTTCCATGAAGCACACTCGAATGAGTTCCCTTGCCGGGCTGGCGGCGGTGCTGGCAGCCACGATCGGCGTGCCGGGAGCTTGTCAGACGTTCACCGACAGCGACTGGCTTCACGGGCGCGGCGGCCCCCAGCGGCGCGGCTCCAACGGGGATCCCGGCCTCGATTCCGCTACCAGGCAGCTCGGCCGCGTTTGGGTCTATCCTGCGACGCGTGACCTGCCGGCTGAGATCGTGGTCGACAACACCACGCTGCCTCCCGCGGCGGCCAACGCCACCGGCCAGGGCTTCGTAGTCTCCGGCGCCTGGACCTACCCGACTGTAGCAGATCGAGCGTACGGCGCATGGCCGCCGAGCGACCAGACCGCGAGCAAGCTGGGCGACTATGTCTACGCGCCCGCCATCGCCAGCGCCGACCTGGCCACGCTGGGCACGGACATCCTGGCCGGCCTGCCAGTGCTCGGAACCGACGCTGCAAGCACCACCGCCTATCGGACGATCCACAATGCCCTGAAGGCCAGCACCAACTACGCTCGCTGGACCTTCGGTACTGCCTACCCGGCGGCGACCAAGCAGGGCCTGGTTGACGTCGGTAGCCGCGGCCTGCAGCCCAACCAGCGCTATGCCGTCTACATCCGCTTCCCATCCAGCGGCACCACCATCGGCGCTGATGCGCACCCTAACATCGACCACGCCATGGTTCGCGTGAGCTGGGGCTCCGACCCTGACGATCCTATCACGAGCCGCATCTTCATGGTGGACTTCGGGCAGACGGGCGGCACGTGGATCCGGATCCGCGCAGGCTCGGGCGACGATCGGTACTTCCCGTACGACGGAACCAACCCCCTACGGGTCACGCTTTATGCGGAGACGCCGGATGCGGTCACCGACACGTCGGCATTCCCGTACTCGCCGGTCATCGTGGCGGACGCTGTGCGTCTGGTGCCCGAGGCCCTGCGTGGCGAGATCCATGCCCCGGCCGTGAGTGCGGTGCTCCCGGCGGGCGACGCGACGGGTCATACCGCGTACACCCAGTTGACCTACTTCGGCCGCGATGAGACGACCGGTCCGGCATACCTTTTCCCGACGACGGCCAGGTACACCAACTCGTCAGGTTTCGGCTCCGTGACGCTGGATCCGTCCACCGCCTACAACGCCGCCACGAACCCCATCATCGCAGATCCCACCTCCAGCATCCGGTCAGCCGTCTTCTACTGCATGCAGGACGATGTGGACACCGTGACGCCGAGCAACGGGAAGTACGGCAGACTGCGGTGGCGGTACGTTGCGCGGACCGCCCAGACCAAGAACACCACTGTGGACGACGCGGATGCGGGCTTCAGCACGGGTGTGACGCCGCAGGACTTCCCTGTGCTCGACCCGGTTCCTGCCTCGACGGACGATTTCTACGGCGCGAACTACCGCGCCGTGGCGGCCCAGGCGAGCGCCGTCACGCCGCGCACCGCCACATGGAGAGCGAGCCTGCCGGAAGGCACCTACTCGATCTACGCATGGATACCCGGCGCCGCCTCGCTGAACCCCACCCAGGTGGCTCGGAAGGCTCACTACGCCATCGCGACCTTGGCGGGCACCGTGGACGTGTGGCTTGACCAGCGCAACGCCTCGGACACCGCCACGCAGAAGTTCGGCACGTGGCGGCTCCTGACGTCGGGTGTCCACTTCATCCCGGCCACGGCAGGCGCCACGGTCGACGCGACTGTCGTGCTCGACAACGTGTCGGCGGAAGATGCAGCCGCGGCTCGCGCGGTTGTGGCGGACGCGATCCAGTTCGTGGCAGAGTCGCAGACCTCAAACAGCGTGGTTGCGTCACCGCTCGTCGCCGACGTGGCCTGGCCGTCGGGCGTCAAGCGCAAGGTCGTCTACTTCGGCACCACGGATGGGCATCTCTGGGCGTTGGACGCCCTGGGCGTGGGCGGCCAGAGCACGCTGACCACACCCTACTGGGTCTACCCCTCGGTTGCGAGCCCGGACCCGACCACCGACCTGAACGGCGACGGAGCCTTCAGCTTCCCGCAGGACGACCCCAACTTCATCTCGGACCCGATGAGCGGGCGGCCGAACCAGGCCATCGACGGAGAGATGACGCCTGCCCGCCGGGCCGGCATTTCGACGTTCACAACCAAGAACGTGTTGCCGGACCTCGGCGCCTTCACCTCCTCGCCGATCTACGTGGAGACCGAGAAGGGGCTGGCCCCCAACATCGTCCGAACGCCGTTCATCGTGGTGGGCAACGCCAACGGCAGGCTGTATGCGTTTGACCCGGTGGGCCGTGTCGATGCCACCAACGAGCCTTTTGCAACGACGATCTCCGCGGGCGATGTCACGGGCGTGCCCGGCACGACGCGGCGCCTGATGACCTGGCCGACCACGGCTCGCGACAAGTGGCTCGACGCAGGCGGCACGGTCGCGCCGAAGCCGTTCAGCGCCTTCGCCGACGATGCGGGAGTGGTCTCCATTGCCTCGGCGCCGGCAGCGCCAAAACTCGATACGGCATTCCGCACCGATCGTGTGGTAATCGGCGCCGGCGACGGTCACGTCTATGCGGTAGACCTTCAGGGGCTCGACACCAAGGAGCGCATCTCCAACCCGACCAAGGATGGCGCGGCGATCTGGCAGTTCCCTGAGAGCACGACCAGTCTCCCGCCCATCATGCTCAGCGGCGCCCTGACGACCGACGACAACAGCGGACGCTACGTCTTCTCGGCCGGTGGCCGGGTCTACTGCGTGCGCGCACCGGATACCGCGGCGGGCCAGCCCAAGGATGCCGACGGCTACCTGCGCCCGGACTGGGTCTACCCCTACGCGGTGGCGCCCGGCAACCCGGCCAAGGACAATGACGCAGCAGTGGAGGAGACCGAGTTCACGGCTCCGGCCTACAAGGCTACGGTACACGCAGACCTGAACAGCGGCAACGCGGTGGCCTTCGTCGCCAACAAGGACGGACGCGTCTTCGCGCTGGATGCCACGCCTACCACCAATCCGTCAGCCGGCCCGACGGTCCTTTGGCAGAGCGCCAGCCGCGGCAGCACTCGGGCGTCGGCCGTCTACATCGACTCGCTTCCACCGCAGGTTCGGTACGGGCTTGCGACGGCTCATCGCAACCCGGCTGTGGTCCTTCCGCTGGAGACCGGCGGGATCGTCGGCTTCTCGGCAGTGACCATCGGCGCCTCGGACGCCGGCATTCCTGTCTGGAGCTTCGGCGATGCTACGGTCGGCAGCGTGCCCCTGACGGCGCTGGGCGCCAACAACATCCCGTTGGCGGCGCCGGTCTCGTACCCCACGAGCTCTGCAGGGCGCGGCGCGGACGCCATCACGGCGAATACGTGGGCCTACAGCGGCGACGACGGCAACCCACAGACCGGCGAGCCGCACGGCCAGATGCGCGCCTACTGGCGGACCGCGTGGGCCAATGACTTGCTCGGCCTCGACATGCAGACGCCCGACGAGCCCGAGATTTCTGACGAGGACGGCGAATCCACGATCAGCCTGCGCGGCGTCGAGGTCTGGAACGCCGAGAAGGACAAACCGGCGCAGCCGAACCCGGTCTGGGAGCGCTTCGGCGATACGGTGGCGGCCACAGCCAAGTCGGGCTTTACCGAGTGGGCGGCCGGCCACCACAAGGCCGATAGCGTGGGCGATCCGGACAACATGGTCGTGTACGAGTGGGGCGATACGATCTATACGGCGGCCTGGGGCATCATCCGCTCCACGGTGGCCAATCCGCCGCTTCCTACCGTCACGTTCCGCCTCTTCGGGTCGGGCCAGAGTCGACCGTCTCTCACCGTCGGCTCCCAGCGTGACGTCACGCTGGACGCGTTCGACTACGGCGACGGCTCGAAGGCTTACGCCTGGGTGGCGAAGATCGCCTTCCCCTTGGGCCGCGGCTCCGAGGCGGACGCACAGACGCCGGGTCGTCGTTACACGGTCTACGCCCAGGCTCAGTTGAACAGCAACGGCATCAACATCCCGTCGCTGCAGCTTGCGGCCGGCCAGTCCCTCATCAAGAAGTCAGACAATTGGCACCTTGAGCTATCGGCAGCCAACGAGAACAAGCTGGCCATCACCGATAAGCGCACCATGGCCATCGCCCATCCGCTGGCCGTGAGCACGCGCGGCGCACCGGGCGGCGCCGGGGTCGGTCCGGCCGTGCCGAACGTGATGGGCTGGACACTGACGCCGACGGGCGGCGCAGCTATTCAGGAGTTGTTGGCCAACGGCAACCACCGCTATAACCCGCCGGTGGGTCAGGGCGCACAGAAGGACATGGTGGCTCCGCTTGGCCTCGTAGGACACGGCGGAAGCGCTACCTACGTGGGCGTCGATGGCGCGGGCAACCGGCGCGACTCGTTCCTGGTGGCAGACCGCAGCAACCTGTACAAGCTGGGCCAGGCGCTGAACAACATCCGCGTCGAGCGGCGCGGCCTCGGCTGGAGCTACAACAAACAACTGGGCGGCGCTCGCGGCGCGACCGGCGACGTGATGAACCCGCTGCCGTGGGAGTCCTTCCCGACGCGGGTGCCCAACGTCTCCAAGGACTACCCGGACATGGACGCCTCGCGCGTCACCCTTCGAGTGGGGTCCATGGACATTGGGACCAAGGCTGCCACGCTCCCCACCGCATGGGACAGCGCGACCTCGACCAAGCGGCTCAACTACGTCCCTGTTGACCTGTCGGTGCAGGTGCCCAAGTTCCAGCCGGCCAACGTGTCGGCGGCCAACGCTTACGAAGACATCAACGGCAATGTCCGTGCCCTCTACGGCCCCATGCGGACCGATACCGGGTTGCCCGCCACGTCGGGCCTCTTCTCGCCCAGCGCGGGCTATGTGGGCCGGATCGTGGTCTTCGTCGACAACAACGGCGACGGCAAGTACCAGGGCGCCGCTGTCCAGACCTCGGCACAGCAGGCGCAGACCCAGTCGCGCGAGGAGGTCTACCGCTCCGTGGGTGTGGGCCTGGCGGTATCGCCGGACCTGAACATGCGGACCGAGGAAGAGACCATCGACCTGGGGCGCGCGCCGCACGGCGCCGGGCTGACGCCGACGATCCCGTTCCTGCCGTCGGGCGTCGGGCCATACGTCAACACGCCATCGCCGTTCGACTCTTCCAACGGCTTCCGGCTCTTCGCCCCGTTCACCGTCCGAAACCAGGGCAATGTGAACCTGACGAACCTTCGGGTGGCCAAGGCTGTCGGCAATGCCGCCACCGCCGCCAACCCGCTCCTATGGCCAAGGCTCAACAGCGACCAGGTGTCGTCGCTGCAGTCGACATACCTGAGCTCAGGAGCGCCGATCCTGCTGGGCGGCCTCGACCCGCTGGCCAACTGGCGCCTGAACACGCCGATAGTGGCGCGCGCGTATCCGTTGCCCATCGGCGCGGCGGGCGGCGCGGCCAACCTGGGCATCGTCTCCTCGCTGGACCATTCGCGTGGCAACGGCCAGTACGATATCGAGATTGACTGGAGCCTGGCTCCGTACAGCGCCGCGGCTCCCTGGCCGTTTAGCCTGGCGACGCTCGGCGTGGCAGGCGGCAATCCGTATATTCCGGCGTCGAACCCGCTGGGATGGGCCGAGGGCGTAAATGCCGTTCCGACGCTCCACAAGGCGCGCCCAGGCGACGGGACGGGCACGACCCTCTCGATCCCCGACGTCTCCTACGGCGACCCTCTGGGTGTCCTGGCTACACTGCGCGCCTCTGGGCGAGACGTCCGGCCGCGCATCGGCATCGCTCCCCCGGTGGGTGCGCCGGTGGGCACCTACACCGGCGTGGTGAACGTCTTTGAGGATGCGTTGCCCTTACAGTGGCGCGAGTGGACTGCCCACTACGCCTCGGCGAATGGCGGCGTGAACCCGCTTGCCACGGCTGCCGACAACGACGGCATCCTGAACCTGAAGATCGATCCTGCCACGGGAGCCATGGTCGGTTCGGCCGTGGAGCCCACGGTGCAGAACCCGTTCCAGCTCCGCCTGACCGTATCGGAAGCCAGGCTGACCAATGCGCCCCTCTTCCCGACGGCCGGCGGATCGATCATGCAGACCGACGGGACCTTCCCGCAGATCGACCTTCGGGTCCCGAGCGCGAACAACCCCAGCGCCGCGGCTTTCGGGGCCAACCTGTCGCCCTCTGCGGCCCGGGATCGCGTCAGCGGCGCCATGATGCTCGTCTGGTCCAGCAATCGGCCCAACAACGCGGGGTCGGCGCCGGAGCGGGCTGACGTGCCGTGGAGCCTCTTCACGTCGCAGCTCACCGGCGTGTCCGGCGCCCTCGGCGCCTTCGGGCCGCTCTACGGCTGGCGATACGAACAGGCCAATGCCCAGCCCACGCGCTGGTGGCAGCCGCTGGCGGCGTCGGCGCAGTTCCCGGGCCTGACGGCCCCGGGCGGCCTCTTCCCGTCGGAGACGGCGGACATCAAGGGTAGCGCCCAGACCCCCGTGGTGGCGGGCGCCATCGTCACCAATCCGGTCGGCGACCCGCTCACGGTGCATTCGGCGCCTGCGCTGGTCCAGACGGAGGGCGTACCCAACCCGGCTCAGCCGCTGTGGCTCTTCTGGCAAGGCGCCGTGAACAAGACGGCGGGCGCCGGCCTGACGATGGACAGCCGCACCTTCTATGCACCAGTGCGCAACCAGGGAGGCGTCCTTGCGCCGGACCTGACCGTCAACAACGGCGTGCCCTTCTCATTCCTCAATGACCCGGCGCTACCGAAGTACTCGCCGCGGCCGTTGCTGGCCGGCGGGGGCGCGTTCCTTTTCTGGCACGGCGGTGCGAGCGGGCGGACACGGCTCTACTACAACGTTAACACGGCCAACATCACCACGCCGACCGCTTGGAGCGCCGACGCCGCGCTACCCGTGCCGGGCGGACTGCAGATGGTTGCCGACCCGATACCTGTCCCGCGGCGGCGCGGCGACGGAAACACGATCACCGAGATCGACGTGGTGTTCACCGGGCAGTACGCCGGCAAGCGGACGCCTGAGATCTTCCTCACGCGGTACAACGTCGGCGACCTGATGAACCGGCGGCCTGCGCTGGCGGTCCGGGCGCAGGCCCGCGTCACCGGCGAGCTACTGGTTCGGCAGGGCGCGACCCAGACCTGGCAGTCGCGGGATGTGGCCTGGATCTTCCGTGACCCCACCACCGGCGCATGGGTCGACGGTACGGGCAACAGCGCCCAGATCGCGATCTATGTCAACGGCGCACGGGTGAACCTGGGAACGCCGACCTACGATAGCGTGACCGGTAAGCTCTACTTTAACTCAACCCTGGGCGGCCGCTTGGTGGTCAACCCGCAGTCCGGCGCGGTAGCATTCACCGACGTCGCTCCGGGCGCTCGCGATGCGGTCACCGCGGACTACACGCCGCGCACGCTCAGGCTGAACGTGACACGCTCCGACAGCGGCGTTGTTGCGGCGCCGGCGGGCTGGGGCGGCGACCCGGGCTTCGCGGCCCAGCCTCACGTGGTGGCTGCAGGGGCCAACGGATCTCCCGTGGCGTTCGTAGACCGTGCCGTCAACCCCGTCGCCTCTGCTGACCCGTCCGGCGACCTCGTCCGGTCAGGGCAGGTAGGGAATGCCCCGGCCACGGTGTCGAGAATGTGGGTGATCTACCGCAAGACCGGCGGCGCCGAATCGGGTGGCTCCGGTGCGCTGTTCTACAAGACCATGCGGCTCGCGGTTCGGCTCCCGAGGCCGATCCTGCGCAGCACGGTGGGCGGGGCCCTGAGGGTTGCCAACAACGTCACCGTAGCCGGTAATCGGGGCCCGGTGGAGATTGACTGGATCCGCGGCCGCCTCTACTTCACAGAGGTCGACGAGGGCCAGCGCGTGACCGTTACGTTCAACCATAGCGGCGGCTCGCTGACGGCCGACTACACGGTCGGGTGGGTCGACGAGATGAGCGTCGCG
Organism: uncultured Chthonomonas sp.; assembly: GCA_903951425.1. Lineage (GTDB taxonomy): Bacteria > Armatimonadota > Chthonomonadetes > Chthonomonadales > CAJBBX01 > CAJBBX01. The sequence continues at coordinate 110,536 of CAJBBX010000156.1, forward strand.
AGCACACCAGCCGACCAGACGGCAGGTGAGGCGCTGCTGCCCACGCGGTCGGTGGTGAACGAGGGACAGGTATCCGCCTTCAAGGATCCGTTCCAGGACAAGGTGTGGGTCTTCTGGTCCAGCACCCGGGCGGGCACGACGGACCTATATTACATGGCCGTGAGCCCGTCGTTCTACCCGCGCTCAGCTTACTGAGGGTAGACCGTGTAGTTGTATGCGCCGCCGTGGGGGAGCCCTCGGCGGCGGCCATTGGTGGGGTCGCAACGAGGAGCCGGCGATCGTCCTTGACTCTTCGGGGAGAAGTTGCTACAATCTAAGGTCTTCGTTGGCCCTTCAGTGCGCCGACGGAGTCGTTCTCGCTCACATAGAATCGCGGAGGACCGGGCATGGCGAGGTCGGGAGGACCGACGGTAGGGCTGGACATCGGCTCCAAGTACATCAAGGTAGCCGAAGTAGTCCCGAGCCGAAACGGCGTTGCCGTGCGGGCTCTCGGGATGGCTCCCACGCCTCCAGGCGCCCTGGAAGCGGGGGTCATCGTCGACGCGAAGCTCTTGGGCGACGCGATCAAGAAGCTGCTCAAGGAGGCCGGCGTCGGCACACGCAGCTGTGTGAGTTCAGTATCAGGTTCGGGCGCGCTTGTCGTCCGAGTGATCGAAGTCCCGAAGATGTCCGACTCCGAGTTGGCGGAGACGATGAAGTGGGAAGTGGAGCGCCACGTCCCGTTCGCCGCCAATGAAGTGATCATGGACTTCCAGGCCATCCAGCGCACCGACGACGATCCGGACGCCCAGAACATGGAAGTCCTGCTCGCGGTTGCGCAACAGGACATGGTCGACAAGCATGTAGAGGCCCTCTTTGCCGCGGGCCTTCAGCCGCGCAGCATCGATGTCGAGCCCCTGGCCGCCTCGCGCTGCCTGGTGGAGCTTGGCCCCGATCCGTGGGGTAAGAAGACAGTCGTCGTGGTGAACATCGGCGCGTCGATCACCGACATCGGCATCTTCCGAGATGGTGTGCTCTCCTTCCCGCGGACCCTGCCTCTGGCCGGCGACGCGATGACAAGCTCCATCATGTCCCAGACCGGCCTTGAGGCCGATGCCGCCGAGGACCTGAAGCTACAGCACGCCGCCGTCCTCATGGGGCAGGCCCCGGCCGCACCGGCGCCGCAACCTTCTGTAGCGGGTGGTTCCGACCTGGGGTTTGTCGACTTTTCATCGGGTGATGACAGCGGGTTGGACCTGTCTACGCCCACACTCGGTGAGCCCGAGCCGGTAGCCGCTCCTGTGGCGGCCCCCTCAGGCGATCCGACCACCATGCAGGTGTTCGGCGCCATTGCGCCGACGCTGGGCGACCTTCTGTCCGAAATACGCCGCTCCATCGAGTACTACCGGGGTCGGTCATCTGACGGGCACATCGACCAGGTGCTCCTCTGCGGAGGAAGCGCGCGCATCAAAGATTTGGACAGGTTCCTGGCCGGCGAGCTGGGCGTACCCACCCAGGTGGCCGATGTATTCAAGTTCGCGCCTGTGTCAGCGAAGAGCGTTACTCCGGACTACCTGGAGACCATTGGCCCGTCGTTCGCCGTAGCCGTGGGCCTTGGCGCTCGAGATCTGGTCGCTGTACCTGCCACTGCCGCACCAAGCGGCCGCGGCAAGCGCAAGAAGTAGGGGAGGGAAGGAGCCGCTCATGGTCCGTATCAACCTCCTGCCGCCGTACATCTACGCAGGCGCCAAACGTCGCAATGTGAGCATCCTCTGGGTGGTCATGGTGCTGGCTGTCGTTGGCGGTTTTATGTTCTGGAAGGTGACGATCGATACGCAGACTGCGAAGATCGTGGCCGACAAGGAAGCGCTCCAGCCGCAGATGGATGAGGCCAAGCGGCTGCAGTCCGAGGCGGATCGCATTCTTGCGGAATCTGCCGAGATCACGAAGAAGCGCGACTTCGTCGCTGATGCTCGCAAGCATCTCGCGACCACGTACCCGCCGCTGATCGACAACGTGCGGAAGTACACGATGAAGAACGTGCTCTATAGCCAACTGACGCCCGCCGGGCAGACGGTGAGCCTATCCGGGTACGCCACGAGCCTGGCGCAGGTTGGCCACTACATGATGTGGATGGAGCGGAACCCCGAGATCAACAGCCTGGATATCGGGCTGAGCGGGATTCCCAGCTTCCCCGTCACTCCCGGCCTGAACGGGAACGGCGGCGGCGGCCTGCGTCCACCGGGCGCCGGCGGCTACGACTTCACGGTGACCTTGAACCTGGTGAAGCCAGTGGCGGGCGCGCCGAGCTATGCCGGCGGCGGCGGCGCCCAGCAGGCCGCTGGCGGCGCGATGGCCGGCGGGATGATGATGGGTGGCGCCCCGATGATGGGCGGCGGGGCTGCGGGTAGCGGCTTCGGTCCCGGCACCGGCGGTGGCATGACGGGTCCGAGCGGCGCACCCAGTGTGGGCGGCAAGTCGGACAAAGAGGATTATTAGTCATATGTCAAAACTAACAGTCCTTCACATTAACATCATCGGAATCGCCATAGCCATCATCGTCGGGGCCGCGCTCTACTTCACCGTGATCACCAAGGCGAACGATGCCCAGAAGGTGGCTCAGGGGGAGTACGACGCGGTCAAGACCGAGGCAGACAAGCTTCCCGCCGCCAAGCGGAACCTGGCCGACGCCACGACCGGTCGCGCGGCGGCCATCGCTCAGTACAGCGCCTTTGAGGGGCAGTACATGCCCGTCATCGGCTACGACAAGGATGTTCTGCGCAACATGATGCGGAACTTCTGGCCTAACGGCGGGAAGTCTTGGCCTGAGCGGTACATCAAGGTGTTTCGATCCTACATGGCTGCAGAGCAGAAGCGCAACGGCATTGTCTGGGAGAACCCCGGTGTGCTGGTGCTGCCCAGCTTCGGCCCCGATCCGAACCGGATCGACGCGGCCGGCGCCGGTGAGGGGCTTGGTCCGGTGCTGCACTATAGCTACCAGATGAGCGTGCGCGCCCGGAACCTTCCGTCCTTGGTGCGGCACATTCAGAGCTGGTCAACAGCCAGAGGTTTCGGCGTCCCCACGGTGGACGGCCTGCAGATCCAGGGCAACTCGCCGAACCTTACGGCGTCCTACAACCTATCGCTTACGATCATCCTTCGTGATGTCGATGCTAAGTCGATCCCGCAGTCGAACGGCAGGATCACTGGTAGCGGCGGCGGCGGCGGCCCTATGGGTGGCATGGGTGGCATGGGTGGTGGCGATCGTGGCCGCGGGATGATGGGCGGCATGGGAATGCCGGGCATGGGCGGACCTCCTGGAATGTCACCGACCGGCATGGGTAGTGGCGGCGGCGCCCCGGCCGGAATGATGTCCGGCGGCGGCGCACCAGCCGCTCCGATGATGTCGGGCGGCGGCATGGCGATGGGCGCCAACTAGCTGTGCAGATAGCATCAGGCAGTGTAACGGGCGGAGCACCGCATACGTCGCATAGACGAGGTGAGAGAACGTGACCAAGCAGAGGATATGGCTCACAGCGACACTGGCAGCCGTGCTGGGCATCGGTTCGCTGGCCCTCGTCGGCTGCGGCGGTGGCGAATCCACTGAGGAGACCCCTGCCGCAGACGCATCCGGCGGCGGAAGTCCCTCCGGCGGGATGATGTCTGGCGGCGGCGCTCCCGGTGGCGGAGCGCCTATGATGCCAGCCGGCGGTAGTATGGCGATGATGAGCGGACCTCCCGGCATGGGTGGCGGCGGAGTGATGGGTGGCGGCGCTGCCCCTGCTGCAGCGGCCGGTGTTGCGCCGAAGGTGAAGACGGCTCCACCTGGCAGCAGGCTGGATCCGTTCGCTCCTTGGTGGAACTCAACGCCGCCTCCTCCTCCGGCCATCGGCCTCGTGCCGCAGATTCGCCTTGCCGCGTTCGGCACAGCGAAGAAGCCGGTTGAGGAGAAGGTGGTCGTCCAGGAGGTGCCCACGCGGCGCGTGGCGGGGATCGGCAACGGTCCAGGCGTCTACGCCCTGATCGAGGGTCCCGAGGGCCAGAGCGTTGTCCGCCCCGGCGACTCGGTAGGCGACTACAGGGTTGAGTCCATCACCGCGTCTGCTGTCGTGCTGAAGCGAACCGTGGGGAACGAGACCTATATCCAGACGGTACCCCTGACCGATGTCGGTGCGCAGTCGGCCGGCGGACTGATGGGCGGCCCCGGAGCTCCGGGCGGACCGGCCATGGGTTCTGGCGGTGGTATGCGCGGCCGGCGCCCAGGCGGCATGGGCATGATGGGTATGCCCGGCATGGGCGCCATGGGCGGTAAGGGCGGCGGCGCGTTCGGTGGCGCCGGTATGAACTCGGAAGACTGATATCTGACCGCGTTTGGCGTGCTGCGCTACGGCGTAGTTCGGCTGAGCGCTGAAACATGTTGCAACAACCCAGGAGGAAGGCTTCGATGGCAAGCGCATTCCGGCGTGCAGTTGGCACGGTTAGTCTTGTAGCACTGGCTGTCGTGCTTGGTACGGTGGCGGCTCCGGCCGTAGCCCAGGACGGTGGCAGCACCGAGGTGAACACGAAGAAGGTCACGCTCAACCTGGAGAATGCCAACATCCAGTATGCGCTGAAGATGCTCTTCCAGATGGTGAACGTGAACTACAACATTGATACCAATGTTCAAGGCTCCGTGACCATTTCGCTCAACGAGGTGGGCTTCCGTATCGCCCTTGAGCAGATCCTGAAGTCGAGCCAGTCGCAGCTTCCGCTCACCTACCGCGTGGAGGACGGCATCTACCACGTGTCGGTGAAGCAGGAGGTCATCGAGGAGCAGCCTGCTGATACCGGCAGCGAGACCGAGACGACGCCCGTGAAGAAGGCCAGGACCCAGAAGATCCAGATCAACTTTGCTGACTCGATGGATATCGCCATGGTCTTCGGCGGCGGCGCTATCCAGTCCAATCAGTCGCGCATGGGCATGGGCGGCGGCGGCTACGGCGGCGGCATGGGCGGCTACGGAGGCGGCGGTGGCATGGGCGGCATGGGCCAAGGCGGCATGGGCCAAGGCGGCTTCGGCGGCGGCGGCGGCGGCTTTGGCGGCAATAGCTTCGGCGGCGGCGGCGGCGGCTTTGGCGGCAACCGCGGTGGCGGTGGCTTCGGCGGCGGCGGCGGTGGCTTTGGTGGCGGCGGCGGCTTCGGCGGCAATCGCGGCTCTTTCTAGGCGGTCGGCGAGCGGCAAGACCGACGCTGGCGTAATGGAACTCCGAGGGAGGACACAGACCATGGGCTTCGGGAGGCGTTCGACCGGCCTTCTATCTCTTAGCTTGGTTGCCGGGTTGGTGCTAAGCGGTCCCGTTAGGATGGCCGCTGCGCAGGAAGCCTCAATGGCTGCCCCGGTGATGGTCAATCGCGTCGACCTCGTCGACGCGGACCTTCAGGCCGCTGTGCGCATGCTGATGGCGCAGACCGGCGTCGAGATTGTGATAGAGTCAAGCGACAAGCCGTACGGCCGCGTCAACCTGACGCTGGAGAAGAAGTCGCTTAGCTCAGTGTTGAACATGATCTGCCTGGCTGCCGGCGCCTCGGTGCGGCAGGAGGGCGGGGTCTATGTGATCGGGCCCAAGGGCGCGGCGAAGCCCGAGGTCGAACCGGCCAAGGCAGTCGATGCGGCTCCCGCGCCGCTGCCGGAACCAGCGCCCGTGAAGAAGATGCGGGTCGAGCGGATACGGTGCATCAACGCCCGGCCGTCTGAGTTGCTCTCCTTCATGGGGCGCGACGCAGGCCCGTTGCCGGACATGATGCGCAAGCTCATGTTCGACCAGATGCCTGACCGCAACGCATACTCAAAGGTTGAGCCGGTCAACGTGAACCAGATGTCGCGCAACATTGTTCCCCCGGCGGTGACGACGTCGTCGCAGGCCCCGAACACCGGCGCCGAGGCCCAGCAGTTTGGTGGCCGCGGCGGCGGTATGGGCGGCGGCGGCATGATGGGCGGCATGGGTGGCATGCAGGGCGGCATGGGCGGCATGGGCGGCGGCGGTATGATGGGCGGCATGGGCGGCATGCAGGGCGGCCGCGGCGGCGGCATGGGCGGAATGGGCCAGGGCGGCATGGGCCAGGGCGGAATGGGCCAGGGCGGACAGGGCCTGCTTCCCGAGGGCATCCTCTCGGTGCTTGCCTATGACATCGACAATACGCTCATTGTGCGCTCACAGGACGAGGACGCCCTTCGCGAACTCAAGGAGATCATCCGCCTTCTTGATATCGCGCCCCGGCAGCTCATGATCAAGGCGGAACTGGTCGAGGTTTCGCAGAACGAGCTTCGGCAGTTCGGCATCGATTGGCAGTTAGCACGCGGCACCCTGTCCGCAGGTGCAACGGGCATTGCTCCGCCCGCGCCGGCGGCGGTGTTCATGAACTACGCAACAGGTAACATTGCCGCGCAGCTTCGGTCGTCGCTCTCCACTTCGGGCCGCGGCCGCCAGGTTAGCGCTCCGATGGTAACGACGCTTAACAACCTGCCAGTGAGTGTCTTCATCCAGCAGAGCATCCCGGTCTTCTCCAGTAGTTCGACCAGCGGCAACGGCTTCAGCAACTCCGGTTCCGGCGTTGCGGGTGTCGTGGACGTATCCTCTGGAATGTTCGTTGTGCCGCGCATCAACGGCGACGAGTCAGTGACGCTGACCGTTATGCCCATGGTGCAGACGGTCGCTGGTACGGTTACCGGTCCCGACGGCACTACCGCGCCAATCGTGCATAGCCAGCAGGTTGGCCCGATCACCCGGCGTGTCCGCAATGGCGAGACCATCGTCATCGCCGGCATGGTGACCAAGGCCGATAGCACGAGCCGCAAGAGTGTTCCGCTGTTCGGCGACCTTCCGTTGATCGGCAAGCTGTTCCAGGGTCGTGAGGCGGTGGTGGCAGACAACGAGCTACTTGTGTTTGTAACGCCGACGATTCTCCGGGACAGCAACAGCACGGAGCCCGAGGTGACCGTTACCGGTGGCTCGCCTCGCGTTAGCCCGTAGTTCAGTCGACCCGATCGGAACGGAGCGGCCCGCGTACTCGCGGCGCCGCTCCGTTTGTTTATGTATGGACTGGCGGTAACATGGGTAATGCATTGCAGGTTATGACGTCCGGGGAGTCCCACGGCCCAGGATTGACGGCCATTGTCCAGGGCCTTCCGGCGGGCATGCCCGTGGACATCGGCTGCATTGACGATCAACTCAAACGGCGACAGGGCGGGTATGGCCGCGGCGCCCGCCAACAGCTCGAGTCAGATCGGGTGCAGATCATCTCGGGGGTCAGGCTCGGCAGGACGTTGGGATCGCCCGTAACGCTGCAGGTGGTCAACAAGGACTTCGCTAACTGGGGCGATCGCATGTCCGTTGCGGGTGTGGCTGTTCCGCCGGCCCCGATCGTGGAGGCCCGGCCGGGGCACGCGGACTTCGCAGGAATGCTGAAGTACGGCACCGGCGACCTGCGCGACATCCTGGAGCGATCCAGCGCACGGAACACCGCGGCGCTGGTGGCCGCAGGTGGGCTGTGCCGTCAGTTCCTGCGCCACTTGGGTATTGAGGTATTGAGCCACGTTGTTGTTCTGGGCGGCGTCCGCGCCGGAAGGCCTCAGGCTGCGGATTTCGGCCGCGTGATCGCCGCAGCGGAGGCGTCCCCAGTTCGCTGTGCCGATCCAGTGGCATCAGTCCGTATGGTCGCTGCCATTGATGCCGCGGCTGAGCGAGGGGACACGTTGGGCGGGGTGTTCGAGGTCATCGCCACGGGCTGTCCGCCCGGCCTGGGATCGCACATCCAGTGGGATACCCGGCTCGATAGCAGGCTGGCGGCCGCTATCATGGGGATTCAGGCCATCAAGGGCGTGGAGATCGGAATGGGCTTCGGCGTCGCCGAGATCGCCGGCTCGCAAGTTCACGACGAGTTGTTCCACGATGGCGGCTCAGGCTACTCGCGTAGCACGAACCATGCCGGCGGGGTTGAGGGCGGTATGACCAATGGGGAGCCGGTCGTGGTTCGCGGGGCGATGAAGCCGATCTCGACCATGAAGTCACCCCTTCGGTCGGTGAACATGGCCACGCTTGAAGCTTCAGTTGCCCACTTCGAGAGGTCGGATGTCTGCGCTGTACCTGCTGCCGGCGTCATCGGCGAGGCCATGGTCTGTATAGTTCTTGCCGAGGCTTGCCTGGCCAAGTTCGGTGGGGACGGGATGCAGGAGTGCCTCAGGAACTTCGAAGGCTACGTGGCGGACATCGCAGGGCGGGGGTATGTATGCTGAGCGGCCGGCAACCGTCGCTGATCCTGGTCGGGTTCATGGGTAGCGGGAAGACGACCCTGGCTCGCAGCCTGGGCCAGCGGTTGTCGATCCCGGTGGTGGACCTTGACGCCATGGTTGCTGACTGGGCCGGGGCGCCGATACCTACGCTGTTCAGCACCCTCGGCGAGCCGGTCTTCCGGGCCCTGGAGGCCGCCGCCGTGCAAATTGCGGTCCGCGGGAACGCATCGGTCCTCGCGACCGGGGGCGGATCGGTGGTCAGACCCGCATCAGCTGCCGCGCTGAGCTCGGCCGGCTTGGTGGTGTACCTGTCGGCTCCCGCGTCTGCTCTCGTGGCGAGGGTGGGCAGGGGCAATGGGCGGCCCATGGTGAGCGGTTCCGCTGATCGTGGTGCGAGGGTCCACGCGCTGCTGGCGTCGCGTGAGCCGATCTACCGATCTGTGGCGCACATGGAGGTGGACACGTCCCTGAGGAGCGTAGCCGCCGCCACGGCAGTGATCGCGGAGCGGTACGTCCAAGTCTGTGCCGATTGGGGGAGTTGATGGAGCAGGTTCGGGTTGAGCTGGGACAGAGGGGCTACACGATCTCGGTGGGCGCCGGCATGCTGGCCGGTTCACTTGAGGCTGGCCTTGCGGCGCTGCAACCAACGTCCGTCCATGTGGTCACGCATCCCTCGCTATGGCGCACCTGGTCAGGCTCGCTTGGCCCCACAGTGTCCGGCTCCGAGCCGATATTGCTCCGGCCCGGGGAGCGGCACAAGCATCTTGGAGCGGCGGCATCGATCCTCGGCGAGTTGGCCGAGAGGCGGGCGGACAGGCAGTGCGTGGTCGTTGCGCTAGGGGGCGGCGTGGTGGGCGATGTGGCCGGATTCGCTGCGGCGTGCTACCTGCGCGGCGTCCGGTTCGTGCAGGCGCCCACGACGCTCCTGGCGCAGGTTGATGCATCGGCGGGCGGGAAGACCGGCGTTGACCTGCGTCAGGGCAAGAATCTGGTGGGGGCGTTCCACCAGCCCTCGGCTGTGGTGATCGACACTCAGACGCTGGCTACGCTGCCGGCCAGGCACATGCGATCTGGAATGGCCGAGATTCTCAAGCATGGTATAATTGCCGACGAGGCGTATTTCGAGTTCGTGACTTCCCGACGGACCGGACGGTGGCGCCCGTTGCCTGACTGGTTGGAGCCGGTGATCGCCCAGTCATGCCGGATTAAGGCGCACGTGGTGAGCCAGGATGAGCGCGAGGGCGGCCTCCGCGCGATCCTTAACTTCGGGCACACTGTGGGCCATGCGATCGAGACCCTGACGGGCTACAGGCAGTTCAGCCACGGTGAAGCCGTGGCGGTCGGGATGGTTGCGGCCGCCCTCGTGAGCGAGCGTGTGTGCGGGGCGCCTGCCGGTCTGGTCCGGCGCGTGGTGGACGGCCTAACGGCCTACGGACTGCCCTGGTCGCTGCCGGAGTCGTGCAGCGACGATGAGATCGTGCGCGTAGCCATGCATGACAAGAAGACCTCCGGCGGAATCCTGCGGATGGCCCTGACGCCCGGGGTTGGGCATGCCACCGTGATGCCGGTTGATGCGCTGGTGCTGCTCGATGCGCTGCGTTGCCACCGCGCGCTGCGCCCTTCGGGGAACGTGCATGGCTAGCCGCACCAACTCCCCGCCCCGCATGGCCGCTTCCGAACGGCTCGATGTGGCGCTGGCGGCGGCGTGGCTGCTCGTTCCGGCGCTGCAGTACGCAGGAACCCTCCAGCGCACCGCCCTGGTCACCAGAGGCGTGGCCCCGGCTGAGGCCCTGGCAGGTCTCGATCTGACGGCGGTGTACGCCCTCTTGCTGGTGGTCACGATCCTGAGAGCCGCTCTGACCGCTATGAGGCGGCCTGTCACTACGGAGGGCGCCCATGATCGGTCGTAACGTCGGCGGTCGGTACGATGTCCTGGAGCGGGCAGGCGAAGGGCCTGTGTACGACGCATTCAAGGGACGAGACCGCACGCTGGACCGCGTCGTTGCCCTGCGGGCGTTGCGGCCCGAGTTGGCATCCGATGCAACGGTGGCGCAGACGCTTATGCGGTCTGCGGCCGGGGCGCAGTCGCTGGCGCATCCCAACATCGCCCGAGTGCTGGACGTGGTTCAAGGGCAGGGATCGGTCGTCGTTATCGAGGAGCACGTTCGCGGTATCGACCTGAAGGAGCGGATTCGGCGGATAGCCCCGCTCCAACCGGCCCTCGCGACGGATACAGCGCTGGCCATTGCTGAGGCGCTGCAGTGCGCGCATGCGGCGCACATCGCCCATGGCGATGTGCGCCCGCACCATGTGGTGCTCGGGACGGACGGCGCGTGCAAGATCGTGGGCTTCGGGTTCGCCGCGCTCGCGCTCGTGCCCGCTGCGGAGGCTACGGCGCTTGGAGATGAGGCCGCGCCGTACCGGGGGCCTGAGTACTGGACCGCCGGCGCGATCACGGCTGCGTCGGATATCTACGCGCTGGGCGTGACGCTCTTCGAGATGCTAACGGGCGCGTTGCCCTTCCCCGGGGACTCGCGCGACGCCATCGGCCGCCGGCACCTGGGCGAGATGGCTCCGTCGCCTCGGGGCCAGAACGCGGGTGTGCCGCGGGCGCTGGAGACTGTGGTGGCGCGGGCCATGGCCAAGCGGCCAGAAGAGCGCTACGCGAGCATGGCCGATATGGCGGCCGACCTGAAGCTGATCCGCGATGCGCTACGCTTCGGGCGTCCGGCTCCGGAGTTGCCGCCAGTGCGGCAGTCGCCCCTAACACCCGCGCCGGTTGCCGCAGCGGCCACGCGCCCCACGGCGCCGCAGGCCAGACGGCCGCTGGAGCCCCTGATCGACATGAAGCCGAGCCCGGCGACGGAGCCGCCGGCGGAGGTGGCCCGCATGCGCGTTGTCGTCAACGAGGATGATCGCGTGCCGGCATTCCTACGGTACGCCATCGGGTCGGTGGTCGCCATCATCGTCATCGGCCTGGTGCTGGGCGCGGCGCTCTGGCTCACATCGTACAGCAAGCCGCAGGAGAAGCAGTTCCCCGACCTAGTGGGCGTCTCCATCACCGACGCGCAAAAGACGGCGGATGGGCTGGGCATTCGGCTGACGACGCGCGAGGAGTACAACGACCGCTACGAGCCGGGCGCCATCTACCGGGTTGATTACGAGGGCCGGACCATCAAGGCGGGCAGGACTGTGGCGGTGTGGGTAAGCAAGGGCTCGCGCACGGTCTGGGTGCCCGACCTGTCCGGGATGCCGGCGGCCGAGGCTGAGGCCAAGCTGAAGGAGGCGGGCCTCGTCCTGGGGAAGGTGGACCGGCGCACGTCACGGCGCGTGACGGCGGGCTCGGTGATCGAGCAGGATCCGGCGAGCGGCAGGCGAGTGGACCGTGACTCCGCGGTGGCGGTCGTCGTCAGCGACGGGTCCGACGACCCGGTCGTCGACAGCGGGACGAGCACCGACGAACCGGCGCCGGATGCCGCCGAGACGCGGCGTTACACGATCCGCTTTGAGGTCCCGGCCGACGGCGCCGGCTCACGGCGAGTCCGCGTGGAGTACACGGACCTGAACGGCTCCCACGATGCCCTGGATGAGACGCACGATGAAGGCGACCGCATCCGCGAGACGGTGGATGTGGCCGGCGAGGAGTTGACCTTGAACATCTACTTCGGCGACGACGCGTCTCCGGCGCACACGCAGACGATCAGGTTGAGGCCACGACGATGACGGTCCGCCTGGCGCCCTCGCTTCTCTCAGCAGACTTCGGCGCGCTCAACGAGGGTGCGCGGGCTTGCGCCGCCGCCGGCGCCGAGATGCTGCACTTTGACGTGATGGACGGTTCGTTTGTGCCGAATATCACGTTCGGCTGGCATGTGGTGCGCGCCCTGCGACCGCACTCGCGGGCCGTCTACGATGTACACCTGATGATCGAACGGCCGGAGCGGTACGTCACCCAGTTCGTGGAGGCCGGCGCCGACGTCCTGACCCTGCACGTTGAGGTATGCACCCATCTCCAGCGAGCGCTGGCCGAGATACGCAGGTGCGGCGCCAGGGCGGGTTTGGCGCTGAACCCGGCAACCCCCGTGGATGTGCTTGACTACGTGATGGACGACCTCGACCAGATCCTGGTGATGACCGTGAACCCGGGTTTTGGCGGGCAATCGTTCATTCCGGCCATGTACGCGAAGATCGAGGCCGTGCGGGCCCGGATCGACGCGACCGGCCGCGAGATCGCCCTGCAGACCGACGGCGGCATCAGTCCGGCCAATGCCGCCGCAGTGGCTCGAGCCGGCTGCGACACCATGGTGGTGGGCGCTGCCGTGTTCGGCCACCCGCAAGGGCTGGCCGCTGGCATCCAGGCCATGCGGCAGTCCCTGACTGCGCCGGACGCCGCCACGGCCTAGCCGCGGCGCAAGGAGGGAGCCATGGGCCAACCGCCCAGCCGATACGCGCCGTTCGGCATGAGCCTGCGGCAGAGGCGCCTGCGCACCGCAGGGGTGTTCCTGCTCTTGCTTGTGACCGGCATGGCGCTCTTTGGGGCCGGCAACCCATACTTCCGATCTGTGGCATCGCCGGACGTCACGGCCCTGGCGCGAGAGGCCATCGTGGCGCGCCGGTCGGGCGCCATCGCGTCGCCCCAAGCCGAGTCGGCGAGGCGGGTCGTGCAGACCAAGCTGATCACAATCTACGGCTACTGGGTCGGTTGCTTCCTTCTCACCACAGCCGTGGTTGCCATTGCCCTGCTTGATGTGCGCGAGATCCGGTGCGAGCTGCTGTTGGCCCGGAAGGCGATCTGGCACCACATCGAAGAGGAGGCGCGCGCCAAGAAGGAGCCTGCCTCCTGACCGGAGACGCCCTGCACATGCGGCGAGCCCTGGCGCTGGCCCGCCGTGGATGCACGACGCCTAATCCGATGGTTGGGTGCGTAATTGTGCGCGACGGCGAGGTGGTCGGCGAGGGGTTCCACAGGCTCGCCGGTACGCCCCACGCTGAGCCCGTAGCCCTGGGGCAGGCAGGTGATGCGGCTCGCGGCGGCACGGTCTACGTCACGCTGGAGCCCTGCTCACACTTCGGTCGCACGCCGCCATGCGCCCCAGTCGTGGCGGCTGCGCGGCCCGCGCGCGTGGTGGTGGCCACGCTCGATCCCAACCCCGTGGTCTCCGGTCGCGGTATCGCGGCGCTGCGCGACGCCGGCATCACCGTGGAGGTGGGGCTTCTGGGCGAGGAGTCGCGTCGGCTGAACGAGGCCTACTTCCACTTCCGGGCCCGGCACAGGCCGCTCGTCACGCTCAAATGGGCGGCGACGCTAGACGGCAAGATTGCCACGCGGACCGGGGACTCGCGATGGATCAGCGGCGAGAAGTCGCGGGCGCTGGTGCACCGGTTGCGGGCGAGGAGCGGCGCGGTGCTGGTGGGCATCGGTACGGCGCTGGCCGACGATCCGCTACTGACGGCCCGCTACCGAGGCGCACCCCGACAGCCGCTACGCGTGGTTCTGGACAGCCGGCTCAGGCTACCGGTGGCCTCGGCGCTTATGGCGTCGGTGAGTCGGACCCCGATGCTGGTGTGCTGCGGCCCGGCGGCTCCCGACGACAACGCCCGGCTCCTCAGCGAACGCGGAGCGGAGGTATTGCGGCTGCCCGAGGCCAGGGCGGGCGGGCTTGACTTAACAGCGCTGATGGAGGCGTTGGCAGCGCGGCAGGTCGATAGCCTTCTGGTGGAGGGCGGCGGCGCCACGCACGCGGCCTTCCTGGCGGCCGGGCTTGCGGACCGTGCGCTGGTTTTCGTGGCGCCCAAGGTCGCCGGCGGCGTCGACGCTCCCACCGCCATTGAGGGGACCGGCTACGCCCTCATGCGCGAGGCCCTAGCCGGTTCGGTACGTTCGGTGCGCCGTGTCGGCGGCGACGTGTTGCTCGACGTGGCCTTCACGTCGTGCGATGCGGAGGCCGTTACTCCACTGTGACGCTCTTCGCGAGGTTGCGCGGCTGGTCGATGTCGCAACCGCGGGCCAGCGCCACGTAGTAGGCCAGCAGCTGTAGCGTGCAGAGCGCGGGGATCGGGGTCAGCGCCGAGTGGGTCTCCGGGATACGGAGCAGGTGGTCCACCTCGGGCGGCGCTTCGCGGCTGTCGTTGATCAGCGCCACCACGGTGCCCTCGCGGGCCTTCACCTCGCGTAGGTTGCTGAGCATCTTCTCATGGGTTGCCGCCTGTGTGCAGAGCCCGACCACCGCGACACCGGGCTCCACAAGTGCCAGCGGGCCGTGCTTCATCTCGCCCGCGGCGTAGGCCTCGGCATGGATGTAGGAGATCTCCTTCAGCTTCAGTGCGGCCTCGGTGGCGGCGGCGAAGTCGTAGCCCCTGCCCAGATAAAAGAAGCAGGAGTGGCCACCCAGCGCCTGCGCCACGGCGGCGACCTCGTCGGAGCGATCCAGGCAAGCGGCCAGCGCCTCGGGCAGGGCGGCCAGCGAACGGGCCAGCGCTGCGCGGGCGTCGGCTGACGCCTCGGCGCTACGTCCAAGATAGAGGGCAAGGCAGGCCAGTGCGGCCACCTGGGCCAGGTAGGCCTTGGTGGATGCCACGCCGATCTCGGGCCCGGCGCGGGTGTAGAGGACGGCGTCGGCCTCGCGGGAGAGCGTGCTGCCCACGGCGTTGACCACGGCCAACGTGAGCGCGCCCCGGCGCTTGGCCTCGCGCAGGGCGGCCAGCGTGTCGGCTGTCTCGCCGCTCTGGCTGATGAAGAGGGCCAGGTCGCCGGCGCCGACGATGGGGTCGCTGTAGCGGAACTCGGAGGCGAAGGCGGCTTCCACCGGACGGCGCAGTAGCTCCTCCATGAGGCGCTTACCGACCAGTCCGGCGTGGTAGGCGGTGCCGCATCCCACGATTATAACTCGTCGGACGTGGCTCCACTGCTCGGGCGTGATGGCCACGTCGGGCAGTTCCACGGCGCCGTCGGCCATGAGGCGGCCGCGGAGCGTCTCGCGGACGGCGACGGGGCCTTCGTGGATCTCCTTCAGCATGAAGTGGGTGAATCCGCCCTTCTCTGCCGCCGATGCGTCCCAGGTCACCTCCATGGGCTTCCTCTCGACCTCCTGCCCGGCGGCGTCGGTGATGCGAACGCGATTGGGCCCGATCTCTGCCACGTCGCCATCCTCCAGCACGAGCACAGAGCGGGTGTAGGGGAGCAGGGCCGGGATATCGGAGGCCAGGAAGTTCTCGCCCGCGCCGAGGCCGATGACCAGCGGCGAGTCCTGTCGGGCGACGACGATGGTGTCGGGGAGGTCGCGGCAGACGACGGCCATGGCGTAGGAGCCCGTCACCTCGGCGGCCGTGGCGCGAACGGCGGCCAGCAGGTCGTCGGCTGTGGGCGAGGTCCTCAGCCGCTCCTCGAGCAAGTGGGCGAGGACCTCGGTATCGGTTTCTGAGGCGAACTCGTGGCCGCGCCGGCGCAGGGAGTGCCGTAGCTCGGCGTAGTTCTCGATGATGCCATTGTGGACCACAGCCAGGCGGCCCAGGCAGTCCTGGTGCGGGTGGGCGTTGGCCTCGTTGGGGCGCCCGTGCGTGGCCCAGCGTGTGTGTGCCACGGCCGCGCCGGAGGTGACGGCCGAGCCTTCGAGCAGGGCGTCCAGCGCGGCGATCTTGCCCGTGGCCCTGACGATTCGGATGCACCCGCCCGCCGCCGAGGCCACGCCGGCCGAGTCGTAGCCCCGGTACTCCAGCTGGTGCAGGCTCTGGACGGCCGTTCGGACGGCGTCACGGGTCCCGATATATCCAGTGATTCCACACATAATGGTTGTCTCCTACGCGGCCCGGAGGTCGGCTGTGTCGGTCCAGATGAGGCGGCATCCCCACGCGGCGGCGCCGCCGGCTGCAGCCTGAAGCTGCTCGCGCTGCTCCGCGTTGAGGCCATGGGAGACCAGATGGACGGTCTTGCCGGCCATGGCGGGTTTGCCCGCGAAGCACCAGGGGTGGCGGCGGCCAACCTTACTGCTGTCCGCCACGATGATCCACTCCGGCGCGGGGGCGAGGAGCTGCTTGAGGAAGGCGGCCTCCTCGGCCCGGTGGCAGAAGAGCTGTAGCCCGCCGCCCACCGTATCCATGGCGACACCGCTTGCGCCGATGATGGCTGCGGTGGCCTGGAACTCGCTGCGCATCTCGTGGGAGTGGAACGCGCAGTCGTCGGCGTTGTAGATCTCGCCCAGTACGCCCACGGAGATGCCGGCCGCGGTCATGTCCTCCAGTACGGGGAGGCTGTTGGTGAAGACGATGAGGCCCGCGGGCTCGCCCTCTTCGATGTAGCGGCGGCGGATCTCACGCGCGGTGTGGTAGGCGGTGCTGCCGGCGGTCACGGCCACGGCGGGATCAGATCCCAGCAACCTGGCGGCGTAGGCGGCGATGGCCTGCTTGGCGTCGGCGTTGGCTCCCAGGTGCCGGGTGAAGTAGCCCGCCGGGCGCCCCTGGGTGAGCGGCGCCACGCGTCCATTGCGGATGGCCACGCCGCTGACGTCGGCCAGGAGGTCCTGCAGGTGAGCGACGTCTCGCCGCACTGAGCGCGGGTCCACCTGTAGTGCGTCTGCGCATTCCTCGAGGCTCAGCCCATCGGGCCGGCACTGGAGAAGCTCCAGCAGACGCATGCGGCGGGCGTCGGTTGAGTCGGGCATGGTGATGCGTCTCCTGGGCGGGCGATGGTCTGTCTGTCATGCCATGGTGTGTTCGTGTCAATAGTGTGGCACAAGTGTGACAGGATTGGTGTGTGCCGTGACATAGCTGACGGAGTTGACGGAGTTGGCGGGGAGGGTGTGGGGGAGGGCCGCCGGCTGAATCCGACGGGTACGGACGGCGCGAAGTCGCCTTGCGGCGACCGGACGGCGGCGGGTAGGTGGGGTGCGACGGGTTGTCGGGCCGGGGGTTACCCTAGGAAGTAGGGCGCGAGGCGGCGGTGGAGGGCTCGGCGGGCTCGGCTCAGGCGGGACTTCACCGTGCCGGACGGGATCTGGAGCTCCTCGGCGATCTCGTCGACGCGGCGGTCTTCGAGGTGGTGCAGGGTGATGACGTCGCGGTAGTCCTCGGGCAGGGCGTTGATGGCGTCGAGCAGTACCTGGACGCGCTCGGACGTCTGCAGCAGGCGGAGTGGGTCGCCCGAGGTGTCGATGGCGTCCGTCGTTCCGGCGTCGTCGGTTCCAGTGTCCAGCGATACGGGTTGGAGGATCGCGACGCGGCACTTGCGGCGGCGCAGGTGGTCCAGGCAGAGGTTCGTGGCGATGCGGCGCAACCAGGCGATCTGTGCGGCGTCGGCGCGCAGGCGGGGGAGCGCGTGCCATACCCTCAGGAAGGTCTCCTGCGTCAGGTCGGCGGCGTCGCTCTCGCTGCGGACGATGCGGTAGGCGAGGGCGTATATCCGGCGGTATTGCGTATCCACCAACGACTGGAAGAACGCGATGCGCTCCTCGTCGGTGGGCTCGGTGGCCAGCAATCGGCCGGCCCAGCTTCCGATCTGCTGCAAGCCCAACATGCCGGGTACCCTCCTTAGCGGCCCAAGCGTTACCGGGCTGCCACTATGTAGGACGTTGACCGGCTCCATTTGTTACGCACTTGGCCGCCAAATCGGCGCGGAAACTACGGCCGAGCGCTCAGCGTACCAAGACATAGCCGGCCGGGCTCTGCCAGACCGGTTGAAAGGTGCAATGCATGCGACGCAACCGATCCGAGTCATCCCTAGACCCCTTCAGCAACGATATCGAGCCGCAGTCCGACGAGGCGCGAGCCCGCGCGGTCGCTGTGATTGATGAGATCCTTCGCGTCACTCCTCGTGCCGACCCCCGGCTGGAGCGGCTGCTCCACCTGCGCCAACAGCTGCTGGCGGACGAGCGGCAGATGGAGGAGGTGCGCACCGCGCTGGGCGAGTACGAAGACGCCTACAACCGCCTGACCGCGCCGGCCAACCGGCTGGGCGTTTTGATGGAACTGCTTGATGAGGGGGAGAGGGCGCTGATCGCGCTGGGCGACCAGGAGTACCTGGTGGCTGTGGATGGGTCGGTCGAGCGTGAGCAGCTTGTCACGGGCGCGTCGGTGCTGTTGAATGAGGCGTACAACGTGGTGGGCGTGCGGGGCTTCAGCGCCGACGGCGGGTATGCACGGGTTTCCGAGGTGCTGGACGACGGCCGCCTGCGAGTGACCTACGATGGCCAGGGCTCGTCGGGCCATGTGGCCTTCCGGGCGGCGTCGCTGGCGAACGAGACCATTCGGACGGGCGACGAAGTGCGGCTGGAGCCCAACCACAAGGTTGCCATCGAGATCGCCAGGCCCGCCGACCGCAAGGAGTTCTACCTCGAGGACGTGCCGGAGATACCCTGGTCGCAGGTGGGCGGGCAGGAGCAGGCCATCGAGGTGATCAAGGACGCCATCGAGCTTCCCATGTTGCACCCGGAGCTCTTCGCGAGGTTCGAGAAGCGGCCGCTGAAGGGCATCCTGCTCTACGGTCCTCCGGGCTGCGGCAAGACCCTGATCGGCAAGGCCACGGCGTACAACCTGACGAAGGAGTACGGCAAGCACGCGGGCCGCGATGTGCAGCACTGCTTTATGGTGCTGAGCGGACCGAAGATCCTGAACATGTGGCTGGGCGAGACCGAGCGGATGGTCCGCGAGATCTTCAGCACGGCCCGGCAGAAGGCCAAGGACGGCTACCTCGTCTTCCTCTTCATCGACGAGGCTGAGTCGATCCTGCGGACGCGCTCATCGGGCAAGTGGCTCAACATCTCCAACACCGTCGTGCCGCAGTTCTGCGCGGAGATGGACGGGCTGGTATCGCTGGACAACGTGGTGGTGATCCTCACGTCGAACCGACCGGACTACATCGATCCGGCGATCCTGCGGCCCGAGCGCATCGACCGCAAGGTGAAAGTGGCCCGGCCCGGCCAGAAGGCGAGCCGCGACATCCTGGGCATCTACCTCCACCCGGGGATCCCCGTGGACCCGGACCTGGTACGGCAGCACAAGGGCGATGCGGCCGCGGCGCGCGAGGAGCTGCTGGACGAGGCCATCGCCTGCCTATGGCAGCGGACCGACGAGACCAAGTTCCTGGAGGTCTACCTGCGGAGCGGCTCCGTTGAGGCCCTCCACTGGCACGATCTGGTGAGCGGGGCCCTGCTGAAGTCGGTGATCGAGCGCGCCAAGGACAGCGCCATCAAGCGGAGCATCGCGTTGCGGTCCGACGCCGAGGGCATCACTGCCGACGACCTCCGCTCCGCCGTCCGCACGGAGTACAAGGAGAACGAGATCTTCCCAAAGAGCGACACTCTGGAGGATTGGCTGAAGCTGCTGGACCATGAGCCGGAGAACGTCGCCACCGTGAAGCCCGTGGGCGCCGGCCGCCGCGAGGCTCCTACGCGCCGGAACATCATCTGAGTGGCCGGCCAGCCGCCATGCGCATGATGGGTCTGGAGACCGAGTACGGCATCGCCATCGAGGGGTGCCCGGTGGAGGATCTGCTGGACTCCGCCATGGGGTTGGTGCGGGCGTACCCGGGGCCACACGTTGCGCTCTGGGACTACGGCCCGGAGAGCCCGCGGAGGGATTTGCGCGGTTTCACGGCGCCTGTGCTCGCGCAGGACCCCGCAGACGCGCGGTACGACCGCCCGGATCGCCCACGCACTCCTGCCGAGGTGGAGCGGAGCGACCGCGTACTGACCAACGGGGCGCGCTTCTATAACGACCACGGCCATCCCGAGTACGCCACGCCTGAGTGCCGCACCGTGGATGACTTGGTGGCGCACGACCGAGCAGGCGAGGGCGTGGTCCTGACGGCGGCCAATGCGTACATGACGGCTACGGGACGGTCCGTGCACGTCTACCGCAACAACACGGACTTCCACGGAGCCACCTACGGCTGCCACGAGAGCTATCTCACCCGGCGGTGCGTGCCTGTGGCGGCGCTGGTGGAGGGGCTGACGCCCTATCTGGTCACCCGGCAGATCTTCTGCGGCGCGGGCAAGGCGGGGATCGAGGAGGGAGGCGCGGCGCGGCCGGGCTACCAGATGTCGCAGCGGGCAGATTTCGTGGCCGTGCCGTTGAGCGTCGACACGCTCTACAACCGGCCTCTCTTCAACACGCGCGATGAACCCCACGCTGCTGCGGCGGAGTTGGTCCGGCTTCATGTGATCCTGGGCGACGCGAACATGAGCGAGTGGGCCACCGCCATAAAGGCGGGAGCCACCTCGCTGGCGCTGGAGCTTGTTGAGCAAGGGTGGAGCCCGCCGGTGGCGCCGGCCGACCTGGTGGTAGCCGTCAAGGCCGTCTCGCGCGAGATCGACCTTGGCCCTGTGGGAGCGCTGAGCGCGGCGGGGCAATGGTCGGCGGTTGACGTGCAACGGAGCTACCTCGACGCGGCGGCCAAGGCCTTCGGCGGCCGCGATGCAGGGACTGATCGGGTTCTGTGCGAATGGGCCGACGTGCTGGACGACCTGCAGTCTGACCTGGAGAGCGCTTTCGACCGCGTCGATTGGGTTGCCAAGCGGGCCCTTATGTGCCAGTTTGCCGACGAGGAGGGGTTGGATCTCGCTGATCCTGCAATGCAGAGCCTCGATCTGGCGTACCATGACTTGCACCCCGAGCACGGGCTGCAGGTGGGACTGCGGCAGGCGGGGCTCGTGCGCCGGTGGGTCACCGAGGAGGCCGTCACACGAGCGCTGGCCGCCCCGCCTATGGACACGCGGGCGGCGATCCGTGGCCACTTCGTGAGCCGGTACGCAGACGCGTTGGTGAGCGTCTGCTGGTCGGGGTTAGGGGTTCGCTATCGGGGGCACGTCGAGCGGATCGACCTCGGGCGCCTGGCCCAGGCCGACCTGACGCGCTGGAGCGAGCGGCTGGCCCAGGCCGCCGACCTGGATGAGACGATGACGATCATGTCACAGCTAGAGGGGGACGCTGACGGGCGCAGCCGCGCTCGCCGTGCGGCCATGCAGGGAGAAAGCCATGCACATCCGGCTCGAAGATAGGACACCGCGGCCCGCGCCGCCCACTCCGCAGCGGAAGGAAGAGGGCGAGGGGCCCACGCGGCCTGACGTGAAACGGCCGGACAACAGCGATCTGCTGCGGCGGATGCGCCGCGTCGACCCTGAGGCTGCCCGCCGGTACCGGCAGAGGAGCGGCCAGTGAGGGGCGAGTCGACCGACCTCCGCTCAGCCATCGCCGGTCCCGAGCCGGTCCTGGCGCTACCGGTGCATCCGGGGCTCAGCGCAGGCGCACCCGAGGCCTCGCATGGGCAGGTTGCCCACGGCACCACGGTGATCGCGGTGAAGTGCCTCGACGGCGTCATTAACGTGGGCGACCGCCGAGCCACGGCCAGCTACTCGGTCATGTACGATCAGGCTGAGAAGGTGCTGGCGCTGGACGACTTCACGCTGCTTGCGATCTCCGGCTCGTATGCGCGCTCCATCGAGGTGGTGCGTTACCTGCGCCATGCATTCCGCTACTTCGAGCGGTCGCAGCTCCAGCCCATGAGCCTGGACGGCAAGCTCTCCGAGGTGGCTCGCGCCGTGGCTGCGGGCCTGTCCATGGCCATGCAGGGCTTGGGCGGCTTCATCCCGATCCTGAGCACGTGGGACCCGTCCGCCGGCGAGCCCCGCATCTTCTTCTACGATGCCATGGGCGCCCGGTTCGAGAGCGCGGAGTACGGCGCGGCCGGCTCGGGCTCGGTGCAGATCCGCGGCGCGTTCGAGTATGTGGTTCGCACCAAGAGCCCGTTTCGTCAGATGCCCAGAGCCGATGCCCTCCGCGAGGCGCTACGATTGCTGGATATCGCAGCCGACCTGGACGCTGCCACGGGCGGATGGGCCAAGGTGTTGCCGCTGGCACGTGTGATCACCGCCGAGGGCATTCAGGACGTGAGCGAGGCCGAGTTGCGCGCGGCGGTGGCGGGGCTGGCGCAGGGCGAGGCGACCTTCGTCGCCGATAGGGGATAGCGGTTCAATGATGCTCAGTCCTTACGACTTCAACGAGGCCATCAACCAGCGGCGCGACCACGCCGAGGAGGGCTTGCGGCAGGGGAGCCCTGTGGCCGGCCTCAGCCTCGACCTGGGGGTGCTGCTCATCACGGTCCGCCGCACGCAGCGCAAAGTGTACGAGGTCTACGACCGCATGATGCTGTCTGCCGTGGGCAACCAGTCCGATATCGAGGCCGTGCGCATCGGCGCCGTGGACGTGGCGCATCGCGAAGGCTACCAGCGGAGCCCCGACGATGTGACGGCCCAGCGGCTGGTGGGCTTCTCGCTGAGCCCCGTTCTGAAGGAGCTCTTCCGGGACCAGTGGCGGGCGCCGGCGGTGGTGCGCGCGCTCTTCGCAGAGATGGGCAAGCTACCGGCCGACGACGCCTTCTTCGCGCTGAACTACGACGGCGAGTTCGTCCGCTCTAGCCGGTGCGCCGCCGTGGCAGGCACGCCGCAGGCCGAGGCGCGCATGGTTGAGGAGCTCGCCGCCGTCTCCATCGATGTGCCGCTGGGCGACGCCGTGCGGGCCGGACTGCTGGCCTGGGCGGGCGCGTGGCAGTCCGTGGCGACAGACACCGGCGGCCGCGGCCAGACCAGTGATGCGCCTGCCGGTCCCGATGGTGCACTCGTGACGCTTGCCGAGCAACTGGTAGACGGCCGCGTAGAGGTGGGGCTGCTCGACCGAGCCAGCCGCCGCGAGAGTCGCTTCCGAAGGCTGGGCGAGGAGGAGTTGGCCGAGATCGTTGCGCCCCTCCGGAGGGGGAGCGGGGAGTAGCATGGCGCCCATCCCGCTGGCCGGGCGGCGTGTTTTCGGCCTGGAGACCGAGTTCGGATGCCTTGTGCGCGACCCCGCGGTAGGCGACGCCGAGGGCATCGTTCATCTGGTTAAAGACCATGCGTTCCTGAAGCGGCGCCTGGGCCTGCTGGATCTGCACGCTCGTGACATCGCGTTCGAGCCGCCCCGCACCGGCGGCTTCCTGGCCAACGGCGGCCGGCTCTACATCGACATGGTGGGGAGCCAC
>CAJBBX010000157.1 GCA_903951425.1 uncultured Chthonomonas sp.
CCCTGCTGCGCGGCGCGCCACGGTCCCGAGGCGCGCCGCGCGGTCGTTAGTCGGTAGGCTACGCAGACCCGCCGGCTACCGCCTCGTAGAGCGATAGCGTCGAGGCGCCGGTCTCGGACCACGTCAGTTCCGCTGCCCGGCTCAGGCCCGCAGCAGTGAGCTTGTCTCGTAGCTCCTGACTGGCCATGATCCCTGCTAGCGCGTCCCCCCAGGCCGAGGCATCCATGGCGGGAAGCACCCAGGCCCCGTTGCCGACGACCTCGGGCATGGCCGGCGCTTCACTGACCAGCGTCGGCGTGCCGCAGGCCATGGCCTCCAGCGGAGGAAGCCCGAAGCCCTCGTAGAGCGACGTGAACGCCATGGCGTCCGCGGCGCGGTAGAGGTCGGGCAACGCCTCGTCGGGCACGTAGCCGGCCAGCACCACGGAGTCGTTCAGGTCCAGCCGCGAGATCAGGCGGTCCACACGCTCCGACTGCCATCCCTTCTTCCCGACGAGCAGGAGCTGGTGCGTCTTGCCCGTCTGGCGTATGGCGCGAGCGAAGGCCTCCACCAGCAGCGGGACGTTCTTGCGCGGCTGCAGGACGCCCACCGAGATGATGTAGGGCTTGGTGACGCCCAGCGCGACGGCAGCCGCCCGGGCCGCTTCACGGTCGCCTGGCTGGTACTCGGGGCCTGATGCCAGCGGGATGGCCACCACCTTGTCCGTCGCAAATCCGAAGACCCGCAGGATGTCGCGCTGGGAACTCTCGGACACGGTGATGACGGCGTCGGCGTGGCGCATCGAAGGCGGGACCGTGAGGTTCATAAGCATCCGGTGCTTGCGGGGGAACCACTCGGGGTAGAGCCTGAATGAGATGTCATGCACCGTGGTGATCATCTTGCACGGGCGCGACATGGGGATGGTGTACTGCGTGTGGGCGAGGTCGATGTTGTCCTGGCGCAATGCCCGTGGGAACGTGAGCATGGTCCAGAGCCGGTCGTTGCTGGCGGGCAGGCACCTTTGCGTCAGGCATGGAGCCTCCGGCAGTTCGCCGGCGGGGATCGGCAGGCGGGTGTAGACGACGAACTCGTGCTGCTCCGGCCACCCCTCGGCCATGGCCTCCACGAACGACCGCAACAGGTTGCGCCAGTAGGTTCGGTCGCCGGTGTAGCGGCCCGAGAGTACACGCCCGTCAATGCCAATCCGCATCTATGCTTCTCCCAGCACGGACCGGTAGACGGCAGCCGTCCGGGCTGCCATCTCGTCGAACCCGTGCGTTTCGGCGTAGCGCCGGGACCCGGCCTCCAGCGCCTCCAGCTTGCTCCTGTCGGCCCTCAGGGCCATCAGGGTCTCGGCCATATGCCCTGCGTCGCCTGCCGCAGAGAGCGCCAGGGCGCCGGGGCATACCTCGTCGAACTCCCGGTTCACCGCGATATCGGACGCCACGACCGCCCGGCCGCAGGATACGGCCAGCGAGAGCGAACTGGACGCGCTGCACTCCAAGAACGGCGCCGCAGCCACATCGCAGGCGGCCAGGGTATCCCGGTACGCATCATCGGTCAGCACGCCTGTAACCCGCACCCGACCGCCGGCGGCGGCCGCGGCACGCGCCACGGCTTCGGCATGGCCCGTGGCATCGGCCGGGTGCCTGCCCCCCGCGACCAGCAGCAGCGTCTCCTCCGGCATCCGGCTTACTGCATCGATCGCCACCAGATGGCCCTTCCGAGCGGAAAGGTACCCGAATAGCGCCACAACGAAGCGTCCCTCGACCGACAGCCTGGCTCGGGCCTCATCCCGCGGCGGCAACGGTGGGGCGGGCTGGATGCCGTGGCGAACGACATGCAGCTTGCCCGCCGGCAACCCCGAGGCGATCATCCGGTCGCGGTCGTGCCGCGTGTGGACAAGGATGGCCCGCGCCGCGCCGGCGCCGAAGTGCAACTGGTTGGTAAGGCGGATGGCCGTGCGCCAGGCCACCGAGCGGCCCTTCGGCTCCACGAACTCGTGGGCGGTCAGGACCATCGGCTCCTTGACGGCGCCGTAGAGGCGCCTCGCCCGGCATTTCCACGGCGCCACGCCGCCAAACAGGTGGTACTCATGCTGGACGTGGACAAGGTCGCCGGCGGGCGGCGCTGCTCGATACTGGGCGGGTTCCATCACCTCCGGCAATCTGGCGAACGGAGCCAGCGCATCCCGTAGCAACGCCGTGTATATCCCGACGCCGCACTGCCTGTCGGTCGGCCCAACCATCGTTACACGGAGCAATCGCGGACCTCGTCGGCCTGGCGCCGGCATGCGCTCACACAGCCGCTGTTCTGGTTATACCCCGTGTCTGAGGCCGGCCGCATCGTCGAGCGCCTGCCGGTAGATGCCCAGGGTACCCTCGGCCACCGCTCGCCACGACCGGGCTCGGCCGTACGCAAGGGCGGCGGCAGCCATTCGGTCGCGCTCTGAGGCGTCGCCGAGGAGGCCCGTAACGGCCTCTGAGAGCCGCGCAGCATCGCCTGCCGGGAATACCAGGATGCAGTGGCCGTCGCGGGCGATCTCGCTGAAGCACGCAAGGTCAGAGGCCACCATGGGGCGCCCATAGAAGATCGGCACCGTCACCGAGTAGGACCCTGTGGCCTGGGTGTGGGGGATGAGCACGAGGTCGGCCGCCGCCATGGCCTCAGCCACATCTTCGTCGCTGAGATACCCCGTGATCAGCGCGCGGCCCGCCATGCCACCAGTCGTCAGGCTCGCCTGCAGCTGGTCGACGTAGGGCTGCTCCTCCGGCGTGCGGGCTCCTCCCGCCAGCACCAGCGCCACGTCGGCCGGCCAGTCGCGGGCGGCCTGGAGGGCCACCTCATTGCCCTTGTATGGGTTCACAAAGCCGAAGATGACCACCAGGCGCTTGCTCCCCAGCCCGAACCTCCCGCGAAAGGCCGCGCCGCCGGTGCGGGCGGGCGGACCGGCGGGGATGCCCGCGGGCAGCACATGCAGCAGGCGTTGCGGCAGGCCGCGGGCCGCCAGCGCGTCGCGTCCCTCGTCTGTGTGGACGATCACGTGGCCGCCTGCGAACGGCACGCGTTCCACCTGGGCCCGGTACGGCGGCCAGAGCAGCAGGGCCTGCTTGGCGATCCTGTGCGGCGCTCTGGTCTCCTCGGCAACCCGCAGCATCTCGGCGGCTGTGTAGGTGGTATGCCCGGTGACCACGACGGGCTTGTGCAGCATGGCCCGTAACGCTCCGAAGGCGTTCGCCCCGGGCATGACGGAGCCCCAGAAGCTATACTCATGCTGGACGTGTATCAGGTCGCAGCCGTTGAGCCGTTGCGCCATGGCCTCGTAGTGCGGGAGCGGCTGCTTGCCGGGCTGTATGGCCTCGAGCCGGACATCCGCCAGCGGGGCCATCTCGGCCATGAGTGCTGCGGTGTATGCCGCGATGCCGCACCGGTTGCCGACGCTGGTAACCATGCCGACGCGGAGGGGGGAGCCGCTCATCGTAGTCTCTCCAGTGGGGGTCTGCTTCTGGGCTCCGCGGCCACGGTTGCGCGAATGGCCCACAGTGGGCTATACTCCTTGGCCCAGAACGAGACCAGACTATACAGACCTCGAGGTAACCGTCGCATGAAGGAAGCCATTCATCCCAAGTACCAGGTGACCACGGTTACCTGCGCCTGTGGCAACACGTTCGAGACCCGGTCGACCAAGCCCGGCGTCCGTGTGGAAATCTGCTCAAACTGTCACCCGTTTTTCACTGGTCGGCAGAAGATTGTGGACACCGAAGGCCGCGTGGAGAAGTTCCTGCAGAAATACAAGATGGCAGGCTGATCCCAGGCCGGCCCACAGGGTCGGAGAAGCATAACGGTGTCAGAGTACCTCCAATACGGTGGGCAGGCGGTCATCGAAGGGGTGATGATGCGCGGCCCCCGTTTCTTTGCGGTCGCGTGCCGCCGACCCGACGGCTCCATCTGCGTCCGCGAGGAGCCCGTGCGGTCGGGGGCCCTTGCCCGTGCGCCATTCCTGAACAAGCCGTTCGTGCGCGGAGCTCTTGCCCTGTTCGACGCTATGGCGCTGGGCATGCGGGCCCTCAGCTTCTCCGCTCAGGTTCAGACCGAGGCGGAGCAGGGGTCGGAGCCGTCGAGCGAGGCGGGCCGCAAGGCTTCCATCAGCGATATCGCCATCGGCGTGACCATGGTCATCGCGTTCGCCTTCGGTATGGGGCTCTTCGTGGCATTGCCCACGACCCTGACGCAACTGGTGCAAGGTGCGCTGCATATCAACTCGCCGTTCCTGCGCAACGTGACGGACGGGGTGTTGCGCATCGCCATCTTCATGGCCTACATCAGCCTGATATCGCTGATGCACAACGTGCGACGGGTCTTCCAGTACCACGGGGCCGAACACAAGGCCATCAACACGCTGGAGGAGCAGAGGGACGTCACGCTGACGGAAGCGCTGACCTCGTCGCGCATCCACCCGCGCTGCGGAACCAGCTTCATCGTCGTCGTGCTTGTGGTATCGATCATT
This sequence comes from uncultured Chthonomonas sp., assembly GCA_903951425.1. Taxonomy (GTDB): domain Bacteria; phylum Armatimonadota; class Chthonomonadetes; order Chthonomonadales; family CAJBBX01; genus CAJBBX01. The sequence continues at coordinate 4,487 of CAJBBX010000157.1, forward strand.
GTGCACTCGCTGCTGCCCCGGCCGGAGAACGCGCTGGTTCGGGTGGCGCTCCACCTGGGGCTACTGCCGGTCATCGCCGGGATCGCCTATGAGGCCATCCGGTTCGCCGGCCGCCGCCGCGGCGCCTCCGCCCTGACGGTGATGATGGCGCCCGGCCTCTGGACGCAGCAGATCACGACCCGCGAGCCCTCGCCCGATCAGGTCGAGGTGGCGCTGGCGGCACTGACGGCCGTCATGCGCATGGAGACCGGCGCGCCTTCTGCGGCGCCGGCAGAAGCAGCACCCGGAGGCTAGCGCCGGGGCGCCTGTGCGCTCGGCGAACGCACTCAGGGACAGGAGACTATGTATGGCGTTGGAACTGCCGCGAAAGAAGCTTGATGAGCTAGCCTCCAGGTACGAGGAGCTCGGCCAGCAGCTGATGGACCCCGTCGTGAGCGGGGATCCTCGGCGGTACCGGCAGGTCAACCAGGCATGGAACGATCTCAAGCCCGTCACCGACGCCTACCGCAACCTCCTGGAGGCCGAGAAGCAGGCGGCCGACGCCGAGTCGCTCCTTGGCGACGCCGAGTTGGGCGATCTTGCCGCCATGGAACTGGCCGAGCTTCGGGAGAGCGTGGCTGCCCTGTCGGAGAAGATCAAGCTCCTCCTTCTGCCCTCCGACCCCAACGACTCGAAGGACATCCTGCTCGAGATCCGCCCGGCGGCCGGCGGCGAGGAGGCGGCCCTGTTTGCCGGCGACCTCATGCGCATGTACTCCCGCTATGCCGAGCGGCGTGGCTGGAAGGTGGAGCTGATGAGCGCGCAGGAGAGCGGCATCGGCGGCTTCAGCGACGTGGTCCTCTCCATCCAGGCCCAGGGCGCCTACAGCCAGCTGAAGTTCGAAAGCGGCGTCCACCGTGTGCAGCGCGTGCCCGCCACCGAGAGCTCTGGGCGCATCCACACGAGCACGGCGACGGTGGCGGTGCTGCCCGAAGCCGAGGACGTCGAGATCGAGATCAACGCCGGCGATATCCAGATGGACGTCTACCACTCCTCCAGCGCGGGCGGCCAGAACGTCCAGAAGGTCGCTACGGCGATCCGCATCCTGCACAAGCCTACCGGCATCGTGGTCACCTGCCAGGACGAGCGGAGTCAGCTCCAGAACAAGGAGAAGGCGACCCGCATGCTACGCGCCCGCCTCTTCGAGCGCGAGACCGAACTCCGCCAGGGCGAACGGACCGCGACGCGGCGCTCGCAGGTGGGCAGTGGCGACCGTTCGGAGAAGATCCGGACCTACAACTTCCCTGATGGCCGCGTGACGGACCACCGCATCGGCCTGACGGTACATAACATACCCAGCATCCTGGACGGCGATATCCAACGGTTCGTCGATGCGCTCGTCACCGCCGACCAGGCGGAGCGGCTACGCGCCGAAGCCGCCTAGCCGGTGCGGGACCTGCCGGCATGACCGGTCCGCCGCGTGCGCCGTTGGTCGGAGCCAGGGTGGCGGCCGCGGCCGAGGGGCTCGCTCGAGCCGGTGTGGAGATGCCGCGGCTCGAGGCGCAGTTGCTGGTTGCGCATGTGTTGGGCTGGTCGCGGTTACAGGTGATGACGAGGCCGGAGGCCTGCATCGGCGAGCAGCAGGCGGCGGAGCTTGACCGCCTCGTGGCTGCTCGAAGGCGGAGGGCACCGCTGGCCTACCTTACCGGTCGGCGTGAGTTCCACGGGCTGGACCTCTCGGTTGGCCCGGGTGTGCTTGCGCCGAGGCCGGAGACGGAGCTACTGGTCGACCTCGCGCTGGACGAGGCCCACCGGCGCGGCGCCGTGCGGCTCGCCGATGTCTGCACCGGCTCCGGATGCGTGGCGGTGGCACTGGCCGCTGGCCTGCCCGAGGCCCGAATTCTGGCCACGGACATTTCGCACGTCGCCCTGGCGCGAGCTGCACGGAACGCGGCCGAGCAAGGCGTAGCCGATCGGGTCTGCTTGGTGCGCGGCCACCTCGCGCTACCGGTGCGGCCGGGCTGGGTTGAGATTCTGGTGGCGAATCCGCCGTATGTACCGTCGACGGCCGCAGCCGCGCTGCAGTCCGAGGTGGCCTGCTACGAGCCCTGGGTTGCGCTGGACGGAGGCGCGGTCGGCCTGGCGGTTCTGGAGGATCTGGCTCTCGGCGCCCGCCGCGCCCTGAAGCCGGGCGGCCTCTTTGCCTCGGAAATCGGGTTTGACCAGGGTGCGGCGGCTGTCAGCGCGCTACGCCATGCGGGGTTTACGAACCCCGATATCGTGCGCGACCTTGCCGGGCTGGACCGTGTCGTCACGGGGCGGGCATGAGGGCCGCAAGCCTTCGGTGCAGGGGGTGGGACCAATGCGCATCCAACTAGCGGTCGTGACGGCTCTGGTCGTGGCCCTGGCGGGCTGCGCCGTGACGCCCACAGACATCAGCGACATGAGCCGGGCCGCTGCCGAGTACAAACGGGGCTCCGATGGGGCCGCCCGTGTCATCGTGGCGCGGCTGATGGGCCAGAAGCGGAGCGATCCGGGGCGCGCGGCCCTGGTGCTCCAATCCGTATGCATGCCTGCGCACAAGTTCAAGGATGCGTCGGAGCTAGCATCTCGCGCCCTGTCGGTGGCCGACAAGTCGAAGTTAGAGGGAATGGCCGAGCTCTACACAGTGCTGGGCATGGCGAAGCACGAGATGGGCGACACCGACGGCGCCATCGCCGCGTACAAGGAAGCGCTCCGTAACCGGGGCGATGACCACACGGCGATGAACAACCTCGGTTACGCCTACGCGGAGGTGCCTCCCGCAGGCGCGAACCTCGCCGAAGCCCTGGAGCTGACTACCCGTGCCGTGAAGCTGGCGCGACGGCGCGGTGTGCCCGACGCCCAGGTGGGCGTCTTCATGGACAGCGTCGGCTGGGTGCAATACCGCATGGGCCGCTCGGACGAGGCGATTGTCACCCTCACCGAGGCCGTGGAGCTCTGTCCCACGCAGGCGGACGTGCCATACCATCTGGCCCGTGCCTACCTGGCGGTCGGACGCCGCGGCGACGCCGTGGTAATGCTCCGCCGTGCCCGCGCCATGAGCCCGGGTCTGGACGCGGCGAACCGGTTGCTTGACAGCCTGCTTGCGGACACCGGGGCGCCGGCGGAAACTACCGCCCCGGGCAGACCGTAACACCATAGTGTGTGCGCCCTGGGCTTGACCCGGCGCAACGACCGGGAATGAGTTGGGCGAGGTATCTGACTGTGAGCCACGAATCCTGTTTGGGCGACATGTTGCGTGTAGCCGATCTCTTCTCGCATGTGATCTCGCGCACCCTCAACGAGAAGCTTGTCGCGGAGATTTCGGACGACCATGTCAGCGTGGCGCAGTTGGGCGCCGTCCGGTTCATCCGGCTCCACTGCCGGGTCCGGATGGGCGACCTGGCCAACGGCCTCATGATCTCGTATCCCTCGGCCACCAACATGGTGAACCGCTTGGAGCGGCAGGGGTTGGCTATGCGCGGTGTGAACCCCTCCGACCACCGCGAGGTCGAGGTGAGCCTCACGCCGGAGGGAATGGACCTTGCTGACCGGATCGACGAAGAGCGGACCGCGCGCCTCGAGACCATGGTCGCCTCAATGCCGCAGGAGGCGCGAGAATCACTCTGTCAGGGTCTCTACAGCTTCGTGGCCTCTGCGGTCGGCGGCAGCCTGGCCATGGCAGAGGACATCTGCCTCCGATGCGGCACCCGCGCTGGATCGGGTTGCCCGGTGGCCTCGCTGAACCCTGAGGCGCCCTGCCGCTGAGCGCCGATCAGGCGGCGTTGAGCCACATATACGTGGACCACGCGGCTGACACGCCGCTTTGCCCGGCCGCGCGCGAAGCCATGCTGCCGGCGCTCACGGAGCATTGGGGCAGCGCTTCATCCGTCCATGGCATGGGAGCGCAGGCGCGTGCGTGGATCGATCGGGCCCGCGAGCATGTCGCCTCCATGGCGGGTTGCGAGCCCGACGAGGTCTACTTCACGTCGGGAGCCACCGAGGCGCTGAATTGGGCCGTGAAGGTGGTTGGATTGGGTGAGGCCGGCGCGCCCCGCGGCATCGTCTCGTCGCTCATTGAGCATGAGGCGACGCTGGGTGCCTGTCGCTGGTGCGCGGAACGCGGCGCGCCGGTGACGTGGATGCCGGTCGGCGCAGACGGCCGCGCGCGGCCTGCGGAAGTGGATGTCCGCCTGTCTGGCGGCATTGGCCTCGTCGCCCTCATGGCCGCAAACAACGAGACGGGTTGTACTCAGCCTGTGGACGATGCGGTCAGGCTCGCTCGCGACGCAGGCGCCTTGCTCCTGGTTGATGCCGTCCAATCGGCTCCCTGGGGCCTGGCGCCGTTCCGAGGCTCCGGCATCGACCTGGTGGCGCTTTCGGCGCACAAGTTCAATGGGCCGCAAGGCGTTGGGGCGTTACTGATCCGCCGCGGGACAAAGTTTGCTTCCTGGATGCATGGAGGCGGACAGGAGCAGGGACTTCGGGCCGGCACGCCGAATACTGCATCCGTGATGGGTATGGGCGCGGCGGCAGGGCAGGTCGTAGCCCGACGGGGGATGGCCGGCGCCGTCGCCTGCCTGCGAGACAGGCTGCAGGCGTCACTGCTGGCTCGGGTCGACGGCGTCTTGGTGACCGCCGGGGATGCGCCGCGCTTGCCAGGCCACCTGCATGTGCTGGTACGCGGCGTCGAGGGTGAGGCTGTCGTGATGGGGCTCTCGCAGCAGGGCGTCTGCGCGTCAGCCGGGGCGGCGTGCAGTTCCGGCACGGTAGAGGTGTCGCACGTCCTCAGGGCCATGGGGGTGCCTGACGAACTGGGCAGGGGAGCGGTACGGTTCTCGTTGGGACCGGAGACGACCGCTGACGACGTAGACAGGACTGTGGGCGTGATGACCGACGTCGTCGCGGAACTCAGGGCGTTGGGCGGCCGCGTACCCGGTTGACAGCCGGAAGAGAGTGTTATACAATACGCAGGGGTCTTTTCGCTACGCTGGCGAGGATGCCCGGCAAGAATCCAGTACAGGAGTGGGCGAGGGCACAGAGTGCGTCAGTGAGCAGTGGTCCGGTTCCTGGTCCTTGGGAGGTTAGTTTCATGGAAGGCAGCTCGGCGACGGTCGATCGGCCGCGCGCGCCGAAGCGCGATACAAAGAAGAAGGTCGTTGACGCGGAAGCTGACTTCCCGCCGGCCGACGAACAGCACGAGGAGTTCGTGGAAGAGCCGGCAGATGGTCTGCTCTCGCTAACGAACGCCCTCGACGATGATGCCGCGCAGCCTGACCTCGAGGAGGCAGAGGAGACCGCAGAGGCTGAGTACAGCGCCGCGCCTCCGCCCAGACCCGATGATGAGGAGATTCACATCTGGGTCAGCCGGGCAAGGGGTGCGCAGCTTCTCACGGCAGACGAAGAAGTGCGCCTCGCCAAGCGTGTGCAGCGGGGCGACAAGAGGGCCAAGGACGAGCTTACGGAGGCCAATCTGCGCCTCGTGGTGAGCATCGCCAAGAAGTACAGCGTGCGAGGCATCCCGTTGCCCGACCTCATCCAGGAGGGCAATATTGGGCTGATTCGCGCCGTGGAGAAGTTCGACCCAGACAAGGGCTTCCGGTTCAGCACCTATGCGACCTGGTGGATTCGGCGCGCCATCGCCCGGGCCATCATCAACCAGGGGCGGACGATCCGGATTCCGGTCTACGTGGCCGAGATCATCCATAAGCTGGTCAAGGCGTCCAGCCGGCTACGGCAGCAGCTCCAGCGCGAGCCGACCGTGGACGAGCTGGCGCGTGAGCTCGAAGTGACCGTGGACCGCGTGAACGAGATCATGCGGATCGCCATGGAGCCGCTCTCGCTGGAGACGCCCGTCGGAGAGAAGGACAACAGCCAGTTGTCCGACTTTATACAGTCCAGCACGGCGCCGTCGCCTTCCGAGGCCACGCTGAACCTGATCCGCCGGGAGCAGATTGAGGAGGTCCTCAATAAGCTCACCGGACGCGAGCGCGAGGTACTCCGCATGCGCTTCGGGCTGGACGACGGCTATGCTCGTACCTTGGAGGAGGTGGGAAGCCGCCTGCACGTCACCAGGGAGCGGGTCCGCCAGATCGAGCTGCGGGCGCTGAAGAAGCTGCGTCACTTTGGTCCTGCCGAGCTGATGCGCCACGCATAGGCCAAACCAGATCGACAACGATGCGATAGGGGAGGGCCCACGCCCTCCCCTTGGCGCGTCGGGGAGCCAGGCCGCCATGAGCATTCGGACCGCCGTCATCCTCGCCGCCGGCGCGGGCGCCCGCATGTGGCCCTTCGCAACGGTGCGCAACAAGGCCGCCATGCCGGTGGCCAACGTGCCCAATGTGCGCCGCCTGGCCGACAGCCTGGCGACGATCGGCATCGACCGTCTCGTCGTCGTGGTCGGTGCCCAGGCCGGCTCAGTCCGCCACGCCCTGCTGGGTTGCTCCCTGCCCGTCGCGTTCGTGGGCTCCGAGCCCGGCGGCACCGCGTCCGCCCTCCTGGCGGGCCTTGGGCAGGTGGAGGATGAGACCTTCCTGGTCGTGTATGGCGACACCGTGACCACCGAGGCCAACATGCGCGCCGTAGCCCAGGCGCCCGCCGCCACCGGCGCGGCAGGGGCCGTGCTGACCGATCCCATGCCCCACGGCGAGGGCTCCGATTGGTACCACGCGCACGTCGAGGATGGGCTGGTACGGGGCATCGTAGGCCACGAGTGCGACGGCGAGGTCCGTGTCTGCGGCGTGCTGGCGCTCCATCGCTCCATCATCCCCGTGCTGGAGGCCAATCCCGGCTTCATGCGGTCCGTACCGGTGGGCGGAATGCCGCCGGCCGAGGCCGACCTGATGCAGAGCCTCAACGACTGGGACGCCGACGTGGCCGCCGTGCCCGCCACGGACTTCGTCATCGACATGGACAAGCCCTGGCAGGCGCTGGCGGCCAACCACGCCATGGCGCGGCGCCTCACGGACGGGCTTACGGAGAGCGTGATCCATCCCACGGCGCTCATCAGCGACGGCGCGGAGATATCCGGCTTCGTGCAGGTCGGGGCGGGCTCCGTCATCGGTAACCGGGCTATGCTCAGGGGGCCGGCCATCATCGGCGCGGGCGCGCGGCTCATCAACGGTCCCATCCTCGAGGGCGGCAATGTCATCGGCGACGGGACTCGGCTCAGCGACTACGGCCTGGTGGGACACTACTCCGTGGTGGGCCACAACTGCGTGGTGGGCCATGGAGCCGAGATCGACGGGGCCATGCTCGACGGCTCGTACCTGTGGCACTACTGCGAGGTCTGCGGTTTGGTGGGCCACTCCGTGGATATCGGCGCCGCGACGGTCTGCGGGACGCTTCGCTTTGACGACGGCAACGCGGAGCATCGCATCCGGGGCCGTCGCGAGCGCCCGGCCGTGCTGGCGAACAGCACCTACTACGGCGACTTCTCGCGCACCGGCGTCAACGTCATCACCATGCCGGGCGCCAGGATCGGCTGCTACGCCTGCGTCGGCGCAGGGGTGGTCGTCACCGGCGACGTGCCCGACCGCACCCTCCGCCTCCTGAAGCAGGAGACGGTGGACCGCCCGTGGGGCCCGGAGCGCTACGGCTGGTAGCCGCTACGGGCGAGGGCTCGCGCTGAGCCCGCCGATTCGCGTCGGACCTGGCGGTTCGGGCTTCCGTGCCCGAGTCCGTCCGCGTTCTGCGCGAGCCCCGCACCACCACGGACCCACACGGACTTCCACGGAGATGCACGGACCGTGACGGCCTGCCTCGACGAACAGCGGCACCTCCGAACCACGGCGGAGCAGGCCGTTGCCCTGCGCGTACGCCTGGGTGTACTCGTCGCGCAATGCGTCAGTCCAGTTCCAGCAGCGCACAAACCGCCGGCACGCGGTCAGCAGGCAATGATCGTACCCAGTCCTCCAGCGTGCGGTACCGCTTCATGGTGCAGATACCGCTCCAACCCACCTGTTGCTCCAGACCCAGGCCAAGAACGACCGCGCCGACCTTCAGGCCGGGAGGATACGGCCGACCGCGCATACCTAGTATGGGTCCTGGCCCGTGTTGCGACTCGCCCCGGCAGCTCGCAACGCACGGCCTGACAGCGCGCAGGGACCGCGCGACCAATGCCGCGTATATGCACCAGCATAGGGTGACATTCCGTGCTCGCGCAGGATGTGCTGTGCTGCGCGAACATACAGCATCACGGTCACCCACGGCTCGCGAACCAGTCCCCTGGGACCGGCAAGCACGCGAAGGCACACTGTCGTCGCAACGTCCGCCTGATTCTTCTCCTTACCCGATAGGCTGGCTGCGACGATCACGGTGTACTCGCGTTTGAACCGGTGTCGCATGAGCGCACGGTGCGGGCCGCGCATGATGTGGACTGGGCAAGCAGCATCTGTGGGCGGCCCGAACCACTCGACCAGACGACCGTACACCGCCGCGACCATCTCCTCGAGTTCGGCGTCCGGTGAGTCGTCCAACTCGTCACGCCATGCCTCGATATTGTGCCAGGCCTCCCGAACCCGTTCAAACGCCATGGAGACTGTCCTTTGAGCTATCGCGCGGCTGGTTTGCTGCGCGGCTGCCGCCGGGTATGGCCGCCCGGCTCTCCTCCGGCTAGGGAATGAGGAGCCGGGCGGCCCTTGTTGTTAGTGCTGCTTCGGAGCCTCCCGCTGGAGCAGGATGCCGCTGGAACGCCGGGGCAGCTCGTCAGTCGGGACCGACACCTCGCGGTCCCGGTTCGGGTCACGGACGGTGTCCGACGGGCATCCATCGGGGCCGTTGACCGTCGTGCTGGGCAGGCGCAGGGGCGATGCCTTGCGCTTCGCGCCGGGGCGCATGGGTGCGGCGCAGGTCGTCTGAGACGCTGTTCATCGGCGCACCGGAGCCGCCGTGCCGCCGTGCCGGTCTTGGCCTCCCCTGGTTGCGCCAACGCGGCGCCAACCGACCTCGCACTGCACGTCTGTTGTGAACCCTAGTACGAGGCCCAAAACGCCAAGTGGATCGCGGAGGAACCAGACGCCCACCGCCGACAGAGCCACCACCATCGCGCCGACACAGGCAGCAACCGCCGAGCCCTTGAGGCGGCTGCGGCCAAGCAGGAGTGACGATGGGGCGCCCAGGAGCCAGCCGGCACAAAACATCAGCAGGATAATAAGAAGCAACTCACGACCCTCCCGAGGTGGTCAGCCATTCCTGCATGCGCCGACGCACCCGAAGCCGCCGTCACTCGCACAGATCCGCCCCGCCTGCGCGTCGTAGTACCGCGCGCCCACATGCATCAGCCCCGCGTCGCCGTAGTTGCGGTAGACCCAGTCGCCGGCGTACATGTAGGGGCTTGACCTGCTGCCGGTGGACCCGGCAACCTGCCCGAAGGCCTCGAAGTTCACCGTGCCCGTGACGCTCTGGCTCGAGTCGGTCACTATGCGCTCCGAGCCATGGCCGTCGAACAGGGGGTACTCGGCGCCGCAGCGCAGGAGGCCGTTGCCCATCGTGTATGTTGGGTGTAGCTTCCGCCCTGCTGCTCCAGCGCCATGCCGCCCGCGCCGTAGGCGAACTCGGTGGTGGTCCCGCCCGCCGTGCGGCTGAACCTCCGCCCGAGCGCATCGTAGGCGAACTCGGTGCTGGTCTGCCCCTAAGTGATCTGCGTGAGTTGGCCGGCGTGGTCGTAGTTCAACGAGTAGGAGGTGCCGCCCAGCGTTCGCCCGGGCTGCTCTCCGTTGGCTTTGACCATCGGTGGGCTCACGGGGTGCGCGTCCTCGGCCTACCAGCGCTCATCGGGCTCACCGACAGCCGGCGCACCAACCAACGACCGACGCATCGTAACCTGCGAACAGAACGGCGCACGCGCTTTCTCCTACAGGGCGGTCGGCCTCGGAACGGAGACGACCCAGAGGCAACTATAACTCTATCAAATCATGAGGCATAACGCATCAACCTAATTGGGTATAACCAGCGTGAGTGCCAACCTGTATGATACCGCTCCATCATGGCTAGTTATGTTCACTTTGTCAAATGGTATTTGTGGGTGGGGTCGTGCCTCTACCGCAAACGGAACCATGGTGCGCCGCGACGCACATCGTCCCTCGTCCCTCGTCCCTCGTCCCTCGTCCCGACTGCCCTTGACTCTCCACGGCCCGCCGAAGTATCATGGTTAGCACTCAGGCGGTGAGAGTGCTAACCACCGCCGGTCACTCAGCGTATGGAACTCGGGAGGTTGAACGACTATGGCATTGCGACCGCTTGGCACAAAGATCGTCGTCGAGCCTGCGGCGGAAGAAGAGAAGACCGCAGGCGGCATCGTTCTTCCCGACACGGCGAAGAAGAAGTCCCAGGAAGGCACCGTCATCGCAGTCGGTACCGGCCGGACGCTTGATGACGGCACGAAGGTGCCCGTCGCCGTTGCAGTCGGACAGACGGTGATCTACTCGAAGTACGGCGGCACCGAGATCGCGCTCCAGGGCAAAGACTACATCGTCCTGGACGAGGATCAGGTCTACGCGATCAAGGAGTAGCGCTCCTGGAGCTTGAGCGGCCCCTGACGCAGGGCGCCGCATCTGATACGGAGTAGGAGAGAACTATGGCAGCGAAGCAGCTACTGTACGATGAGGAGGCGCGGCGCGCTCTGGAGCGCGGCGCCAACATGGTGGCGAACGCCGTGAAGGTCACGCTGGGGCCGAAGGGCCGCAACGTGGTGCTCGAGAAGAAGTGGGGCAGCCCCACCATCACCAAGGACGGCGTCACTGTCGCCAAAGAGATCGAGCTTGAGGACCCGTATGAGAATATGGGCGCCCAGCTCGTCAAGGAAGGGCGTCGAAGACCAACGACGTAGCCGGCGACGGCACCACCACGGCCACCGTGCTGGCGCAGTCCCTGGTCAACGAGGGTCTCCGCTACGTGGCCGCCGGCGGCAACCCGCTCCTCGTCCGCAAGGGCATCGAGATGGCCGTGGCCAGCGCCGTCGAGACCATCAAGGCGAAGGCCATCGAGGTCCGCGGGCATGACGAAGTCGCCAACGTGGCCTCTATTGCCGGCAATGACCCGGCCGTGGGCGCCATCGTGGCCGACGCCATGGACAAGGTCGGCAAGGACGGCGTCATCACCGTCGAGGAGAGCAAGGGCACCACGGATGCCCTCGAAGTCGTCGAGGGCATGCAGTTCGACAAGGGCTACATCTCCCCGTACTTCGTGACCGACGGCGAGCGCATGGAGGCCGTCCTCGAGGATCCGATGATCCTCATCTTCGAGAAGAAGATCTCCGCCGCGGCCGACATCATCCCGCTGATGGAGAAGACCGCCCAGTCGCGCCGCCCGCTGGTCATCATCTCCGAGGATGTCGACGGCGAGGCCCTGGCCACCCTGGTCCTGAACCGCATCCGCGGCACCGTCGCTTCCTGCGCCGTCAAGGCCCCCGGCTTCGGCGACCGCCGCAAGGCGATGCTCGAGGACTTGGCGATCCTAACCGGCGGGAAGTTCATCAGCGATGACCTGGGCGTCAAGCTGGAGAACATCGACTTCACGATGCTGGGCACCGCCAAGAAGATCGTCGTCAGCAAGGACGAGACCACGATCATCGAGGGCGCCGGCTCCCATGAGGCCGTCACCGGGCGCATCATCCAGATCCGCCGCCAGATCGAAGACACCGACAGCTCCTACGACCGCGAGAAGCTGCAGGAGCGCCTGGCCAAGCTGGCCGGGGGCGTGGCCGTCATCAAGGTCGGCGCCGCCACCGAGACCGAGCTGAAGGAAAAGAAGCACCGCTTTGAGGACGCCCTCTCGGCCACCCGCGCGGCCGTTGAGGAGGGCGTTGTGCCCGGCGGTGGTACGACCTACCTGATGGCGCAGGCCAACCTGCCAGGCGTCCAGCCCGAGGCTGACGTGAACCATGGCATCGCCATCGTTCGCCGCGCCCTGGAGGAGCCGCTCCGCCAGATCGCCGCCAACGCGGGCCTCGAGGGCTCCGTGGTGGTCAGCAAGGTCCGTGCGCTGCCCGAGGGCCAGGGCCTCAACGCTCTGACCGAGGTCTACGAGGATCTCGTGGCCGCCGGCATCGTGGATCCCGTCAAGGTCACCCGCGCCGCGCTGGAGAACGCATCCTCCATCGCCGGCATGCTCCTCACGACTGAGACGCTGATCGTCGAGAAGCCCGAGAAGAAGTCCGCTCCGGCCAACCCGGGCGGCGGCATGGACTACGACTAGTCCCACGCCTGACCGCTGAACCGCACCGAGCCCCCGGCGCCGCTTGGCCGGGGGCTCGGTGCGTCAGCGGGCGCAGCGGAAGCCGACCGGCAAGTAGTAGTAGAGCTGCGGGCCGGTGCTGGGCCGCCGGTCCATGCTGTCCAGCGGAACCACATGGCCCATCTCCGGTCTCATGCGCCTCGGCCGCCCGCGCCAGACGGAGTATCCATCCGGCAGGGCCGCCTGGAAGCCCGGGCGGCTGGTGGGCAACGTGACCGCGTCGGCTTCGTAGTCCCAGCCCACGGTCAGCTTCAGCCGTGAGACCGGAGCCACGTTGGCAAGCAGGTCACTGAGGTTGGACCACATCATGAGGTCGTCCGACGTGGGCCCGAACATGGCGCGCCGGTAGAGGCGGGAGAGCGGCGGCAATAGGCCCCCGATCGACGAGCCTACGTCGAGAGGCCGTGGCCCGAACGTCTGGGAGCGTGCGGCCTCGAACCCGAACTGCATGGTGATCGCCCGTCGGTTCAGGGGCCGCCACGACGGTGGCGCGACCAGTTCCGCCGCGTTGAGGATCATGTCCTCGGCGCCCTCGGGCGACTTGTCGAACCCTCGGCTCCCAACCGGCAGCGCCAGCAACGGGTCTCGCCATGCCTGTGCAAGGGCCTCGGAGGCTCGGACGGCCTCGTCATGCGACCATTGTGCGGCCTCTCGGGTTGCCGGCGTCCGTGAGATCCACGGAAGAGCATAGGGCGAGGGATGCAAGCCCCGATCGACCCCTGGGTTGGTGCGAAGGAATGCCTCGTGCGAGCGGCAGAGCTTCTGCCACGCTGCGTCTCGATCGCGGAGGTAGGCTCGCACCCAGTCGGGCGGTTGCGCCGGGCCATTCGGACCCATGCCCGCCCTGCACCACTCATAGGGGGTGGGGAGCCGCTTGCCGTGGGCGTGGGCATAGCCCTGGGCTCCGGAGAGCGGGACGCCAAGGACGGGTAGGTCGGCGATCTCGTCGGCGAAGGGCTCCGCGTCTGATCCCCAGGTAATGGGGCGGTGGCGGGTGCGGAAGGAGAGCGACCGGCGGCTCTCGGCAGGCAGGCTGAGCCAGTGGCGCAGGTACTCGCGGTTGGTCACTTCGTGTGTGTCGATGCGGTAGGGCGCCAGACAGGCCGTCACCGCGCCCTGCAGGTCGGGTTGCTGCGCTACGACCTCGGAAGGGATGGCTGTTGGGCCACCCTCGATGGCCACCATGGGCCCGTCGGCCTCCGCGGGCTCAGCTACAGGCGCCGCAGTCACGCAGTTCGTGGCGTCGCCCAGTTCCTCGAAGTCCCGCACATCGGCTGACCGGGCGCGGGCATCGACGGCGCATATGAGGCCCGCAACGCGTCCATCGCTGGTCTGCACGGCGTCGCCGAGGAGAGGGGGCGCGCCGGCCTCATCCCACGTCGCGGTCCAGCGTGGCGCGCCGGGCTCGTCGCGAACGGTGGCCGCCTTCAGGCTCAGGGCCGTGGGTCTCGGGTCGGGTCCGTCGGCGTGGACGGCCTCACAGGCCGACGGCACGCTGCCTGCCGGAACCAGCATCGGCCGGGTGGCGGGCCAGTGCGCGCCCACGCACCTAAGGATGCTCCAACCGGTGCGCACGGGGCCGCCGGGGACGATGCGGGCCGCCACCTTGCGCCCGGCGGGTGTGCCGGGCCCGAAGCGGACCTCGATGGCCTGCTTGCCGCCCTCTTCAGTGCGGCCGGCCACTGTGATGGCCCGGGAGAGAAGCTCTGACGGTGTGAGGATGAAGCCGTCGCAGCGGATCACGAGGCCGGATCCGGTACGTGTGGCGCTGACGGAGCCGTCATCGGCTGTCGTCACCACGCGGACCGCGGCCACGGCTAGCTGTGGGGAGCCCTGATGCTGAGTGGGCCAGGCGTCGGGCGTGCTAGCCTGCCGGCGCACACCTGTGGCCAAGCCTGCCGCAGCCAACCCGAGCCAGACGTGCCACAGTGCTGGTCGAATGCCCATCAGTGCCCTCCACCAGTCGGACGCGGTGAGGGGTTGGTTCGGTTACACGGCGGCCATGCCACCCATGTCAGGCGGCGCCGGGGCGGCGGGAGCCAGGGCGCGCCAGGCTTCCCATCTGCCGCGACTATGCCACTGCGCCTTGAACCTCTTCGGGCACGAGAACCAGACAGAGCTCCACATTCGGACCCTCAGGCGCGAGCCGCGCGACTTGAGGGCCATTCGCCGCCTAAGCACTGCTGCACACTGGTGTGCGGCCCATCGGCATCCTCCAGAGTTAACAGGAACCATCGGAATCGGCCCGTGATCTGTCAGGACCGCTGCTCAATGGCAAAGGGTATCACACCGAAAGGCGGTTGTCAACAGGCATGCGTGCCACGCCATGGTGAACGACGGCGCGTATGCGCCCTGTCGCCGGCAGGGGGTACGCTATGTAGCGGACGCCTGCGTGGCGGTCCTCCCAACCATCCTCCAGGAGCCTGCCTTGCGTGTGCATTCGTTCACCGTCGGACCCATGGACAACAACACCTATGTCGTGGAGGATGAAGCTACCGGCGCAGCCGCAGTCATTGACCCCGCCTTCGGCAGTGAGCGCGTGCTCGCCTTCATCCAGTCGCGCGGACTGCGGCTCGAGTGGGTACTGAACACGCATGCGCACCTCGACCACGTGGTCCTCAACGGCGCCTTCGTGGAGGCTACCGGCGCGACGCTCGCCATTCACCCCAACGAATTGCCCATGCTACGTGCGACGCGGGAGCAGGCGTCATGGTTCGGCGTAGAGCCGCCCGAGTTTGTCGAACCGGGGCGGCTGCTGGCTGACGGTGACACGGTCCGCGTGGGCGACGCCGTCCTGGATGTGGCGCACACGCCCGGGCATTCTGCGGGGAGCGTCTGCTTCGTGGCGCCAGGCCTGGCTATCGTGGGCGATGTGCTGTTCGCGGGCTCGATCGGCCGCACGGACCTGCCGGGCGGGGACATGGATACGCTCTTGGCAAGCATCCGGACGCAGCTTTTCACGCTTGATCCGGCCACGCGCGTGCTCGCCGGTCACGGCCCCGAGACCACCGTGCTGGAGGAGAGACTGCACAACCCGTTCGTTGGCGAGGCTTGAGGAGAGAGACCATGGCGCTCGTGGAGACGGGACTGGTTCGGCTGACGCTGGAGGGTGCCCAATTGGCGCTGTCCGCCGCCATGGACCGCGCCCGAGCCATCGGCGTGGACATGGACGTGGCGGTGGCGGACTCTGCGGGCATCCTCCTGGCGTTCGCGCGTATGGACGGCGCCAAGCTGACGAGCGTTGAGATCGCCATCAACAAGGCCTTCACCGCCGCGTGCACCCGCAAGGGGACGCACGAGTACGCCGGTGTCGCCGGTTGCGGCGGCGGTGCGTTCGGCATCCATGCCAGCCACGGCGGACGCTTCAGCATCTTCGGCGGAGGCGTGCCCATACTCGTGGACGGGCAGTGTATCGGCGCTGTGGGCTGCAGCAGCGGCTCGGCCGAGCAGGATCGCGACGTGGCCGATGCCGGCGTTCGCGCCCTGCTGGAGGCTATGGGCGGGGCCGCCTGACCTACAGGCCTCCGATACCCGACTCCGGTGGCAGGTGCCAGCCGAAGATCATGTCCAGCACCGTTCGCGCGAACCCCGTGGCGAACTCGCCCAGCACCAGGCCGATGAAGAAGGGCAGGGCGCGCTGGTAGGTCTTCAGGCCACCGTACCGCAGGATCAGCACCTTGGCAAGCCAGCTCACGAAGATAGGGAGCCAGAGCCTGAACAGGCCGAAGCTCCCGGCAACAAGGTAGCCCGCCGGATGGAAGGGCCACCAGACGAACCGCGTGCGCATGCCGGCCAGGAACACCGTGAAGAGCGTTCCGAAGGCGTAGGCCATGATGGAGCCCGTGTCGGCCTGCTGCGGCGACGTGAGCCAGCCATCCAGCTTCGACCAGGGCTCGTTGCCGAACGCCCACATGGCGGGCCCGCGGAACTTGGCGCTCTCCAGCCCGACCACGTAGGTGCTGTGCAGGTAGGCCCAGAAAGCCGCCACGGCCCCTGCTCCCGTCGCAAGCACAATGGCGAGCGTCAGCGCCGGCAGGTGCGTGTTGGTCTTCTTCCCCAGGCGCAGGGCGTCCACGTGCGTCTGCATTGGGAACTGGCGATGCGTCCGCGACAGGAAGAAGAAGAGGGTCATCACGGTCAAGTCGCCTCGAGTCCATGCAGCGGTCCCCGAGACCCGCTGAAGCACCTGGTCGGCGCCCACCTGGTAGAGCTCGAATGTCGGCAGGCCAAGCTCGGCCCGCATGCGAGCCACCACGATCACGATAATGAAGAGGATGCCGAGGTAGAGCGCCGCCGTGGCCGGGCGCATACCTGCCGTCACGGCGAAGACCAGCATGCCCACCGTTCCCGCCAGCGCGCCGAAGACGGCCATTCGGTAGCTCATGGCCTCGGGCTCATCTGCAGGGCGCGGCTTCGGCGGGTGGAGCGCCTCGCGCCAGGCAACCGCCAAGTGGCTTCGGGCTGCCCAGAGGATGGCCAGAAAGACGCCGAGGATGGCTCCGACGCCCTGCTGCTGCACGTAGGGGAATTTGCCCCAATCGGTGTAGCCCATCAAGGCCGCGCCGATCATCTCGACCCGGCTGAGGAGCATGAAGAACCAGCACGAGAAGCCCAGTTGTGTGGGCAGCAGGAAGGCCAGTCCGTACGCGAACGGGAAGCTGGAGATCGGCAACGGGCCGGCCGCGTTCCACGGATAGGTCTGGGCCGTGTAGATCTGCACCCCGATCGGCAAACCGGGGACGGACGGGACCATCGCGTGGATCAGGTTGACGATCTGCCCGGTGGCCCCGATGCCCGCACCGATCCAGAAGACCGGCGAGCCCGTCAGGCTACCCGGCTGCGTGATGATCTGGATCGGAATCTCGGCGATGGGGTAGTTCAGCCGCTCGGCGTCCCACTGCTTGCGTAGCAGCGAGGAGAGGCAGAGCATGGTCCACGCCACCATCATCACGAAGAGCGTCCACCATCCCAGCGGGGCCAGCCAGGGCCGGATGTGGTCCCAGGTGTAGAGCGTGTTGCTTCCCTGATAGAGGGCGTCGATTACGGCCTTGTCCGACACGACCAAATGCGGGGCTATATGCGGCACGATCTTGTCCGCCCAACCCGTCTCCGGAGTGCTGTGCCGGAAGACGTAGGTCAGCGTAGTGAAGAGGATCTGGAGCTGGTCATGTCCGGCCAGGTTGCTGGCCACGGCGGCGATGATGTAGGCGCCGGCCAGTTCGGCCTGGCTGAACACCCATGCGGGGCGTAGCCGGCGGAGCAGGGCGTTGATGCCCATCAGGACCAGCAGCAGCGTGACGCAGTTGAAGAAGATGGCCTGGGTGGTGGCGTTGTCCGAGTAGCGGACGTACTCGATCTCGGTGATCCACCATGCGTTGGCAGGGATAAGGAGCGCGCACAGAAGCGCCACCCGGAGCGTGAGCGGGGATCGGCGGTCGCCGTCAGGTCCTGCGGGAGGCGCCATGCCTGCTACATTCGCGCCGCGACTGCCCGCTCACGTGGCGCCGGAGTGAGCCTCCGCACGGAGACCGGCTGCAGGAGGTAGACGCGATCCGCACCGCGCCAGGCCGCGCGTTCCTTGCCCCAGAAGACGAGATAGGCGAACTTGCCGTCGGTGGTGGGCCGCCATTCGTTGACGCCCTGGCCCGTGAACAGCACGATGCGCACGTACGGTTTCACCGCGACATCATTGGTGAAGACGTACATGGTGTGCAGGTCGGGATCGGCATCTTCGTCCATGTACGAGCCGTCGCAGATCGCCCAGCCACGCAGCGAGATGGTGTTGAGCCCGTGGTTCTGCAGCACCACGTACTCGCCGGCGGGGTCGGCGCAGAGATGGACATCCTCGATCCTCAGCATGCCTAGCACTCCCCATGGTGGCCGCGCCGGGTTTGGACAACGACCCGGCGCGGCAGGATTAGTAGGGCGTTAGGAGCAGCCGAACACGGAGCCGCAGTTCAGGCACTTGTAGCAGGCCCCGTTGCGAACCATCAGCGCGCCGCACTCCGCACAGGCCGGTGCATCGGCTTGCAGTTGGAAGATCTCTCGTTCACGCGCGGTGTAGGCCGACGCCCCGCCATCTGACCGTCCGGCTGCTACGGCGTCGGCAACCGGCTCGGGCACCGGCTCTGTGCCGTTGAGCGACCGGGTGTTCGTAGGCGGTTGTGCGTCCCTGGGAAGGTACTTCTGGCCCAGCCAACGGAAGATGTAGTCAGGGATCGACTTCGCGAAGCGGATATCGGGATTCGGCGTCATGCCGGAGGGCTCGAAGCGCATATGGGCGAACTTGCCGACGAGCGTCTCCAGCGGGACCCCGTACTGCAGCGCCAGGGAGGCCATAGTGGCGATCGTGTCCATGAGGCCGGAGATGGTGGAGCCCTCCTTGCTCATGGTTAGGAATATCTCGCCGGGCGAGCCGTCCTCGTACATACCGACCGTGATGTAACCCTCGTGGCCGGCGATGCTGAACTTGTGCGTGATCGCTTTGCGCTCGTCCGGCAGCTTCAGGCGCACCGGGCGCATCTCGGCGGCAACTGGCGCGGCCTCGTCGGCCTTGCCCTTGTCTTGCTCCTGAAGCTTCGTGTTCAGCGGCTGGGTGCGTTTGGAGCCGTCGCGGTAGATGGCGATGGCCTTGAGGCCCAGGCGCCAACCTTCCACGTAGACCTCCATGATGTCCTCGGCCGTGGCGCTGTTGGGCATGTTGACGGTCTTGGATATCGCGCCGCTGATGAAGGGCTGCACGGCGGCCATCATGCGGACGTGGCCCATGTAGTGGATCGATCGCTGCCCGTTGGCCGGCGTGAACGCGCAGTCGAAGACTGAAAGGTGCTCGTCCTTCAGGAAGGGCGCGCCCTCGATCGTGTCGTTGGCGTCGATGTAGGCGATGATGTCCTTCACCTGCTTGGCTGTGTAGCCCAGCCGGTGCAGCGCCTCGGGCACGGTGTTGTTGACGATCTTTATGACGCCGCCGCCCACGAGGCTCTTGTACTTCACGATGGCGATATCCGGCTCGACGCCGGTGGTATCGCAGTCCATCATGAAGCCGATGGTGCCAGTCGGCGCCAGGACCGTCGCCTGGGCGTTCCGGTAGCCGTAGGCGGAGCCCATCTCGATGGCTGCGTCCCACGAGGCCCGGGCTCCGGCGACGATCTCGGCGGGGGCCAGCCGCGCATCGATGGTCTCGATGGCCTGCCGGTGCATCCGCATGACGTCGAGGAACGGCTCGCGGTTCGGCGCGTAGCCCTCGAAGGGCCCGCCGTGGTCGCGGGCGAGGATGGCGCTCTGGTGGTAGGCCTCGCCGGTCATGACGGCGGTGATGGCGGCCGCGATGGCCCGGCCCTCGTCGCTGTCGTACGCCACGCCGCGGGACATGAGCAGGGCGCCGAGGTTGGCGTAGCCCAGGCCCAGCGGACGGTACTTCAGGCTGTTGGCCCAGATCGCCGGCGTGGGGTAGCTGGCGCACCCGACGATGATCTCCTGCGCGGTCAGCATCACGCGGCACGCGTGCTTGAGAGCCTCCACGTCCACGTCGCCGCCCTCGCGTCGGAACTTCATAAGGTTGAGCGAGGCCAGGTTGCAGGCGCTGTCGTTGAGGAACATGTACTCGGAGCAGGGATTGCTGGCGTGGATTCGGTCCGAGACCTTGCAGGTGTGCCACTTGTTGATCGTGGTGTCGTACTGCATGCCGGGGTCGCCACAGACCCAGGCGCTATCGGCGATGAGGCGCATGACCGACTCGGCGGAGCAGGTCTCGGCGGGCTGACGGTCGAGCACGGTGCGCGTCGTCCAGTCCTTGCCGTCGAGGTAGGCGGTCATGAAGTCGTCGGTGACGCGCACGGAGTGGTTCGCGTTCTGGTAGTTCACCGAGTCGTAGGCGCCGCCGGCGGCGTTGAAGTTGCCGTCGTAGCCCGCGTCGATGAGCGCCCAGGCCTTGCGCTCCTCATCGGCCTTGCAGGTGATGAACTGCCGAATGTCCGGGTGGTCCACGTTCAGGATCACCATCTTGGCCGCGCGCCGCGTCTTGCCGCCGGACTTGATGACGCCGGCGAAGGCGTCGTAGCCGCGCATGAAGGAGACCGGTCCCGAGGCCGTGCCGCCGCCCTGCAGCCTCTCGTGTGATGAGCGGAGCGTGGAGAAGTTGGTGCCGGTGCCGGAGCCGAACTTAAAGAGCATTCCCTCGGTCCGCGCCAGGGTGAGGATGCTGTCCATGGTGTCGTCGACCGAGTTGATGAAGCAGGCCGAGCACTGCGGTTGCGGCTGGTCGGGCAGGCCCACATTGAACCAGACCGGCGAGTTGAATGCGGCCTTCTGGTGCAACAGCAGGTGCGTCAGCTCGTCGCGGAAGGCGGCTGCATCGTCCGCCGTGGCGAAGTAGCCGTTCTTGTCTCCCCATTCCGCGATAGTGTATGAGACGCGGCGGATGAGCTGGCGCACCGAGGTCTCGCGCTCGGGCGTGTCCACGTGTCCGCGGAAGTACTTGGAGGCGACCACGTTGATGGCGAGCTGGGTCCAGCCGGCGGGCGCCTCGATATCCGTCTGCTTGAAGACGACCTGGCCGCGGTCGCCGTTGATCACGGCGCTACGCAGGGCCCACTCAACGCTGTCCCAGACATCCTCTGTGGCTCGGGTGAAGTAGCGCGGAACCTCCAGACCCCGTACGTCGCTGGTCTGGATCTGCGTGCCGCCGTCCGTGCTTGCCTTGCCTTTGGGTCCCGGCATCTAGTCTCGATCCTCTCTATTCGTTGGCGGCGCCGCGAGCGCACGCGGCTGCCGAATGGTTCAGGTCTCTGTGCGGGTCTTCCGCCGCAACATGTTGACGATTTCCCGAAATTGCGTGGCGTCCTCGAACTGCCGGTAGACGGACGCGAAGCGCACGTAAGCCACCTGATCGATCTGCCGAAGGCGGGCCATGACGAGGTCGCCCACGTCGTGCGACGTCACCTCACGCTCCAGCCTGTTGTAGAGCATCCGCTCGATGTCGTCTGCCGTAGACTCCATCTGCTCGGCGGTTACCTGGCGCCCGGTGCACGCGATGCGCAGGCCCTTGAGGATCTTGTCCCGGCTGAAGGGCTCGCGCCGGCCATCCCGCTTGACGACCAGAAGCGACTGCTCCTCGATCTGCTCGAAGGTCGTGAACCGTCTGCCGCATTGCTTGCACTCCCGCCTGCGCCGGACGGTCACGCCGTCAGGCGCCTCGCGTGAGTCGAGTACACGGTCCTCTTTGTCACCGCAGAAGGGGCATCGCATGGCTTGTCTCGGGGAGCCAGTCTACCATATGTTGGGGCTGCGATCATGATATCACCCTACATGTGGCGTGTCAAGGGTACCTTGGCGCTGTTGGCCCAGAGCGTCGCGGGCCATAGCCGGGACGTGGCCGTTCCGGCCCACCCCATACCGACCGGCTTGCAGGCGTTAGCGCTCGGGCTGTGTCCGGCGTAGTGCGCGTATCAGTTCGGTCGCTCGTGGATCGCCCGACTGCACTGGCTGCATAGGTGGAGCCGGCAGGCGCGAGCGCTGACTTGGCGCGGGCGCTGGGCCTGCGGCACTGGGCGATGTACCTCCGGTTCAACGCCGGGCGAGCCCCGCCGCCGGGGTGGTGGCTTCGAAGCGGGTCCGATCCCTACAGGTTAGGCGCGCCTGTGCCCAGACGTCCAGGCGCGCCGGATACGCCGGTTGTTCCGATGGCCCTCGAGACCGTACCGAAGACGGCTCCCTGCCGGCGACCATGAGCTTGCGCCCCCTGGACTGCTCCAAGATGGTGACTGCGCCCTCACGCACTGCGGCCTCGTCGCCAAGGAGCAGTACGTCCAGCCCGCGATGGACTCGAGTGCAGATCGATGGGTCCATGTCAGCCATCGCATCGCGGCGGGGCCGTTGGTTCAGTCCACGGCACCCCGAGCGTGCGCCGTGAAGGGCGACACGTCGGCGCCCGGTATCTGGTAGGGAGGTGTCCCAGCTTGTTGGGTTGGCCGCCAGGCTGCAGCAAGGCCTGTGCCTCCGCCGATCTGAGGCGAGCAGTTTGGGCGGCCCACCCTCGGAGACGCGGCCATTGAACTGATCGCGGTGGTCATGGCGCTTCTTCAACTCCGACGCCGCGGTAGCCTCCAGCATGCAACAGGCCATGTCGCCCCGAACTGCACTGAGGTCGCCGTACATCCCGTCCTCAGGGTCGCCGATCCGCGATGCCATTTGACCGAACACCGACCGCAAAGATACACTGACCATCAGAGTGCTCCTCTCCTCGTGGATTGTCCCCACAACCCCTACGAAGAGCAGGAGCACTCTGGTCTGTAACGCACTCCCACCATGTACTACCCGGTCGGCGGCGGCTCCCGGCGCACCACGGGCTGCCGGGAGGGCTCCCGGATGGCGCCGATGCAGGACTTCGGCGTCGGTGCGTGCAATCATCAGGACGATCGACAGCCCTCCTCACACTGGAGCAACTGCTATGCGCCTCGTTTCGACCCTTGCCCTGCTTGTCGCGCTCTGCCCCATCCCTGCCGGCGCCGGCCCCACGGCCGCAGGCTTGGCACGCGGCTTCCAGTCCCCGCCTGCGTCGGCGCGGCCGTGGGTCTACTGGTTCTGGTTGAACGGGAACATCACTCGCGAGGGCATCACCGCCGATCTGGAGGCCATGAAGCGCGTCGGGATCGGCGGGGTACTCATCATGGAGGTGGATCAGGGCACGCCGCTGGGCCCGGTCGCGTTTGCCGGCGAGCAGTGGCGGTCGATCTTCCGGCATGTGGTCTCCGAGGCCGCTCGCCTGGGCCTAAAGGTCAACATGAACAACGACGCGGGCTGGTGCGGTAGCGGGGGCCCGTGGATCACGCCGGAACTGGCCATGCAGCGCCTCGTCTGGATCGAGACGTCCGTGGACGGGCCGGGGCAGCTCGACCGCCAGCTTCCGCGGCCGGTAGCCGTGGCAGGCTACTACCGGGACGTGGCCGTCCTGGCCTACCCGACGCCGGCCGATCCGGGCCGGATCGCGGGTGTTAATGCTCGGGCTGTGGCCGACATCGTAGGCGTGTCGCTTCCGACTCCCGTGGACGTCCCGACCGCGCCAGCTGCACGGGTAGTGCCGGAGGGCGCGATCGTGGACTTGACCCAGAGGATGGACCGCGGCGGGCGCCTGCAGTGGGACGTCCCGCCGGGACGGTGGACCATCCTGCGACTGGGCCATACGCCCACAGGCGCCAACAACGCCCCCTCGCCTGAGTCGGGCAGGGGGCTGGAGTGCGACAAGCTGAGCAAGGCCGCCTCCCGTGCCATGTTTGAGGGCCTGATGGGCAAGCTGGTGGCCGATGTGGGACCTCTGGCCGGCAAGGCGCTGGTATCGACCCACATTGACAGCTGGGAGGTGGGCGTCCAGAACTGGACCCCGAAGATGCGGGAGGAGTTCCGGTCCCGTCGCGGCTACGACCCGCTGGCATGGCTGCCGGTCATCACCGGTCGCACAGTGGGCGGGGCGGAGCAGTCCGAGCGGTTCCTGTGGGACTGGCGGCAGACGATCTCCGAACTGGTGCTCGACAACTACGCCGGGGCGTTCCGCGCGCTGGCACACGAGCACGGCATCGGCCTCAGCATCGAAGCCTACAACACCTGCCCGACGGACGAAATGGCCTACGCCGGCCGCGCCGATGAGCCTATGGGTGAGTTCTGGTCATGGGGGAAGTACGGCGCGGCCTACAGCGTGCGCGAGATGGCCTCTGCGGGGCACGTTTACGGCAAGCCCATCATCGGCGCGGAGGCCTTCACCGCGGCCGACGGCGAGGCGTGGCAGGGGTATCCGGGCAATATCAAGGACCTTGGCGACTGGGCCTTCTGCGAGGGGATCAACCGGTTTGTGTTCCACCGGTATGCATTGCAGCCGTGGCGCGACGTTCGCCCCGGCATGTCCATGGGGCCGTGGGGGCTCCACTACGAGCGGACCCAGACCTGGTGGGAGCAGTCGTCGGCGTGGCATCGCTACCTCTCCCGATGCCAGTATCTCCTGCAGCAGGGGCTCTTCGTGGCTGATACCTGCTTGCTCGGACCCGAGGGCTCCCCGCAGTCGGTCAACGGCCAGGCGTCCCTGGCATCGCTGGAGCGCCCGCCGTACAACTTCGACGTCTGCCCGCCCGACGCAGCGCTCACGCGGATGTCGGTGCGGGCTGGCCGGCTGGTCATGCCTGACGGCATGAGCTACCGGCTACTGGCCTTGCCGCGGGTGGAAGCCATGACGCCCAGGCTGCTCCGCAAGGTGCGCGACCTCGTGCGGGCAGGCGCCACCGTGGCCGGGCCAAGGCCGCGGAAGTCGCCCGGCCTGAGCGGCTTCCCCGGATGCGACGCGGAAGTGCGCCGGATGGCGGCAGAGCTATGGGGCTCAGGCCCGACGCCGGCAGGCATCGCTGAGCGGCGCGTTGGCAAGGGGCGTGTGATCTGGGGATCGGCGTTCCTGCCGTCGCAACCTGCCGGCGTCGAGCCACGGCTTGCCGGCGCGGAGTGGGTCTGGTACCCCGAGGGGCGTCCGGATGTCTTTGCGCCGCCCGCCCGCCGGTACTTCGTGCGTGGGTTCGACGTGCCGGACCGATCTGCGGTGCGCACGGCGAAGCTGGCGATCACGGCAGACAACGAGTTCCAGGTCTGGCTGAACGGGCGGCTGGCCGGCGAGGGCAACGCCTTCAACCGTGTGTTCGTGTTCGACGTGGCAGGCCTCCTGCTGACCGGCGCCAACACGCTGGCCGTTGTGGCGGTGAACGCCACCGATCTGCCGAACCCGGCGGGGTTGATTGCATCGCTGGAGATCCGCCTTCGTTCCGGTCAGGTCCAGGCCATCCGGTCCGGACGTTCCTGGCGGGCGGCATCGGCGGTCCCGGCCGGCTGGCCCATCCCTGCGACTCAGGGCACAAGCTGGGCGGATGCACTGGAGTTGGGGCCGCTGGGTATGGCGCCGTGGGGCGATGTTGAGGCGGGTTCCACGGCGTCGAACCTGTACCCCGATCTGGACCTTATCACCCGGCTGCACCGGCGCATGGGCCTGCCGCCCGACTTCGGGAGCCGGACAGCGAACGGGCTGGCGGGCTTCCGGTACATCCACAAGGTGATCGCCGGGAACGACGTCTACTTCCTCTCCAACAAGGAGCCCCGCGCCGTCGAGGCGGTCTGCTCGTTCCGGCCGTCGGGGAAGCGGCCCGAGCTGTGGTGGCCCGACACCGGCCGCACCGAGCGGCCGGCGATATACGACACTGCAGCCAACGGGACCATCCGCATGCCGGTGCGCTTGGGGCCCAGTGGCTCGGTCTTTGTGGTCTTTCCCGCTGGCGAGATGGCCGAGCCCAATCGGATCGTGCGCGTGGAGCGGGCCGGCGCGCCAGTGACTTCCGCTGTGCTGCCTCCGGCCGTTTCTGCGTCCGCGGCCACCAGTTCGGCTCCTTCGCGGAGCTTCACGCTTGCGGTCTGGGTCAGGCCCGGTGCGCCGACGACGCTGGTCCGCGAGACCAACCGCGGCATCAGCGGCCAGGACGAGCCGCGCAACGATGCGCTCTACCCCGCGCCTGGTCATGAGGCGTTCGGCGATTGGGGCAGCGCCGGCGTCGGCCTGGCCGTCGGCAGCAACGGCGTCTGCGTGTTCGAGCATGGAGCCGACCACTTCGCGCCGGTGCTGGTATGGCCGGCCCGCCTCAACACCTGGACCCACGTAGCGGTGGTCTACCGTGACGGCGTGCCGGCGCTCTACCTGAATGGACGCAAGGCGCATGTCGGGCTGTCTGGTCCACTTGTGGCACGCTCCGGCTTGGGTGTGGCGCATGGCAGGCCCATCCCACCGTTCGCCGGCGAGCTCGGTCTATTCCGCCAGGTGGGCAGGGCTTTGTCGGATGCCGAGGTTGCGCTGTGGGCCCGGTCCATGCCGCGTCCCAAGGACAGGGCGCCCGATGCGGCAGTCGCCGTCACCCGCGATGCGACGGGCAGGCTGGTGGTTGATTCGAGCACGCCCGGCGCCTACACGTTGCACGCCGCCGACGGCAGCGTGCAGCGCCTGGTCGTGCCCGGCCTACCGTCCGCTCTGACGCTCCATGGGCCGTGGGAGGTGAAGTTCGCCAAGGGCTGGGGTGCGCCTGATCGGATTGATGTCCCGGCGCTGGCCTCGCTGAACCAACATGCCGACGCGGGCGTGCGGCACTACTCGGGCGTGGCGTCCTACACCACCAGCCTCGCCGTGCCTGCCGGCTTGCTCGCCGGCGGACGGCGCATCGAACTCGACCTGGGCGTCGTGGCCGTCATGGCCGATGTGACGCTGAATGGCCGCAAGCTCGGGACCCTCTGGCACGCTCCCTTCCGGCTGGATGTCACGAGTGCGCTCAGGTCGGGCCCCAACGTGCTCAAGGTCGACGTGGCCAACCTCTGGGTGAACAGGCAGATTGGTGACGAGTCGCTCCCTGAGGACAGCGATCGAACCCCCAGCGGCACCCTTCGCTCCTGGCCCGAGTGGCTGCAGCAGGGCCAGCCCAGCCCCACGGGCCGCTTCACGTTCACGAGCTGGCGCCTCTGGCATGGGAACTCGCCGCTCGTGGAGTCGGGGCTGGTCGGGCCGGTGAAGCTGGAGGTGGTGCAGAGGGTGGTCGGACGCTAAGCGCCGGCCGCCCGGCGCTTACACCCGGCAGGAATGCGCCTGCCGTCGGGCGAACCTATACGGCCGATCAGGCACACTCAGGATGGAGGCCCAGCCCATGGTTCCACGCGCCGGCGAGACCGACCCGCGTATCCGCTCGTTCGTTCAGCCCGCCCGCGTCGTCTGGGCGTCGGGCGCAGGCGTGGCCGACCCCGAGGCGCTCCTCACCGGCGGCTCTGTCGGTACGGTTGAAGGGCCTTGTGCCCCACCGCGCGTCTGCACGCTGACCCCTGCCGCCGGCTGCGGCGCTCCGGCGCTGTTGCTCGACTTCGGCTGTGAGCTCCACGGCGGCATCCGGATCGACGCGCCCGGCGGACCCACCCAGCGGCCCCTGCGGGTGCGGGTACGCTTCGGCGAGTCCGCTTCCGAGGCCATGGGCGGACCGAACCAGGACCACACCCTCCACGACCTGGAGCTGGGCGTGCCCTGGATGGGTCATCAGGAGATCGGCAACACGGGCTTCCGATTCGTGCGGATCGACCTGCTGGAGGCCGAGGAGTCCCTGCGCCTCAGCGGCGTCCGGGCCGTCTTCCTGCGGCGCGACCTGCCCTACCTGGGCTCCTTCGAGTGCAACGACGAACTGCTGAACCGCGTCTGGCAGACCGGGGCCTACACCGTCCACCTCAACATGCAGGACTACCTCTGGGACGGCATCAAGCGCGACCGCCTGGTCTGGATGGGGGACATGCACCCGGAGACCCGCGTCGTCTCCACGGTCTTCGGTAACATCGATGTCGTGCCTCGCAGCATGGAGTACGTGCGCGATCGGACGCCCCTGCCCGGCTGGATGAACGGCATCTCCTCCTACTCGCTCTGGTGGCTCATCTGCCACCTCGACTGGTACCGCTACACCGGCGACCTGGAGACCGTGAAGAGGCAGGCCTCCTACCTGCCGCAGTTGGTCGACCTGGTGGCCCAGCTCGTGGCCGAGGACGGCCAGGAGGCCATCACCGGCGTTCGCTTCCTCGAGTGGCCTACCAGCAGGGACTCGACCGCCATCGACGCGGGCCTGCAGGCGCTCGTGGCGTTGGCGCTGGAGGCCGGCGCCTCGCTGTGCCGGTTGGTGGGGGCCATGGAGACCGCAGGGCGGGCCGATGAGGCCGCACGCAGGGCCCTTGCCGTGCGTCGTCCTGCCACGCGCAGCAAGCAGGCGAATGCCCTGCTGGCCATGGCGGGCATGGCCGACCCCACCGAGGTTAACCGCACGATCCTGGCAATCGACCCCGATCGCGGCGTGTCGACGTTCTACGGATACTACATCCTGGAGGCCCGCGCCATGGCCGGCGACTTTGAGGGTTGCCTGGACCTGATCCGCAGCTTCTGGGGCGGGATGCTGGCCATGGGGGCGACGACCTTCTGGGAGGACTTCAACCTCGACTGGACGCTCGGCGCCGCTGGAATCGATGACCTGGTTCCGCCGGGCATGAAGGACATCCACGCCGACTTCGGCGACTTCTGCTACCAGGGCCTGCGCCACAGCCTCTGCCACGGTTGGGCCGCCGGTCCCACGGCCTGGCTCACCGAGTACGTGCTGGGCCTGGCGCCCGCCGAGCCCGGCTTCACCACGCTCAGCGTGCGGCCCAACCTGGGCGGGCTGCAGTGGGCCCGCGGGTCATTGCCGACTCCCATGGGCGTCGTTCGCGTCGAGCACCGGATCGACGCCGACGGCGAACTGCGCACCGACCTGGATCTGCCGCCCGGCATGCGGGTGGCGTGAGGAGCAGACCATGACTGAACGAGAGCGGTTCCACGCGTGTATGCGCTACGAGGCCATGGACAAGGCTCCCCACTGGACCTGGGGCGGCTGGCCTGAGACCATGGAGCGGTGGCACCGCGAGGGCTTCGACGGGGCCTCCATGGACGTGCGGCAGGGCGCCGACCGGGTCAACTGGGTTGGGCACTGGTTCTTCCCCAATCCTCCCTTCGAGCACCAGGTGCTGGAGGAGGACGAGACGCACATCCTCTACGTCAACCACGAGGGCATCCTCATGCGGGAGATGAAGGGGAACCCCTACAGCTCCATGCCCCAGTTCGTGAAGTTCCCCGCCGAGACGCGCGAGGAGTTTCGCCGCTTCTGGTCGGAGCGGATGAAGCCCGACCTCGCCGCGCGCCTGGGCCCGGACTGGCGCAGCGTCCTGCATGGCTTGCAGTCCGATGCGGCGCCGCTGGTGGTGATCTCGGACCGATGGGGAGGCTTCTTCGGCCCGCTACGCAATCTCGTGGGCGTCGAGCGGCTCTGCATGCTCTTCTACGACGATCCGGCCTTCATCGAGGAGATGATGGACGCCAACGCGGACTTCATCATCGCCGTCATGGGCCAGGCCCTCGACGAGATCCGTGTGGATGCCTTCGCCTTCTGGGAGGATATGGCCTACAAGACCGGCCCGCTACTCACGCCCAAGCTGGCGCGCCGGTTCATGCTGCCCAGGTACCGGCGCGTGGTGGAGTTCCTGCGTGGCAGGGGGGTGGAGTGGATCGGCCTCGACAGCGATGGCCGCATCGACTCGCTCATTCCGGTCTGGATCGATGCGGGGCTCAACTTCCTCTACCCATTCGAGGTGCAGTCGGGCATGGACGTGCTGCAGGTGCGCCGCGAGTATGGCCGCGACCTGCGCCTCTGGGGCGGGGTGGACAAGCGCGCCATGGCCGAGGGGCCGGCGGCCATCGACGCCGAGTTGGAGCGCGTGCGGCCGCTGATCGAGGAGGGCGGTTATATCCCCATGGCCGACCATTCGTGCCCGCCGGACATCAGTTGGCCCTGCTACGTCTACCACATGGCGCGGCTGCGGCAGGTCTGCTTCGAGGCCGCGCGCGCCGGAGGTTAAGGCGTCGGCCCCGTGCGTTGGGCACGGGGCCGATAGGCATGCGACCGGTTAGTAGTTGCCCCAGGTCTCGGCTTGCAGGATGTAGCTTGCCGCCAGGTCGACCTGCGCCTCAGTAGGGGTGTCGAACAGGAGCAGGGCGGAGGCCTCCGGCGTGAACCGCGTGCCCGGTGCGTCGATGCGTATGCCCCGCAGGTAGGTCACGTGCATGCGGTCCAGCGCCTCGTCGGCATCGCAGGCGACGCCGGCCTGGTCGGTGGTGATGTCCTCGATGAAGGACTGGATGCCAGCCCGCTTGAAGCAGCGGCCGATGTTCAGGGTGTAGGTGATCTTCTGCAGGGCTGGGCGCGAGACCTGGATGCCGTTCATGTCGGCGTAGAGGGCCATGGCGTCGGTCATCTGCATCACGGTGAGGCCTGCGTCGTCCCGGCCCTCGATCTCGGCCCAGAGAGCGCGCACCAGCCGCTCCCGGTCGACCCAGGGGACCATGGGCACGCGCTTGTTCTGCAGCACGCCGCGATAGTACTGGGCCAGCGTGGCTGCCGAAGCCGCCGGAGCTGCCTGCTTGCGCTGGTCTGCCGGTGTGGCGGCACCGGAGTTGCTGGGAACCGGGGCCAGAGCCTCGATGACGACGTCCATCCCCTGCATTCCCGCGATGCGGACGATCCCATGCTCCTCGGCGGCTTCGACGAAGCCCTTGAAGGTACGGAACCCCAGGTTCTTCGCCTCAAAGGTGGGCTGGATGCGGCGCATCATCTGGGCGGTGTTGGCGCCCGTGCACGTGAGGCCCTGGTTGGCCACGCTCTCCAGCGCCCGGAGGAGTGTCTCGCGGGCGCGGTCCATCTCGTCCATCACGGCCGGGGCCTCGGGCTCCGAGCTCTCCGCCGCATCGCTGGCTTCGTCGGCCCTCGGAAGCAGGTCGTCGTAGTACCAGTAGGCGTCGCACAAACGGGCCAGGGAGCCGCTGATGCTACCCTTCAGTCCGATGCCGATCAGTTGCTTCGTATATCGCTTGAGTTTTTGGACCAGTGGCACGTAATCTCGGTCGCCGGAGCCGACGATCACCACGTCCGGTCCGGCCGGCAGGAGGGCCATCTCCATGGCGTCCAGGGCGAGTTGCATATCTGCGGTGTTCTTGCCCTTTGCATCGGTGGAAAGGAGCGCCATTTCGACGCCCGCCTTCATCAGGTCGCGCTTGGTACTCTGAAGGTAGGGCCGCGTAAAGTCGCCGTACGCTCGGGCGACGACCATGCGCCCCTCGGTTCGGGCTCTGGCAATAATAAGATTAACATCAAAATCCAGTCCTTGCTGCATGGCATGAATACACAGGTTTTCGACGTCCAGGTAAACAGCCACGCGTCCATCGCCAAGTTCCACGGGCATAGGGTCTCCTTCGGCGGCCAGGGAGCCGCTCGGTTGGCGGCTACCTTCGCAAGCGCGGAGGAATACAGCCGGTCCCTGTAGAATGGCATAACCACGGCCGAAGGATGGCCGAACGCGACTGGAGGCAGCATGCCGGAGCCAACGGTACTGGTGATCGGTGGCGGACCGGCTGGCCTGCTTGCGGCGGGCCGGTCGGCCCAATGCGGCGCCCGTACGCTACTGCTGGAGAAGGGCCCCAAGACCGGCCGCAAGCTGCGGATGACCGGCAAGGGACGCTGCAACATCACAAACACGACGACCCCGCGGGGCTTCGTCGATGCCTTCGGGCCCAAGGGGCGCTTCCTCTACGGACCGCTGAGCCGCTTCTTTCGCGACGACATCCTGGGAATCCTGGCGTCGCGCGGCGTCGAGGTGAAGGCCGAGCGCGGCGGGCGTATCTTCCCGGCGTCGGATAGCGCGCTTGATGTAGCCGCCGCCCTGGAGGAGTGGGCCGCCGACGCCGGTTCGCAGTTGCGGCGCCTGGCGTGTGTCGACCGCGTCGTGGTAGACGAGCAGGGCGTCGTGGGCGTGGGTCTGGGCGACCAGGTGATCCCCGGCCGTGCGGTCATCGTCTGCACGGGCGGGGCGTCCTATCCCGGAACAGGCTCCGCGGGCGACGGCTACCGGTTCGCGGGCGCATTGGGCCACACCATCGTGGCGCCCACGCCGGCGCTCTCGGCTGTCATCACGATGGAACCCTGGGTTGGGCGCCTCTCCGGCTTGGCGCTACGCAACGTGGAGGTCTCCATCGGCTCTCCGCCTATCGACGGCGTCTTCCGGCCTGTGGCGTCGCGCTTCGGCGAGATGCTCTTCACGCACGAGGGGCTCTCGGGACCCGTGGTTCTCACCTTGAGCCGCGAGGCACCCGCGCTGCTCCGCAAGGGCGGCGCCCAGATGCGCGTCGACCTGAAGCCCGCGCTGACGCCGGAGCAACTCCACACCCGCTTCATACGCGACTGGCGCAAGCCGCAGCACTTCAAGAACTATCTTAAAGAGCTGCTGCCGCTCTCCATGCTGGAAATCTTCCCGGACCTGGCGGGCATCCCGCCGTCGCTGCCCGTACACCAGATCACCGCCGAGATGCGCAACCGGCTGGTGGCCACCCTGAAGGGGCTGCCCGTCACCATCCGGCGCATGGCCGCGCTGGAGCACGCCATCGTCACCGCCGGCGGCGTGGCCCTGGGCGAGGTGGATTCGAAGACCATGATGTCCCGCAAGGTGGCCGGCCTCTATTTCGCGGGTGAGGTTCTGGACCTGGATGCCGAGACCGGCGGGTACAACCTGCAGGCGGCCTTCTCAACGGGTTGGGTTGCCGGCTCCTGCGCCGCCGAGCGTGTGCTGTCGCTGGGATCCGAGGGGTGATAGATATGGAGAGCCGCGAGATCGTGCTGCGGGCCATCGAGTTCCGCGACCCGCCGCGCCTGCCGATCAACTACTGCAACCGCGACTTCGAGTACTCCGACGTGCTGGCCAGCGGCGCCGGTGCCGGTGCCTCGTTCCGTCCAACTGAGCCGGGTATGACTGAGTGGGGCTACGTCTGGGGTAGCCTGGACCAGACCATGGGCCAGCCGCATGACCACCCGCTGGCCGATGCGGCGCGCATCGCGGACTACCGCCGGCCAGTCGGCGCCGACCCATCGCGCTATGCCCACCTTCCGGGCTGGATCGCCGAGAACCGCAGCAAGTTCCTGCGCGCCTCGGTGGGGATCAGCGGCTTCAACCAGGCGACCTTCCTGCGCGGCTTCGAGACCTTCCTGGAGGACCTCTACACCGATCCAGAGCGCGCCGAGGCCATCCTCGACATGGTCTTTGACTTCGAGAACGAGGTGATCGAGCGGTACTGCGAACTGGATGTCGACTGCGTCGTCTTCGGCGACGACTGGGGAACGCAGAACGGCCTGATCATCTCGCCGGCCAAGTGGCGGAAGGTCTTCAAGCCTCGCTACGCCGCGCAGTTCGCCACCATCCGTGCGGCCGGCAAGAAGGTGTGGTTCCACTGCTGCGGCAACATCCGCGACATCATCGGCGACTTCATCGACATTGGCGTGGACGTGCTGGAACTGCTGCAGCCGGATGTCTTCGGTGTCGAGTGGCTGGCCCGGGAGTTCGGCGGCAAAGTCTGTTTTTGCTGCTCCGTGGACCACCAGCGGCGAGCCGTGCAGGGCACTGAGCAAGAGGTCAAGGAGTACGCCCGCATGCTCAGGGATGAGCTGGGACGGTTCGGCGGCGGCCTCATCGGCTACGTAGAGGACTACAGCTCACTGGGCATGACGGAGCAAAACTACCAGTGGATACGCCAGGCGTTCCACAGCCTGTAGGGGGCGCTTGGCCCCGGTGCAACCGAAAGGACGAACCATGATCGACCCAGGAAACCCAGAGCCGTCCGACGGCCTGTCGCGACGCGGCCTCTTCCAGGCGGCGGCCGCCGGAGCCGCGGCAGTCTTCATGCCCACGGTGGTGCCGGCCTCTGCCTTGGGCCGGGGCGGCGCCGTCGCGCCCAGCAACCGGATCGTCATGGGGCATATCGGCGTCGGCGGCCAGGGAATGCAGCACGTCGTGGGCGGCGTCTGGACCCAGACGGGCGGCATGACGGGCCGTGACGATGTCCATGTGGTGGCGGTTTGCGATGTGAACCGCCAACGGTTGGAGAACGCCCGCGACCAGGTCAACCAGCGCTACGGCGATAAGGGCTGCTCCTCCTACCGCGACTTCCGTTCGCTACTGGCGCGGCCAGACATCGATGCGGTCCTGATCGCCACCGGTGAGCGCTGGCACCCGTTGATCTCGATGTACGCCGCACGGGCGGGCAAGGACATCTACTGCGAGAAGCCGCTCTCGGTCACCATCGAGGAGGCGCTGGCCGTCCGGCGCGTGGTCGACCGGCATGGCGTCATCTTCCAGATGGGGACCCAGCAGCGCTCGAGCCACGCCTTCCGGCACGCCTGCGAACTAGTGCGCAACGGACACATCGGCACGCTGCGCGAGGTTGTCATCGGCGTCGGCGGACCGGCGGGCTACAAGGACTGCCACCTGCCGGAGGAGCCCGTGCCGGAGTACCTGGACTACGATATGTGGCTGGGGCCCGCGCCGTGGCACCCCTACCACTCGAGCCTCGTGAACGGCTGGATGGCCTGGCGCGACTTCAGCGGCGGCGAGATGACCAACTGGGGCGCCCACCACTTCGATATCGGCCAGTGGGGCATCGGTATGGACAACAGCGGGCCCGTTGAGGTCCGCCCGCCCAACGGCAAGGACATCAAGGTGCTGACCTACCGCTATGCCAACGGCGTCCTGATGACCCGCGACACCGACCGCACCTACCGCGAGTCGCCCGACGGCAACGGCGTGATCTTCGTGGGCAGCAAGGGGAAGGTCGCCGTCTGGCGTTACGACCTGAAGACCTGGCCCGAGAACCTGAAGAAGCACGTCACGGGGCCCGGCGAAGTGCGGCTCCACTCATCCGACAACCATCATTCGGACTTTCTCGACTCGGTGCGGACCCGCCAGCAGCCCAACTGCCCGGCGTCCGTGGGCGCCCGCTCCATCACCGTGGGGCACCTGGGCAACATCGCCTACGAGCTGAACAGGCCGATTCAGTGGGACCCGCAGTCGGAGCGGTTCGTCAACGATCCCGAGGCCACCCGGCTGATGTCGCGGCCCATGCGCGCGCCCTGGCGCCTGTAGGAGGCAACCATGAGACCCTATGCGCTGATCGCAACCGCGGCCTGCCTCGCTTGTGGGCTAGCCTCCCTCTCCCAGACCAATGAACCTGCGCCACCGCCTCCGCCGCTGCCCGAAGCCGTAGCGCAGTTGAAGGAGTGGCGCTTCCGTGCGGACCGCTCCCTGCTAGACGGCATTGCGACCCGCGTCACCGAGTCGCGCGCCACGGCGGCGTCGCGCCGAGAGGCTGCCGCCCTGCTGGCCTCGGTGCTTCGGTCGCCTGCCGCCTTCGACGCCAAGCAGTTCGCCTGCCGTCAGCTTGTCCTCGTGGGCGGCGCCGCCGAGGTGCCGTCGCTGGTTCCGCTGCTCTCCGATAGCCGGCTGGCCGAGTACGCCCTGCAGGTGCTGCTGCACATACCGGGCGACGCCTCCACCTCGGCCCTGAACCGCGCCGCGCAGGTGGCGGGTCCGGCTCGGTTGGGCGCCATCGCGGTGCTGGGCCAGCGGCGAGACCGGCGTGCCTTGCCGACGCTGACGGCCCTCATGTCCGGCGGCGACGCGCAGGCCGTCTGGAGCGCCGCCGCGTCGTTGGCCGCCATCGGCGGGTCGGATGCCTGCTCGGCCGTGCAGAATGCCTATCGCCTGGCTCCGCCCGCCTGGCGCCGTGTCATGGCCGAGCGTCTGCTCACGTGCGCCGAGGATTGCCTCAAGCAGGGCGATATGGGCCTCTGCAAAGCCATCTTGTCGCGGCTCGAGGCCGACCCGGCCGCCGCGGCCCTGCGCCCTGCACTGCTGCTGTTCGCCGTGCGGGCCATGCCCGAGACTGCCGGTCCGAGGCTGGTGGCCGCCATGCGCCAGGAGGGTTCCCGGACCCAGCGCGCGGCGGCGCAGGCCCTGCGTTTGCTGCCCGGCGCCACGGCCGGTGCGCTCCTGTCGGCGGAGCTGCCCAAACTGGGACCGAACGGCCGCGCACTGGCGCTCTACGCCCTGGCCGAGGTCAACGGTTCCGCTGCCACGTCGGCGGTGGCGAGCCTTTTGCGCGACCCCGTGCCCTCAGTTCGGCAGGCCGCGGCAAGGGCGCTGGGCGCCATCGGCGGCGCCAAGGCCGTGGCGCCCCTGCTCGACGTAGCGGCGGCCGGCGGCGCGGAGGCAGGCGCAGCGCGGACGGCCCTTGGTTCCATGCGTAGTAGCGACGTGGAGCCGGGCCTGCTCACGGCCATGCAGGCCGGTGCGCCTGCTCGCCGCGCGGCCGCGCTGACCGTCCTGGGTGACCGGCGGTCGTCGGCCGTCAAGCCGCGGCTGCTTGCCGCGGCCGCGTCGAACGACGTTCCTGTGCGCCAAGCAGCCCTACGCATAATGCGCCAGATCGGCGAGCCCTCGCTGGCCCCGAATCTGGTGAGCCTGATGCGAGCCAGCCCGGTAGGCTCGCGGGATGAGATCGCCGCCACGCTGGCCGACGTGGCCCGTCGGGGCCAGACCGAGGCCGAGCGCACCGGCACGCTGGAGGCCGCCGCCGCAGTATTCAAGGGGCAGGATTTGGTCGACATCCTGGGTGTGCTGGCCGACGTGGGTGGGCCGGGCGCCCTGAAGGTCCTCCGAGCCGGTCTGAAGGACGCTGCGCCCGAGGTGCGGCGCGTTGCGCTGACCCGGCTGGCCGATTGGCCCTCGGATGACCCAATGTCAGAGCTGCTGGCCGCGGCTACCGGGGCCGAAGCCCAGCGCGATCGCACCGTGGCCCTGCGCGGCTACATCCGGATGATCGGCATGGATCTCAGCCGCAAGCCCGAGGCCACGGTGCAGCTCTACCGCAACGCGGCGAACCTGGCGCGTACCCCGGCCGACCGGCGCATGGTGCTATCCGGGCTGGGTGGCCTGCCGAGCCCCATCGCGCTGGGGATGGCCTCCGAGATGGTGTCGGACCCCGAGCTTCGCGGCGAGGCCGAGTTGGCGCTGGTCTCTATCGGCCGCGCGACGGCAGGCGCGTGGCGATCGGAGACGCGGGCCAGCATGGCCTCATTGGCGACATCGGCCGGCGACGAAGCCGTCAAGGCCAAGGCCGCCGCCATCGTTGAGCTAGTCGACCGGTTCGGCGACTTCGTCACGGCGTGGAAGGTCTCGCCTGCCTACACGAAGGAGGGCGTCACCTTCCCGGCCATCTTTGATGAGCCCTTCGCGCCAGAACTGCCGGGCGCCGCGGACCGTGTGCCGTGGCGTGTGATGCCTGCCGGAGGCGCCGCCGACCAGCCGTGGCTGATGGACCTCCTGGCTGTGCTGGGCGGCGAGCAGCGCGTGGCCTACGTGGTGACCCGCGTGCAGAGCGACCGGGAGCAGCCACTCTTGCTTCAGGTCGGCAGCGACGACGGGCCCAAGGTCTGGTGGAACGGCGAAGTCGTCCTGTCGCACAACCAGCCCCGCGCCTGCGCCCCGGATCAGGACCGCGCTACGGTGACCGCCCGGCAGGGCTGGAACACGCTCATGGTGAAGGTCCCGCAGAACGTCATGGGCTGGGGCGTCTGCGTCCGGGTCGCCAAGCCCGACGGCACGGCTGTCGAGGGACTGACGTTTGCAGTTCCCGAATAGAGTCATTACAAAGTCTAAAGATGAAAATTTAATGTAATACGGCAAGAGCGACGGCGCGGCCTGGGGTTGCGCCGTCGCTCTTGTTAGGTGGCCCTGACCCAGCCCTTCTGCCGGGCATCGGATACGAGCCACTGCGCAAAGGCCCAGAGGTCCGTTGAGCCGTCTTCGATGACGCAGTTGCGGGCCAAGACGCGCTCGGCGGTGATGCCGTGGGTGCGCCAGCTGTGGCCCTCAGTGCAATGGTTCAGTATCATCGGCTGCAGGCGGTCGAGGGCGTTGGCGTAGCGCGACTCCGGCGTGGCCCGGGCCTCAAACTCGTCCCACAGACCCCGCAGTTCGGCGCCCGTCTCAGCCGGCAGGAGCCCGAAGAGGCGCGTAGCGGCCGCCTGCTCCTTCTCCTCCTTCAAGGCCATGCCTGCGTCGTCGTAGCAGAACGTGTCGCCGCAGTCGGCTTCGACGATGTCGTGGCAGAGGAGCATCTTCACGCTGCGGAGGATATCCGTGCCCGGGTCGGCGGCGTGGGGAGCCAGTACGAGCGCCATGAGCGCAACGTGCCAGGAGTGCTCTGCGGAGTTTTCGTGCCGCGAGGCGTCGGCGATCAGCGTTCGGCGCAGGACCGTCTTGAGCCGGTCGACCTCGATGAGGAAGGCGAGGGCCTGGCGGAGGTCGGGAGGTATGGGCGCTTCGGCGAGGTCGGAGGTCTGGTTCGTGTTGGTCACGGGCGGGCCTTTCACGCGTCGGTTCGGAGGAGTCGGAGGTCCATCCGCAGAATACCGCACTGGCGGCGGCCATGGCGGGCCGCACGGGAGGTGTTGATGAGGAGCATGATAGCCCTGGCGGCGCTTGTGGCCGCCTTGCCGGTGCAGTCCGGCGGCCAGCAGCCGGAGCCCTGGACGGCCACGCTGGCCCAGAATGGCGCAGTGACGCTGTCACGGCCGGGGCGGACGCTGGGCGCTCTGGAGCCGGGGCTGTTCGAGGCCGTCTGGCGCGGCGCCTCGCTCGGTGGCGGCCGTCCGGGCGATGAGGTCCGAGGGCCGCGGCGCAACGGGACGATCACGGCGCCGGGCGGTGGCGTGGTGGATGTGGCCGTGACCATCGCCGAGGCGACTGAGCACGGCCTGGCCCTGCGCTACCGGATGACGCCCCGTTCGGGCCTCAAGCTCAACAGCCTCCACGTCACGCTCGGATTGCCCGTTGCCTGGGCGCGCGGTGGCTCCTGGGTGGCGGACGGCAAGGCAGGCGCGTTCCCTGCCGAGCTTCGCGATGTGCAGTTCCGCTCCGGTCCCGTGACTCGGCTGGCCCTGAAGGGCCCCGATGGAGCGGCGCTCACGTTCGCCTTCGCCGAGCCGACGCCGGCGCTGTTGCAGGACGACCGCCAGTGGGGCGGCGCCTTCAGCTTGCGCATCGGGCCGCAGATCTCCGGTGACGACGTCTGGCCCGCGGGCAAGGCTCTGGAAATCGCCTTCCGCATCGAGGCCGAGAGGGGGTTCCGCATGGAAGAGGACGCACCCGTCACACTGCAGCCCGGCAAGGAGTGGGCTCCGCTGGAGGCTTCGCTGGACATCGAGGCGGGCTCCGCGCTGGACTTCTCGGCCATCGTCCCGTGGCATGTGCCGGCGGGGAAGCTGGGCCGCGTGGTGACCGGCCCCGGTGGCTCTTTCGCCTTCGCTTCCGAGCCGAAGAAGCCCGTGCGCTTCTACGGTGTCAACCTCTGCTTTTCGGCGCACTACCTGAGCCGCGAGGAGACCGACCGACTTGCGGTGCGATTGCGGCGCCTGGGCTACAACGCGCTGCGCATCCACCACTATGAGTCGATGCTCGTGGACCGGAGCGGCGGCAACAGCGTCACGCTCACCCCGGCTGTACTGGACCAGCTCGACTACCTCTTCGCCGCGCTGAAGAAGCAGGGCATATACGTCACCACCGACCTCTATGTTTCGCGGCCCGTCTTTGCGGCCGAGGTATGGCCCGGCGAGGCCGGCGACGTGGGCATGGACGAGTTCAAGATGGCCGTGCCGGTGAACGAGCGGGCCTACGCCAACTACATGGCCTTCGCTCGCGCCCTGCTGACCCATGTGAACCCCTACACCGGCATGAAGTGGGGCGATGACCCGACGCTGGCCTGGCTCAGCCTGATCAACGAGGGCAACCCCGGCAACTTCATCAGCGGCCTGAGTGAGCGATGCCTCAACGACTACAAGGCCGCCTACCGGACCTCGCTCGCCGCCAACGGCTTGGCCGGCGGGCCCGACCTACCGAATGAGGGGGCGCACGTGAACCGCTTCCTGGCAGACAATCAGCGGGCCTTCTATCGCCGCGCCAAGGCCGACCTACGCGACACGCTGGGCTGCAAGGCGCTGCTGACCAACATGAACGCCTGGACCAACCCGCAGGCGATCCAGTCCGTCCGCTCCGAGTTTGACTACGTGGACGACCACTTCTACGTAGACCATCCCGAGTTCATCGAGCGGCCCTGGTCGCTCCCGTCCAAGTGCCCGAATACCAGCCCGGTGGCTGCAGGCGTGCCGGGCGGCCGCGGTTGCGCTTTTGTGCGCGTGCTGGGGAAGCCCTTTACCTGCAGCGAGTTCAACTACTCCGGGCCGGGCAAGTACCGCGGTGTGGGCGGCATCCTCACCGGCGCCCTGGGAGCCGTGCAGGACTGGTCCATCATCTGGCGCTTCGCCTACGCCCACAATCGCGAGGCGGTGACGGCGCCGAGGCCCGCGGGTTACTTCGACCTGGCCTCCGATCCGCTGAACCAGGCCGCCGACCGCGCGTCGGTCTGCCTCTTCCGCCGCGGCGACATCCGCGCTTCCAGTCCGGCCGTGGCGGTGCAGACGGCGGCTCGCCCGCAGTCGACCCGCGGAACCACGCCGCCGTGGGACGCGCTGGCGTGGGTGGTTCGCGTGGGCGCCGCGTTCTCATCCGTAGCCGGCAACACGATGGCCCTGGCCGCGGAGGGCGCCGACGGCGCTGACGGCCCGGCCTTCGCCGCTGGAGCTTCGGAGCGCATCCTGCGCGACCTGCGGAGCCAGGGGCGCCTGTCCGCAGCCAACCGCACCGACCTGGGGCGCACTCTGCTGCAGTCGGAGAGCGGCGAACTGACGATCGACGGCCAGCGCGATGTCCTGACCATCGACACGCCACGCACGGCGGGCGGCTTCGCCAACCCCGGTGAGACGGTAACGGGGGCGGACATGAAGGCCAAGGTGATGGACGCCCCGGCCACCGTCTGGGTCTCCAGCGTCGACGGCCAGCCCATCCGCCGAAGTCGCCGGCTGTTGGTCACGCACCTGACCGACCTTCAGAACCAGGGCGTGCGCTACGCCGACTCGGCCCGGCGTGTGTTGCTGGAGTGGGGCGGCCTGCCGCATCTGGTCCGCGCGGGACGCGCTGAGCTGAGCGTGCGCGTGGCGGACCCGTCCAAAGCGCGCGTCTGGGAGCTGGCCCAGAGCGGGAAGCGGCTGGCCGTCGTTCCCCATACCGTTCGTGGCGAGTACGTCGTGGTGGCCCTCAACACGGTCGCCGGCGGCAAGGGGCGTATGCTCTACGAGATCGCTGAGAAGTAGGCCGCGCGAGGGGGGCGGAGCGGTCCGCCCCCCCTCCGATGGTCCCGAGCCTACAGGCCGCCCATGAACTGGTAGATGGTGTCGTTGATGCCCGGCAGGCCCTCGTGGCCGAAGTCCGGGTAGACCACCAGCGACTTCTTCGCCGTGATCTTGTTGTATGCGGCGAACTGCGAGGAGGGCGGGCAGACGGTGTCCATGAGCCCGATGCCCAGCAGCACTTCGGCCCGGATACGCGGCGCCAGGTGCTGATTGTCAATGTAGCCCAGCCGCGTGAAGATGGCCGCCTCGCGCTCGTGCCTCGGGTCGAACCGGCGGAAGTAGTCCTTCAGCTCTTGGTAGGCCGCCACGGCCAGGTCGATCTCCCAGACCCTCTGGTAGTCGCAGAGGAAGGGGAAGACCGGCGCGGCGAGCTTGATCCGCGGCTCCAGCGCGGCGCAGGCCAGCGTGAGGCCGCCGCCCTGCGAGCCGCCCGTGACGCCCACGCGCGCGCCGTCGACCTCCGGCATTTCCATGACAAGGCCGGTGAGTTGGGCGCAATCGAGGAATATCTGCCGGAAGAGCAGGTCGTCGGGCTTGCCGTCGAGGCCGCGGATAATGTGCCCGTTCAGGGTGTTGCCCGGTACGCCGCCCACATCCTCGGAGAGGCCGCCCTGCCCCCGGCAGTCCAGCGCTGCCACGGTGTAGCCGCGCGCCACGTAGGCCAGCTTGTCGGACCAGTCGCCGCTGTCGCCCGAGTAGCCGTGGAACATGACCACGGCCGGGTGCGGTTCCGTGCCGCCCGTGGGGTGGAGGAGCTTGGCGTGGATGCGGGCCCCGCGCACACCAGTGAAGGTCATGTCGAAGCAGTCGGCGCAAGGGGCCGAGAAGGCGCTGGGCGTGAGCGTGACGCAAGGGTCCGTTGCGCGCATTTCGGCCAGCGCGGCGTCCCAGTAGGTGTCAAAGTCTTCGGGCCGCGGATTGACGCCGCCGTACCGGTGGAGGTCGGCAAGCGGCATATCGAACAGGGGCATTGGGCGCTCCAGGAGGCAAGATGCCCGCCGGCGCTGCGGCGGGTACCTCACTATTCCACACGGCGCCCCTCGCCTCCTGCCGAAATCGGCCGTTGGGGGCGGCTACGCTATCTCTTGCAGGATGCCGTCAGGGCCTACGAGCCACTTGCCGGTAGTGTAGACCTCACGGGCGCTACGCAGGATGCCGGCGTAGCGCTCGCACTGCTCGCAGAGCTTTGCCGCGTCGCCCTGGTGGTCGCAGACGCCGCCCTGCCCGCAGGGCCGCGTACTCCTCAGTTCTTCCAGCCAGATGATGTCGTCCATGGTTCACCTCCTCCGGCCCGCAGGCCGGCCGACGTCGTCGTCGAAATATGTAGTCAGGCTAACATACTCCCCGGCGGCGCTGGGCGTTCCTCGAGGCCCTGCTGAACACTAAAGCTAATGGAGCGTCTATGGGCCTGTAGCCGTATGGCAACTGCCAGGGAGGAACCCATGAAGAACGTCACACGATGCATCGCTGCGCTTGCCCTCGCGTTGGTCCCCGCGGTCGGCGTGGCGCAGGCGCCGAAGGCCGAACGGAAGGCAGACGTGCCGCCGGTGCGCGGGAAGGTCCAGCAGAAGCTGCAGCAAACGCCGGTTCGCGGACGCTTGCTGGCCGGGTTCGCGGCTCTGAAACTGACCCCGGAGCAGAAGGAGCGCCTGCAGGATATCAGGGCCAAGGCCAGGGAGAAGGTCGAGGCCATTCGCGGCGAGAAGGAGTTGACACCGCCGCAGCAACGTACACGCGCGTCTGTGGCCAGGGCCGACGCTCTCGCAGAGGCCCAGAAGGTGCTGACGCCGGAGCAGCAGAAGAAGGTGCGCGCCGCCATCGAACGACGGCGCGGCGCCTCGGCGCAGGCACGCCCGGGGCTTAAGGGACGGCCCGGCGGGCCGGTCGGCGCCCGTCGCTGGATGCATGCACCGCCGGCAGGTCGTCCGTGGATGCAGGCGCCTCAGGCAGGCCGCCCGTGGATGCAGGGCCGGCCAGGCATGCAGGGACCGCCTCCCCAAGGCCAACGACCTTGGTTCCGCGGACGGATGCAACAGGGCGGCGGCTGGTTCTGATCGGCCGTGATCGGGCCGGAGGCGCCGCGTAGTTTGGCCTCCGGCCCTGCTTTTGCCTTACCGCTTCGGCTGTGGCTTCCAGGCCAGCACCTGGCCCGTTGCCTCCAGTTTCGCGCGCAGGGCCGCGTAGGGCACGTCCTGTACGGTACAGGCGCGCTCCAGAGCCTCGGTCGCCGCCAGCGCGGCGCTCTGGGCCATGATCATAAAGACCGGCTCCATGCGGATCGAGCCGTACGCGATGTGGCTGGCCGAGAGGCAGACCGGCACGAGCAGGTTACCGCACTCGCCGCGCCGTGGCGTGATGGACCGATACGAGACCGGGTACGGCGTGGAGACGCCCACCTGGACGTCGCCCTCGTTCCGCACGGCGCCGTCCACCACCGTGCGTCGGCAGTTGTGCGAATCCATGCCGTAGGCGCCCAGCCCCACGCTGTCCTCAGGCGCCCGCTTCAGCGTGCAGTCGGCCTCGGTGGCGACATAGTCCGACACCATGCGTCTCGCCTCGCGCACGTAGAGTTGGTGCGGCCACCCGCCGGTGCTCTGGAACTCATCTCTGCAGAGCCCCCAGAGCGACATCCGCGCACGGGCCTCATCGGGCACGGCCGGGTCGTTGCATAGGAACCAGAACCAGCCCATCTGGTAGCGCACATGTGCCTGGAAGATGCGTTCCCGCTCGGCGTAACCCGTCTCGGGGTAGCGGTGGTTCATGCCGATCCAGTCGGTGGAGACCGATCCGTGGTTGTTCTTGTCCACCTTGTCGCCGCGGATCGGGTCGAACTTACCGAATAGGTACTTCCAGTCGATCTTCAGGGCTCGGGCCAGCAGCTCGTATTCGCCGCGCCGGTAGCCGCCGGGTCTGGGGAAGGGGATGCGGTTGGCGGGGTGCTGGGTGAGGCACATCCGGAAGTTGTAGGCCTGCACGCGCCTATCGCCGGTTCCCGCCGGCTCCAGCGGCGTCGGGTCGATGCCCGGCAGAAGGCCCGATGCGGGGTTGCCGGGGCGCACGTAGGGGTCCACGTCGCCGTCGAACTGGTGCTTGTCGCGTAGCTGGACGCCGTTGAGGGTCTCGCCGTAGGTGGTGTTGGCCTCGCGGCCCACGGTGTAGCTGACGCCGGCCCGGGCCATCAGGTCGCCCTCGTAGCTGCAGTCGATGTAGACGCCCGCCCGTACGGTGAGGCCCGAGGTTGTGGTCAGCGAGGCGATGCGACCTTCCTTCATCCGCACGGACCGGACGTACTGGCCGTTCCGCACCTCGACGCCCGCATCCGAGGCCAGCTTCGAGAGAACCTCGCCGGCCACGTGCGGCTCGAAGTTCCACTCCTCCGCCACGCCGTAGCGGGCGCCGCAGGCGCGGTAGAACTCGCGTGAGATGCCGCCGATGCCCGCCTTGTTGCCGAAGTCGGTGCAGCTGAGCCCGCCCGTGGTGAGGCCGCCGATCTGCTGCGCGGGGTTCAGGACGACGACGCGCTTGCCGGAGCGCGAGGCCTGCACGGCCGCTGCGATGCCCGCCGCGTTACCGCCGTAGACGCAGATCTCCGTCGTGAGCGTCTGCACGACCCGCGGCGCGGGCGCGTAGTAGGTGGGCTTGCCGTCGGCGCTGGCGGTCATGGCGGCTCCTCCAAGGGCCAGGGCGGCCGGCATGACGCCGGCCGACCATAGCTTGCGCATCACGGGACGATCCTCAGGGTCTCCACGGCGAAGGGACCCAAGGGCAGGCGGATGATGCCGCCCGGGGCGTCCAGCATCTCCTGGTCATCCTCCACGAGGCTGGTGCGCCGGGCGTCGGCGGGTACGGCGGCAAGTTCCACTTCGGCGGTGCAGCTCGCGCCGTCGGCCTCGTGGAGCCGGATGATAAGGCCTCGGCCGTCCTCCGCCCGCTTCACCGAGTCGACGATGACGCTGTCGGGCGTCACGCGAAGCAGT
The DNA here is from genome assembly GCA_903951425.1 of uncultured Chthonomonas sp. Taxonomy (GTDB): domain Bacteria; phylum Armatimonadota; class Chthonomonadetes; order Chthonomonadales; family CAJBBX01; genus CAJBBX01. Next base: position 49,437 of record CAJBBX010000157.1, read on the forward strand.
GGCGCTGCCGGGGCGCCCGCCTGACCGGCCGGCATGGGTACGGCAACGGGCGCCATGTTGAAGGCGGCCGCCACGTGGCCCACGCGGGCCTCCACGACGTCGCCCGTGTGCGGGTAGAGGCCGTAGCGGAAGCAGTGCTCGGCGCGGTCGGCCGTGGGGTCGGGATAGCCAGGGCTCCGCAGCAGGTTCAGGTCCAGCGTGGAGCCGTCCAGCCGGTGGCCGTACTTGCAGTTGTTGAGCAGGGCCAGGCCTGCGCCACGGTCGCTCAGGTCCACCCAGCGCTGGGCGCAGACCTCGAAGCGGGCCGCGTCCCAGGTGGTGTTCGTGTGCGTGGGCCGCTTGATGGAGCCGAACTGGATCTCGCAGGTCGCCTCCGGTGTCACCACCGTGGTGGGGAACTGCGCCCGGAGCATCTTGCCGGTCTCGCGCCAGTCGACCCAGGTGTCGAACTCCAGCACGGGTGAGCCCTGCGTGAGGAACGCCTTCTGCACCATGCGCGAGGCTCCGTAGGCCAGCTCCATGCGGAGGCCCGCCGCGGGGCCGTCGGCGAAGGGCTCGCAGCTCACCAGCTCGAAGGCGCCGGCGGGCTGGGCTTGGTAGTCGAACGGCATGTCCCACGCGTCGCCCTGGTCGTGGTAGAGCGCCAGCCTGTTGGCGACCTGGCCGGGCTGCACCATTTCGCGGTCGGTTTCCAGGTCCACGAGGCTCTCCAGGCGACCCTGGGTGTCGAACCGTGCGTGGACGAGGCCGTTATCGAGGCAGTTGTCCGCCACCGTGGGCGGGGTGGGCTGCGGCGCGGCGTCCAGATCGACGACCGTGCAGGCCAGCGCCGGCAGGTCGGCGCAGACCCAGCCGCCGTCCGCCAGGCGGCTCCAGCCGGTGCGCGGGGTTGCGCCCGCGTTCATCACCAGGGCCGGGCGGGCGGCTGCCCCTGCGTCGATCGTGGCCGTGAGCGCGGTTAGGGCCGATGCGGTGAGCGCCTGCGTCCGGGCCAGTAGGTCGGCGTAGCGCTCCAGCGACTCGGCGTAGACCCGACCGATGGACGAGCCCGGCAGGATGTCGTGGAACTGGTAGAGCAGCGTCTCCTTCCAGATCTCCTCGATCTCGGCGGCGGGATAGGCGGTGCCGGATGCCTGGGCCAGCACGCAGGCGAACTCGGCCTCCTGCAGGGACTGCTCCATGCGCCGGTTGTACTGCTTGTTCCTGGCCTGGGTGGTGTAGGTGCCCTGGTGGCGCTCCAGGTAGAGTTCGCCGGCCCAGCCGCGCAGGCGGTCGTTGTGCCTCAGTATCCGCTCGAAGAAGGCCTGCGACGGCTCCTGCACCACGGGCGAGAGGCCCGCCAGGTCCTTCTCGCGGAGCAGCCGTTCCAGATGCTCCTCGCCGGGCCCGCCGCCGCCGTCGCCGATGCCGAAGAGAACGAGGCACTCGTCCGAGACGGCCTTGTCGTGGAACTCGCGCTCGGCCTTGGCGATGGCCCGCGGCGCGGCAGACGAGTTGTAGGTATCCTCCGGCGGCATATGCGCGAGGACCTCGGAGCCGTCGATGCCCTTCCAGCGGAACGTGTGGTGCGGCATCCGGTTCACGGTGTTCCAGGAGAGCTTCTGGGTCATGAACCAGTCGCAGCCCGCCTTGCGGAGCAACTGCGGCAGCGCGCCGGAGTAGCCGAAGACGTCGGGGAGCCAGAGGCCCTTCACGTCGATGCCGAACTCCTCGCGGTAGAAGCGCTTGCCGTAGAGGATCTGCCGGGCCAGCGACTCGCCGCTCGGCACGTTGGCGTCGGCCTCCACCCACATGCAGCCCTGCACCTCCCAGCGCCCCTCTGCCACGCGCTGCTTGATCCGCTCGTAGAGGCGCGGGTGCATCCGCTTCATCCAGCCATAGAGCTGTGGCTGGCTGGCGCCGAAGACGAAGTCCGGGTACCGGTCCATCAGCTCCAGCACGGTGGCGAAGGTGCGGGCGCCTTTTCGGTAGGTCTCGCGGAGGGGCCATAGCCAGGCCAGGTCGATGTGCGCGTGGCCGATGGCCGAGACGGTGAGGGATGCATCGCCGCCCCGCTTGGCCAGCTCGGGCGCCAGGATGGCCCGTGCTTCGGCCGCGTTGGCCTCGGTGAGTTCGAGCATCACGCCGGCCGCTCGGTCCAGGGCGTCCCAGATGCGGTGGCGCCGGGCCGAACCTTCGGGTAGCTGCAGCATCAACTCGCCTAGCACCTCGCAGTCATAACTGAGGGCGCGGAGGTTCGGGTTGACGGTGACGATGCGCGCTTCGCGTACCGTGCCGTTGTCGCGTAGCTCACCGAAGAGGTCGTTGCAGCCCGCGTCTACCCAGAGGTCGATGGCCTCGCCGCCCGCGGCGCAGTCGGTAACCGGCACAACGCGCTTGCCGGGGTTGCCCAGGCTGTGGTCATAGCCGGAGCTCACGTTGGTCAGGCCCAGCCGAGGCTCGCCCTGGGCATCGACCACGAGGCCTTCCCCGCTCAGGTCGACGAGCAGCGCCACGGGCTTGCCGGCGCACTCGGCGGGCACGGCGCCGGTGAAGTGGAACCAGGCGCAGTCGAAGAGGCCGCCCCACTTGTCGCCGGGCTTCGGCGTGATCCGGGCGCCTGAGGTGCGCTCGGCGAAGGGGACCGGCTCGGCGGTCTGCCACGCCTCGATGTCGAGTTGCGCGGCGGTGATGTAGACGACATCGGCGATGCGGCGACCCAGATGCTCAAGGTCGCGGCGTCGCTGGTCGCGGATATAGGGCATAGCGAGGAGCTCCCGTTGCGGCGGCGTTGCGGGTGGCGGACAGGACCGCCGCACCAGCCCCTAAGTTGGCCGCGCGGGGCCGGAACTCCTGCCGGGCTACCGTTGCCGGTGCAGGTCCGTGCGGGCCTTAGGGCTACACGGGACCCACACAGGCGGCCACGGACGGCTACGGACGAGGGCCAACGGCGACAGGCGGGGGCCTTGGCTGCTCGGGCCCCACTCCGGCGATGCTACTCCCGCAGGCCGATCCGCAGGGCCAGGCTGGCCTGGCCGATCTCCGCAACTGTGTCGCCGTCGGCAGCGTCGCCGAATGCCAAGGCATCGGCCAGCGTCTCGCCCGCCACGTAGCCCGCCCAGGCTTCCAGGGCCGCCCGCAGCTCCGGCGCTTCGGTCGCGACCGTCAGCGTGATCCGGTCTGTGATGCTGAGGCCGCGATCCTTGCGGAGCTGCTGGATGTGCCGCACAGCATCCCGGGCCCAGCCCTCGGCCAGCAGTTCGGGCGTCAGCTCAGTATCGAGGAGGAGCTTGATGCCCGCCTCATCGGTCGCCGCCAGGCTGGCGGGGATCTCGGGCTTGATCTGCAGCAGGTCGAGGCCCACCTCGTGCTCCTCGCCCGCCACGGTGATGCGCGCCGGTTCGCCGGCATCGCGGAGCCGCACCAGTTGCTCGTGCGAGATGCCGCGGATGGCCTCGGCGGCGGCGTTGGCGTTGGCCCGGAAGCGGGGGCCCAGGGCCCGGAACTCCGGCGCGGCCTTCAGCGTCTCGATGCCCTCCAGCGTGGGCTGGATATCGATGCGCTTAACGTTCAGTTCGCGCAGCAGTTCGCCCTCGAAACGTCGCAACGCCTGCGCCCAGGTCTCGTCGTCTGTGACCGCCACGACCCTCGCCAGCGGCTGCCGGACCCGCATCTGCCGCTCGTTGCGCAGGGCCAGTACCGCCGAGATGGCCGAGGCCGTGACGTGCATCTGCTGCGAGAGCGCCTCGTCGATCAGCGCCTCATCGGCCTCGGGATAGGACGCCAGGTGGATGCTCTGCGGCGCCGCCGGGTCCTGTGCGGAGACGATGGAGCGCCAGACGTGGTCGGTGACGAACGGGATGACCGGCGCCAGTGCGCGGCAGAAGACCGTCAGGCACTCGTAGAGCGTCTGGTACGCGGCCAGCTTGTCCTGGTCACTGCCGGCTTTTGCGCGCCAGAAGCGGCGCCGGTTGAAGCGCACGTAGGTATTGGAGAGGTCCTCCACGAAGGCCTCCGCCTGGCGCACCAAGGCCGCCACGTCGTACTCGGGCAGCCGCTCGTTGGCCGTGCGCACCATGCGGTGGAGTTCGCCCAGTATCCAGCGATCGACCTCGGGCCGGTCGGTGTAAGGAACCTGCGCCGCGGAGGAATCGAAGCCGTCGGCGCGGGCGTAGTTGCTGAAAAAGGCATAGGTGTTCCAGAGCGTGCTCAGCACCTTGCGCTGCACATGCTCACCGGGCGTGTAGCCGAAGTTAAGGTTGTTGGCCGGCGCCTGGCGGCAGTACATCCACCGCATCGTGTCGCAGCCCATCTTCTCGGCGGCTTCCTCGAACCAGATGGCGTTGCCCGCCGATTTGTGCATCTCGGCGCCGTGCTCGTCCTTCACCAGCGCGTGGCCGAGGAGCGTGCGGAAGGGCGGGATGCCCTCCATCATCGTGCTCATGGCCAGCAGTGCGTAGAACCAGTTGCGGAACTGGCCGGGGAAGCACTCGGTCACCAAGTCGGCGGGGATCCACTCGGCCCAGTACTCGCGGTCGGTGTTGTACTTCGCGGTGGAGTAGGGGACGATGCCTGCGTCGAGCCACGGGTTGCCCACGTCCTTAACGCGGCGCATGGTCCCGCCGCAGGCGCACATCAGCGTCACCTCGTCGATCCATGGGCGGTGCGGGCTGTGGCCCTCGAAGGCCTCCCAGCCCTCGGCGGCGCGCTGTTGTAGCTCATCCTTGCTGCCCATCACGTCGAAGGCGCGGCACTCGGAGCAGACCCAGAACGGGAGTGCGAGGCCCCAGTAGCGCTTCTTGGAAATCATCCAGTCGCGCATGTTGTCCAGCCAGTCGAGCTCCTGGGACATGCCCCAGTCGGGGATCCACTTGATCTGCCGCACGACGTCCTTGATGCGGTCGCGCCATTTCATGTCGATGAACCACTCCTCCACGTTGCGGAAGAGGAGGGCCGTCTTGCAGCGCCAGCAGTGCGGGTAGTTGTGCGTGTACGGGAAGACGCGGAAGAGGAGCCCCTTGCCCGTGAGCGACTCGAACACCGCGGACACCACCTCGCGTGCAGCGCGGCCGGCGAGCTGGCCGTAGCCGGCGATGTAGACGCCCGACTCGTCGATGGGCGCCAGCACGGTGAGGCCCAGTTCACGCGATAGCTCGAAGTCCTCGCGGCCGCAGCCCGGCGCGATGTGGACGATGCCGGTGCCCTCGGCGTCAGAGACCATCTCCCACGCGATAACGCGGTGCTGCAGGCGGGTTTCGGACTGGGCGTCCAGCTCGTCGAAGGGGCCGTCATACGTCAGGCCCACCAGGTCGGCGCCCTTCAGCCGCTTGCCATCGACCACCTGCGAGGCCAGCTTCAGCGGCCCGACGCTGCCCGCCGACAGCCAGCAGAGGTCGCCGTCGCGCTTGACCGCCACATACTCCAGCTCGGGATGCACGGCGCAGGCGACGTTGGCCGGGAGGGTCCAGGGCGTGGTGGTCCAGACCAGCAGCCGCTCGCCGGGCCGCTCGCGCAGGGGTAGCGCCACGATGACCGAGTCCTCGGTCACCTCCTTGTAGCTCTCATGCATCTCGTGCTGGGAGATGCCTGTGCCGCAGCGGGGGCACCAGGGCATGCTGTCGCGCCCGCGGTAGATGAGCCCCTCGTTGTGGCACTTCTTCAGGAAGGCCCAGATGGTGTAGTTGTTCTCATCCGACATGGTGTAGTAGCTGTCGGACCAGTCCATCCAGTAGCCCAGCCGCACGGACTGCTCACTCTGGATCGCCGCAAACCGCGACGCGCGCTGCTTGCAGCGCTCCACGAAGTTGCCGATGCCGAAGGTCTCGATGTCTCGCTTCGTCTCGAAGCCCAGTTCCTTCTCGACCTCGACCTCGACCCAGAGGCCCTGGCAATCGAAGCCGTTCTGGTAGCGGAGCCGGTGGCCCTTCATGGCGTGGAAGCGCTGGTAGCAGTCCTTGTAGGTTCGGCCCCAGGCGTGGTGGACGCCCATGGGGTTGTTGGCGGTGATCGGCCCGTCAAGGAAGGACCAGATCGGCCCAGAGGCGTTCTGCGCGCGCAACCTGCCGAACGTACCGTCCTCCTCCCAGAACCGGAGGACGTCATGCTCGAGCTCTACGAACGATACCTGGGGGTCGACTTCCCTGAACACGGGCGACGCTCCTGACGCAACAAAACGAGCCGCGCACACAGGCGCGCGCGGGCTCAATCAGTGTACCAGCCGCCGGGAGGCGGGTCCGAGGGTGTCGCCGGCCGCCTACAGGCCCCGCTAGGCCTCGGAGTCGTTGCGCTTGCCGATGCCCAGCACGTAGACGGTGGCGTCGTCAGCCCGGTAGACGATTCGGTACTCGCCGATGTCGGTGCGGAGGAGGTCGTCAGCTCCCCGGAGCCTGCTCGAATCGCGCGGCTCAGGGTCGTTGAGTAGCGCTAGGAGCTTGCGCCCGATTTGTCGGTACTGCTTGCTGTCTAGGGCGCCCCAGAAGTCGGCCGCGTCCTTCGTAATGTCGAGGCGGAGCAATGCGCTCAGTCCGGCATGGCAGCGGTGCGCAGCATGGCTACGGCCGCATTGGTCCCGATGAAGCCGCTGCGCTCGGCTTCGCACGCCAGGGCAGCCCAATGGGCGTCTTCCATGGCCCGCAGCCGGTCGTACTCGTCGGCGTTCACGATGACGACGTACCGCCGGTGTGTCTTCTCAACCACCACCGGCTCGTGCCGGGCCTTCTCCATGAACGCGCCGAACCGCGCCTTCACCTCTGTCGCCGTTGCGCTCGTCATCCCTCGGCCTCCGATCACCCAATCTGTGCGTATCGCTTAGTATACGCGAATCGCGCGATTCGAACGACTCCGGATGCATGGATCCGTCCGCCGCCCTACGGGAAGAGCCAACCCATCAACGTGTCGAGGTCGCTGAAGTCGGGGATGATGGCGTCGGCGCCGGCGCCGGCCAGGCGGTTGCGCTTCCACTCGTCACGGGAGCCGGGGTTCGTCTCGTCGCTGGCGACGCCCACCGCCAGGCCGCCCACGCGCTTGCTCTCCTCGATCTCCACGAAGCCGTCGCCGAAGGCCACCAACTCCGGGCCCTGCAGGCCGTTCTCGCTCAGGAGGCGGTCGATGATGGCGGCCTTGGAGCAGTTCACGTCGGCGTCGATGGCCCCGTAGATGTGCGGGGCGAAATAGTGGTCCAGCCGCACGGCGCCGGCTTCCTCGAGGACGTTGGGCAGGTCCGTGCCGCTGGCCACGAGGAGGCTGATGCCCCTGGCCTTCAGCGCGTCGAGGAAGGGGCGCGAGCCCCGGAGCAACATGCTGTCAGGCTCGATGGCCCCTGCTTTGAGGCCCGCCACGCGGTGCTCGATCCGCAGCCAGAGGCGCCGCAGGTACTCTTGCTTGTATGCCAGAGGCTCGATGGGCGACCCGCCGCGCTCGGCGATGGCCTCGGCCAGCGCGATGCACTGGAAGATGGTTTGCTTGCCGGTGAGGCGGTCTACGAAGTCGCGGACGACCGATTCGGCCTCTGCCGGAGCCTCCGCTTGGGGCGCCTTCAGGAACTCCTCGACGAAGTAGGGGATCATTACGCCCTGCCACCCCTCGCGGACCAAGGAAAGAGTGCCGTCGAAGTCGAATAATGCGAAGCGGACGCGGCCGCGCTTCGCATCAGGGTTCAGGACTTCGAGCGTGGGGGTCGTCTGGGCGTCGGACATGGTTGTTGGTCAGCTCCTGTCGTGTGGCTCGGCGTAGGCCGGTCGGTACTATGGTACCCCGCGCCTCCTGGGCCGCTCGGGACCAGCTAATTCGCGGGTGGCTTTACATGTCGGCCCGCAGAGCTTGACCAGAGTCGCCACAACAGGCTAGACTTGTGGAGTCGCGAGTCTCTTGGCGTCTTGGGTCCGACGGTCGGACTGCCGTCGATCCCGCTGCATGGATCAACCTCCGTCCCGCTGGTTCCGGGCGGCGCCCCAAGTGTGTCCTGGAACCCGCTGCGGATGGACCAGTCTGTGATAGGAGGTGAATCGCGAGTGAAGCAGAATGTGAACCCGGTCGTAGCCGTCATCGCGGCCATCGTTGTGTTCGCCATCGTTGGCTTCTTCATGTGGCAGCGATCGACGAGCACCGGCCTCTCCAAGGACCAGGAGGAGAAGTTCCTCAAGCCGCTGGTTCTCGGTGGACCGGGGCAGCAGCAGAAGAGCGTGGTGCCCCCGCCGCCTCCGAGCGGCGCCGGCGGCCCGCTCCTGTTGGGCCCGGGCGGCATGACCGCCCCGCCGTCTCCCGGACGTTAGAAAGTCCCAGCGCAGTGAGGCGCTGGGATGTCGTGCTGGACAGCCGTACCAACTCGTAAGGAGAAACCAGACATGACGCGACGTGGCTTCACCCTGATCGAACTGCTAGTCGTGATCGCAATCATCGCGATCTTGGCAGCGATCCTGTTCCCGGTCTTTGCCCGCGCCCGCGAGCAGGCCCGTGCGACCAGCTGTCTCTCGAACACCAAGCAGATCGCCCTGGCGTTCAACATGTACCAGACCGACCATGACGGCGCCTACCCCTCCGTCTACGATGACAGCCTGGGCTATCCCGCCGGCCGCATCATCAGGGCCGACAAGATCAGCCCCTACGTTAAGAACCGCCAGATCTTCGCCTGCACGGGCGGTCCGACCACCGTCGACGTCAGCGAGGCCAGCGTCCCTGCCAACACATGGCCGAAGAACCTGCAGGGCACCCGCTACTCCATGAACATGGTTCATGGCTGGCACTGGCCCGAGGGCAACGTCAAGAACGGCTCCGCCCTTGACTACCCGGTCCGCGACTCCCAGTTCCGCCATCCCGCCGAGACCTCTCTGATCCAGGAGAGCTCCAACGCGTGGTGGTGCCACTGGCTCTGGCATCCGGGCTGGAACGCCTACCAGACCACCTCCTCCGGCGAGACCATCCTGGTCGGCGTCCTGGGCGAGACCATCTACCCGCGCCACTTCAACAACACCAACATGGCGTTTGTTGACGGCCACGCGAAGGCCCGCAACACCTCCTCCCTGCTGAAGGACCACCGCTGGTGCACCACCGACTACGAGGACTAGTCCTCTAGTCGGTCTGGTCTGAACAACACGGACGGGGGCGCCTTCGGGCGTCCCCGTCGTGCGTTGTCAGGCCAGTGCCCCGGTCCTCCACGTCTCGGCCGCCGCGCAGACCAGGTCCACGCAGCGGGCGGCGCCGGTGAGGCTCATGCGGTACGATGCCTCGTGGATGCCCTCCGACGGCAGGGCGACGGAGAGCGCTCGGGCGATGGGGGTGAAGAGGATCGTCTGGCTGCCCGACTTGGCTCCTGTCAGGTGGTGCGGCACGCCCAGCGAAGCTAGCGTGCTGGACATTCGGATGCCGAACGAGGGGTCGATGAGGTTGCGCCCCTCGTAGACGCGGATGGCCGGCATATCCAGCCTCGCCTCGCCCAGGTTCTTAGAACCCGGCACGTCCGCGTTGATCACCAACTCAAGCTGCGGCGCCTCCCGCTGGAGCAGTGTGACCGCCTTCCGCGCTACGTCGAGGGCGCACTCCTCCGCCAGGACGAAGAGCACGGCCACATCGGTCCGGTTCAGGCGTATGGCGGCCTCGGCCATGCAGGCGTCCGTGATGCGCGGGTCGAGCGCCTTGCCGACGATGGCGTCGCCCGTGACGGTGGTGGCCGTTCGGAAGGTCAAGCCGGTGCGGTAGGGCCGTACGCGGGCGCCCTCCACGCGGATGCGCACGTCGTCGTCCTCTGCATCGAGGTAGGCCGAGACCGGAAAGGCCTCCTCGGCCGACTGGGCCAGCCAGTCGAATCCCTGCATCTGTGCCTGGGCGTAGGTCGCCGCCGCCGCGCCCCAGATGCGTGTGTGGTAGCCGCCCTCGGCATGCGGGCCATAGGCGCAGCCGCCGATCTCATCGACATGGGCGACCAGCAGCATCTTGACGCCCTTCAGCCCTGTGAGCCCCAGCGTGAACAGGCTGTAGCCGTCCGGCTCGTGCCTCTCGTCCCAGCCGTCCAGCCGCCGCCGCAGGACGCTCAGCACGGGTCCGCAGGCCGTGGCGACCGACGGCGCCTCCGTAAGCTCCTTCAGGAAATCGTGATCCATGCCTCTCCTCAGCGCCTACGCGGGCGGGTTGGCCGGCACGCCGCAGGCCAGGAAGCCGCCGTCAACTGCCAGTGTCTCACCCGTAACATAGCTCGCCGCCGACGAGGCAAGGTAGATGGCCGCGCCGACCAGCTCCTCGGCATGGCCGAACCGCGCCATGGGCGTGTGGTTGCGGAACCACTCCCCGCGCGGGGTTCCCTCGATGAGCGCCCGGTTCAACGGCGTGGGGAAGACGCCCGGCGCGATGGCGTTGACGCGGATGCCGTACTCCGCCCACTCTACAGCCAGCACACGAGTGAGCTCCATCACGCCGGCCTTGCTCGCGCAGTAGCCCGCCACCCAGGCCAGGCCCACGGTGGAAGCCAGGCTAGCGATGTTCACGATGGCCCCGCCGCCCTCCTGGTCCTTCATGACCCGTGCGGCCGCCTGGCAGGCGAGGAAGGTCCCGGTCAGGTTCACGCGGACGACGCGGTCCCAGTCGTCGACGCCCATCTCCATTGCCGGCGCTCTATGGGTGATGCCTGCAGCGCAGACCAGGATATCCAGCCGGCCGGCACGCTCCTGCACGCGAGCCGCCGCCGCCTGCACGGATGCCGGGTCGGCCACATCGAGCGCGAAGGCGTCGCTTCCCGGCGAGAGGGCCTGTAGCTCGGCGCAGGTGTCCGCGACCTTGTCGGGGTCACGCGACCCGGCGAAGACCGTGGCCCCCGCGCGGGCCATGCCCACGGCGATGGCCCTGCCCAGCCCACTGGTGCCGCCGGTGATGAGCGCAGTGCGGCCGGAGATGTCAAATCCCTGATGAATGGTCATAGTCTGGCCCCCTTTGCTGCCGGCTTCCAGTGCCCTGTGTTGGCGTCAAACGTCCGTGCGCCTGCCTTCGCGGTGGCACGCACCTGCACTCCGTAGACGGCGATCCCGAGGACCCGAGGATCGTTGGATCCCTTGATCACCTTGCGCGGCTCCCAGCTGTTGCAGCGCAGTTCCATCACGGCGACCGCGCCGGAAGGAGTGAACGTCGCGCTCCAGAGCCGTGCGCCCGGCTTGTCGAAGGGGATTAGCTTCTGCTTGCCGAGGTAGAGGCCTGAACCGGCGCCGGCGGCGTGGGCGGGCACATCGGCATGGATGCGCAGTTCCACGGCAGCCCCTGCCGTCACGGGCAGCTTCAGGACGCTGCGGGCCATGGACCAGCGCTGCGTCAGCGATCTGCCGTTGATGGTCAGCGCCTCGCGCCCATGCCAGAACTTGGTATATCGGCCGTCGCCGGGCGCGCCGATGGCCACGTCGTAGTTTCGCAGCGCCTCGGGCGTCCAGCGAAGGGTGTCGGCGCTGTTGGCGGACATCACGGTGCGGAAGCCGGCGTGGTTCTCCACCTTGAGGCCTTCCGGCGCCTGGTTGCCTGTGATGATGACCGACTGCGCCGCCGCACCCACGCGCATGTTGAGCCCCGCCTGCAGGAAGGTGCATCCCTGCACAATCGCAGAGCCCTGCGGCAGATCGATGGCCGGTACACCGTGCTGGTTCACATCCCAGTTCACGAAGTTGCAGGAGGCGGCGGTGAACTGCGCGTCCTTGCTCCGCAGCAGAACGCACCGGTCGATGGGCCCCCAGAAGGAGCAGTTCACCAGGCTCACCTTGCCCCGGGTCTTGGGGCCGATCTCGAGGCAGACCGAGTCGGTGCTGCTCCAGCGGCCCACGAACTCGCCGTTGGTGATGAGCAGGCCCGGGTCCTGCGTCGACTCTACGTAGACTGCCCGGCGGCAGCTGTCGGCGCCGAGGCCCAGGAAGTTGCCGTTGGTGGGCCCGTGCTTGTACTCGCTGAACTTGTAGCCGACCCCGTATCCGAAGCAGAAGGTGTTGTGGATGTAGTGCCAGTCGGTCCGGCCCAGCTCGAAGGCGACGCCCTTCGTGTTCACCCACTTGCAGTAGGCGTCGTCCGGGTTGTAGAGCACGCCGAACGGCCAGAAGTGGATGTTCTCGATGTGTCCGATGTCGTAGCACTGGTCCACGAAGATGCCCCGCGCGATGGGGTAGCCCGTGACGTTTCGCACGATGTGGCGGTGGGCCAGCACCAGCCGGATGCCCTCGTAGGGGTTCACCAGGCAGCAGTCGCGGATGCCCACGTTCTCGGTGCCCTCCGAGGCGATGCAGGGCGGGTAGGGCACGGGGGGCACGTCCTGCTGCTTCCACTCGGGGTAGAAGACCACGAAGCCCGCCACCGACGAGCAGTTGCCCGCCAGGCGGATGAAAGGGGCGCTGTCGGGCTTGCCGCGTCCGGCGTAGGCCAGCAGCACCGACCCCGTAAGCGTCTGCACGTCGGCCTTGGAGACCGTGGGCGGCACGCGGAAAACGCCCTGTAGCGTCACGTTGGCGGGCACGCTGAGGGTGCCGCGGAGGGCGTACTTGCCGGCCGGAGCCTCAACGATGCCCCCGCCCTGCTTGCCCATGCCGTCGAGCGCCTGCTGGAAGGCGTCGGTGCAGTCGGTCTTGCCGTCGCCCACGGCGCCGTACTGCAGGACCGATACCGTCGACGCGGGCGTCGAGCCGGTCTGCGACGCCGTCCGCGCAGGGGCCAGCGCGCCAAGGAGCAGGAGGGCGGCAGCCGCCCGGAGCCGTCGATGCATGGGTGAGACCCCCTACACTCGTGATGGTCCATTTTAGCCCCTCGCAGCGGCTGTTGCGGCAGGGGTGGCCGGAACACAACATGTAAAGCCAATTTGCGTCTGGGTGTTGACAGCCGAGCTCGATCTTGATAGAATGAGTGCAGTCCGGAGGGCGCAGTGCGGCTCTCCCGACGCAGACAACCGATCCCAATGGCACCAGTACCGCTGTATGAGCGCATTCGCGACCGCATCAGGTCGGACTTCCTTAACGGCCAGTCCGGCGATGGTGTACGCCTTCCCGCGGAGCGGGAGCTTCAGGCGCTCTACGGCGCGAGCCGCCCCACTATAGCAAAGGCCCTGGCTGCACTCTCTGCCGAGGGCCTGGTTGCCAAGAGCCAGGGGCGTGGCTCGTTTGCCATTAACCGGGAAGGCCCCGAGCCCGCCCAGGGCCCAACTCGGCGCATCGGCTACGTGGCCTCCATCGCCGGCGCCGACCTCGTCCAGCGCACCTTCGCCGGCATCTGCCGCGCCGCATGGCGTCGCGGCTTCCGCGCCCAGCTCGGTGCAGCCCAGAACACCGTGCGCGGCGAACGCGAGGCTGCGCTCGACCTGATCGATTCCGGCGCCCGCGGGCTCATCATCGGCCCGTGCTTCCGCTCGGTGGGCGAGGTCGAGACCGACTACCTTGCCAAGGGCGACCTCGGCGTGCCCGTTGTACTCGTGGACACCGGCCTGCCGACGCATGGCGGCGCGCAGGTTGTGTTCGACAACCGACGGCTGGGCCGCTCGGTCTACGCATCGCTCCTGGCCCGGGGACACAAGCGCATCGGCATCTTTACCTGTGGTTCCGACTGGCTGCATTGGCCGCTGCTGGAGCGCATGCGCGGATACCGCGACGCCGCCGCCGAGCATGGCGCCGAGATCGATCCCGACCTGGTCTTCGGCGTCCCCCTGGGCGCGGATCGGGAGATCATCCCTGCCGCCCTGGATCGCTGGCTCGCGATTACCGAGCCGCCCACCGCCATCATCGCCATGGAGGATCGGGCCGCCCTCGATGTCGTCGACGGCCTCCAGCATCGCGGGGTCCATGTCCCGGACGACGTGCGCGTCGTCGGGTACGACAATCTGGACGCCGCACGCAGGTTCCGCCCCGCCATCGCTACGACGAACCCGGATTTCGTCTGGATGGGCGAGACGGCCTGTGACATCTTGCTTGACGGGCTGCAGGAGGGCGACCTCCCGCAGCGAACCCATGTGCTGGATGTGCCGCTGCTCTCTCGCAGGGCATCGGACCATCCCACTGCCCAGCGAGGCGCTGCACGAGCGCACGTAGCGGGCGACGGCGAACCGGCAGGCGCCACTACGACCTGACCTGCCGGAGTTCGGCCGTCGTCTCGGCGGCCCGTGCGGCGGCTCTGTCGTCGCGCCTATCAGTACCAGTGCGCTCGCCGGGTGAGCGCCTGACCAGGAGGGAGCGCAACATGAAGCAGCAGGTCTCACCTGTTGCGGCGGCCATCGTGATCGTGGTGGTGCTAGTGATCGCGGGGGCTGCCTATCTGAAGTTCGGCAACACTGGCCCAGGCTCCAAGGCCGGCGAGCAGCCGCCTGGCATGCCTGCCAGTGTCCAAGAGGAGTTCGCGCGCCGCGGCGCCGCCATGACCGGCGGCAAGCCCACCGGCGGCGGCGGACCGCAGCTGAACCCGGGCGGCGGGAACCTGATCCCCCCGCCTCCACCGGGTGGCGGCTAGCGGCGTGACCCAAGTCGGGGTAGTACCAACTCCACCGAGGACGCGGCGTACCTCGCCGCATCTCGACCATCTGAAAGGGGTTTCCGAATGAGGCGTAACGGCTTTACTCTGATCGAGCTGTTGGTCGTCATTGCGATCATCGCCATTCTGGCGGCGATCCTCTTCCCGGTCTTTGCCCAGGCCCGCGAGTCGGCTCGCACCATCTCCTGCCTCTCGAACGTCAAGCAGATCGGCCTGTCCGTGATGATGTACTCCCAGGACTATGACGAGCTCTTCCCGATGGGTACCTACCCGTACCCGCGCAACTGGGAAGTCAACATGGACATCCCCTCCGGCGGTGTGCCCGGCGGCCAGCAGGAGTTGGACTGCGGCCTGGCCAACGGCTGGGTCGGCTTCAACCCCGGCGACGGCGGCCCCAACTACACCAACTGCGCGTACGGCGGCACCTTCTACCGCACGCTGATGGCGGTCCAGTGCGGCCCCTATACCAAGAACAAGAACATCTGGTTCTGCCCGTCGGACAAGTACCGCATCCCGAGCGCCGACAACATGGCGAAGGGCCTGCAGTCGTACCAGTGGTTCCCGAACTGGGTCTACAACTTCGCCGGCTCCGGCTTCCCGCTCTGCGGCCCGGACATGAGCACCATGAACCCCAGCGCAAAGTCCGACTATGCCTCGTCCCGCATGCTCTTCGTTGAGCGCGGCGTCTTCGGTTGGGACGGCCCGGATGCTTTCGGCGGCACAGCGCCGAACACCACCTACAACCACAGCCGCGGCTACAACGCCGCCTACTTTGACGGCCATGCCAAGCTCGTGAACTTCGGCCGCAAGGGCATGACCCTCCCGGCCAGCTACTGGAGCCCCGGCACTTGCGGTAACCCGACGTTCTAGGGACGGAGTGATGCGGGCCTGCTGACACCCGGCACGGGCCCGCCACGTAGAACAAGGGTCGGTGGGGGTTGCGTGCGCAGCCCCCGCCGGCCCTTCGCCGTATCTGCCAGGAGGAACCCATGCCCATCGAGCGCGCCGCCGTCGAGACCATCGAAGCATCCGCCCGCAGGATCGAGGGCGATGGCGCCCCCACGCTGGAGGAGGGCTGGCTCCGCGCCGAGGGCGTCCGGCTCGACATGTCGGCGGGCTTCAGGCTGAGGATCGACCAGCTCCGGCTACGCCTAACTATCACCGAGGTTGAGCTGAACCGCGCACTTGAGGGCCTGGACCTCGGTCCCGTGCGCAACGCGTCGGCGGCGATCCTCACCGGTCGCGTCAGGCTCACGGGGCGTTACAAGCTCATGGGGGGTCTGGCGGCGCCCTTCACGCTGGTGGCGGGGCTGGAGCCGCGCGCGGGCCTAAACGTGGCCCTGGATGTGCAGGAGCTGAGCGTCGTGGGAGTGCCGAACCCGGCCATCATCGCCCGGGCAGTGGAGGACCGGCTGAACGCTCGGGTGGACGAGGCCCTGGCGCAGGCTGATCTGCCCTTTCCGGCGCGACTGGAGACCGTTACGCTGGAGCCGGGCCGCGTTACGATCGGCCTTGCGGGGAGCCTGGACCTGTGGCGTCCGGGCTCGACACAGCGTCAGATCGGCGAATGAGCGCGATCAGCACGCCGATCAGGATCGGCGTGATCGCCAGCGAGAAGACCTGGGCGTCGGTCAACTGCCAACGGAACACCTCGGCCGTGGCGCCCTTGCGGAGACCCTCCACGAAGAAGCGGTAGACAGCGTAGAAGAGCAGGTAGCCCACGAACAGCAAGCCCCGCTTGTGCGGCCGCTTCAGTCCGGCGTCCAGCGCGGCGAAGGCGGCCAGACTGGCGATGGCCGAGTAGATTTGCGTGGGATGCGAAGGCTGCGTGAGCGCCGTGGCGTGTCCGTCGGCATGGAATCGCACCGCCCACGGCAGGTTGCACGCGGCGCCGTAGCAGCACCCGTTCAGGAAACAGCCGATTCGCCCGATGGCGTACGCCACGGCGAACCCTGCCGAAGCCATATCGGCCACTTCGAGGAACGAGAGGCCGTGCCGCTTGCAGTAGTAGGCGCAGTAGCCGAACCCGAAGATGGGCGCCCCGATGAACGAGAGCCCGCCGTTCCATATCTGGAACGCAGCCACGGGGTTGTGGCGGTAGAAGCCCCAGTTCAGGGCCACGTAGAGCACGCGGGTGCCGATGATCCCCGCCACGAGGCCCACCAACGAGGCATCGAACACCTGCTCCGGCGAGATGCCCGGAGGCGAACCCTCCGGCCGGGAGGCCTGGGCCCGGCGAGCGGCGCGCATGACGTACCAGAGCGCCACCAGGAAACCGCACATGACCAGGACGCCGTAGGAGCGGAGGGTGATCGGGCCGGCGTGGAGCAGGACTGGATGCATGGCGCCTAGCCCGATCCAGCCGGCGGATCGGCGCTTTGACCAGGTCCAGCTGCGGATCGCGCGGGTTTGGCGACCGGATCGGACGCCGGCGGACGCAGAACGACGCGCCAGGCAAGCACGATCACTGCCACCGTGATCGCCGCGTCCGCGACGTTGAAGACCGGGATGATTCGCACATCGAAGAAGTCGCGAACGTAGCCCAGCCAGCCGCGGTCGATGCCGTTGCCGACGGCGCCGCCCAGCGCCAGCGCCAGCGCGGCGCTGACCCATAGATCCCTCTTCAGTTGCTTGTGGAAGGCGACGGAGAGAACCACCACCGCCACGCCTGCGATGGCGGCGAAGACCCACGGATGCGCCGAAAAGAGGCTGAACGCGCTCCGGTCATTCTGCGTGGGGTTGATGGTGATCAGCGAACCCAGAACCGGGTGTGGGCCGGGCGTAAGGTTCGACATGACTGCCCACTTGGTCAGCTGGTCGCTCGCGATCACCATGATAGCGCTCAGGTAGAAGAAGGCCGTGCGCATCAGGACTCCTGCCGGGCCTGGCAGGTGATGCAGAAGCTGGTGTAGGGCACGGTCTCCAGCCTGGCTTGGGCGATGGCCTTGCCGCAATCGTCGCACAGGCCGTACTTGCCCTCATCGAGGCGCTTCAGGGCTTTCTGCACCTTGTGGAGGAGCTCCTCGACGTTTTCGGTGAGCGTCTCGCTCAGCTCGCGCTCAAACATCTCGGTGGCCATATCGGCGGGGTGGTTGGGATCGAAGTCGCCCATCTGCACCGAGCCGCCGTCATCAGCGTCACGCACATGGTTGAGCTCGGCCAGCAGGCGAACCCGCAGGTCGCTCAGGCGTTGTCGCAGCGAATTAGTGTCGATCATCTCAGTGGTCATGGCAGGTTCCCGCAGCGTTGAGTTGGGACGGCCGAGCAACTACCATTATAGCGCGGCCCATCCGTGCAGGAGTTCCCTCAGTCCAAGACGAAATGAAGTCGCGCGGAGCCCGTCATGCACCTTCTGTGGCCGGGCGCCGCAAGGGGGGGGCACTGGTGAGGTTAGTCGTGTATGCGTGGGGTCTCTTCCTGGCGGCATGGTGCGTTGCGGCGCAGGCTGCGCCGGGCGATGCCGGGCAGGTCAACGTGGCCCTCGGCGCCTACGGCGCGACGGCTTGGGCCTCCTCGCACTTCGGGCCGGACTATGCGGCCGACCGCGTCCTCGACGGCCGATGGGCCTGCCGTGAGACCGACAAGTGGAACAGCCGCTCGAACGCTATGCCCCACTGGCTCGTGGTCGACCTGGGCGCGCAACGCAAGGTCGGCCGGGTCGTGGTCCGTCACGAGGGCGTCCTGCCCGGCGGAGAGGGCTACAACACCGCCGCCTACGAGCTGCAGGTCGGAGCCGGGCCGCAAGGGCCCTGGTCGCCGTTGGCGCCTGCCGTGCGGGGCAACCGGCGGTCTGTGACCGAGCACAGCTTCGCGCCGCGTCCGCTACGCTGGCTTCGGCTCTGGATTACGCAGGGGGCGCCCGGCGGCAACGAGTTCGCCCGCATCCTGGAGGTTGAGGCATACGTCTGCGGGGCCGACCTCGACGCACCTCTGGCCCGCGCCTACGCTCCGTCGCGCTGGCGCGCGGCGTCGGGAGGGCGGCTCGAGCAGGCCGTCTGCGTCGTGGGCG
Organism: uncultured Chthonomonas sp.; assembly: GCA_903951425.1. Classification (GTDB taxonomy): domain Bacteria; phylum Armatimonadota; class Chthonomonadetes; order Chthonomonadales; family CAJBBX01; genus CAJBBX01. The sequence goes on from CAJBBX010000157.1 coordinate 67,888, forward strand.
CCGGGCCGGGCCTCTCGCCGCCCGCCCGGCGCGCGCACCTCCTCATCGGCGGCCGCGACGTGACGCTGGAGCGCTCCGCGCCCGACGGTCCATTCCTGGGTTGGCTACCCGCCTCCGAGGCTCCGCGGTCCGCGCAAGCGAGCCTGCGCACCCAGGAAGGCGCCGGCAGACCGCTTGCCCTGACGATCGACCTGCCCGGTAGCCGCGACCTGCAGGGCCTCGGTTTTCCGCCTCGCTTCGCCCAGGGCCGGGTGCTGGCGATCTGCTCCAGCCACCAGGACATCGCCTGGATGGATACGCCGGCCCGCTGTATCCGCCAGCGCGACGAGCAGGTGATCACCCCAGCTCTGGATCTGCTGCGCCGCGACCCGTCTGCCCGCTTCGTGATGGAGGACACGCTGGCGCTGATGGAGTATTTGGAGCGCCATCCCGACCGCAAGCCCGAGTTGCTGGCCCTGACCTGCGCCCGCAGGCTCGAATGGGGCGCCACCTACAACCAGCCCTACGAGGGCCTACTCAGCGGCGAGATGCTGGCCCGGCAGCTCTACTTCGGTCGTCGCTGGCTGCAGAGGGCCCTTCCGGGTTGCGACGCGCGGGCGGCCTGGAGCCCCGACGTGCCCGGCCGCACGCTGCAGATGCCCCAGGTTCTTGCCAAGGCGGGTGTGCCATACCTCATGCTCAGCCGCCAGGAGCAGGGCTTCTTCCGCTGGCGCAGCCCCGACGGGAGCTCCGTTCTGGCATACTCGCCGGGCCACTACGGCACGGCGTGGGATCGCCTCTCCGGCCCGGCTAACGAGGTCGCCCGGCGCGTGGCGCAGGATGCCTTCGCTGTCGATGCCGCACAGGCCGCCGCCGGCCTTCCGCCAATGCTGGGGTACATCGTCTCAGTGGACGCCTCCGGGCCGCGCGACTTTGGCGACCTGATCCGCCAGTGGCCCGTGGCGGAGCGCAACGGCGCTACACCGGGACTTCCCGCTGTGCCCGCCTTCGCCACCGCCACCGCCGAAGAGATGCTGGGCCAGGTCGCCGCCGCGCGGCCGCAGGTCCGGACGATCCAGGGCGAGCGGCCCAACGTCTGGCTCTACATCCATGGGCCGACGCACCACCAGGCCATCAGCGCCGGGCGCGCGGCGGCGCGGCTCTTGCCCGCCGCTGAGGCGTTCTCTGCCCTGGCTAGCCTCCGCCTGCGGTCTGAGGCGCCCTACCCGGTCAGGGCGCTGGACGCCGCGTGGCGCGCCCTGCTCTACCCGGACCATGGCTGGGGCGGCTACTACGGTGAGATCACGGACGACCTCTTCCGCGCCAAGCTCACCGAGGCGCGTGATGCCGGCCGCGTTCTGTTGGGCTCCGCGACCAGTCGCTTGGCCGCTCGCGTGCCGCCTGCGCCCGGTCCAGGCGTCGCGTTGGCCGTCTTTAACACGCAGCCGTGGCGTCGCTCGGGCCTGTTGGAAGCCACCGTGTCGCTTCCTCGCGGCGTCGCTCGCGCCGTCGAGGTGCGGCAGCCGGGCCATGCGCCCATGCCTGCGCAGGTGCTCAGGGGCACGCGTTGGCCCGACGGCTCGCTGAAGAGCGCCACCGTGGCCGCTGCCGTCGCCTCTGCGCCGTCGCTGGGCTATACGTCGGTGCGGCTCGCGCCAGCGGGGCCGGCGCGCGCCGCCGGCCATGCAGTGGGGACGACCCCGACCGAGTTGGTGAGCCCCTACTACCGGGCGCGGCTCGCGCCCGGCGGCATCCGTGAGGTGGTCGACCTCGCCACCGGGAAGAGCCTGTTCGACACCCGCAAGTGGCTGGCGGGCGAGCTCTTCACCATGCAGTCTGAGGGCAACGGCGCTGGTGAGTTCGACAGGGTCCAGCAGCCCGCCATGGAGCAGTTCGATCGGGCCTCGAACCACCGCCCGGTGTGGCGCGTCGTGGCCGATGGGCCGCTCTTCACGGCTGTGGAGTGGAGCATGCCCCGGAGCGCCGAGCAGATGCGCCACGCCTCGTTCAGCCAGCGGCTGGTACTCTACAAGGCCCTCAAGCGCATCGACCTGGAGACGCACATCCGGGGCTGGGACGGCACCCCGTACCGCGAGTTCCGGCTGGCCTTCCCGACGCCTGCCAGGCGCACCCGCGTGGCCTACCACGTGCCCATGGGCGTCTGCGAGGTGGGGAAGGGCGAGATCGCCGGCGCGGCAGGCGAGAGATACACGCAGCCCTGCGCCGAGGTGCGGCCGCGCGAGGTGCAGGAGTGGATCGCCGCCTTCGGGGACGGCGCCTGCGTTGCGCTGGCCGGCGACGTGGCAGTCTGGGACTGGGCCGATCCCACGCCGAACACCGCTGCGGGCGCCCTCCTGCAGCCCGTCCTGCTCGCCTCGCGCAGGAGTTGCCACGGCCTGGGCAACTGGTACCTGCAGCCGGGCGACCACAGCTTCCGGATCAGCATCACTTCGGCGGCGGGGGACTGGCGGGCCACGCGCCGTGCCGCCTCCGATGCCGGAGCCCCTCTCGTCGCCGCGCCCGCCGCCGGACGCCGCCCCGTCTTGCCGCTGGATCTGAGCCTCTGCTCGTCCTCGGGCCGTAGCGTCGATGTCACCGCCGTGAAGCGCGCCGAGGAAGGTTCGGGTCTGGCTGTGCGGCTTTGCGACATGGAAGGCGCCGGCGGCACGGTTCGGCTGGAGCTGTCCGAGCTCGTGGCCGGAGCCCGATCAGCCAACCTTATCGAGTACCCCGGCGGCCCGTTGCGCCACGCCGCCAGGAGCGTCGAGTCGCCAGTGGGCGCCTATGCCATCGAGACCCTATTGGTGCGGCCGAGCCCATCCGCCTCACCTCGTCGAACACGCTAGGAGAAGACCAATGCCGCAGGACATGGAAGCCCTCTACCAGGCCCGCCTGGCCCGCTATACCACCGCTATGCGTAACGAAATGCCCGACATGGCGCCCATTCGACCCTTCGTGGCCGAGTTCACGGCGGCCTACTGCGGCATGACCTGCCAGGAAGTCACGCACGACTACCGCAAGGCCTTCGCGGCGGCGCGCCGGTGCGCAGCGGAGTTCGACTGGGACGCCGTGGTCTCCAACATGGTCTACGTCTGGACCGGCCTCACCGAGGCCATCGGCCTCCGCTACTACGGCGTGCCGGGTATCGACGTGCCCGCCAACACTGGCTTCCAGTACCGCGAGCCCGGCGAAGAAGGCGCCAACATGAAGGCAGATGAATATGACGCCCTCATCGCTGACCCGACGGGCTTCCTGTACAACGTTTGGCTGCCTCGTGTGACCCGGTCGATCGCCGGACCCGGCTCGCCGGCCTCCGCCGCCGGCACGCAGGCCCTTGTGAAGGGCTCTATGGCGATGATGCAGTACTTCACCGCCTTCGGGGGTCAGAACGCGGCGCTCCGGAACGAGAGTGGCACGGTCAGCGCCATCGCCGGCATCCTGAAGGCTCCGCTGGATATCCTGGGCGACAAGCTCCGCGGCTACATGGGTCTCACCATGGACCTGCTGACCCAGCCCGACAAGGTGCGGCGGGCGTGCGAGGCGTTGGCGCCGCATCTACTCGCCGTGGCCGTCGGCAGTTCTGACCCAAGCAGGCAGACACCCGTGGGCTTCTGGATGCACCGCGGCTGTGTGCCCTTCGTCACACCGCAGCAGTTCGAGACGGTCTACTGGCCCACGCTCAAGCCCATCATCGAGGAGCTCTGGGCGCGGGGCATCCAGACCCTGTTCTATGCCGAGGGCAAGTGGGACCACCACCTGGCACGCTTCCGCGAGCTACCTGCCGGCAGCCTCGTCCTGCACGTGGACCAGAGCGATATCTTCGTCGTCCACCGCGCGGTGGGCGACCGGTACTGCCTCAGCGGCGGCATCCCCAACGTGCTGCTCAGCTACGGCAAGCCCGAGGAGGTCCGCGAGTTCACGCGCAAGGTGCTGGCCGACGTCGGCGCAGACGGCGGCTACATCGTCGATGCCGGCGCCATCATGCAGAACGACACGCGCACCGAGAACCTGCGGGCCATGACCCAGGCCGCCCGGGACTTCGGCGGTTACTCGCGAGGGCACTCGCGCCTGCAGCCGTCGAAGCCCTCCGGCATGGAGCCCGGCTCGGCCATCGGTCGCCTGCCCGCGCCGTCTGTCGCTCCCGGCCTCTGCGCCGACTACGCGACGGCCACCGTGGGGCGAGAGCCGAGGCAGGGCGACGCAGACCTCGATCGGGCCATCTGGTCGGACGTCGAGGGTCTCGCCTACACGTTCATCTGGCAAGTGCTGCTCTCGTTCTGAGGCTCGGGCGTCCCGTGCCGCCGCGGGACCCGTCAGGTAGACTCTTGGGCCGGTGGGCGTCGAGTCGGGTAGCGGCGGCGCGGGGAAGGGTGGAATCAGGACATGGTGCGCGTAGCGGTAGTGGGTCTCGGTCCCATCGGCAACAGGCATTCGGATATGTATCGTCTGTCGCCGCTGGCCGAGTTGGTGGGCGTCTGTGATAGGCTTCAGGATCGGCGTGAGGAGGGCGCCTGCAGGCTGGGCGTTCCCGGTTTCGCCTCGGTGGAGGAGATGTGCGCCGCGGTGGCGCCCGACATCGTCAGCGTCGCCACCGGCGGCGTCGAGTACGGGAGCGACCACTTCGAGCCCACAATGCAGGCGCTGGAGGCCGGGTGTCACGTCCTATGTGAGAAGCCGATCTGCAACACGATCCCGGAAGCCGAGCAGATGGTGCGTCGCGCCCGGGAACTTCGCCGCTGCTTCGGCGTGGACATGAACCATCGCTTCACGCCGGCAGCGCGAGTGGCCAAGAGATGGCAGGACGAGGGCAGGCTGGGCCACCTGCTCTTTGTCAACATGGCCATGTGGATCTACAACCCCACCGAGAGTTCGCCCTACTTCCAGTTGAAGGCCCTCCACCCGCACACGGTGGACGTCATGCGCCACTTCTGCGGCGACATTGAGGCGGTGCAGTGCTTTGCCACCAAGGCCCCCGGCCGTTCGCTCTGGTCGACGGCGCAGTTCAACATGCGTTTCGTGAACGGAGCCGTTGGTTCGCTGACAGGGAGCTACGACATCCAGCGAGGCCATCCCATGGAACGGTGCGAGGTCGCAGGTACTGCAGGCCGTATCGTGATCGACGATATGTACCGAGAGGCCACCCTCTATCCTGCGGGCGACATGGAGAAGCGGGTGTACACTAACCCGGTATTCGGCGGCATGGAGAGCTTTGTGGATACATTCCGCAACCGTCTGCACCGCTTCGTCGAGCAGGTCAACGATGGCGCCGATCCAGATGAGATCGACGGTAGCGGCGCCGACGGCCTGGCGGCCCAGAAGGTGCTGGCGGCCGCCATCCTGTCGTTGGAGACGGAGTCGGTGGTCCGGGTGGCCTGAGGGCGGACCGCCTGCCGGCCGTCCGCCCAGGAGGAGACGCTGCATATGGGACTCTGGCCCTTCAACCGCAATCGCAGGAAGTTACCCTTCGGGCCTCCGGGTGCGTTCGACGAGGACGCCGCGGGTCCGGGTGGGCCTGGCCGCAAGGCCAAGCCCGGCGCCAAGGCCGACGATGTCGAGCTCACTACCTGGGACCATCCCGAGCGCGCACAGCGCCTTCGAGCCGTCATCGCCCTCTGGTTCGTGGTGGCCGCCGCCGTGACCGGCTACTTTCTATACCAGCGCGCCCTGGAGCTGGCTGACCCCAGCCGCAATCTGACCAACGTCATGGGCTCAGTCGGCGGGCAGACCAGCGCCGTGCTGCGCGATGCCGATGTCATCAAGATCCTGAACACCAAGTACAAGCTCCAGCCGCGGTTCATCTCCTCGCTCTCGTTGCCCATGGTCGAGACGCCGCCGTCGGGCCAGGACTTCCTGTGGCCGTCGAACCCATACGGCGTGGCCATCTATAAGCGCGGTGTGAAGCGGCCGATGGTGGCGTCGCAGGTGTTGTTCACGTCGCCGCTCGTCGTCTTCTCGCGCCCGGAGATCACGCAGGCGCTCTATGCCCGCGGGCTTGTGGGCGTCGGCAGCGGGGGCAACTACCGCGTTGACATGCGTGCCCTCGTGTCGCTGGTGTCCGGCAACCGGCCATGGAGCGACCTGGGCGTCAGCCGTTACCGCGGACCGATCTCGCTGGGTACCACACTGCCCGACCAGACGAACCTCGGCATGATCCACGCAGGGCTCTGCGCCGATATCCTGCTGGGCGGTCGCGTGAAGACGCCTGCCGACGTAGGAGCAGTGAAGGGGCGCCTTCGGTTTGTCTTTCAGGGCGGCAACCTCATCGGCGAGAACTCTGACGAAACGGTTCCCGACTTCATGACGGCGAAGAACGTGAGACAGCCGTTGATGATGGGCTACGAGAGCGAGGCGCTGGACTTCAAGATATCGCTGCAGCGTTCGCCGCAGCCCAACGCCAAGGTTGGCGACGTCCTCTACCCGAACCCCACCGTCTGGCGGACGCACCCCTTCATAGCGGTGAACCTGCGGGGCAAAAAGCTGATGGAGGCCCTGGCAGACCCCGCGATCCGCGACATCGCATGGGAGCGCTACGGACTGCGGCCGGTCTCGGGCACGAGCAATGCATCCGTGATCACCGCGATGCACGTGCCGAGCCAGATTGACGGGATCATCGCGCTACCTGATGTCGGCATCGTATCGACGCTTCTCGAGGGCCTGTAGGCTACAAGAGAGGGGCCCGCTCCTTCAGGCCATGCCTGGGGAGCGGGCCCCTGCTTGCGTTACAGCTACCGTGCTGCCTGTTGGCTTACAGGCTTCGGCGTACCTGGAATGCATGCGTCGCCGTGCCGCCCATACCGGGCATGTCGAGGGTGTTCTTGCCGGAGAAGGCGTAGCCCACATCCCATCCGTGGGTCTTCACGCCGACGCCGCCCGTCATCTTGCCCTCATAGGCGCCCATGCGGAGCGCAACCACGCCGAGGCGGCGCTCGACGCCGATCATGGTCCCGCGGCGGGCCGTCTTGGTGCCGGCGCCCACGATGGCGATGTCCTCATGGTCGATCAGGAACGTCGTGTTGTCGTTTTCCCAGAGGGCGAGGCCCACGCGGATGGCTGTGGAGTGGAACAGGTTCACGTTGTCGGCCAGGCCGAGGGCCGTGGCGCGCTGCACCACCCGCTCCATGTAGTTGTCGTACGTCGCGCCGATGCTGGAGTTCGCCGACAGCTTGTAGGTCAGGCCGATGCGGCCGCCGGGCACCTTCGGGCGGCTACTCAGTTCGGTCACCGTGCCCATCCCGGTAGCGCTGAACTTGGACTGGGTGCTCAGGTACGCCGTGCCCAGGCCCACCGCCAACCGGTTGTTCACGCGCCAGGCATACTCGATGGAGACGTCGTCCTCGGTGGCCTCGAGGTTCAGCGGTGTCGCACCGACGCGCATGGTGCCCTTGGCCCTGGCGATCGTGCCGACAACCTTGAACCGCTGGTTCGGGCCGATGGTCCCGCCCATGCCCACGAAGTACCGGTTCACGTCGGGCAGCGCCTCAAACGGCGAGACGGTGTAGTGTCCCTCTAAGGCGTAGGAGGAGAGGCTGACGAGGGAGGCCGGGTTGGCATGCCAGGTATCGCGATCATCGCCGATACAGGCATTGCCCAGCGCCATGTGCCGGATGTCAACGACGCCGGAGGAGCCCCACGGATGGAGTGCTGCGTAGTTCTCGGACGGAATGGGGAGACCGGGCGGGACAGAGGCGCCGGCTCCTCCGGACAGGAACGCCGCTGCCACCAGCGACATGGCCCACTGTACTCGGGTACGGCTGCGCATGGGTGTTTCGCCTTTCCAAGCAGGGTGCTGTATTTGCCCGCCGGCTCTCGGAGCCGACACCGGCGCCGTCCAGCGTGCGCACCGTCCGGCATTATATCTGCTGGCGGACCGTCGGGCTACCTCTTCGTTCGAGGTTGGCCCGAGGTACTGGCGATGGCGCGCAGAAGGGCCTCCCGCGAGGCCAGCACCGCCTCCGGCCGCCGGTTCCACTCGAACCAGGTCGTCGCCACCGGAGCGCAGAGGGACTGCGTCCGCGCCTTGCCCAGCCGGCGTTCGGCCATAGCCAGGAGGTCGTAGTCCTGGGTGCCGTCACGGATCGCCTTCAAGCGCAGGGACTGCACCGGTGACTTCATGCCGACGTCGATGCCGGGGTAGAGAAGCACGCCCTCGCCATTGAAGAAGAGGTAGCTGATCGGGTTCAGCCAGGGGTCCTCGGTTTGGCTCCACTCGACAACGCACCAGTAGAGCAGGCCCGTGCACCTCTCAGCCCAGCTCTGCCAGAGCGCCACGCGGTAGTTCAGCAGGGGGTGGTCCAGGAGCCAGAACGGCGTGGGACGCTTGCCCTGGGCCAGTGCCGTGTAGCTCCAGACCTGCTTGCCCTTTGCCAGTTGCTCGGCGATGGGGCCGGGGTCCCATTCGGACCACAATGGGCACCAGATGTCGACGTACGGCTCCAGGCTACCCCACTCGGGATTCTCGGGCCTGGGCTGCTCCGTTAGCAGTAGCCTGACCCTCGGGTCGGCGCAACGGAGGACCTTCGAGACGGCGCGGACGCGGTCGTAATCGGCCAGGCTCTCGGGCTCATCGACAGGGTAGGCGTAGGCTTGGTCGGCCCAACCGTTCTGCTGCAGCATGGCCATGTAGGCGCGCACGAACCGGACGGTTCGCTCCTTGCCGGAGCCCCACTGGTCAGGGCCCGGGATCGGCAACTGCATGGCGCTACCGGGTAGCATCTGCATGTACTCCCGCACGGCAGGCACGGCGGTCCATGCCTTGGCCGTGCCGTCGGCTTCGGCGCCGCAGTACGAGTCAACGGGTCGGTTCGGTGCGAGCCTGTTGCGCATCAGCACGCGCTCGCAGAGCCGCTCAATGTCCTTTGACGCCACGGTGTACCGCTTAACGCCTGCATAGAGGCTGGCCCGCGCCATGGACCCGAAATCGCTCTGGATCGTCGGGCCGTCGGGGAGGCGGACGGGATAGACCTGCACCAGGAAGTCGGAGCGGAGCGGGGCGGCGTCCTGTAGGCTGACGGTGACAGCCCCCCTGTAGAGCCCGGGAGGTATCCGGGCCGGCGTCCGGATCTCGATGTAGAAGATGGCCCTGGCGCCCTCGCGCACGGGCGCGGGCAGGGCGCGGAACCGTGTCGCACCGGGGTGGCGCTCGTCTGGGGCGATGGCCGTGGGGATCAGCGCGTCGGGCCATGGCCCGGCTGGGTACGGCGACCTGGGCGAGGGCTTGCTCACGGTGATCCAGTGTTCGCGGTAGCAGGCCGGTTCGCCCAGCCTGGCGCCGCCCGGGCCTACGGGGGTATCGACGCGTACGCCGGTGACGACGAGGGGACGTCCGGCAGCATCGACCACCGCCTGCAGGCCCACCCACTCGGACTGCCCGGCGGCGAACCGGGTGTAGCGCGGCGGCGCGGCGGCGTCCCCTGGAACCGGACGGTAGAGTGCGTGCGTCACGGTGAGACTCGGTCCGGGTGTGCCGCACCCTAGGCCGGCCAGCAGCAGGAAGGCGGCCGTCGGTGCGAGACAACGCAACATGGGGTAACCTCCGGCGCCGATGCCCCGGTCGCCTGGGGCGCTGGGCGCCGGAGGCACGAGGCGTCAGCCTACCGCGGCAGGGGGCTCGGCCGCGAACACCACGTTGTGGTGTTTGTCCGCGATCTGGCCCAGGTGAGCGGCGGAGAGGACGCAGTAGTCCGCATCCGTGCTGACCACGTAGTAGGTCGCTCCACCCCTCTGGGCGAGGGTGAGCGCGATCTGTCGTGCTTCGTCGAGGGAATACCGCTCCATTGCAGTTCCTCCTTCATGGATTGCGCGATGCAACGCCGCACCGCACTACCATGCTACACCCGCGCGCGCCCGCTGTCAAGCGGGGCCGAGGCTTGGCGGGCCAACGTGTGCTATACTGACACCCACTGAGTATCGGAGGTCGGCAGAGTGAAGAGAACTTACCAGCCCAAGAACCGACGCCACAAGCGTGTGCACGGGTTCCGGCAGCGGATGCATACTAAGGATGGCCGCAACGTGTTGCGCGCGCGCCGCCTTAAGGGCCGCGAGCGGCTCACCGTCTAGAGCCACGGAACCAGGCCGGTGCTGCCGCGTGAGCAGCGGCTTCTGCTCCAACGGGATTTTGCGAACGCTTACGCCAGACGCAGGTCCTTCGCGTTGCCTCTCGCCGTGTTGTACGTTCGAGGCGGCCGCGAGGGGCCTTCGCGTTTTGGCTTTGTCGCGGGTAAGAAGGTGGGCAAGGCGGCTTGCCGTAATCGGGCAAGACGCCGCTTGCGAGAGGCTTGCCGGGCGTTGCTTCCGTCGGTCAAGCAGGGCTTTGACTTTGTCGTCGTGGCCCGGTCCGGGTCGGCAAGCGCCACGTACTGGCAGTTGCTGGCCGCGTTGGACCAGCTCCTGGGCATGGCTCATGTCAAAACCGATGCGCCTCGCGAACCGTAGACTAGGTCATGTGTATGCGGTCGGCCGCCCTGTGGCTCATACGTCTCTACCAACGGAGCGCGCGGTGGCGTCCCCCGGTCTGCCGGTTCACCCCCACCTGTTCCGAGTACGCGGCCCAGGCCATTGAGCGCTATGGCCTCCTCAAGGGCATGGCCCTGGGGCTCTGGCGCATTCTACGATGCAATCCGTTCCATCCCGGCGGCGATGATCCCGTGCGTTAGCGCGGGCCTCACGCTGCCTTTGCCTCCCTGGAGCATAGAAGCCTCATGATCCTGGCATCTCGCCGGACGATCGCCCTCATCGCCGCGCTCTGCGCTGCGGTGGCCCTCTCGTCCCTGGTCCTGGCCCAGCAGCCCGGCCAGGCCGCCCTCGATGCCCAGCTCACCGAACTGGACCGCGTCATCGAGGCGAACAAGGGCAAGAACCTGCAAAGAACCACCGAGGCGATGTTCGAGCGCGCCAAGATCCTTGAGCGGCAGAACGCCAAGGAGGATGTCCGGCGCACGTACGATGAGATCGTCCGAGAGAACAGAGGCAAGGACAACGAGCAGGCAGCCGAGGCCCTCTACCGGCAGGGCGCCTTCACGCTGGAGGCCCGAGGCGAGACCGAGACCGGCAGGCGTGCCGCGATGGATGCCGCGCATACGACGTGGAAACAGCTTCGCGACGACTTCGCCGAGACGACCGCCGGGCGCAGGCTGGTCTCACCCGGTGCCGACTTCCCTGATGGGGCGCTCAAGCACGTGGAGAACCTGATCGACCGCCGCAACAGCGCCGACTGGAAGTATCAGGTCATGGACGCCATGGTGCGGCTCACGGGCAAGAACCCATCGTACAGCTATGCCCTGGCGCTGATCCTGCTGGCCGTGCTGGTTAAGGTCCTCCTCCTGCCGCTGACCAAGAAGCAGTATGCCTCCATGCGCGAGATGCAGCGCATGCAGCCGTTGATCAAAGAGCTCCAGAAGAAGTACAAGCAGCAGGAGCTGAGCCAGAAGACGATGGAGCTGTACAAGGAGCATGGCGTCAACCCGTTTGGCGGATGCCTGCCGGCCGTCGTGCAGATCCCGTTCCTGATCGTGATCTTTAACGCCATCCGCGAGTATGAGATCGCGTTCGGCGCGGGGCACTTCCTCTGGATCGGCAGCAAGCTGGCCACTCCCGACATCGCCGTCATGGGTTACCAGATCGTGGGGGCTAATCTGGGCAGGCCGGATATCATCCTGCTCGCGCTCTATGCCGTCACGAACTGGGTCACCATGAAGATGACCCCTGCCAGCGACCCGCAGCAGCAGCAGCAGCAGAACACCATGGCACTGATGACGTCCGTCCTCTTCTTCGTGATGTTTATCCAGTACAAGTGGTCTTCGGCCTTCGTGCTCTACTGGTTCGCGCTTAACCTGCTCTCGATCTACCAGCAGTACGAGTACATCTACAAGCCGCATAAGGCGCGGCAGAGCGCCGAGGCCGCCGGCGGAGCGCTGGCAGCGGCTGCTGGATCGGGCGTCGTGATCGAGTCCGACTCCATATCGGCGGGCTCGTCGACCGATAGGCCCCGCGTTCGACCCCGCCGGAAGAAGCGATGATCGCAGCCCGGAACCCAAGGAGAAGCAACCCATGAGCGCCGTTTCGCACGACGTCGACTTCAGTGCGTATGCCGCCCCGCTCGAGGCGGTGGTGGCCGAGTTGGACCAGATCCTGAAGGTCGCTGAACTGGACCTGGAGCCTGTTGCCCGGGCTTGGAATGAGCCGCACCTCGAAGTGGAACTGGTGGGGCCCGACGCCGCCGGCACCTTCGGCCGCAGTGGGAAGTACCTCGATGCGCTGCAGTACGTGGCCAATCTGGTGGTTGTCCGCCGCGTCGGCCCCGGTGTGCGCATCATCGTGGATGCCTGCGGCTACCGCGAGCAGCGCGCGGCCACGCTGACGGAGCTGGCCCTGGAGTTCGCTGCGCAGGTGAAGGAGCGGCAGGAGGAGTGCGAGCTTGACCCGTTGCCGCCGCATGAGCGACGTATAGTGCACCAGGCAATCTCTGACGATCCTGGCATCCGCACCTACAGCGAAGGGGAAGAGCCCGATCGACGGCTGATCATCGCCCCCCGGTAACGGCCGGCGCCGGATCGCGACGCAAAATATACGCCCACCCCCGTTGCGGGAGGTGGGCGTCCACCAATCGGTGGCATTCCTTGAAAAGGAGGACATGCGCTACTGGACCTTACGGGGTCTGCCCGCAGAGTGTTCCGTCATGCTAAAGAATCGGTCCGCTTCCGCACCGCATGCCTCCGATCCCCGCCGACGCTGGAGGTGACGCCTTGGCCTTCCTCCCCAACTCAGAGCGCTGCTTCGTCTGCGGCAGTGGCAACCCCTGCGGCCTCCACGTCCGGTTTCAGACCGACGGCCAGACCGTTTGGACCACCCTCCGCGTCACAGAGTCGCATATGGGCTACCGGGGCATCGTCCACGGAGGCGTTCTGACGGCCCTGCTCGACGAGACCATGGGCTGGGCGCCCGCCGTGGTCATGAAGCGGCTGGTGATGGCCGTCGAACTGAAACTTGAGTTCCGCAAGTCCGTCCCGGTGGGCGAGGAGATCACCGTGCGCGGCTGGGTGACCGACGCAAGCCGCCGCATCTGGGAGGGCGCCGGAGAGATCTGCGGCACCGACGGCACGCTCTACGTGCGGGGCCGGGGCCGCTTCTCGCCGCTCAAGCCGGACCAGGCCGCCGAAGTGCTCGGCTACTTGGAGTTCCAGGACGACACGCTTCCGCCGTCCGCACTGGCGCCGGAGCAGCAGTAGCGATGCCCACCCGGCGCCATGACCTCTTCGCGGGCTCCCTCTTCGACGACCCGCGTGACGCCGCAGAGGACGGCGCCGCGCCCGAGGCCGCGAGGATTCTGTTCGGCGCCGACGAGACGCGGCGGATCGTAGCCGCCGAGGCCGACGACGAAGGTCTGACGCTCTGGCGCCGCATGGGCGACGACCGCGTGGTGGTGGAGCGCGCCCCGAGCCGGCCCTGGCTTCTGCTGGCCGCGCCTGCGGCGGGCATGGCCGTGTCACGCGAACTGGAGGGCGGCCACTACCGACTGCTCTGCGAGTTTCACTCCCGCGAGGCCCAGCGCGTTGCCCGCCTCTACCTCCGCGACAGGCAGGTCGAACACGCCGCCTACGTCAGCCCCACCAAGGCCGCCCTGGTCGCCGCGGGCCGCACACTCTTCAAGGGCATGGCCATGGCCGAAGTGCGCCGGATGCAGATCGACATCGAGACGCAGGGCCTCTCCGGTGACGCCCCCGACTCACGCGTCCTCTGCATCGCCGTGGGCGACAACCGCGGCCTTGAGGATGTGCTGGTGGGCGACGAGACGGACATCCTCGGCCGCCTTGCCGCGCTGGTGGCCGAGCGCGACCCTGATGTGATCGAGGGCCACAACATCCTCGGCTTCGACATCCCCTTCCTGTTGGCCCGCGCACGGGCCAATCGCGCGCGTCTTGCGCTGGGCCGCGACGGTTCCGAGCCCGTGCCCGGCATGGAGCGCAATCTGGCGCTGGGCGGCGCTTCGCGGCCGTTCCGGCCGATCTACGTCTACGGTCGCCACGTCGTCGATACCTACCTGGCCGTGCAGCAGTTCGACGCCGCCCGCGGGGAGTTGGCCGGCTACGGGCTCAAGGAGGCGGCGCGGGCGTATGGCATCGCCGAGCCCAATCGCATCGAACTGGACCGCGCCACGCTGGCCGAGACCTACCGCACCGACCCTGCGCGCGTGCTGGAGTACGCCGCACAGGACATCCGTGAAACGCAACGACTGGCTGAGCTGACCCTGGCCACCCAGTTCTACCAGGCCCAGATGGTGCCGGACAGCTACGCGGCGGTGGCGGTGACCGGCAGCGGCGAGAAGATCAACGCGATCTTCGTGCGCGCCTACCTCGACGCCGGCCGGGGTCTGCCTCGGAGCCGGGGCGCGACGGACAATCAGGGCGGCCATGTGGAGACGCGCATCACCGGCGTGGTGCAACGCGTGGTCAAGGCCGATGTGGAGAGCCTCTACCCGAGCCTGATGCTGAAGCACGGCATCCACCCGGAGAGCGACTGCCTGGGCGTCTTCCTGCCCGCGCTGGCCGAGTTGACGCGCCGCCGACTGGAGGCGAAGGCCCGCGTCAAGACCTGCCCCATAGCCGAGAGGCACTACTGGGAAGGCCTCCAGGGCTCGTTCAAGGTGCTGATCAACTCCTTCTACGGCTACCTCGGCGCGCCCACGTTCTACTTCAACGATCCGGTGCAAGCGGGGAACGTCACCCGCCTGGGACGGGAACTGGTGCTGAAGGTAGCGGGTCAGTTGGATGCCGACGGAGCGAAGATCATCGAGATCGACACCGACGGCGTTTACTTCGTGCCTCCGGCGGACGTCGAGGGCGAGGAGGCCGAGCGCGCCTATGTGGGCCGCCTGGACAATACGCTTCCGGAGGGGATCCGGTTGGCGTTCGACGGTCGGTACCGAGCCATGGTCAGCCTGAAGCCCAAGAACTACGTGCTTCAGGGCTACGACGGCAAGCGCATACTCAAGGGCGCCTCGCTGCGGTCCCGGGCAGACGAGCCCTTCGGTCGCGAGTTCCTGGAGCGGTCCATCGACCTGCTCATCGAGGGCGATACGGCGGGCTTCGCCGCGCTCTACGACGCTACGGCCGCGAGGCTGCGCGACCACCGCGTGCCCATCGCGCAGTTGGCCCGCCGCGAGCGGATCACCGGAAAGACCTTCAGTAGCTCCGCCAAGCAGCGCACGGCGGCTCTGGTCCAGGGCGTGGCCGTGGGCGAGTACGTCTACGTCTACGAGCGCTCTGACGGCAGGCTCGGCCTCATGGAGGAGTTCACGCCTGGCTCCGAGAGCCCGCTGGCCTACATGGAGAAGCTCCACAAGTTCGCGTGCAGGCTCCGCGAGGCCGTTGGGCCGGGGTTCGACGACCTGATCCCGCGCCCGAGCCGCGCCGGGGTAGTGCGGCAGCCCCGGCTGGACCTGTTCGGCGACGATTAGCCGCTCAGAGCGCGGGCTGCACCGCCCCGATGATCTCCTGGACCGACGCGGCGCCCGTCTGGCTCAGGTACTGCTCAATTCCATCGACGATCTCCACCGCCGCCATGGGGTTGACGAAGTTGGCCGTGCCGATCGCCACCGCGGACGCGCCCGCCAGCATGAACTCCACGGCGTCTGTCGCGTTCATGATGCCGCCCATGCCCAGTATGGGCGCCTTTGCGGCTTGCGCCACCCGCCATACGGCCAGGAGGGCCAGCGGCTTGATGCAGGGCCCTGAGAGCCCTGCCTGCCGGTTGGCGATCTTGAACTTGCGCGTGCGGGTGTCGATGGCCGTGCCCACGTAGGTGTTCACCAGCGAGAGGGCGTCGGCGCCGGCATCCACGGCGGACCGCGCGATGTCGGCGATGCGCGTGACGTTGGGCGTGAGCTTGGCGATCATGGGCAGCGTGGTGGCTGCACGCACCGCGCCGATGACCTGTGCCGTCAGCGCCGGGTCCACGCCGAACTCCAGCCCGCCGCAGGCCTGATTCGGGCAGGAGACGTTCACTTCCAGCGCCGCCACGCCCGCTTGGCCGTCGAGGCGTTCCGCCAGCGTGACGAAGTCCTCGATCCGGTCCGCAGCGATGTTCACGATGATCGCCGTGTCGAACTGCCGCAGGTAGGGCAGCTTCTCGGCCAGGAAGGCCTCGAGCCCGGGGTTTTGCAGCCCGATGGCGTTCAGCATTCCGGAGGCGGTCTCGGTGGTCCGGGGCATGGGGTTGCCGCGCCGGGGTAGGACCGTAACGGCCTTGGTGGTGAGGCCCCCCAAGCGGCTCAGGTCGTAGAAGTCGGCCCACTCCGAGCCGAAGCCGAATGTGCCCGACGCCGTAACGACCGGGTTCTTCAGACGCAGCGGACCCAGGCTTGTGGTCAGGTCAGGCATTGGCGGGGGCCCCCAGCAGGCCGTAGAGCTCCGGGCGTCGATCTCCAACGGGGTCCTGCTCCCACTCGCCGGGCTCGATCACGATGCGCTTCCGGCGCGCCTCGGCGGGGTCGATCTGCGCGAACAGGATCGTCTCCTCCTCGCCGTCGGCCTCGGCCAACACGCGCCCTGTGGCGTCCACGATCTGGCTCCGGCCGATGAACTGCCGTCCGCGCTCCACGCCCACGCGGTCGGCCGCCACCACGAAGACGCGGTTCTCCCGCGCTCGCGCCCGCAGCACGAAGTCCGGCGTGCTCTCGGCGCCTGCGGGCCAGTTGGTGGGCACGGCCAAGACGTCCATTCCCTGCAGCGCCAGCACGCGGGCCGGCTCCGGGAAGCGTACATCGTAGCAGATCAGGCAACCCAGCGAGCCCCACGCCGCCTCGAAGGTCGGGAGGCGGTCGCCCTTGCTGAGGAAGCGATCGACGCCCAGCGTCGGCAGGTGCGTCTTGCGGTAGGTCGCGACCTCGCCGGATGGCATGGCGACGCAGGCCGAGTTGTAGACCTGCTCGCCCGGAGCGGCCTCGAGGTAACCCAGCACCCCCGTGACGCCCAGTTCGGCGCAACGCGCCGCGAAGCGCTGCAGCGGCTCGGCGTCCTGCGCCAGTGCGTGGGGCGCGGCCTCATCCCGCGACGCGAAGCAGTAGCCCGAGAGCGCCGCTTCCGGCAGCACGATCAGTGCGGCGCCCAGGGAGGCCGCCCGCTCCAGCCACGCTAACGCACGTTCGAAGTTGCCGGACACATCGCAGATTCGTATGTCCATCTGAACCGCTGCGACTGTGATGACGCTCACCAGATCACCTCCGCGGCGTCGAAGATCGGCCCCTCGTGGCAGGACCGAACCAGCGTGTAGCCCTCCGGCTCCGCATCATTGCGTAGCTTGATGATGCAGCCCATGCAGACGCCCAGACCGCAGGGCATGACGGTCTCCAGCGAAACGCGGCAGGAGACGCCCGCCTCGACGCAGAGCGAAGCCACGGCCCGCAGCATGGGGGTAGGACCGCAGGCGTAGACCGCGCAGCCGCCACTGGCGGCGATCTGGTCACTCAGTTCATCAGCTACGGTGCCGCGGCGCCCGGCAGACCCATCGTCGGTCGTTTCGCGGAGTGTCACGCCCACCGCGGCGAAGTCGGCTCCGGCTACCAGCAGGTCGCGGCTTCGTGCGCCGTTGATGACGCAAATCGACTCGGGCGCGTGGCCGGCGGCCACCATCTCGCGGGCCAAGAAGTAGAGCGGCGGCGCGCCCACGCCACCTGCCACCAGCATGTGGCGCACATCGGGGCGCGGGTCCGGCTCAAAGCTGTTGCCC
The DNA here is from genome assembly GCA_903951425.1 of uncultured Chthonomonas sp. Taxonomy (GTDB): domain Bacteria; phylum Armatimonadota; class Chthonomonadetes; order Chthonomonadales; family CAJBBX01; genus CAJBBX01. Next base: position 85,588 of record CAJBBX010000157.1, read on the forward strand.
AGCGGACCCACAAGGGAGATCGAAGCTCCCACCCTCAAGGCGCTCATGCCGATGGTGAACGCGCCGCGTGCCACGTAGACGATGGCAAGCGTGCCGGCCTCAGGGTCGGTGCGGAAGACCGAGAATGGACGCCGCATGAGCGGGCTACCTGCGCCCACGTAGAGCGCCTGCAGGAACTGCCCTGGACGGGCGTCGCGGGCGATGGCCGGAGCCAGCACCGTCATCTCGAATTGCGCGTCGCCAAGGTCTCGGTGGGACAGGATGGAGGCTGTAAGGGAGTGCCGCATAGCGGGTAAAGAGTACCAGATGGTATGCTTCGGCGGCCCGCAAACAGCGGCGGCGGCGCGGTCGGCGCGCCCGCGTGGAGGTAACGGATGCTTGTGAAACGCATGGTCTGGTTGGTTGCGGCCCTGGCGGTGACCGGTTGGAGCGCACGGGCGCAGGGCCCGAGCGCCGATCCGTACGCGGGTGAGACGAAGGTCCAGCGCGACCTCCGCATGAGGTGGTGGCGCGAGGCCCGGTTCGGCATGTTCATCCACTGGGGCGTCTACTCGGTGCCCGCCGGCGTCTACCGCGGCAAGCCCGTGGGCGGCATCGGCGAGTGGATCATGAACAGCGCCAAGATACCGGTGGCCGAGTACCGCGGCTTTGCCCGCGAGTTCAACCCGGTGAAGTACGATGCCGACCGCTGGGTCTCCCTGGCCAAGCGCGCGGGGATGAAGTACATCATCATCACCAGCAAGCACCACGACGGGTTTGCCATGTTCGGTACCAAGGCGTCCGACTGGAGCATCACCAAGGCCTCGCCCTTCGGCCGCGACCCGCTGAAGGAGTTGGCGGCGGCCTGCAGTAAGCACGGCCTGAAGCTGGGCTTCTACTACTCCCAGGCGCAGGACTGGACCAACCCCGGCGGCGCTGCCATCGGCGGCCAGTGGGACCCCGCCCAGAAGGGCGACATGACGGAGTACATCCGCCGCGTGGCCGCCCCGCAGGTTCGCGAGTTGCTCACCAACTACGGCAAGATCGCCGTCTTCTGGTGGGATACCCCAGCCGATATGACCCGCGACCGGGCCGACATGCTGGCGCCGCTCCTCCGGCTGCAGCCGGGCATCATCCACAACAACCGCCTGGGCATCTATCCCGGCGACTCCGAGACCCCCGAGCAGTTCGTCCCCGCCACGGGCTACCCCGGCCGCGACTGGGAGACCTGCATGACGATGAATGACACCTGGGGATTCAAGAGTACCGACCACGAGTGGAAGTCGCCCGAGACGTTGGTCAAGACACTGGTCGACATCGCGTCGAAGGGCGGCAACTTCCTGCTGAACGTTGGCCCCACCAGCCTGGGCGAGATACCCCAGCCCTCCGTCGAGCGGTTGGAGCGCGTGGGCCAGTGGATGAAGGTGAACTCCCAGGCCATCTACGGCGCCCAGGCCAGCCCCTTCAAGCGGCTGCCGTGGGGTCGCTGCACTGTGAAGCCCGACAAGGCAGGAGCGACCCTCTACCTCCACGTGTTCGACTGGCCGAAGGATGGCCGCCTGCTGGCTCCCGGTCTGAAGAGCGCCGTGCGGGACGCTCGCCTGCTGGCCGGCCGCGGAACCTTGAAGGCGCGGAACACGCCTGAGGGCGTGGAACTCGAAGTGCCCACGCTGCCTATGGACCCGATCTGCACCACCATCGCCCTGCGCGTGGCCGGCCCCGTGCAGGTGGAGAACGCCGTCATGGCCCAGGCTGCCGGCGGCACGGTGCAGCTGGCGGCCATCGACGCTACCTGTCACGGCAGCCAGATTCGCTACGAGAGCGGCGCCGGGCGCGACAACATCGGATTCTGGCTCGATCCGTCGGAGTGGGTGGAGTGGCGCTTTCGCCTGGCCACCCCAGGTCGCTACCGCCTCTCGGCAGCGATCGCGGCCACTGGCTCAGGGACGTTCACAGTGAGCGTGGGCGGCAAGTCCATCGAGGCCGTGGCCCCCGAGACCGGCGATTATGGGCGCTTCCAAGATGCCGTCCTGGGGGAAGTGCAGCTAGATCAGCCGGGCCTCGTCACGGTGACGGTTAAGGCCAAGGCCGAGGGCTGGAGCCCGATCAACCTGAAGGCACTACGGCTGGTCCCTGTTCGGTAGCCATCGCGCCTCGTTCGTCGCCCGATCGGCCCCCGGCGCCATGCGGCTCGGGGGCCGCTTTGCGTCTGCGCCAGGCGACAGAGCCGGACCCTCGCACGGCTGTGTCATAATAGATCGTCGAAGCGATTGATCGTCAGTGATACAATCAAGGAGAGGGCCCATGACCGAGCAAGAGCAAGCGCCGGACCCGGCGAAGTCGGACGAGCTTCTTTCACTGGACCAGGCGGTGCGCTTCCTGGGCGTCAGCCGGCCCACGGTCTACCGTATGCTGTCCGCCGGCGACCTGAAGGGAATGCGAGTGGGCCGCCAGTGGCGCTTCCGCAAGGACGACCTGATGGCCCACATGATGCGGTCGCCCTCGGCGCTGGGGCCCCAGGCCGCCGACGACGCCGAAGCCGAGCTGGCGTTCTTTGCCGGGGAGTGCGTCGGCCTGGGCGCCGCGACGGACGAGGAGCCGCCGGGCGACAACGATCCGGCCTCCGCCACGGTGGCTCGCCTCTGCGACGCCATGGTGCGCCTGGCGCTCGCCTTGCGCGCTTCAGACCTGCATATCGAGCCGCGGCGCTCCGGCGGTGAGGGGTGCGCGCTGGTCCGATGTCGCGTCGACGGGCTGCTCCACGTGGTGCGGCGCATGCCCCGGCGGTTGCTGGAGCCGGTCGTCGATCGCCTGAAGTCCATGGCCGGGCTCGATGTCGGCGAGCGGCGCCTGCCTCAGTCCGGCCGATTCGGCGTGCTCCTTGGCGATCGCGAGTTCGAACTACGCACGGCGACGCTTCCGGTCTTCGGCGGCGAGGCGATCACCCTCCGCGTGCTCGTCCGCGATGCCCAGGTTCCCGACCTGGGGCGCCTGAACGTCTCCGACGACCTGCGCGCCCGGCTCGACGGCCTGTTGCATCAGCCCAATGGCATCCTTCTCGTCTCTGGCCCTACCGGTAGCGGAAAGACCACGACGCTCTACGCGGCATTGCAGTCGATCTCCGGCGATGGAGTGAAGACCATGACCGTGGAGGACCCCGTCGAGCTGGTCATACCCAACGCCACGCAGGTCGCGGTGAACCCGCGCGGAGGGATCACGGTGGCGTCGGCTCTGCGGGCCGTCATGCAGCACGACCCGGATGTGATCATGCTGGCCGACGTGACCGACCAGGAGACCGCCGAGGCCGCTGTCCAGATCGCCATGAACGGCCATCTGGTCCTGTGTCAGCTCCACGCCGAGAGCGCCGGTGGGGCCATCGAGCGTTTTGTCTCGCTCTGTTCCGATCCCTACTACCCGGCAGCCACCCTCCTCGGCGCGCTCAATCAGCGGCTGGTCCGCCGGGTCTGCAGTGATTGCGGCGCCGAGATCGAGGCCCCGCCACCCGCGGCAGTGCGCTTGGTCGAGGTCGCCGGTACTGCCGAGGACCTCTCGGCGCGATGGCGCCGCGGTTCCGGCTGCCCGGCCTGCCGCATGACCGGCTCCCGCGGTCGTGGGGCCCTCTACGAGCTGATCACCGTCGACCGTGAACTCGCCGCAGCGATCCGCTCGCAGGCCTCAGCAGAGGAGTTGGACGCCACCGCGCTGGCACAGGGGCAGGAGAACCTCGTCATAGACGGCCTTCGGAAGGCGACAACGGGCCTCACGACCGCCGAGGAGGTGCTCCGCGTGCTCGGCGTCGCCCTCTAGTCCTGGTCGCTCGCCGGGCCGCCCAGCGCGGCCCGGTGGCCGGCCCGCATCTCCTCCATCTCTGTCAGGCTGCGCGGCCAGTCCTCGTGCAGCAAGCGCGAGAGGGCCCGGTCGGCCAGTAGCTTGCCGCCGGTCTGGCACTCGGCGCAGTAGTTGGCCTCGTTGTCGGCGTAGGCGATGCGCTGGACCGGCGCCCCGCAGGTGGGGCAGGGAAGGCCGAAGCGGCCATGCACCGCCATCTCGGGTCTGAAGGCGGTCACCTTCTCGGGGAAGCGGCCCTTGCGCTCGGAGCGGAGCCGGTCGGTCCACTCGCCGATGACCTCGACGAGGGCCGTGCGAAGCCGCTCCATCTCGGCATCGGCCATCTGCGTGGTGAGCTTGAAGGGCGAGAGCCGGGCGCGGTGGAGGATCTCGTCCGAGTAGGCATTGCCGATCCCCGAGAGGAGACGCGGGTCGGTGAGCGCGCGCTTCACCGTGTGGGGTTCCCGGCGAAGGGCCTCGGCGAAGGCCGCCGGCGTGGCGGCCAGCGGCTCGATTCCCCCGGGGTCCAGATCGGTCAACGCCTCGCGGCCTTCCAGCAGGTGGAGCGAGGCCCGCTTGCGTTGCGAGGCCTCGGTCAGGATCAGGGCGCCCTCGGTGAATCGGAATGCGAGTAGGTTCATCTTGCCGCCTGTGGAGGCGTTCGGTGCGCGCCAGTGGAGGCGGCCCGCGATCATCAGGTGGATTACCGCGTGGTGCTCGCCCTCGAACGCCAGCACGATGCGCTTACCGATCCGCGAGACGCCGGTGACCGCCCGACCTGCGTAGTCGGCGGGTCCGGGGCTGACGGTACGTAGCACAAACGGGCTGCGTACCTCCAGGCTTCGGAGGGTTCGCCCTGCGACGACTTCCTGCAGGGCCTCCACGTAGACCGTGATGTCGGGTAACTCGGGCATGGGTTCACTCCCGGCGGGCGCGCGCCTTGCGGCGCATCCTATGCTACCGCGCAATGGCCCAAGGGGGGCGCAGGGCCTTGGGGTATGGTATCCATGTGCCGCCCATGCCCGGATGATGCTCGCGGCGCCTGTGAAAGGAAGGCTAGATGCGACCTGTCTGTGTGATCGTGCGCGACGGCTGGGGATACAATCGGAACCCGCACGCCAATGCGGTCTTCGCCGCCCGCACCCCCAACATCGACCGGCTCAAGAGCCGTTATCCGTGGACGCTGCTGGATGCCAGCGGCGAGCCCGTAGGCCTGCCCGACGGCTACCAGGGCTCCAGCGAAGTGGGCCACCTGAACATGGGCGCCGGCCGCATCGTGGTCCAGGAGTTGAAGCGGCTCGACGAGGGCCTGGCCTCCGGCGAGGTCTTCCGGTACGAGCGCTGGGTCCAGATGATGGCCGCGTGGAAGGCCGGCGGCGGTCGGCTCCACCTCTTCGGCCTGCTGCAGGATGAGGGCGTCCATGCGCATCAGGAGCACCTGTTCAAGGTGATGCGCCGGGCGCGCGCCGAGTGGCTCGAGGGCGAGATCATCCTCCATCCCTTCCTGGACGGCCGCGACACGCCGCCGCGCTCCAGCATGGAGTACGTGGCCGCGCTGAAGCAGGTGATGGGCCAGGTGGGCGGCTGCTGCATCGGCACCGCCATGGGCCGCTACTACGCCATGGATCGCTCGCGCAACTGGACGCTGACCAGCCAGGCCTACGAGTGCATCGTTGCGGCCGCGGGGCGCGCCGGCGGAGACATCGAGGATGCGATTTCCGAGAGCTACGCGGACGACCGGACGCCCGACGGCGCCGAGATGGTGGATGAGTACATCCCGCCGTATGTTCTGGGAGGTTACGACGGCATCCGCGACGGCGACTGCGTCTTCCACACCAACTACCGGCAGGATCGGGCAGCGCAGCTCACCATGGCCTTCGTCAGCGACGACTACGCCGGCCTGCGCTCTCGGAGGCCGCTGGTTACCTACCTCGGCTTCACCCGGTACTACGACGAACTGGAGGAGTACCTCTTGCCGCCCATGAGCGAGGGCGGCGGCATGAACCGCCTGCTGGGCGAGGTGGTCGCCGAGGCGGGCCTGCGGCAACTCCGCATCGCCGAGACGCAGAAGTTCCGCCACGTCACAAGCTTCTTCAACGGCAAGAGCACCACGCCCTACGCCGGTGAGGACCAGGTGGAGATCAAAGGGCGCTTCGACCCCGCCATGTTCGCCGTACACCCCGAGATGGACGCCTACAACGTGGCCGACGAGGTGCTTCGCCGCCTGGAGGAGTTCCCCTACGGCTTCATCGTGATCAACTTCGCCAATGGCGACATGGTGGGCCACACGGGCATCTTCGCCGCAGCGCAGAAGGCGGTCGAGGTGGTGGACGAGTGCGTGGGCAAGGTGGTGGATCGGCTGCTGGAGCTGGACGCGCACATCCTGATCACCGCCGACCACGGCAACTCGGAGCAGATGCTGGACTACGTGACCGGCAAGACCAAGACCAGCCACACGCTCTGCCCGGTGGAGTGCCTCTACGTGGCGTCCGACTCGCCCGAGCGGAACCTCATCCCGCGGGGCAAGCTGGCCGACATCGCGCCGACGGTCCTGCGCCTGCTGGGCCTGCCCGTGCCCGAGGAGATGACGGCGGACTGCCTGTTGGCCGAGTAGCCCTCGGTTGGGTCTGGTGCGCGGCGGCCGGGGGAGGTCTCCTGGCCGCCGCGCCTGCGTCTGGTTCTGCCGTTACGGCCGCGGGATGACCGGGGCCGTGCCACAGCGGGGCCGCACCGAGAGCCGCTCCAGTCCTGGGTAGGCGGGGTCGGGCATGGCTCGGACCTCCTCCTCGCCCTTGCTGGGACAGTTGGCGTCGACCCACGCGATCAGCATCTGCAGCTCCTGTCCCGCCACGCGGACACCATAGTGCGTTCCACTGGAGGCCATGTCGACGAGACGACTGGCGTAGGAGAGATGCTGCATGGGCGGCATGGTGACATAGCTCCTCGGGTCGCTCTGGGCGAAGTCCTCGCATTTGAGGGCGCCGGCAAGCCCGGAGTTCACCAGCGTCAGGTAGGGCTCACCCCAGACGCCGGACGGCCTCTCGGTCAGGTCCAGCGCCCTGCGCCCCGCGCCTGCCCCGGTGTGGCACGACCCGCAGTGCTTGGCCAGCACGGGGCGCGCGAAGCCGCCGTAGCTCACGGTCCGCTGCCCCCATGACGGCGTCAGGAGTTCCGCCGGCGGACGCACCGTGGCGGTTCCCCTCCGTGTGGCAGGGGTCACGCTGTGCAGTTCGTGGCAGCCCACGCAGCCCCGCTTTTCGCCGGGCATCAGGCCGCTGAAGGAGCGCATGGTCTGTAGTGCGCGGCCACGTCGGTCAAGCAGCTGGAAGTGGAGCGGAACGCCGGCCGGCGCCGTGAAGTTGACCGAGCCGTCGGCGGCCACGGGCGCCGTGCCCAAGATGCGCTTATAGCCCTCCTCCTGGAACCCCGAAAGGGAGGGGCCGGAGTAGCGGCCGTCGCGGGTCCACTGGCTGTAGGTCTTCGGATCCATGGCGATGACGCGGAGCGCTGCCACCTTGCCGCGAAGCTCCGGCGCGCCCTCGGTGACGTTGGCGCTGAAAAACGTGCCCGGCTGCTTGGGCTTGCGCAGCCTTCCGGTGCCGGGCCAGGCCACGCGGCTGGAGTAGGCTGGAGGCTTCTGCCTCGCACGAAGGGGGATGGCGTGCCAGATGTGGTGCGCCCCTTCGTAGATCAGCTCCCGGTTGCCCCACACATCCATGAGGTAGAGCGCGAACTTGCCCTTCCGATCGGCAGAGACGAGGAAGAGCGTCTCGGAGAGCGGGTAGGGGGTCTTGTAGGCGCCGAAGCGGCCCGAGGCGTGGTAGTCGGCCTTCTCCTTGGGGTCCAGCGGCGGCCGGCCGCACTCGGGCCAAGCCGCCTCGGCGGTGACCTTGGTGAGCCCGTGCGGGAAGTTGCGGCCCTTGGCCGGGTCGAGGATGCCTATAGAGCCCGCGAACCAGTTGTGGTGCGCCAGGCCTGTGAACATCACACGGTTGCTGCCGGGAATGGCCCGAGGCTCGGCCAGATGGTCGGGCCAGACGCTCTGATTGCCCCAGAAGGTGGCTGTGCCCGTGCCGTCCGGGTTGGTGGTCCAGAGGCTCTGGATGCGCCAGAGGGCCTTATCCGTGTACTCCCAGCGCGAGTAGATGAGCCGGCCGTCGTTCATCACGGTGGGGCACCAGTCCGGCTCGCTGTTCTGGCTGATCAGGTACACGTTGCCGCCGTCGGCGTCGCACCGGGCGAGCACGTACGAGAAGGTGTAGGGCATGCAACGGACGTAGGAGTTGCTGCGGCTGCTGCTGAAGGCGATGTGCCCGTCGGGCAGGTAGACGGGGTCGATGTCGTCGTAGGGCCCCGACGTGAGCTGCTTCAAGCCGCTACCGTCGGCGCCGATCTCGTACAGGTGGAACGCGCCCTCGTCCCAGGGCTTCATGCAGAAGAGCACGCGCTTGCCGTCGAAGGAGACATCCGGGCTCCAGAATGCGCCGGGCTTCTCCGGGGCGAGCTTGGTGAGCCTTCCGCCGGGTTGCAGTCCGTCGAGCAGCAGCAGACGCCCTCCGGGCATGGCCATCATGCCGTTTCGGTGGCGCGCTTGGTGCTGCCATTCGGCGCCCTGCGGGTAGGGCTGGTCGATGAAGAGCACCTTGCTGAAGTCGACCTCTGGGCTCTTTAGCATGATGCGGCGCTTCACCGCCCGAATCGCCACGTAGGTGCGCCGGACCTCTTCGCTGTCGCGGGGAGCGTCTGCCGTTGCGGACCTGCCGGCCTCGGCCATGCGGGCGATCTCGTCTGCCGATGCGGGCCTGGGCAGGATTTCGACCTCGTCCATGGAGCCCGCGAAGGCTCCGCTGCTGGTCGCCTCGCCTCGCCCGCCCAGCGTGAAGTGCGCCGTGATGGGCTTCGGAGCGCCCACGAAGGGCCGCGAGCCGTCAAGCCTGCCGTCCACGTAGAGCGCAACCGTCTTGCCGTCCACCACCATGGCGACATGGTGCCAGGCGCCGTCGTCCACCCGCGTCTTGCCGTCGAGGACGTTGCCGTCGGCATCGGTCCAGTGGTGGCCCCGCACAACGCCCTGGTAGCTCATGAACAGGAAGTGGCCGGCGCCTACTCCGGAGCCCAGGATGTCGGCCTCCTGCGAGGTGGCGCTGATCCACGCCGTGAGCGTGTACCGGGCGGCGGCGATCTCGGCTGGTGTCGGCCCGCAGTCGACGGCTCCCGCTCCCGACCATGCCGCGGCGAGGCCTGCCACGCCGGGCTCGCGGGCGGGGAACTCGCCGCCGATCCCGTTCCGCCTGTGGGCGGTGGCGTCGATGGGGGCGCCGCCCTTCTCCTCCTCGAAGTTCCAGTGCGCCAGCGCGTCCGGCGTGGCAGGCAGGCGCGTGGTGGCCAGTGCCGCCGCCGGCGGGGCGGGCAACTGGGCCTCGAGTCCGGCCAGTTCGGCCAGTTCGCGGCGCACGTCCACGGGGTGAGGGCCGGTCGCGAGCCGCTGCGCCATCTCCCTCGCCCAGCCGATCTCCTGCCGTGCGCGCCGGACGAGCGGGCGGCCTTCGGCCTGGTAGAGCCAGTCAGCCTCGAGCATCGAGGCGGCCTCGCCGGGCTCCAGGTCGCGCGTGGCGGGCTCCACCGGATGCGTCACCACGGGCGCGACCTCGTGCGGCATGGGCGGCGGCCCGGCGTCGCGTCCGATCGCCACCGCACCGACCAGCGCCGCCAGCAGGGCGGCCGCACCCAGCGTCAATGCGGTGTGCGCCGACCCCGACCGCCCCGGACTTCGTTTCATTCCCATCGTATGGCCTCCACAGGGTCCTTGGCCGCCGCCTGCAACGCCGGCGCCACTCCGAAGATGATGCCCACAGCCGTGCAGACCGTCAGCGCGGTGCATACGGCCACAGATGCGATTGCAGGCTTGAGTGGCGTCAGGTACGAAACCGTCGCGCAGACGCCCTGGGCCAGCGTTAGCCCCGCCGCGCCGCCCAGGATGCAGATGCACACCGCCTCGGCCAGGAACTGCCGGAAGATGTCGGCGCGCGTGGCGCCGACGGCCTTCCGGATGCCGATCTCCCGCGTACGCTCCGTGACGGTGACCAGCATGATGTTCATCACGCCCACGCCGGCCACGACCAGCGATACGGCGCTGATGCCGCTGAGCAGGGCCGTGATGATCCCGAAGACACGGAACATGGCCCCTAGTAGCGTCTCCTGGGTTAGCACACCAAAGTCATCGTGGCCGTCATGGTTGGCGCGTACCTCGCGGCGGACCTGCTCCAGTACCGCGGCAGGCGCCTTGCGGTAGTCCGTCTTCAGGAAGATGCGGTTGACTTGGCCCTCGGGAAAGAAGCGCTTGGCTGTGCGGAACGGTATGTAGGCCACGTTGGCGAAGGAGAAGACCCCCAGCGACAGGGACGACTCCGGCTCCGGAGCCAGTGTGCCCACCACACGGAACCGCTTGCCGCGGATCGTCACAGAACCGCCCAGCGCCGGGCCCTTGCCGAAGATGACATGGCGCGGCGTGTCGGCCAGCACGCATACGGGCTGGTCGGCCTCGGTGTCGTTCCAGATGCGCCCCTCGGCCAGCTCCGTCGGGCGCATCCTGAAGATAATGGGCTCGGACGCCACCACCAGCGACGACGCCGACTCCTTGCCGTACTCCACGCTGCCCGCCGTGAGCATCATGGGGCAGGCGCGGGCCACGCCGGGCACGCGCCTGATGACCTCCACATCGCTCTCGCGCAGTGTGCTGAGGGCAGCCAGCGACATGAAGTTGGGCATGCCGCCGGGGGCCAGCTTGCCCGAGATGAGCGTCACGAGGTCGGCGCCCAGCCGCTGGAGCTCGTTGTCGATGTCCTTCTCCACGCCGCGCGCCAGAGCCACCAGCAACACTGCGCTGCCGACGCCGATGGCGACCCCGAGCACGGTGAGGACGCTGCGGAGCCCATTGTCGACCAGGGAGCGCGCGACCCCTCGGCAGACGGTGAGTGCCTGGCGCATGGGCTCCGCTCGGTCTCGTCGGCTACTTGCCGGTCAGCAGCGCGATGTACTGGCGTGCCACCTGGAGGTCCTGCAGGGCCTCCTGCGCGGTGCACATGGGCGGGATCTCGCCCTTGACGGCGCGCACAAAGTTGATAGCCTGTTGGCGCATGGCGTGAACCCAGGGCAGCGTGGGCGAGGTCAGCACCGGGCCGCCGGCCGCCGCGTCGTTGTATATCTCCAGCTTGCCGGGCCGGTTGCTGGCCAGCGGCGCCGGGAGGTCGATCTTTACCCAGGCCCGCTCGAATGCCACCAGTGCCGACTCCTGCCAGTCGATGCTCGTCGTGTACGGCGACATCTCGATGGTGGCCGTGACGCCGCTCTCGCTCTGGACCACCAGCATCACCTCGCTCGGGTCGGCGTAGACCACCTTGTAGGGCTCGCCAAGCAGATGGCGTATCAGGTTGACCTGGTGGATATAGTAGTTCACGAAGCTGATGTAGCGCTCGTAGGTGGGCGCGTCCATGTCCTCCGCCGGGGCGTCCCACTCAAGCGGCGGCATGGGGTCGTCGCTGCCGATCATGTCGGTGAAGCCGTTGGCAACCCAGTCGCCGGCAGGCATCAGGATGCGAACGTAGCGCATCTTGCCGGCCGTGCCGGAGGCCTTCATCTCCTCGATGGCGGCCTTGCCTGCCATCGTGGCCGGGTCGCTCCTCTTGTGGTATCCCACCATGTGCCAGGAGCCGCCCGCTGCCAGCGCGTCCAGGACCTTCTGGCCGGCGGTGATGTTGCCTGCCAGCGGCTTCTCGGTGAAGATGGGGATGCCGTACGATGCCAGTTCGGAGATGAGCACGCCGTGCCGCGTGAAGGGCTGCGACGCCACGATGCCGTCGAGCTTCTCGGCCGCCAGCATGGCCTTGTGGTCAGGGTAGACCTTGGGCACGCCGTACCTGGCCGCCACGGCCGCGGCCAGCTTGGGCCGCACCTCGGCGATGGCTACCACATCGCAGTCCGGGATGGCGGCGTAGTTGCGCAGGTGCGCGCACTGGCCCATGCCGCCGACGCCGACGAAGCCGATTCTGGGTTTGGACATGTTCACTTGCTCCTATCCGTGGATGCGCCCGATGGCGCGTGCTACTGCGTTCCTGCCGACCGCCGTGGCATCTGTATGATGACACGCACACCTTGGCCCGAATGCCGTTGCCGGATCGTCAGGCGGCGCTTCTCGGGCGACCAACTCCAGCCGAGCTTCTCCACCCCTGTCCCTCGTGCGCGGGGCAGCTCGGCGGCGCCCCACCGCACCGTCCGCGGCTCGGCGATCCCGGAGACTACCGTCTCCGTGACCCAGCCCGGACGATGGGCAAGATCGAAGACCACCGCATCGCCCTGCCGGCGAAGCCCGCTCAGCTGCCCGCGCGTGGTGAGGTGGACGTTGCCGCCCGGGCCGCGCAAGACATCCGACGATAGGTCCGCCGGGTGCGGCTCGCCCAACAGCGCGCGAAGCGGACCCTCCAGCCTGATGGGGCTGATGAAGGCGGGCAGGATCGTGTTTGATCCAAGGTGCCACGTATCCGGCAGCAGGCCGGTGACGGGTGCCTTGTCGAAGGTCTGGTTGCAGCCGCTGGCCACCACACCTGCTACGGCCAGCCGTAGCGTGGGATCCTCCACGTGCCGCAGCAGGGCCTGCACGCTCTGCGCCCAGCAGAGGCCGCACCACTGCACCAGGTTGCCGAACCAGGTGACAACGTAGAACGACGTGCCGAAGACCGGAATGGAGCCGTAGGGCGTCGGGTGGCGCGTAGCATCCATGAAGACGCGTGTGCCCGGGTAGGCGCCCTTGACGCTCGGGTTTGGATTACCGGCCTTGGGCTCCGGGATGACGCAGTTCATGCCGGGACCTGTGCCGGCCACCTGGTACGAGTAGAGGAACGGCAGGCCGGTCCGCGCCCAGTAGCGCGCCCGCTCAAGCCACCGCCGCTCGCCCGTGAGCTGGTAGCCGATCCGGTAGCAGTCCGTGGCCACGGCGGCGGCATAGATGTCCGGAATGTCCTTGTGAACCTCCCAGGTCTGGGAGCCGGCGGGCACGTCGAAGCGCATCATGCCCTGCAGCGCCTTGAGGCCCGACCGCACCGAGACCGGGTCGCCGGTGGCCAGCGCGTGCTGCAGGATCGGCAGTGCGTTCACTGCGCAGAGCCCCACGCAGGAGGTGCCCGCGCGGCCCAGGTCGCTCCGCTTGCCGCCCGTGAACTCCCGGCATCGTGCGGCCACATCGGGCGTGCACACGTAGGGCCAGGTGCCGTCCGGCGCCTGAGTGGCGATGGTGGCCGGTGGTTGCCCCGGCTGCACCGACGGGAACGCGAGGTCAGGTCGCGAGGCCGCAGATAGGCCGGCGGTTGCGGCGATCTCCATCTTGCCGTGGCGTCGCGCATAGTCCAGCAGGCCCGCCTCGATGTCCGGCCGCGGACCGGGCTGCTCGCCGGTGCGCCAGTGGTTCACATAGCCTCGGCCGGGCACGCGGCAGGTCTCCGCCCAGCCCCAGGCAATATCCTCCAAGAAGCCGGGCAGCGGCTTGGGCGTCCACGGTGGTTTCGGCTGGCCGTAGGCGCGGTACCAGTTCGGCACGGCGTCCACCACCCCGGCTTCGGGCGCGCAGAGGAGCTTGCACCGGAGCCGCACCGTTTGGCCTGCCGCCATCTCAAATCCGAGTTCCGACGACGCCCGCTCGTTGGCCCGCTCGAACTCCGGCGCCGTCGGCACGAAGAGGCCGGCGAGGTGGTTGGCCTGCCCGTCCAGGAAGTTGGGCGAAGCGAACTCGGCCATGGGCATGGCATGGCCGGGCGCCCAGGGCGCCGTCGCGTCCCACATCAGGCCCACCAGGGCGTCGCGCGTGGCCACGGCTGCCAGTGGCACCGTGATCTGGTAGGGCAGGGGAGCGGTGCGGAGGCCCAGGCTCTCGCCTACGCTTTCGGTATCCGACGACCGCCCCGCCGCGCCCAGGTACTCCAGTCCGGGCAGGATCGCCCCGGTCCGGCTCAAGCCCTGTCCGCCCTCGCCGGCGAGCACCGTAGGCGCTCCGAAGCGCAGGAGCTGCAGTGCGGAGCCGGCGGTGAACGAGGCATCACAGTCGATCCACGGCTTGCCGGGTGCGGCATCGAGCCGTAGCCTGACAGCGCCGAGGCCGTCGCGCAGGTCCGCCTGCAGCGTGGCGCTTCGGGCCGTGCGGCCCGCCACGCGGAACGCCGGGACCAGGTGGCTCACCAAGCCCTGCCGCGCCACCACGAGGCTCGCCAGCGGCGCGCAGAGGGCGGCACGGACCCGCTTGCCGCGTGCCTGGGTCGTAAGCCATACCGCAGAGACCGGGCCCCGTCGCACCAACTCGACGCCGCATGGTCCGCCGCCAACGGCTGTCACCGGCCCTCCTTGCGGAGCCACCGCGCACTCGGCAACCAGGCCGGTGTGATCGTCGATCCCTACGGCTGCGGTGTAGCGTCCGCCGCGTGCCGGCACGCGCACCGCCCAGGTCCAGCGCCACACGCCGTTCCCCTCGATGTTCAGCACAGGGGCGCCGGTCCCGAGCCGCGCCGTGAGACCGCCCGAGAGCGGGCCGCCGACGTTGGCGACATCCAGTGTCAGCAGGACGGAGGCACCAGCAGGCGCCGAGGCCCGGTTCGCCGCGAAGCGCCGCACGGCCAGCCGGGGCGCCTTGCAGACAAGCGCCATCCACTCGAACTCGATCTCGGCCGACTCGCCGCCGCCGTTCACCGGGTCCAGTCTGAGCATCTCCAGGCGGCCGCCCCAGCCCCTCAGTTCGGTGAGCCGGACCTCAAATGTGCGGAAACGGTTGTCGCCGGGGCACTGGAAGATCGGGATGTCGTTCGAGGCGGGATTGGAGCCGCTGGAGGTGGCGAAGTAGACCTGGCACGATCCGGCCTGGCTACTCCGCATGCGCACGCGGAGGTGGCTGACCGATCCCGCGTCGATCCCCACGGGCCGCACCGCCATGCTGGCATCAGCGCCCAGGGCCCGCGTCCGCAACGTGCCGCCCGAGGCGGCTAGCGGCGCCAGCGCGTTGGTTGCGGCCCAGCCCAGGGCAACGCGCTCGGAGAAGCGCCACTCCAACACGGTGCGGTCCGGTTGGCCGAGATGCAGTTGCCCGAGAGCGGCGGGTCCGGCCGATGCCAGCAGGGCGGCAAGCGTGATGAGGCGTAGACTTGGCATACGCTAAGCTACGACGCGCCCGGTCGGAACTCCTGCCGGGCCGCAGTGAAGGCGCCCCGGCCCACGACCCCATTGACAAATGACAATCCTGTCAATGAGGTCAAGGCCGGACGTCTACTATGCCTGTGCGGCGGGTCGCCGTCAGCGGTTGCCCGCGGCCAGGCCGTTGGAGGTGAGGTACGTGTAGCTGGTCTGTACGTCGGCCAGCATGTCGCCGTCGGACTGGTCCTGCTCGACGATGAGCCACTCGACGACTGCCGGGTCCAGCGCGCCGATGGCGGCAGGCAGGTTTACCTGACCGCAGCCGGCGGCCGTAAAGTGGGCATCGCCGCCCAGGAGGCCGTCCTTGACGTGGGCCAGGATAACCCGCTTACCGATGCGACCCAGCACCTCGACGGGGTCTGCGCCGCCGTACGCCACCCAGTAGAGGTCCAACTGGCTGCGGAGCGACGGGGCCGCCTCGAGCATCACGTCGAGGGCGTAACGGCCGTCCTCTACGCGAGCGAACTCCCAATAGTGGTTGTGCACATGCACCGAGATGCCGTATGGCGCGAGCAGCTCCGCCGCGGCCTGCATCTTGCCGGCGGCGGCCTTGCAGCCATCCACCGTGTTCAGGTCGTTGGGTCCGAAGCCGCTAACGAGCCGTGTCGATCCGATCCCGCGCTGGTAGGCGACGATCTCGTCGAGCGTCTCCGCCGTGGGCAACGAGCCGTGGTTGCTGCATACGACCATGCCCATGTCCGCGATGGAACTTGCGATCTGGGCCGGGGTCTGGCCATAGGCGCCGCACACTTCGAGGCCCTTGTAGCCGATGGCGGCCACCGCCTTCAGCGTGCTGTGGTAGTCCTGCTCGAATGCGTCCCTGAGCGTGTACGTCTGCAATGCGATCGGTTTCATCGTGTTACTCCGGTGGCGTGGATTGCCGAGGATGCCACACAGTTCGACACCGGGCGTCCGTACTCCTACCATGCGGCGGGGTTGTCTGAGCCGATGTGCGGCGTCTGCCTGCTTTGCCCCTGCAGAGCCTGGCGTTCGACTATACTGAGCCATTCGGCGGCGGCGTTGTCGACGCGGCGTGCTCGGGGAGGTTTGGATGGCTTGTGGATGCTGGGTGGCAGGTCTCGCGCTCCTTGCGGCGGCTTGCGCAGGATTGGCCGAGCAAGGCTTCGTGCCCGATGGGCGCCTCAACCGCGACGACGTCACAAACCTGATGGCGGCGGACGCCCGATTGTCGGATGGCTTCCGGCGGGGGCCTGCCGGCACCCACGGCAAGTTCCCGGTGGACGGGTGGACGCGCGCCGACCAGGCCCTGACGTGGGAGATCGACGCTCCCCGGGCCGACGGGTATGCCGTCAACGTCCTCTTCCACTGCCCATCCGGGCATGCACTGGATCTGACGGTGGCAGCCGCCGGTCGACAGGTGACGCTGTCGGCGCAGCCCACGCGGCACGGATGGACCCGGGAGCGGCTTGAGGGCGTCCTGCGTTTGTCCCGCGGCCGGCAGACCGTCACGCTGCAGGCGCGGCCTCACGGCGGCGCCGCAGCGTTCGAGGCATCGGTCTTCTCGGTCGAGCTCGTGCGCCCGTCCGTGGCCCAGCGGCTGCACCGTGCAGCGCTCCGCATGCGCTCCGACACCACCTGGATGCAGAAGACCGGCTACGGCCTGATGTGCCACTGGACCTCCCAGACCTGTCCGCGCAACGGGTCGCCCAAGCCCTACGCCGACGCGGTCCGCGACTTCGATGTCGAGGGACTGGCGCGGCAGGTGCAGGAGACCGGCGCCGGGTTCTTGGTGCTCACCACTTCGCACGCAGAGCAGTACTTCCCGGCTCCGCTGCAGGCGCTCGACCGAATCCTGCCGGGCCGCACCGCAAGCCGCGACCTCGTCTCTGACCTGGCCGCGGCGCTGGGTCGACGGGGCATCAAGCTGATGCTCTATTACCATATCGGCGCCTCCAGCGACGCGGCATGGATGCGGGCCAGCGGCTTCTGGGAGACCGACACGAGCCGCATTTTCGGCGGATGGAAGTCCATCGTGCAGGAGGTGGGGCGGCGGTACGGCCGGGCGCTGGCGGGCTGGTGGTTCGACGATGGAGTGATCAACTACTACTACCGTAGCCCCCGCTGGGAGGAGCTCACCCGGGCCGCCAAGGCCGGTTTCCCCGGCCGGGTGGTCGCCTACAACCCGTGGCTCTGGCCCTCCCCCACGGAGATCCAGGACTACTGCTGCGGGGAGCTCTTTGAGGACCCGAGCGTCGGTGGCCTGGTGCCTGCGGGAGGTGATGGGCGCTACATCGGCGGCACGTACCAAGGGCTGCAGGCCTGCGCCACGCTCATCGCTGAGGGCGACTGGGTCCACTCGCGGCAGGACGCCCCGGTGGGTCCGCCGCGCTGGACCGCGGGCGGCCTGGTCGACCTCTTGGGCCGGTTCGAGGCGCACCGCAACGTGCCGATCTTCAATCTGGAGATCACCCAGGAGGGCGCCTTCTCGCCGGAGACTGTGGCCGTATTCCGCCAGGCCCACGCCAAGAGGGGCAACGGCCAATGACCCGAAGCCTCGTCGTGCGCTTGGCCCTTGCCGCCTCGGTCTGCCTCGCCTCGCCAGCCCTCGCCGGCGGGGTTGCCACCCTTCGCACTGCCGGCACCGAGGCATCGGTCGATGCCCGCGGCCGCCTTGTCTCGCTCAAGGCGCGAGGCGGCATGGAGTTGCTTTCATCCACGGCCGTGGCGGACCTTTTCGCGCTGGAGCTTGAGCAGGACGGCGCACCCGTCACCGTGGGCGCGAGCCAGGCCGGTTCGGTTCAGGTGACGAGCCCAACGGCCTCGAGCGTGCGCATAGTCTACACCGGCGTCGGAGCAGCGGGGCTGGATGTGACCGTCACGGCCCGCTCGGCGCCCAAGGAGCCGCTGCTGCTCTGGCGCATCGGGTGCCGCCTGCCGGTGGGCGTTCGTCTCACCCGCGTCCACTTCCCGGTGGTGGCGCTGGAGCCTCGTACCGAAGGGCGCGACGCCTGGGTTTCAGGCGCCACCAAGGGCGGCCTGCACCCGAGCCCGTCCGCTTGGCAGGTGGGTCGGAGCCACTACGTGAGCCAGCCCGGCAGCCTGGCGGCGGCCTTCGCCTGCTACTACGCCGCGCACGGCGGCTACACCACGCAGGCCCGCGACGTCGAGGGGCACCCCCGCGCTGTCGGGATCGGCCGCACCGCGACGGCGCTGGATGTGCGGTGGCTCACCTCCTGCTGGGCTACGGGTCGATGGAGCCCCGACATCGACTTCGCCATGGGCGCGTTCCAGAGCACACGCGGGTTCGTGACCGACTGGCGCGACGCGGCCGACCTCTACAAGGTCTGGGCGCTACGGCAACCATGGTGCGCGCGCACGTTCGACAAGCGCACCGACCTGCCCGCCTGGCTGCGGCAGGGACCGGCCATGGTCCGCTTCCACCGCGGCTGGCTTGCTGATCCGGCCTCCATCGACCGTTGGATGAAGGACTACTGGCGGGCGCGCTTCCCCAGGATGCCCCTCATCACCGCCTACTGGGGATGGGAGAAGGTGGAGACCTGGGTCACGCCGGACTACTTCCCGGCCTTCCCCAGCGACGCGCGGTTCCGGGCACTGGTCGCTCGCAACCGGGCCCTGGGCGCCCATGCCTTCCTCTGGCCGTCGGGCTACCACTACACGCTGACCTTCGGCAAGCAGGCCGACGGCTCCCTCCGATGGGACGACCGTGCTCGTTTCGACGCCGTCGCTCGGCCGCACGCCGTGGTGGAGAGAAGCGGCAAGACCCTCATCGGCGACCGCGGCTGGCTGGAGGGCGGCCAAACCGCCACGCTCTGCCCCGGCGATCTCTGGACGCGGCGCTGGTTCGATGCCATCTCGGTCAGTTGCGCCCAGCGCGGCGCTGACATGGTTCAGGTCGATCAGGTGGTCGGCGGCGCGTTCCCGGCCTGCTGGAACCCATCCCACGGCCACCCGGTCGGCCCGGGTCCGTGGATGACCGAGGTCTTCCACGCCCAGCTCACGAGCATGGCAGCGGCCACCCGGCAGGCGCTGCCCGGCTCCGTGGTCTGCTTCGAGGAGCCCAACGAGCGCTTCCTGCAGCAGGTCGGCATACAGGACTACCGCGACTGGGAAGTGGTGGGGCAGGGCGGCGCCGAGCCCGCATCTGTTTTCAACTACCTCTATCACGAGTATGTGCCCACCTTCCAGAGCAACCCGCGCCAAGGCGACCTGCTCCAGGCTTCCTGGTGCCTGGTCACCGGCCAGATGCCGCACCTGATGCCCGATCGCCGCGTGGGCCCCGGTCCGGCGCTGGCCAACGGCGCGTTCGAGGAGGGTGGCGCCGAGGCGCCCTCGGGTTGGGACAAGGTGGGCGGATACCAGGGCGAGGTCTGGAGCGGCAGGTGCGACCTTGATGCGCAGGAGCGGCATGGCGGCCGCGCATCGCTGCGCCTGACGAACGGGCCCGGCCAGACCGTGCAGGTTTCGCAGAACGTTCCCGTGGCCGGCGCCTTCGCCGCGGGTAGGCGCTATCGGCTCAGCGCGTGGGTGAAGGGCGGTGGAGCGCAGTCCGGCAACGCGCTGATGGTGGGCTGCTTCGCCGAGGGTATGAAGCCCACCTGGAGCGGCTCCATCGCCCTGCCCTCGGAGCCCGGCGGCTGGGTGCAGGGCGCGTCTGACTTCACGCTGCCGGAGGGCTCCCGCGTCCTGCGGGTGATGCTCCACCTGCGCGGCGAGGGCACGGTCTGGATCGACGATGTCCAGCTGGCCGAACTCCGGCCGGACGGCTCGGCCGCACCGGTGCTGCGCTCGCCCTTCCCCGCGGACCATGCCTTCATGCGCCGATGGGTCGACCTCTACCATGGCGAGGGTAGACCCTACCTGGCGCTGGGCCGCACGCTCCAGCGGCCGGCCCTGCAATGCGAAAGGGTGGATAGCGATGGCTGGCGGCGCCCCTCGGTCCTGCACAATGCCTACCAGGCCCCCGACGGCTCCCAGGCGGCGATCCTCGTCAACGCATCCGACGCCCCGCGCGCCTGCCGGCTGAACTGGCAGGGCCGCCGGTTTGACCTGCGCCTGGCGCCCTGGGAGGCCAGGCTGGTGCGGGGGAAGGAGAAGGCGCAACGGCGTTAGGCCGCAACCGGCGCAGCCCAACCCGGTCGGTCCCGTCAGTGCGTGGCGCCCAGTTTCCGCAGGTGACGCATGAGGCGCGTCCGGCCACTCGGCAGCGGACCAACCTCGTGCCACGCCTCAGCAGTCCGTAGTGGGCCCAGATAAAGCCCTGCCTCGACGAGGGCCAGTGGGGTCATACCCGCGTGGTCGACCGCGTCCAGCCTCGCGCCGAGCTTCACCAAGATCGTCGCCATCTCCCCGATATGGACGCCTGCTGCGATGTGGAGAGGCGTCCTGCCGTCCGCGTCCGGTTGGTTCGGATCGGCGCCTGCCTCTACCAGTCGCCTGATCTGGCGGGGGCCGGCAGTTCGTGTGAGTGCGACGTTGTGCAAGGCGGCCCGGCCCTTCTCGTCGGTACTGCGCACATCTGAGCCTCGGGCCAGCAGCACTGCCACGACCTCGTCGTGCCTGTCGGCACAGGCGGCAACCAGTGGCGTACAACCCGTGTCATCACGAGCGGCGATGTCTGCCCCGGCATCTAGCAGAAGCTTGGTTGCTGCCGCAGTGGTCGCGTAGTGGAGTGGCGTCCTGCCTTGCCGTCCGCGCCGGTTCGGATCGGCTCCCGCTTCCAGGAGCGTGCTGATGATCTCAAACGCGACTGGCGCTTTCGTGTAGTGGAATACCGCACAGTGCAGCGCGGTGTCGTGCCCCTCGGTGGCGTTGGGGTCTGCGCCGGTGGCCAGCAGCACTCGGACAGTCGCGAGGTCGTCTGCCGGGTGCCAGTACATGTCGCCAAATTGAGCGGCCCAGTGGAGTGCGGTCCGTCCATCCGATAGTGCCACGTTGGGATCGGCGCCTGCGGCCAGGAGTGCCGCAACAACCCTGGGAAGGGAGCTCTCTGCCGCCCGCATGAGTGGTGTGCATCCGTCTCCGTGGCGGTGTTCCCGTTCCTCGTAGACCCTCGGCTTCCGTGCAAGCAGCCGCGCCAGTGCCGCGAGCCGGGCATCCTCGTCCGGGTACACCGCCTCGGAATTCGGATGGCGATTGAATATGTACCAGATGTCTGCCACTTCACCTGCCTCCTTGCAGCGGAACGCAGGCGGGTCGCTCCCGGATGTGCGCTCGGCAGCAGGTTCGGCGGAGGCTCACGCGCTTCCTGCGGCCCACAGGTACGGCAGGTCCAGGCAATCCCCGATTGTTGCCGCGATCTCGGCGCGAAGCTGTGGATCGGAGACGACGCCGTAGCAGGCGCCGAGCCGGCGCTTGTCGATCGCGCGGATCTGGTAGCAGAGGGCCATCGACTCCATCGGCAGACCGGCTGTGCCGGCCCGCAGTAGCACCTCGCCGGCTCGGGCGGGCCTGCCGCTCTTCATGCTGGTCAGTGGGACCACCGCCACGACGTCGTAGCGCACGTTCAGCGGCTCGGCAGAGATCACCAGCTTCGGACGTTCGCCTGCCTGCTCACGTCCGATGATCGGGGTCGAGGTCTGCATGGTAGATGCGCCACTGCAGTCCAGCGGTCATCGGTCGGCATTCGGGTCGACCACGGGCGGCCAGCGCTCCTGGCCGACGTGCCGGAAGTCGCCCATCGTGGCGCGCATGTCGGCGACGAAGCCGGGATCACCCATGGCCTCGTCGGCAAGCCAGCGCATTCGGGCATGTCGCACCACGCGAGCCCGCATCCGGATCGAGTCCTCTATGAACGCCGTCTGCGTGGCCGCAAGACCTAGCCGCACAGCCTCTTGCGCGGTCTCGTGGAGCTGTACCGGCAGTCGAAGGGTCACCTTGTTCCTTACCGGCGGTGTCTCAACCTGGATGGACATGTAACCCTCGTTATCGTGCGGGCGCTGCTGATGGCGCGGCGTGCCGTCAGTTTGGTACCCGCCCCGTCTCTACCTGAACTCCCTCATCCTCACGTCCTTGAACTGAACCTTCATCGGCGGTCCGGGGTGCATCTGGAGGGCTATGACGCCGCTCTTGGCCGCTTCCGTGGCGTGGCGGTCATTGATGTGGCACATGAGGATGCCGTTGACGAAGAGGCTGATCTCGGGTCCGCGGCAAACGACGCGGTAGCTGTTCCAGTCGCCCTGCCGGAAGCGCTTCAGCAGCGTTGCCGGGTCGCCTATCGCCGTGACGGTCTTGGCGCCGTCTGCGGCGAAGGTTGCGTCCTCGCCTCGCCCGGCGATGAGGCCGCGGCTGTGGTGGTAGACAAAGCCCACCAGGGCGCCGTCGCCGGTCATGTCCGCCTGGTAGCCGAAGGTGTCCCAGTTGGGCCGCTCTTCGGTCCGGATCTGGATGCCGGAGTTGGCCGCCTCGCTGAGCCGGAAGCTCGCGCGCAGTTCGAAGTCGGCCGGCTTGCCTCCGCGCCACATCAGGTAGTTGCAGTCCGTGCAGGGCTTGGCGGGTGTGCTCTCGGAGGTCAGCGCACCCTCCTCGACGGTCCACCAGCCGTCCTTGCCCTCCCAGCCTGAGAGGTCGATCCCGTTGAAGATGGACTTGAAGCCCGCCTCAACGGCGCCCTTCGGCACCCGCACCAGTAGCCGCTGGATGCGGCCCGTGAGCTGGCTGTCGCTCGTTCGGATCAGCCGCATGGCCTCGGCCACTTCGCCCGGGGAGGCGCCGACGATCTTCTCGCCGATCGCTACGGCCGCCACTGCCGCTTCCTCCGTGAGGGCGTCGCCGGTCAGGTAGGGCGTCACGAGTTCCAGGGACCGGACTGTGGGGATGCGTCCCAGCGCGGCCAGCGCCGGCGCACGCTCTTCGTTGCGCTCGATGAGGGCCAGCGCCTGCTCGAGTTGCGACAGCTTGGCTGCGTCGGGCGCCTTCATGGTGGGGATGAGCCGCAGGAGGCCTCGAACCGCGAGGACCCTGGTCTTGGCGTTCGACGTGGTCGCTGCAAGGCGGGCCAGGTGCGGCGTCGCGTCGGCGGTGGGCCAAGCGCACAGGGCCCGCGTGGCGGTCTCACTCACCTCAGCGACGGATGAGCCGGTGGCTTCTCGCACCGCCGCCAGCGCCTGTGGGCCGCCCAGGGCGCCAAGAATGCGCAGGAGCGCCAGCTTGGGCTCGCCCTGCGCCGTCGACAACGCAGGCAGCAGCTTGGCGACGCAGGGGGCGGGGTCGGACTGCCGCGTGCAGACCGCCAGTAACGCGGCCTCGGCATCTGCGACGCTCCTGCCCGAAAGCATGGCGGCCACCATGCCGGCGACCTGCGACGGGCCGGCCATCTCGCCCAGGGCTCGGAACGCCGCGACGGACACGCCTGCATCACTGTCGCGCGCGGCCTTCACCAGCGCCGGGGCGGCGAGCGCGATGCGTCGGCGCACGGCCATCTCGATTCCCGCGATGCGCGTTGCGGGCGCACGGTCGGCCAGGAGCGCCATGGCTGCCGCATCGGCCCCGGCGTCCGGGAAGCCGGTCAGGCCGGCCAGCGCGGCGGCGGCCACCCCGGCATCGGCATCCTTCGCCAGGGCGATGAGGATCGGCAGCGACGACGGGCCGGCAAGCTGCGCCAGGCTGCGGATGGATGCGATGCGGAGTTCGGGGGAGCCGTGCCTGGCCGAGGCTTCCAGGGCAGGCGACGCTACCCGGTCGCCCCGGTTCCCGAGCGTCTGCGCCAGCAGGACCTGCTTCGCCTTGCCGGCTCGCGGGAGCTCGGCTGCCAGTGCGCGGGTGAAGTCTGGCCCACTGATGCCCTGCGATATGCGCATGGCTCCAGCCGCCGAGACCAGGGAGTCGGTTCGGATCGTGCGTAGGATGAGCGGAATGCCGGCGCGGCCCCTGCTTCGCATGGAGCCCAGTAGTGCCGCGTCGCGCACGTGGGTCGGTAGCCCTGACGTGGCGCGTACTCGGTCGTAGGCCGCCGCCGCGCGGCCGGCCGGCATCGCCTCGGCGCATCGGAGCAACCCCTCGCAGACGGCGGGCCGGTTGGCGGGCGCCACGGCGCCGAGGGCCTCCTCCAGCGCGGGAGCCGCGTCGGCGCCGATGCTGCCTAGCGCCCGTGCTGCCGCCTGCGCCACCCCCGGATCGCTGCTGGACAGGCGTTGGGCGAGCGGCCCCACGGCCATCTGGTCCTTGCGGACGCCGATGCTGGTGATGACGCCCTCAAGGAGGCGGCCGTTGGTCTGCGACAGCGCGCGCCGCAGAGCCGCGTCGACCGACGGATCGGCGATCGGCTCGAGCGCGTACCGTGCCATGTGCGAGAGCGCCTGGTCCGGCAGCAGGCGCGCAAGGACAGGCACGGCGGCCTTGGTCCCGTACCTCGCCAGTTCTCGGCAGGCGTCGGCCTTGGCCTGCATCGGCGCGTCGGACTTGAGGGTGGCGATCAGCTTGCCCTCCTGCGCGAACGCAGGGGCGGCGAGCGCGAGCATGGCGACGATCAGGCGTTTCATGGTGTGGTCCTCTCCGTGCCCGGCCTAGAACGTGTACGGCGCGCGCATGGCGCGGGAGCGCAACCGGTTGGCCTCGGGGTCGCCCACGAACTCGGCCTTCCGCAGGTCGAACTTGAGGGATCGCTTCAGCTGTTCGCAGATGTCGGCAGCCAGGCAGATGCACATGGACCGTACCATCACCTCGGGGTTCGCCACGGCCTGCCGCCGCGACCGGATGCAGTCCAAGAAGTCGCGCACGTGGTTCATGGGCCGCTGCGTCCGGCTCGTGTACTCCGACACGACCTTCTTGAAATCTGCCAGGAGCGCCGGAGTCGAGACGTCGGGTTGGGCGTACCCGTCTGCGGCCGCCGCCCAGCCGTCCGGCCCATCAAATCGTTCGCCACAGGCGCCGTGCCAGAGCTTGCACGGGTCCCAGACCGACCCCGGTGACCGGAAGAGCACAAGCTTCACGCCGTTGGAGAGGCGCGTCACCATGGTCTTGTCCGGTCCTGCGAACTCGAAGTCGATGGTCGTCACCCTTGACATGTCCAGACCGGCCAGCGCCTGTGCCACGGTATGGGCTCCCCACATGGCGACGTCCGTGGCGAAGTCGTACTGGTGGTACCAGCCTCCTCCGTTTACGTAGCCGCCGTTGTAGGGCCGCCACGGGCATGGGCCGATCCAGGCGTCCCAGTCCAGTTCGTTCTTTGGTGGCTCGGGCTCGGCGGGCAGCCAGTCGCGGCTCGCCCCGTCGCGCCATCGGATATCGGCGTAGGCGGTGTGGATCGGGCCCAGGCGGCCGGACCGCGCCATCTCAATGGCGAAGACGTGGTTCGACTCGCTGAGCCGCTGGGCGCCGGTCTGGTAGACGCGTCCGTACCGGCGGGCCGTGTCGGCGACCATCTGTCCCTGCGCCATGGTCAGGCAGGCCGGCTTCTCGCAGTAGACGTCTTTGCCCGCCCGCATGGCCAGCACCGACGCGAGCGCGTGCCAGCGGTCGCCGGTGGCGATGAGTACGCCCTCCACATCGGTTCGCTCGGCGAGGAGCCGCGTCATGTCGCTGTAGGCGGCGCAGTTCCTGTTGCCATACGCGCCGTCCACCGCGGCCTTCGCCGCCTCGCGCCGTCCCCGGTGCACGTCGCAGACGGCGACGAACCGCACATCGGCCTCGCCCAGCATCCACCCGAGGTCGCCCGACCCACGGCCGCCCAGCCCGATGCCGGCCATAATGATCCGCTCGCTGGGCGGCAGCGCGCCGCCGCGTCCCAGCGCCGATGCCGGGACGATGGCCGGTAGCGCCAGGGCGCCCGCCGTCGCCGCGCTGCCGGCCAGAAGATGACGCCTCGTCAGAGACGTGTCGCCTGCATTGCTCATGTTGGTGTCAACCTTCCTCCCGGCCCATCGGCGCGATCAGGCGCCACGGCAACCATTCCGTCCAACCATCTATTCGGCATTCGCCGTAAGGTTCCCTGTCGCGCACCGTCAGGCCGCGCTCAGGTCGCTCAGGGCCGCTGCATCGTGTGCGAGCCGATAGGAACGTATACTATTCTATGCGAATTCAGGGCAAGCCGCGCCGCGGAACTGATGCGGCATCCGCTGATGGACGCCGCCGCGCCGACGAAGGCGCCGGCTCGGCATGCAGCCATGCCGCGCACGACCACTGCCCGCTCACTCGGGAGCACCTTTCGGCGCTCTATCAAGCCGACCGAAGCGTTGGGCTCCTCTTTAAGTACCTGCTCCTGGTCGCGACTCCCATCGCAGGCCTCTACCTGAGCCCCGTCTCCGCCCGCTCGTTCCTGTTCTGGGCCGCCTTGGGCCTCTACTCACTCGGCACGATCGGCCTGCACATTGCCTACACGCGCACCCGAGATTGCGAGCGTTGCCTGGTCGCGGTCTGCGTCACGCTGGAGTGCTACTACGTCGTGGTCGCGGCGTGGCTCTTCCATGCGCCGCTTGAGGTGCTGGTGGTCTTCCCGGTGCTCAAGCTGACGCAGCTTATCGAGTCGGTCCGGTTCCATGTGCGAGTGACCGCCGGAGCTGCGGCCACCGTGTGCGTGACCCTGCTGGCGCTCAATCCTCACCGGTTTGTCGAAGCCCAGTTCGGGTGGGAGGTCCTTTGCATCGGCTTCATGGCAGCATCGTCGTTGCTCCTCAGCCACAGGATGCGCCGCGCGATCTGTCCCGGGTGCGTGGTGACCCACCAGCAGACCGTTCTCCTCGACAGCGTGATGCGGGCCCAAGAGGATGAACGGAAGCGCATCGCCAGAGAGCTGCACGACAGCCGCAGCCAGAGCCTATCCGCCCTGATCATTAACCTGGACCTCCTGCGCGCCGCGCTACCCAGCGATGCGGGTACCGCCGTCAAGCACCTGGACCTCGTCCGGCAGATGGCGAACCAGTCGCTGGATGATACCCAGCGTATGGTCCATGAGTTGCGGCCCGTGCTTCTGGATGACCTGGGCCTGGAGGCGGCGGTCAGGTGGTTCGTTCGGAATGCAGTGGAGCCCCGCGGCCTCTCCGTGGGGCTGTCGATGGCAGGCATCGAGGGCAGGCGGTATGAGCCCGGCGTTGAGATCGCCGCGTTCAGGATCCTCCAAGAGGCCCTGGCCAACTGCGTGCGGCATTCGGACGCCTGTACGGTTCAGGTGCATGTGGCCGAGACTGCGCGCGGATTGTGCGGCATCGTGGAGGATGATGGCCGCGGGTTCCGGATGGACGATTCGCGGGGAGGCCCGGTCGCGGGCAGTATGATCGGGTTGTACGGCATGCGCGAGCGGGCCGTACTGCTCGGAGGGACATTCGCTGTCGCGTCGGTTCCGGGCCAGGGAACGACCGTTGAGTTTGGACTGCCGCTTGTTGGGGGGAGCCGTGGGAACTGACGCAATAACTGTTCTCCTTGTCGAGGACCACTCCGTCGTCCGTGAAGGCGTTCGCATGGTTCTTTCGGCCCAGGCCGACATCAGTGTGGTCGGCGAAGCCGCCGACGCAGCGACGGCGACGAAGGCGGCCGGCGAACTGAAGCCCATGGTGATCGTGATGGACCTGGGGCTACCCGACGCCGAGGGCACGTCTGGGATCAGGCAGGTACTTCGGTCGAGCTCTTCAAGCAGGCTGATCGTGCTCACCGTTCAGGAGGACGACGAGTACCTGGCATCGGCTCTCAAGGCAGGTGCGGTCGGCTATGTGCCCAAGCGCGCCGCGGCGATTGACCTGGTGACCGCCGTTCGCGCCGTGGCGCGTGGCGAGGGTTACATCCATTCGTCCATGACCCAGGGCCTGATCGTCGACTACCTGCGCCACACCTCGGCTCCGAAGCAGGACTACGACGGCCTGACGATGCGTGAGGTCGAAATCCTAAAGATGGTGGCCGAGGGCCGCACGACCCAGGAGATCGCCGACGCCCTCTTCGTCAGCCCGAAGACCGTCCAGGCCCATCGAGCAAACATGATGGCCAAGCTGGACGTACACAACAGCGCCGCACTGGTTAGATATGCCATGCAGAAGGGGCTCATACACATCTAGGCACCGTATGCCGTTGGCCAGAACCCGTGGGGACGTATAGCGGTCTGCCGGCCGGCGGGCGTGACGCGTGTAGGGCTACTTGGGCCTAATCGTGAAGCCCTGCACAACTAGGTATTGCACCCTACGTCATTAGGCCGCAGGCCCTATGGCCCGGATGGCCGCTGTGCACGATAATATCGGTAGACCGCTACCAACCTCCGTAGGCACGGTCCGCGCAACGGAGGGCGGTCACCATTGACTCAAAGGAGCTGCTATGGGGACCACTTTGGTGAAGCGAGCCATCATGGGAGGCGCCGTCGTGGCGCCGCTGGCGCTGGCGCTCTTGATGGCTGTCCAGCCCAAGGCTCGCGGTGGTGAGTATCACCACGGGCTCAACGTAATCTGCTCGGACTGCCACACGATGCACTTCAGCCAGACACACGCCTACGACGGCACTGCGGCAGACCCGCTGCCGGCCGGCGGCCCGAACGGGCGACTGCTGAAGGCGACGGGTGCGGAACTCTGCAAGTCCTGCCATGATGGGCAGCCTGACGCGCCGGACACCGTGGGCGAGCACGGCAACGGCTATGTCCGCGAGGCCGGCGCCCTGAACACCGGCTCTGCGCCGTACGAAAGTTGGAAGGGCCACACGCTGGGCGCTACAAACACAGCGCCGGGCGGAACCTGGACCCCAGCCGCCACCGGGCTTGAGTGCGTGAACTGCCACAGCGTTCACGGCATGAGCGCCACTTCGGCCGCCACCACCCTGGATGTCGCGGGCAATCCGACCTTCAGCCAGTACCGGAACCTCAGTAGCAGGGCCGGCGGGTCTGCCGTTCGCCTCGGCGTCTCGTACGCCAAAGGCACCAACGACCTGACCAAGGACATCTTTATTCGTGGTTGGACCCGTGGCGACCTGGCCAACAACTACAGTGTTGCCAACGTTGACTTCAACGAGCCGGTCAGTACCAAGTCCGGCGTAGGCCGCTGGTGTCAGGCCTGCCACACCAACTTCCACGGGGCCAGCGCTGACGCCAACATGCACAACGGCGCCGACTGGGTCCGCCACCCGGCCGCCGACACCAACATGAGCACCACGACGTTCAAAACCAAGCTGTACCGCCTGAAGGTCATGAGCCCGACCGGTGACTGGGGCACGCAGGGATCTGCATGGGCCACTCCGCCCGCCGACATGACCCCCTCCTGCACCACCTGTCACAAGGCTCATGGCAACCAGAACCCGTACGGCCTCATCTACCAGAAGGGCACCGGCCCGGTCACGGAAGAGGGCGACGCCGACGGTCAGACCGAAGGCCTGCGCAGCATGTGCAAGCAGTGCCACAGCCAGGGCGGCTAGTCCTTAGCCGACCGTCCGCTGGACCTACTGTAGGCCGCTCAGGGGCATCGGCATCACTGCCGACGCCCCTGAGCCATTGGCGGGCGGTAGTCGGGCTCACAGGCTCCCTTGTGCGCGCCGCGGGCAGGACCGCTCCAATTGTGAAGACCTGCGCAACTAGGTACTGCGCCCTACCTCATTAGGCCGCAGGCCCTATGGCCCCCAACGGCACTGCTGCACGATAATATGGGAAAGACTGCTACCATCTCCAGAGCCATGTCCCAGGCCACGGTAAGCAGTCACCCGAGAGGCAAAGGAGCTGCCATGGCCACGAGTGTGCTAAGGCGAATCGTGATGGGAGGCGCGGTCGTCGCGCCATTGGCTCTCGGTCTTCTGATGGCCAACCAACCTCAGGCCCGAGGCGGTGAGTACCACGACGGGGCGAGCGCCATCTGCTCCGAGTGCCATACCATGCACTTCAGTCAGACACATGCCTATGACGGCGGAGCAGCCGCTCCGTTGGGTTCCGGCCCGAATGCCTTCTTGCTGAAGGTTTCTGGTACCGAGCTCTGCAAGTCCTGCCACGACGGCAGGGTGGACACGCCCGACGTGGTGGCGGAGCACGGCAACGGCTATGTACGTCAGTCCGGAGGCCTGTCAAGCGGCTCCGCACCCTATGAGAGCTGGAAGGGCCACATGCTGGGAGCCACGAACACGGCGCCCGGGGGCACCTGGACCCCCGCTGCGGGTGGCCTCGATTGCGTGAACTGCCACACCGCCCACGGCCTCGATGCGGCAACTGCGCCCACGACGCTGGATACCGCCGGTAACCCGACCCTGAGCCAGTACCGCAACCTGAGGCCCGATGTGGGCAACGCGAGCGGTAGGATCGGCATCTCCTATGCCAAGGGCGTCAACGACCTGACCAAGGACATCTTCGTCCGCGGTTGGACCCGAGGCGACCTGACGAACAACTACAGCGTGGCGAACGTCGATTACAACGAGCCCGTCAACGCCAAGTCGGGCCTCGGCCGTTGGTGCCAGGCGTGCCACACCAACTTCCATGGGGCACAGACCGACGCGAACATGCACAACGGCGCCGACTGGGTCCGCCACCCGTCCGCCGACGCGAACATGAGCACCACGACCTTCAAGGCCAAGCTCTACCGCCTGAAGGTCATGAGCCCGGCAGGGGACTGGGGTACGCAGGGGGCGGCATGGGCGACCCCGCCGTCGGACTTGACCCCGACCTGCACCACCTGTCACAAGGCTCACGGCAACCAGAACCCGTACGGGCTCATTTATCTGAAGGGCACCGGCGCGGTCACGGAAGAGGGCGATGCTGACGGGCAGACCGAAGGCCTGCGCACGATGTGCAAGCAGTGCCACAGCCAGGGAGGGTAGCCTGGCGGTATCTCCTCGGGTGATCCACTAGTAGGGCTCCGGGGGCGTCGGCATCACGGCCGACGCCCCGGGGCCGTTGGTGCGTTGAACGAGTGTAAGGATTGCTTAGAGCTACGCGATATATTTGTCCTTTCGGCCATGCGCGTATGTCTTATTGATGGATGACGGCATGGCGTTACCGTATGTCGTCGGAGGTTATTGTCCGGATATGCAAGTGGTCAGTAGTGGTCTGAAAGGCGTTCGAGGCGTTGCGTTGCCGGCACAAATGCTGCTGGTGGCATTGGTGGCCTTTGTCGTCGGCACGCCCCCGGCGGCTGGCCAGGTCTCCGCCCCCAACGGGGGGTGGGATGCCCGCTGGTCGCCCGACGGGGCCCAGATCGCCTTCGTCTCCCAGTGCGCCGGTGAGCCGCCGAACCTCTGGGTCGTTCGCTCCGGCGGCGGACGCGCCCGGAGGCTGACCTCGCTTGGCGCCCGGAGCTTCGTATGGGCGTCAGACAGCGCGGCGCTGCTGACGCAGTCCTGGCAGAACGGCCGCAAGCGCTGGCTCCGGGTTCCGATCAGCGGCAGGCCGGTAGCCGACGCATGGCCGTGGCTACCTGCGGGCGCAGCGGAGCCGGTGGCCAGTCCCGACGGCGGCTACCTTGCCTACGTTCAGCGATCGGGCATGTGGCAGGACATGTGGGTCGCCCGCTCCAGCGGAGCCGACCGTGTTCGCGTCACTACCAAGCTCTACACGGAGAGCCCGCTCTGGTCGCCTGATGGGCGCAGGCTGGCCTTCCAGGCCGCGAACCCGCATATCGAGTGGCAGACCCGCGCTTGGATTTACGACCGCGAGAAGAAGACGTCCGTGCACATGAAGGGGCTGGGCACGACGGTCCATGCCTGGTCGCCGGATGGTACCAAGCTCGCCTTCAGCATGGCGAAGCCGCCCAAGGGCTTCGTGCTCGGCGTCTGCGACGTGGCGACCAGCGTGGCTGTCCCCGTTGAGAAGCTGGTCCACACCGGCCAGGGCGTTGAGTGGAGCCGCGACGGCAAGTCGCTGGCCGTCACCGTGTCGCAAGGCATCGGCAGCGTGGTCAGCTTCGTGCGGCCGAACGGCACGGTCATCTCGCGCATTGGTGATACCAAGATGTTGACGCGCTTCCCGTCGCTGTCGCCGGACGGCAAGCGTGTTGTGTTCGAGGGGCAAGCCGCAGGCAAGAGCTTCGGCAGCGAAGTATGGGTAGCAGACGCCGATGGCGGCGGCATGGAGCGGCTGGTCCCAAGCCTCTCGGCCGACTGGGCGCCGGCGCCCTCGCCGGATGGGCGGCGTGTGGCCTTCCTCAGCACCCGGACCGGCAGGTGCCGGCTCTGGATCGCGGAAGGGTCCGGCGCATCGCCCAGGGCCCTCGGTGACGCCGACCCCGGCGCGCGGCTGCTCTGGTCGCCCGACTCCACACAGCTGCTCGTCTTCCAGCGTGTGCAGAGCACGCTCTACCCCTTCACCGCCAAGGCGGCGGGTCGGCCCTTGCCCATCAACCCTTCCATTCCGTATGCGGCGTGGTCAGGCGACTCGAAGCGGATCGTCTATACCGGCATGAACCAGCACCGACCGGCGTTGCTCGTCTACGATCTGGCGAAGAACATGGCCAGATCGTTCATGAACGTGGCCGCCGCCAAGACCGCCGCCGATGCGTTCGGTAGCTGGTCGCCGAACATGCGGCGGTTCGCGTTTGTGCGGGGTAGGGATTTGTGGCTGTGCGACGGAGCTGGTAGCGGCGCCCGAAAGCTCTCAAGGCTGACGGGGAATAACGACCCCGAGTTGTGCGATGTTCGCTGGTCGCCACGGGGTGACCGCATTCTGGTGACCATGCTCAACGTTTCGCCGGCGGGTTCCTGGTTTGAGGCCCGGCTCATCGGCGTGGACGGCAAGAGCAAGACGATCCTGAGCGAGCCGGTGAAGTCCGATTTCGCATCCCAGCGCATTGCGTACACGAACCCGCCGCTCTGGATGTCGGACAACGCCATCCTGCTTTCCTCCGATATGGCCGGCACTCCGCAGCTTTGGCGGCTCAGCCCCAACGGTGGCAAGCCCACCGCGGTGCTCTCGCGTCCGGCAGCCTTTCCGGCTGTTATGCGCGACGGGAGCATCCTGTTTGTCGCGCCGGTCGCCGGCCGACCCACGATCTTCACGACCGACCCAGCCGGGCGGAACCCACGCCCGTTCTTGAAGGCCAAGTAGGTGGCCAGGCGCGCGGCACGGAAGAGAGGCCAGTTCTGCCTGGCGGTGGCGCTTACAGCGCTACTGCTCGGCTTCACACTGGTGACCGATCCCGTGCGCGCGGCCCAGAGCGCCTATTCCAAGACCGAGCATGGAGGCCGCGACAACAACGCCGACGGCACGACCGGCGCCAAGCGCGACCCGAACCAGCCGTCGGCGGGGTATACCATCGACGCGACCAAGTTTCCGGCCGGCGACTGCATCCACTGCCATGACCAGCACGCCTCGTACAACGGCGTCGAGCACCCCGCCAACGCCCTGCTGGCCTTCCTGACGCCCACGAACTCCATGTGCGCCTCTTGCCACGACAAGCCGCACGGCGCGTCGTTCAACCTCGGGGGGTTCGCGGGCTGGGCCGGAACGCAGCGAACCCTGGTCTACACGCAGAGCAAGCACGGGAGCCGTACGTCCGGCCTCCAGTGGGTAGCGGGCCAGTCCTACGCCGGCGTGCTGAACGTTCTGAACGGCAACCTTACCGCCGTCGCCCCGCCGCCCGGGCGGGACAAGGTGTGCGAGAAGGGTGACTGCCTCAACTGCCACAGCGCCCATGGCTACTACCCGGGCGTCGCCGCGGCGGCGCTGGCCTCGCCGGCGGAACAGACCGACGGGCTCCTCAAGTCGATGCTGACCCGCACCATGGGCTCTCAGACCGGCGCCTCACCAGCCGAGTCCAACGCCATGTGCAACTACTGCCACGACAACAACCAGATGTTCGGCTCCGGCGGCGACCATGACCTGGCATCGAAGTCCTACTGGTATAAGGGCTCGACCGGTCCGTCGACAACCTACACGGGCTACAAGGCCACCGTGCATAACACCAGTGCGCTGGCCTCGAACCTCTATCCCGGCGGCTCCAGCTATGCTGCCCGGACCGGCGAGAAGGGCCTCTGCCTCAACTGCCACGATCCGCATGGCGGCGCTCCCGGCGGCAACATCAATGGAGCTCCTGGATCAGCCGCAGCCGGCAACAAGATGCTCGTGGCGCCGATGATCGACCCGTCGACACCCGCCACCCGCAACGCCCTCTGCTTCCAGTGCCACAACACCATCGCCGGGACGGGCGCCCAGAAGTTCGTCGGTCAGGCCCAGTTCCAAGGCAGCAAGCACGGCAGCAGCACGAATGCGTACTGGGGCAGGACCACCGACGTCTACAACACCTCGGCCACGAGCTACAACGCCGCCACCGCAGCTTGGGGACCCAGGTCGGCCGGCGACTACGGCCTCTGCGTCAACTGCCACAACCCGCACACGAAGACGGTCTCAGCCGTCAGCGTGAACGGCAGCACCACAGTGCCTAAGCTGCTGTTGGAGACGTACAACACGGGCAACTCAACGGGCAGTGGCAGCTACAGCGCCAACAACAACAAGCTCTGCTACAACTGCCACAACGAGGCGCGGCTGACCAGCGGCTCCACCTCGAGGTTCCCGCGGCATTCCCTGCATGTGAACAACGCCCGCGCCTTCTGCAATGACTGCCACAACCCGCACGGCTACAACCCCGCGCAGGTCATGGGCTCACCTCCCGCAGGCGCCCGCGGCATCTCCTTCAACACCTCGACGGTCACCGCATCGGGCCAGAACGTCACGATCAATGGAACGGCGACGAGGGGACCGGTCTGGTTCTACGGGGCGACGGTGTCTGGTAACGCGAACCGCGCCGGTTGCGCGCTCAGCTGCCACGGCGAGGACCACAACCCGCAGGAGTACACGCCGGGCGCTGCGCCAGCGCCGGTGAAGCTCATCACCCCCGAGCAGCCCTTGGCGGGGGCGAAGGTGCTGCGGGCGTTGCTGGTGGTCGAGCCGGGCGCTTCACTGCCCGCGCAGGTGCAAGTTGCGTTCGACGCACCGGCGAAGCGGTCCAAGTCTACGCCGGTTCAGGTGAACCCGGTCAATGCCGCGCCCTCACGAAGTGCGTCCGGTGGGCAGGAGTGTACGGTCGACATCCCGTTGCCCACTTGGACGGAGCGTTCCTCGCATGCGGTCTACATCAGGGCCAACGAGGGCCGCGACGCACCATGGAGCGGCACGATGGTGGGTGTGGCGCCTCAGGGCGGGCCGGTCGTCACCGTGGGGTACTACCTCGGCGACGCTGCGGGCCAACCGGCGCCGACGCCTGGTGGAACTCCCGCCGTGCCTGAGCATTCGACGGTCTACCTGCGGGTTCGCGGGCCCGGCGTGGCCTCCGGCCGTGTCTCCATCGATGCTCCGGGCGATCTGAACGACGTTGCCGATGCGCCCCTGACCGCCCTGACGCCTGATGATGCTGTCATCGAGTGGACCGTCGGGAAGGCAGTAGATACAGCCGGCCGCGCCTCTGTTACCCTCAAGGGAGCGGATGGTCGAGTGACCGCACCGGCGGCCGGGGCCTATGTGTTCGTCGGCGATGGGCCTCGCCGGCAGTCGTACGTGGATCTCCTCTCGTCGCCGGAGATCGTCAATGCTGATGCGCGGTCCAATGCCTCGGTCATGGCCCGCGTAACCGATGCCAACGGGCGGCCCCTGCCCGGCCGCGCCGTGGAGTTCCGCAGGACGGCCGGCGGCGGCTCGCTGATGGCCCGCGCGCCAGTCACCGACGATCGGGGGCAGGCGGAGGCCGCCTACCTCGCCGGCGTTACGGCTGAGACCGCCACGTTTGAGGCGGTCGATAGGGCCACCGGCGCCAGGGGCTGGGGCTACGTGCGCCTTCGCCTGCAAAGCTCCATCGCGATTACGCTGCTGGACAGCGGCGCGCAGAATATGGCGCTGCCTGCCTCGGAGCGCCTCTCACTCACCCTGCAAGCCTTCCCGCGCCGTCTTCCCTGTGACGGTGTCAGTACGGCCAACCTGGTGGTGATGGTCACCGACGGCCGAGGGCTGCCGAAGCCAGGCGTCATGGTCAGCTTCGACACCGCTGGGGACAATGGGCGTGTGTTGGCATCGCATCCGGTCACCGATATCACCGGCCGCGCAGACGCCGTTTATGTCGCCGGGCGACGTCCCGGCGACGCCACCATCGTGGCCAAGGATGCCATGACCGGCGCGTCCGCCACGACGACCATCACGCTCAACAGCAGCGGAGCGGCTAAGGTCACGCTCGACGCCGCGCCGACCGTACTGCCCGCCGACGGCCGCAGCATGTCGCAGGTTGTCGTACGGGTCAAGGACCTGGCCGGCCAGCCTGTTGCCGGCGCAGACGTCATTCTTAGCACCCAGAGCGGCTACGGCACGCTTGCCACCCGTGAGGCCACAACCGACGCAGTCGGGGAGGTCCTGACGGTCTTCGCGGCCGGGCAGATGGCGGGCATCGATGCGGTTGTGGCAACGGTCGTTTCGCCCATTCCCGGCGATCCAGAGGACTCGTCTTCGTCCGTCTCCGGCCTGGCCCCTGGCAGGTTTGCCCCGGCCGGCGCGGGCGGAAGCCCGAGTGGCTCCCGTGGCGGCGCCGGCGGGGGAACGGGCGGCGGAGCAGGCGCTACGGCGGCCGGCGGCGGCGCCGTGGTTGCCGGCGGGTTCGGTTGGGACTTCAGCGAGGGCTCAGGCTCCTTCTTCGGCCTAAAGGACATCGGTCTGCCGACGCCGTTGGTGACCGTGCTGAACAACCTCTCCGTCGTCTATTCGCGCTGGGATGAGTTCCTGACCCTGAACTCCGCCGACACCGGGAGCAAGTTCCGCCGGCTGTCCGCAGACACGTGGTCCATACGCTTCAAGCGCCCGTTGCGGCTGGGCATCGGTGGGTTAACGGTCTCGTACGACATGGATAGCGGCGAGACCGCACAGTACGGGTGGCTCAGCCGGTACAGCCGTAGCCGCGCCACGGTCCGCAGCAGCAGCAGGTACCTCGACGTTGCGGCCACTGTGACCGGCAATGATACAGATGGCGAGGACCTGCGTAGCGGCCTGACTATGCGGGGCCGCGCATCGGACACCTACCTCGGCGCCACGCTCCGCCCGCCGCACTGGCCAACCGTGACACTTTCGCACTACTCCACCCACCTGGATAGCACGTCGGGCGCCATGGGTTACAACGCGGGCATTAAGCGGACGAACCTATCGCTGTACCGCCAGTTTGGTCCGATCGGCCTCCAGTGGACGAGTAGCCAGACGACGCAGAACCAGGGCTACGGCACTGGCGTTCTGCGCAGCTCATTCCGCTACAGCAATGCCGGCCTGGTCCTCACGCGCGACATCCTGAAAGGGCTCAGTGTGGACCTGAGCCTCAACCGGACGGGCACCAGCACGGAGGGGGTAGCCGCCACGCGCGACACGACGCAGACCAACTCCAGCTTCCAGTTCAGGTTCACTCCGCTAGCGAACATGACCCTCAGCGGAGCTACGAACGGATCTGACGTGTCCGATTCGACCAATACCGCGGGCGCTTACTCGTCCTCCGACCAGTCGCTCGAGTTCGCATACCAACCGCTCGCATCGCTCGGGCTGTCGGCCGGCCTGCGCTCAGATGGGGCAAGCGTGGCGGGACAGCGCTCCAACCTCAGCGGCAGCCACTACGGCGCCAGCATGCGCCTGTCGCCGCGCGTCAACATAGGCTTCACCAAGACGCGTACGGCTGAGCCCGACCTCGGTCCGTCGGTGGGCTTCCAGTCTGACAACACGGCGGTCCAGTTGGTCCACACGCGTATTCTGCCGCTCACCGACATGATTGTGGGTTGGTCCAAGATCCGTGGGGCATCGACGACCAACGACAGCGACATCGGCACATGGTCCGCCCGTTTCCTCTCGCAGGTTCGCTACGACATGCGGTTCTCGGCCGGGCTCTCGAACTCCACGGTGTCCGGCGCCAGCGACGGCATCGGGTTCGACCTCGATAGCCGAACGCGCGACATGGGGCTCACCTGGACGCCGAACCGCTGGACTCAGGCTGACTTCCTCATCACGGAGCTCACCCAGCTGGGCCAGGGGGCAACATCTACCAGCCGGCTGACGACCTTCCGGCTTTCGACCATGTTGAGTCGGCGGTCCTACGTCGTGTTTGAGGCGGCCGACAACGTCCTCGACCAGCAGTTGCTCGTGCCAACAAGCCTCGGCCAGAGCCTCCGCGGCAGCCGGTTCTCGCTACGCCTGAACTGCATCGCGGGGCTCGGCACCACGCTCTTCGGCCAGTATGAGCGCAGCCGCGATGACGCAAGTGCAAGCAGTATCAGCCGTTTCCGTATGGGAGTGTCGACAGGATTCTGACGTCAGGGCGCCGCTTCGACCCCGCATCCAAGCTGGGCGGCGCCGGAAGGGGGTATGTGCTCCATGAGTTTATTGGGCAAAGTACTACTCGGGCTATATATAGCCTCTCGCACACTCGGCGGCGGCACGGGTCAGGTGCGGACCACCGAGGGATACTACGTCCGCGACCGAGCTATGGAGCAGGCTGCCGTCCGCCTGGCCATCCTGCCGTTCGACAACCTCAGCGACGACACGCAGGCTGACCGCAAGGTGTTGGGCA
>CAJBBX010000158.1 GCA_903951425.1 uncultured Chthonomonas sp.
CCAGGGATCCTCGGTTACGCTGGCGGCGACGCTGAAGCGCTCCACCGACAACGCGCTCCTGGCAGGCCGCTCCGTGGCATTCACGGTCGATGGCGCCGCCGTCGGGTCAGCGACCACGGACGCATCCGGCGTGGCCTCGCTGGCCTATTCCATCCCCGCCGCCGCGGTCGTCGGATCGCACCCCATCGCCGCCGCCTTCGCGGGAGATGCCAAGCACAACGCGGCCGGCGGCTCGGCGAGCCTGACGGTGGGCACGGCCGGCGGGAAACCGACCTACGTTTGGCTCTACACCTACAAAGGCACCGTGGGTGTCAGCAGCAAGTCGGTTTCGTACCTCTACGAGGTGGCCGGCGGCGGCGCCCTGCTGCCCACTGCCGGTCGCACGCTCCGCTTTACGGTTGCAGGTACGCAGATCACCGACGGCGTTACCGCAAGTGACGGCAAGGTCATCTTCTGGTATGTGCCGGCAAGCGCGGGCACCTTCGCGGCGCAGGCCCTGTTCGATGGCGACGCCGTCTACAAGGCCGGGTCGGCGACCGGCTCTCTGATCGTGGTCGCGCCTTAGCGTCCCGGGCTACAGCTCCAGGCCCCTGTCCAGCGCACCGGGCGGGGGCCTTCCCTTTCGTCAGGGCGCAATGCCGAAAGGACGTTGTCAGCGCCGCTGGAACGTATGATGGACCACAATAGTCAGGTAGACGGTTGCCATGCGCCCGGACCCTTTCGGACGCCGGCCGTGCCCGGCCCAGATCGGCCGAGCGAGGTACTTGATGCGCGTTCTTGCCACAACCATGACGGTGGCTTCAATGGCCGCCTGTCTCTTGCCTGCAGGCGCCGGCCCTGCCCCAACTCGGCCGCAGCCCAAGCCCACGGCCTTTAACTCGGTTAAGGAGATGACGCGGACCATCCAGAAGCTGCGCAAAGTGCGGAGGAAGGATGCGGGCGGCTACCTGGAAGCCTACCTGTACCAGCTCCGGATGCGCGCCTTCCCCAACGACAGCGTTGACTGGAAGCGGTGGGATGCAGCGGTGGCGCACCGTAGCAAGATGCCCGCGGCCCGCATCGGCGTTAGCCGCGGCGGCGTCCGGGCCATGGGCCTGGGCGAGCGGTGGCAGTTCATGGGCCCGCACAACCTCGCCACGCCCTACCGCCTATTCTACGGCGAGGGCAAGCTGAGCGGCCGCGTCAACGCAGTGGCCTATGATGCAGGCCATCCGGGCACCTGCTACCTGACCGCGTCCGGCGGCGGCGTCTGGAAGAGCACGGACAGCGGCGCCAACTGGACGCCCCTGAGCGACACGTGGCCCTACATCAAGGCCGGCAGCATCGCACTGGATCCCAGCAACACCAACACCGTCTTCGTAGGCACGGGCGACTTCGACGGCTCCAGCGCCTACTGCATGGGCATCATGAAATCCACCGACGGCGGGGCCACCTGGACCAACTACGGCCGATCCGACTTCGGCGATGCCGCGGTCAGCGCCTTGGCGGTTGATCCGGACTCGCCCAGTATCGTGCTGGCGGCGACAGGTCGGGGGCGTGTGGGCCTCGGCTATGTCTGGCGCTCAACCGATGCTGGCGTCACCTGGTCGCCCGTGCTGACGAACTCCGCCGCCTGGAGCGACCTGAAGATCGGCGCGCCGCCTGTCTCGGGCGGCAGGGCGATCTACGCGACCGGCCTCTACAACGGCGGGCAGATGTGGCGCTCCACCGACCAGGGCGCGACCTGGACGAAGCTGAACCCGCCCCTGACGCCCGGCACGACGTATGACCAGAACTCGCTGGAGTGTGCCACATCCCCTACGGCCGCGGGCGTCGTCTACCTGGTGAGCGGCTACGATCAGAAGGTCTGGAAGAGCGCCGACTACGGGGCCGACGGCACCTGGACCGACATCACCGGCAACTTCCCCAACGGCACAGACAACTACAACTGGAGCCAGCGCTGGTACGACATCCACGCCCACTGCACCACCCGCACCGTGGCCGGCAACCCTGTGGACGTGCTCTACGTGGGCCTGATCACGCTGGCACAGTCGCTATCGGGTGATGCCGTCTGGCGCGACGTGGGCCTCACCTACACCAACTCGGCGCTCACGCACAACGACGCGCACGCCATGGCGTTTGACCCCACCGACCCCAACAAGGCCCTCGTGGGCAACGACGGCGGCGTCTTCGGCTACACGTACAACCC
>CAJBBX010000159.1 GCA_903951425.1 uncultured Chthonomonas sp.
CGAAACATGGGATCTCTGACGAGGGACTCACGACGCTCGAGTTCGGCAAGGAGCGCGACCTCCATAACCTGGATAGTGTCGTAGCTGACGACGGTCTCGCGCCGGCAGAAAGGGTGGTCCCCAATGCACAACACAGTGGTCCTGTCGGCCAGCGCCGTGGCGGTGTTGAGCTGTACCGTGAGCACCGATGGCGGCGTACCGGTGGGGCCGGTGAGTACAATGCGAAGATGCTGCTTTCCGAAGTCGGGGTCCGTGATCAGGAACGTGTCACCGGCCGCGAGCGTCACAGTGAAGCCGCGCCGAGCAACCGCGCAAGGCAGTCCTGGGCGGCTATGTTCGCCAGTATAGTTTCCACCTCGTCCGAGGAGAGCCCGTCGTCCTCGAGGATCTCCCGGTACGATATCGGGCGAGACGAGCCACCGGGATCCTGCCATTCCTTCAGTTCGTGCGTCATGTCCCGCAGTTCCCAGGTGCCAACGGCGCCATAACGACCGTAGGTGTCGTCGATAACGTTCAGTTCCGCAGGTGACAGGTCGTCGCAGCCCGGATCGCCTGTTATCTGCACGTCGTAGTCCGTAGTACGGAGGTGGCCGGCCCACTCTCCTTCGCTTCGGCCCTTGATGCAGTCATAGGTGGCACTGAGCACCGGACCGTGTTGCATCGACACCCACCGATCGTAGGTGATGGGCTTGCCGTGCCGCGTGAGCATGGCTCGATCAGCCAGGTACATGAGCTTGAGCAGTTTCACGTAGTTCAGCCGTGTGCCGGCCAGCGTTACCAGTCTCGCCGCCATCTGGGTAGCTTTCGCTTCGCTGTACATGGCCGTGAACCCCTCCTCAGACAGTAACGGACGGTCCTCGATACCCTATGGTTCCGGGTGCATGTTACCATGCCCCTGCGCGGCCGTCTGGGTCCGACAGCTCCGCCAGCGCTACGAGGTCGGCCCCGCCATGGTCGGCAGCCCAGGCTTCCGCCAGCGTATCGAGCATCCGGTTGGCGAACTCGGGCGGCGTGAAGACCTCGTCGTTGGAGAGGTTCGCGATGCAGGTGAGGACGTCCGGGTTACGGCCGCGCAGAGCAAAGCCGGCTCGGGTGCCGCTCATGGTTCTCCAGTGCGCAACTCATCGGCGGAAATGCGCACCGGCTTGCCGTCCTTCACCATGACAATCGCCGTGTTGGTCTGCATCGCAGTTTCGCGCGCCGCGGCCGCGGCGCGCCGCATCGCCGCCAATGATGCACGCAAATCCGGGTTCTGTGCCTTGTCAAGCTCCTGCTGAGTCATTCGTTCTCGCCCCATTCCAGTATGACGGGATTCACGCCGGTGTTGTCGTAGAGGACCCAGTCGTTGACCGCCTTGCGGTAGTACCAGTGGAGATTCTGCAAGCCAGACGCGAAGCGCCGACGGATGACAGGTTCAGGGACATCGTGCCCGCCCTGCCGAACTCGCGCCGCCACGCGCGCAATGGCGGTCTCCACATTGGGTAGGCTCAGGAAGTAGAGGCTGACACGGTACCCCTGGGCTCGCCATCGTTCGATGCGCCGGAGGTAGCCCCTGCCCGAGAGCGTTGTTTCCAACGCAAAGCTGTCGCCGCAGCGTGCGTGGCGCTCGATCTCTTCCAACATCAACCGCGCCGCCTTCACTGCTGCGGTCTCCGGCGCAAACGGAGCGAGACCCTGGGCGATCAAGTCCGCATTGATGAAGCGCGGAAGATGGGCTTCGGCGGGCAGGAACGAACGGGCGAACGTGGTCTTGCCCGCGCCATTTGGCCCGGCAATGATGATGATCTTCTTGCCCGCCGCATCGGTCGTCATCTCGGTTCCTCGCGGCGAACTTGTAAGTAGTCCTTAAAAGTTCCCTCCTCCGGGACCTCGCCGTCGTCGTGGACTCCCCGGATGTGCAGCGTCATGTTCTGCGGCGTCGTCTGGAACAGGTCGGCCGTCTGGGCCTGCGTCAACCGGACCGAGCGGCCGTCGAGCCGAACCTGCGGCTGGAGGGCGCCATCGGTGTAGATGAGAACCTGGCCCGGCGGCGGCGCGTGACCATCGGTCATGGTGTCGCCTTCCTTGGAGCCCCGCCGAGCGCCTCTGAGGCCAGCTCGGCCACCGTCACCGGAGGGTACTCCTTGACCGGCGTGAAGAGCTCGTGCCTGCCATGGTCGGCGAAGAGCGAGCCCTGGGCGCTGTAGGCCGACGACAGGGTGAGGTTATCGAGGCGGAAGTCGCGGCGCTGGTACCGGCCCTTGCCCAGGTAGCCCCACTCGGCGAAGGTGATGGGCAGGCCGTCGTGGGTCTGCATCGTCAGCGCGTCGCCGTGCACCAGGTTCAGAGACAGCACGGTGGCGGCGGCGCGGTGGAGGTCGTCGGCTTCGTCCAGCCCCAGGTACTCGGCCAGCGCCTCCAGCACGTTGGCCCGGCACTCCGCGATATTGTCGGGCAGCAGCTCAATGCCGTAGACGCACATCACGGCGAGGAGGGCGTAGTGCCGCCGCTCGAAGTCGGACCGGCCATAGCGCAGTTCGACGGCAGCCAGCTTGCGCCGGATGATCGGCACGAGGAAGTTGCCGCTGCCGCAGGCGGGCTCCAGGAAGCGCGAGTCGATCCGCTGCGTCTCGTCCTTTACTAGGTCGAGCATAGCCTCGACCATCCACGCCGGGGTGAAGACCTCGCCGTGGTCGGCGACCCGCTTCTTGGACTTGACATAGTTCGTGGGCGCTTCGCTCAGGGCCGCTTCTCCTGCTGCAAGACCGGGCAAGGCCGGGACGCCGCTCAGTTTCAAGCAGATAGTACCCTCGCGGGCGATGTGGCTTGTCGCCACGCATGTGGCAACCCCGCGGCAGGTCGGTGTGTGCCGTGTTGGTGAGCGGGTCCACACCGGCGCACGGACGGACACGGACCCCGGGACGGCTACGGGTTGACGGGGTTGACCGAGGTGGGCTTGGGCGCTGCCTGGCAGGCTGGGTAGCGGGTTGGGATGCGGGCTTGGCAGATGCCGCAGTGGGCGTAGGAGGGCGGTGCTGTGGCTGCTAGCGTGGGGGCGCCGCTCTCGGGAGCGTGTCGGGTCGGTCCGCGTTGTGCTACGGGGCTGGCGTGTCGGAGGGCACTGGAGCCAGTGCTGCGCGCGGCGGATACCCGCTCAGTGTAAGCCCAGCTCGAGTGGACTCGCCTTGAATGGAACTGAACTCAGTCGGCGTCAACCGGACTGATGTCCGAGTGGGTGCGGTTCGCCAAGGCCCCGCAGGTTCCTATGGAGGGACGTGAGATGCAGACCGACGTTGACCCTGAGATCGATCCGCTGGAGGAGGCCTACAGCCGGCCGTGCGAGCCGCACCGGTACGGCCTCTACCAGTTCTGCGACGCGGCGCCGGCCTTCTGAGGCAGCGGCATGGGCGCGTTCGCATGGTTCGACACCGCCGACGAGATGGTGGACTTCCTGCTCTGCGTGGACGCCGCCAGCTGCATGAGGACCCGCG
The DNA here is from genome assembly GCA_903951425.1 of uncultured Chthonomonas sp. GTDB lineage: Bacteria > Armatimonadota > Chthonomonadetes > Chthonomonadales > CAJBBX01 > CAJBBX01. The sequence goes on from CAJBBX010000159.1 coordinate 3,471, forward strand.
AAGGCGGCCCCGAGGTCGTGGCGGCGCTGGCCGCTGCTCGGCCGGGACTTCCGGCAGGCGACGAGGCCATGCCGATGGCGCAGAAGCTCTACAACGACGGCCTCGCCGGCCACTACAAGGTCGAGTGGATCGGCAAGGCGGCAGACCTGATCTCCGGCAACTCGGAGTACGCCCAGGCACTTCGGTCGAAGTTCCGAAGCGACTGCTGCGAAGAGGACGAGGAGGACGACGAGGCCGCTGATGGTTCGCCGCTGGCTGATGACGAGATCGAGGGCTTTGCCGAGTTCCTGACCGAATACGGGTACTAGGCCGGGTCCCGGTCACCGCGGAGGCCGGATAGCCGGACGGCCCAAGTCGTTAGGTATTATTCGGGCGGCGCGGGCCATGCAACCCATCCCAACAGGCCCCTCCGTGCGCCGCCCGTATCCATATGAAGCAGCATCAGATTACCGACAACATCGACCAGCTACTGGAGGTCCTGCCTCCGGCCCTTCGCGACGCGCTTGCGGCGGTCCAGACCGAAGAGGGCCTGCTTGAGATCGTCATCGACCTGGGCCGCGTCCCTGAGGCCCGCTACACCGAATCCGTGGTGGATGTGGGCTCCGAGCATGCCTCGCAGGACGACATCGACTATGTGGTGCAGCGCGTCGGCAGCTTCGGCAAGGACAACCGCGCCGGCATCGAGCGCACGCTCCACCGGATCTCGGCCATCCGCAACCGGGTAGGGAAGATCATCGGCGTGACCTGCCGCGTGGGCCGGGCCGTCTACGGGACCATCGACATCATCCATGACGTGGTGGAGTCCGGCAAGTCGATCCTCATGCTGGGCCGGCCGGGGCGGGGCAAGACGACCAAGCTGCGCGAGGTGGCCCGGGTCCTCAGCGACCAGTACCGCCGCCGCGTCGTCGTGGTCGACACGTCCAACGAGATCGCTGGAGACGGCGATATCCCGCACCCCGCCATTGGGCGGGCCCGGCGGATGCAGGTGCCCGAGCCGGCCATGCAGCACGCGGTGATGATCGAGGCGGTGGAGAACCACATGCCCGAGGTCATCGTTATCGACGAGATCGGCACCGAGCAGGAGGCCTTCGCGTCGCGGACCATCGCCGAGCGCGGAGTGCAGCTGGTGGCCACGGCCCACGGCAACAGCCTCGAGAACCTGCTGATGAACCCCACCCTCAGCGACCTGGTGGGTGGCATCGCGGCGGTGACGCTGTCGGACGAAGAGGCCAAGCGGCGCGGCACGCAGAAGACCGTGCTGGAGCGCAAGGCGCCGCCCACGTTCGAGGTCGTCATCGAGATCATGGACGTCAACAAGCTGGCGATCCACCACAACGTCGAGGAGACCGTTGACCGCTTCCTCCGAGGAGCGCCGCCGCGCCCGGAGATCCGCGTCCGCAACGCCGAGGGCGAGATCGAGGTCGTGCAGCGGTCGGGGTCTGACCAGGGCGGCGTGCGGCCGGTCGTCGACGAGGTGGACGACGACTTCGAGCCGCTGAACCTGAATGCGCCCGATGCCCACGCTTCGGCTCCGCGCCACCCCGACGCGGTGACCCGAAAGCGCAACAACTCGGTGCTGCGCATCTTCCCTTACGGCGTGAACCGCAACCGGCTGGATCGAGCGATCCTGGAGAGCCATGTCTCGGCCACCATCGCCCGCGACATTCGCGAGGCCGATGTGATCATCGCGCTCAAAGCCAGCTATCGCCGCGAACCGGCCCGCATGCGGGACGCCCAGTCGCGAAACCTGCCGACGCACATCGTGAAGAGCAACACCTACGCCCAGGTGGTCTCGGCCGTCCGCGAGATCTTCCAGATGGGCCCGCTGGACCGCGGCTACACCGATGAGGCCCTGCGCGAGGCGGAGGAGGGCACGCGCCGAGTCGCCGAGACCGGCGTTCCGGTGGAGCTTCGGCCGCAGAACGGGTACAACCGTCGCCTGCAGCACCAGCTGGTCGTGGACCGGAACCTGGTCTCCGAGAGCGTGGGCGACGAGCCACAGCGCCGAGTGCGGATCCTCCCCGGATGAGGGGTCTCTTCATCACCTTCGAGGGTGTCGAGGGGAGCGGGAAGTCCAGCCAGATCGTGCGGCTGGAGGCGCGGCTACGAGCACAGGGTGTCGACGTAGTCTGTGTCCGCGAGCCCGGCGGCGAGCCCATGGCCGAGCGCATCCGTGCGCTGCTCCTCGACGCGGCTTCCGACCTGGAGGACCGCGCCGAGTTGCTGCTCTTCCTGGCCGCCCGCGCCCAGGTCGTGTCGCGCGTGGTGGCGCCCGCCGTGGCGCGCGGCGCGGTGGTGCTGGGCGACCGGCATATCGACTCCAGCGTGGCCTACCAGGGCTGGGGGAGGCAGCAGGACGTGGCCGCGATCCGCAGCTTGAACGCTTTCGCCGTGGGCGGCGTATTGCCGGATAGGACGCTATTGTTGGACCTGGCGCCCGAGACCGGCCTGGGCCGCCAGATGGACCGGAACCGCATGGAGGCCGAGCCGGCAGAGTTTCACGCCCGGGTTCGCCAGGGCTTCCTGTCCGAGGCCCGGCATAGCCCGGAGAGGTTTCGGGTCATCGACGCATCGGGCTCGCCGGCCGAGGTCGAGGAGCGCATCCACTCGGCCCTGAGCGATCTGGCGCCCGAACTGGGGCGCGCTGCTGGTTGAAACGAGAGGAAGTGCCATGAAGCTAGTCATTACCGTGGTGCATGACCGGGACAAGAGCCGGATCACCGAGGCCCTGCTTCGGCACGGCTACAAGTTCACCAAGATCGGCAGCACCGGCGGCTTCCTCCGCGAGGGCAATGTCACGCTGCTCATCGGCGTGGACGACGCCGAAGTGGAGAAGGTGCTGGGGGTCGTCGGCGACAGCTGCAAGACGCGCGAGCAGTTCGTCAATGTGCTGCCGCCGGACGCCGCTCCCGTGGGCACCTTCATGCCGTCGCCCGTGAAGGTGCTGGTGGGCGGAGCCGTGGTCTTCGTGGTGGACGTGGAGCGGTTCGAGCGGTTCTAGCGGCTGTCGTCGCCGGTGTCGGCATGACCAGGGAGCGGGCCTGTGGCAAGTTTCGCCATCAGCTATTCGGAACGGGACGACAGCCTCAGCGCCTGGTTCGGCGGCCTTGACGATGGGCCGGCGCGCATCTACCTGAGCGACAACATCGAGGTCACGTTCACCCGCGACATGTCCGATGCCCGAAGCATCCACATGCAGGAGTTCGGGCGGCTACTGCTGGTGAGCGAGACGGAACTGACCGGGCTTCAGGAGATGGAGCCCGACCAGTTCGACCTCGTCTGCGCGCACCTACGCCGATGGCCGCTGGCGCAGTTTGTCCGCGTTACCGACATGGAACTGCTCACCGCCCGAGTTGAGGCGCCCTCTGTAGGCGCCCTTCTGAACGAGCCCGAGGAGTAACCAACCGTGGGCGCATGGCGCCCGGAAAGAGGCCCGTCTGTGACATCGCCAGGCCGTATCGCCCTGCTTGCGCTGGCCGCTGCAGCGCTCTCGCTGAGGCCCGCCGCTGCTGATCCCGCCGCCTCCGCGGTGCTGAAGAAGGCTGCCCAGGCCGTGCAGGCGGCCAAGACCTACCAGGCGGTCTACGATATGCAGATAGGCGCCGCCGGTGCGCCGAGCATGAAGATGACCATCGAGGTGAAGGCGCTCCCCGGCCGCAAGGGCTGGTCGCGGACCAGTCCCATGAACATTACGGCGTACGATGACGGCAAGTCCACCGTGCTCTACTCGGCGATGGCCAACCGCTTCCAGCGGATGCCGTCGGCACAGGGCAATGCGGCCCTGCAGGTGATCGACCTGACGAAGAACGGCAAGGCGTCGAACTCGCGCATCCTTCGCACCGAGACGGTGTCGGGGCGCGCATGCACGGTCGTTGAAATCACGCCCAAAAAGGCTCCGACGGGCCCCGGCATCGGCCGCCTCCTGGCCTATGTCGACAAGTCCACCTCGCGCCTGTGCCAGCTCAAGGGCTCGGGCTCGCAGATGGGAATGCAGGGCAAGCCTGTGACGTTCAGCATGACGATGCGGGTCGTGTCGGAGAAGCTGAACGCGCCCATTGCCGACTCGGTCTTCACCTTCGTGCCGCCCAAGGGCGCCAAGGAGGGCATGATGACCGGACCTGGCCCCGGCCCGGGCGCCGGCGCACCGCCACCCGGTCGGCCGTAGGGAGGCCCGATGCCGGCGAGGATCGACGCCAACAAGCGGTTTCTGACGGATCTGTTCGCGGGCCCCTTCCGAGGCCACGCGGTGATCATGGACCCGCCGGCGGCGGAGGCGTCTGCGCCCGGCGACTACTCGACGTCGTCGCGGCCGGTGCGCGACTACCTCGACGGCGTGCTGCGAGACTACGAGGCGAGGGTGCAGTGGTCGCGGATGCTGGGCGACGACGCCGTTCCGTACGCCCGGCTCCTCACCCACACGGCCATCTTCGCGGCGGCGTTCGGGTGTCCGGTCCACGACTTCGAAGGCTCGAACGCAGCGGCCAGGCCGCTCATCACCACGGCTGGGGAGGCGGATCGCCTGCCGGATCCGTCTCCTACGTCGGGCGCCCTCGGTCGGATCTTCGAGTTGGCGGGCCTCGTGCGTGACCGCTTGGGGGCTGCCGTGCCGATCACGGGGCCGGACTACCAGAGCCCGTTCGACATCGCCGCGCTGGTCTGGAATAAGGAGGACCTGTACCGGGCCATCTATGACGCGCCCGATGCGGTGCAGCGGCTTGTGGCCAAATGCACGACGCTGGTCCGCTCATTCGTCTCCGAGTACGCGCGCGAGTTCCCGCAGGCGATCCACTCGCACTGTCCCTACTACTGGGCGCCGCCCGGGCTGGGCTTCTCGCTGTCGGAAGATGAGGCCGGATGCCTATCGCCGGCCATGTTCGACCGGTTCTGTATGCCCTCGCTGGTGGAGTTGTCGGATGCATTTGGCGGGCTGTTCGTCCACTGCTGCGCCGACGCGGACTATCAGCACCCGCGCCTGCTCCGCGTGCCCAACCTGCGTGCCGTGAACCGCGTCTTCGTTCGCGGCCCCCTTCCGACGATACGGGACTTCAGCGGCCGGGCGGTCATTATGGTCGCCTGGAGCGACTTGGAGACGGTGAGGGGACTGCTGGACCACTCCCTCCCCAACACGCGCTGGCTCTTTAATATGCCTGGCCAGGCAATCGACGACGCGCGCCGGACCTTCGCGCAGATGCGTGAGTGGTGTCCACGAACCGACTGATCGCGGCCATTCGCCGTCGCCTGCTTCTGGTGGCCGCCCTTGGCTGGCTTGGGCTGCCCGCCGCACCGGCGACCGCCGGCGAGCGGGCTGCCGATCGGGTCCTCCTTGTGCTTGTGCCGGGTCTGGGCGGAGCCGAGCTTCGCCGGCCGGATCTGGCATGGCTCCGAGCCACGGCCCCCGAGGCCGGCGCAGGCTGGATGCTCCACCGGGCGGCGCGTGTGCCGGGCATGCCGGACGCGGAGGCGTCCCTCTATGCCTCGCTGGGTGCGGGCTCCCGTGCCCTGGCCCCCGGCGTCGGCCGCCTCTCGGCGCCGATCGCCGAGTGGGCCCGGCTGAACCGGGAGCGAGTGGACCACTCAGTAGAACTCGGCCTGCTGGGCTCAAGCCTGGAGCAGGCGGACATCGCGACGGGGACATGGGGCGAGGCAAGGGGAGCAGGGCTTGAGCGCGGCGCGGTCTCGGCGCTCTGGTCCCGCACCGGTGAAGGCGCGATCTACTCGACCCCGCTCTGCTCTGAGCCTGCGCCGGGCGAACCGGCGACGCCCTGCGGGATCTGGTCTGATCCTGCGGCCTACAGCGTGCCTGGGTCGGGCCGATGGGTGGCCGCCTGGCAGTTCGGTGACCTGGCCCGCGCGATGGACGCCGCCGAGCTCTGCACGCCGGAGGCCGCCGAAGCCCATACAGCTGCAGCCCTCGGGAGACTGAAGCGACTGGTCAAGCGGGCCCGCTCGCAGCAATCGACCGATGCTCAGATGCAGGTCTGGGTCGTAGGGCTACCGGCGCCGCCGGCCGGCGCGGCTCGGCAACGGCTGGGGCCGGTACTTCTGTTCGGCGCAGAGCCCGGTCCTCTTCGAGGGCCCTCGACCCGGCGCGTCGGGATGGTTCTGAACACCGACCTGGCGCCGGCGCTTCTGGCCACGCTCGGCGTGCCGGTTCCGCGCGGCCTGGTGGGCCGACCATGGTCCGTGGATGCTGCAACGCGTCAGGGCTCTCCGGCATGGCTGGCCATCGACGACGAGGTGGTGGCACACGCCGCGCGGGTCCGGGTCACGGGTGGTTGGCCCGTGGCCCAGCTCATCGTGCTGCTGGCAACCCTTGGCCTGACGGTCTGGCGGGCGCGCAGGTTGCAGGCGGCTCCAATGGTTCGCGGTCTGGGCGCGTGGCTTGTCCAGATGCCCGCGATTCTCTGCCTTGCGGGCTGCGCACCGGCGGGAGTGCCCGCGCTTGCCCTGGCGGCGATGGTTGGCGTCGCCTCTGCGGCTCTGCCTGTGTGGCTGGCTCGGGGCGGCTCCGGGGTCCGCCTTGTGGCGCGGCTACCGTTGGCGCTGGCGCTGCTGGTGGCCGCCGACCTGGCGCTGGGCGGGCGACTCGTGCAGCGCTCCCTCTTCGGCTACACGGCGCTGGAGGGCGCCCGGTTCTACGGCATCGGCAACGAGATGTCCGGTGCGATGCTTGTCGGCGTGGTTGCGGGCTTCCTGTTGCTGCCGGCCGGCGCGGCCGCGGCGATCGCCCTCGGGTTGGCCGTCGTGTCCGCTTCGCCGGGGCATGGCGCCGACGCCGGTGGGGGAGTGGCCCTGGCAGTGGCGGCCGTAGCGGGTCTTTCGGCCGCTTGGCCGCTTCGGGTCAGGCTGGCTGCGCTGGCCCTCACCGTCTGCGCTGTGGCGGCGGTCGTGGGCGGCTTGGCCCTTGTCGACGCGCGGTCCGCCGGTGGCGCCAGCCATCTGGGCCTGGCCGTGGCGAACGCCGACTATGCGGCCACCATCGGCCGCAAGCTGGCCATGAACGCCTATCTGGCGCTGCACAGCCCCTGGTCGCCATGTCTTGTCGTGGGCGTTCTGGCCCTGTCATGGCGGCGGACCGGAGGCTTCCGCTCGCCTGAGGCCTCTGCGGCGTTCTGGGCCGGGGGAGCGGCGCTGCTGCTCCTGAATGACTCCGGCGTGGTGGCCGCTGCCGTGGCGACGCTGGGGTGCGTGGGCCTTCTGGCGGACCTGCGTCCAGAGGCAGCACTTGACAAACCGGCTACCCAACCGCATACTGAACCGGTCGAGGCACACTTCCTCTGAGCGGCTGTTGCCGTGCGTGGGGCAGGTCGTCGCCGACCCTGGAGGATATAGTCACGTAATGACAGCCGAGGAGAAGCTTAACCTCGCGGTAACTGCCGCCGACGCGAAGCAGGCGCGAGACCTGACCATACTGGATCTGCGGGGCCGAACTCTGGTCACCGACTACTTCGTCATCTGCTGCGGCACCTCGACGACCCACATCCGAACCCTCTCTGATGCCGTGGTGGAGGCCATGAAGAGGGCCGGCATGGGTGGCATTCGCGTGGAGGGATACGAGGGCGCACGCTGGGTCCTGATGGACTACGGCGATGTCGTCGTGCATGTCATGGACGCCGAGCAGCGCGAGTACTACCAGCTTGAGAGCTACTGGCAGGGAGCTCCCATGCTCGACGCGGCCGAGATCGTTTCCGAATCGGGAGACGAGGAGTAGCCATGGCAGCGCCGGTCGGCCGGACAGACCAGGGCCCCGAGGGCGACGACCGCATCCTGGCCGAGGCGCTGGCCAAGCGCGGCGTCCAGGCAGATGAGATCGCCCGGCTCCTGGCGCTCGGCGCCAAGCCGGCGGCCAAGGAGCCTCAGCCGGCGCAGCCTGTCGAAGACGTGCAGCCCGATGCGCACTTCGTTCCGCATCCGACGGTGCAGTTCCCGGAGTTGCGCGACTCAACGGATGAAGAGAAGCAGCAGGCCGACCGCCTGCTGCTGAACGCCAACATCCTGCGACGGCGGGGCGATGTGAAGGGCGCCGAGGCCGAGGTCTGCGCGGCGCTGCAGTTGGTGCCCGGCGACGCCGCTGCACTGGAGATGTACGGCGACCTGCTGCAAGCCACGGGTCGGGTGGATGACGCCTTGGCGGCCTACGAGCGGTCGGTGAAAGCGGGTCCCGGACGGGCCGGAGCCGAACGAAAGTATGCGGCGCTCTCGGTCCAGCAGGTCCCCATTCCGCCGGGCCTTTACAACGAAACCGGGCACCGGGGCGCCCACGTCGCTGTGCTGCTATCGGCGCTGATGCCCGGAATCGGGCAGATCTACCTCGGCGATACCAGCAAGGGCCTGCTCTTCCTGCTCCTGGCTCTCATCATGGTCTACCTGCTGGGATGGACGGGCCTCGGCTGGGTGCCTGGCCTTGGGCCGGGGCCGGCTTTCTGGCCGCTCGCGATCATGGCGGCGGTGGTCTACATCTTCAACCTGGTGGACGCGCGCTCCTCAGCAGGTCGCCAGAGCAAGGCGCGGTCGGGCTGGGAGGTCTGATCGGCCACCCCTCTTCCATGCGGCGCTCGCCGGAGGCAGAGAAGGGGACGGCCTGCGGTGGCCGTCCCCTTCTCCGTGTGATGCCCGTCGGCTAGGCGCGCAGCGCTGCCGCCAGGTCCGTGGCTTCCCAGGTGAAGCCCGCGTGGCCGAAGTGGCCGTTCTTGGCCGTCTGCTGGTAGCGGACGCGGCTGTGATCGGTCAGGCCAAGCCGCTCGATGATGAACGCAGGCCGCAGGTCGATGAGGCTCCGGTCCTGCAGCCGGGCGGCGATGTGGCTCTCCGGCACGGTGGCCGTTCCGAAGGTATCCACGAAGATGCTCACCGGCTGTGCCACGCCTATGGCGTAGGCAAGCTGGATCTCGCACTTGGTGGCGAGGCCGGCCGCGACGACGTTCTTGGCCAGATAGCGGGCGACGTAGGCCGCCGACCGATCCACCTTCGACGGGTCTTTGCCCGAGAAGGCGCCGCCGCCGTGGCGGGCGTAGCCGCCGTAGGTGTCCACGATGATCTTACGGCCCGTGACGCCCGTGTCGCCCTGCGGACCGCCGATGACGAACTGCCCGGTGGGGTTCACGTGGTACTTGATCTTGCTCGTCACCAGCGGTGCGTACTCCTTCAGCACCGGCTCGACGACGGTCTCGATGACGCGGCGCTCGACTTCCTCCCGTGAGAGGCCGTCCTCGTGCTGGGCGGCGAAGACGATGGTGTCGATGTGGTCGGGCTTGCCGTCGGCGTAGACCAGAGTGACCTGAGACTTGCCGTCAGGCCGGAAGCCCAGCGACTTGTCCGCCTTGCGCGCGGCGGTGTATCGTGCAGTGAGCTTATGGGCAACGGTGATGGGGAGCGGCATCAGCTCGGCGGTCTCGTCGCAGGCGTAGCCGAACATCATGCCCTGGTCGCCGGCGCCCTGCTCTTCCTTCGAGCGGTTGACGCCTGCGGCGATGTTGACCGACTGGGCCTGGATGGCCAGCATCACGCCGGTGGTGTGGCCGTCGAACCCGACGTTGGTGTTGTCGTAGCCGACCTCGACGATGGTATCGCGCACGAGCTGGGCCATCTCAACATAGGCTGTGGTGGTGAGCTCGCCGGCGATCACGGCCAGGCCGCGGGTCAGCAGCGTCTCAAGCGCCACCCGGGAGGCCGGGTCCTGCGCCAGAAGCGCGTCCAGCACCGCATCGCTGATCTGGTCGGCCAGTTTGTCGGGATGTCCCTCGGTAACGCTTTCTGATGTGAAGAGCTTAATGTCGGCCAATGAGCCGCTCCTTTCCCCGGCGCGTCAGACGCCCGGATGCCCGGTCACAAAACGAAATGGCCCCTCTCCAAAGGAAAGGGGCCATCACAAAGTCTGTGAGTCGCCGTTGCCCCTTATCTCGCAGCGTTGGCTGCCCGGATTTAGCACCTGCCTCGCCGGCGAGCGAGGTGGTTGTTGTGGCATCGTAGGGCCGGTCCCTCCGCCACTCTGGATAAGGCAAACACTATCCCACACCATACCTCGCAACTCCGGTGGTAGTCAAGGCCGGTGGGCGTCTGACCCGAGCCGGCTCCGTGCGTGCCACCGGTCGGGGCCAGGCGTTTGTGTGTCTGGTACAATCGGTGCAGTGCCTTGGGAGTGCATGGGAGGTCCCCGTGAGTTCATCGCCCGTTCGCGTGCCGCCGGTGCTTGAGATGCGGCATATCACCAAGACTTTCCCCGGCGTTCAGGCCTTGCAGGACGTGGACCTGGAGGTCCGCCCCGGCGAGGTCCATGCACTGGTCGGCGAGAACGGAGCCGGGAAGTCCACGCTGATGAAGATCCTCGCCGGGGCGCAGCCGCGAGACACCGGGGACATCCTTCTGAACGGGCAGCCGGTCCACGTCGATAGCCCCACGCAGGCCATGGACCTCGGCATCTCCATCATCTACCAGGAGTTCAACCTGGTCCCGTACCTCAACGCCGCCGAGAACATCTTCTTGGGACGCGAGCCCCGGGCTGCGGTGCCGGGCTTCGTGGACTTCGGCACGATGTACCGCGAATCGCAGGCCATCATCGACCGGCTCGGCGTGAAGCTCGATGCGCGCACGCCGGTGAACCGCCTCTCCGTAGCTCAGCAGCAGATGGTCGAGATCGCCAAGGCCACGTCGCGGCGCAGCTCCATCATCATCATGGATGAGCCCTCGGCCACGTTGACCGACCATGAGCTGCGTAGCCTGTTCGAGCTGATACGCCAGCTGAAGGCCGATGGCGTGGCGGTGGTCTACATCAGCCACCGGCTTGAGGAGATCTTCGAGATCTGCGACCGCGTCACCGTGATGCGAGACGGCAAGCGCATTGAGACCTGCGACGTAAGCGCCGTGAACCGCGAAGACCTGATCCGCATGATGGTCGGCCGCGAGCTGACCCAGATGATCCCCAAGCAGGTCGCGCCGATTGGCGAGCCGGTGCTCGAGCTTGACGGGTTTGGCCGAAAGGGCGCACTGACCAGCATCACGCTGCAGGTTCGTCAAGGCGAGATTCTCGGCATTGCCGGTCTCGTCGGCGCGGGTCGGACCGAGCTGGCACGGGCCATCTTCGGCGCCGACCCCGTGGACTCCGGCTCGATGAAGATTGATGGCGCGGTCGTCCACGTGAAGTCTCCGCAGGATGCCATCGGACTTGGGATCGGACTCGTGACCGAGGACAGGAAGGGGCAGGGCCTGGTCCTGGGCATGGCGGTCCGCGAGAACATCACGCTGGCCAACCTGCGCGAGCTGGCCAGGCTGAACTTCATCAACGGCCGCGCCGAGCGCGAGGTCGCCCGCAAGTATGTCGACGACCTGTCGATCAAGACCCCGAGCGTGGAGCAGACGGTCCGCAACCTGTCCGGCGGCAACCAGCAGAAGGTCGTGCTGGCCAAGTGGCTCTTCACCAAGTCAAAGCTGCTCATTTTCGACGAGCCGACGCGCGGCATCGACGTCGGCGCCAAGACGGAGATCTATCAGCTGATGAACGAACTGACGGCGCGCGGAGCGGCCGTCATCATGATCTCGTCGGAGCTACCCGAGGTGCTCGGCATGAGCGACCGCATCCTGGTGATGCATGAGGGCCGGATCGCCGGCGAACTCTCCCGCGCCGAGGCGACGCAGGAAGGCATCATGCACCTGGCCACGGGCGGGCAGGTGGCCGCCTAAATTGGCTGCCGGCGCCTGGATTCTGCCTCAGACGCCGGCCGAAGCCCGCTACATGGGCGACGATTCCAGCTTCTCGGTCTCTTCGGGGAGTGGGGCTTCCTCCTGGACCGGCTGCTTGAAGAAGACGCGCGCCGTGTTGGTGTCCACCGCGACAACCGACACGAGTTCCCAGCCCTTATCACCCTCAGCGTTCAGCTTGCCGTCGACAATCGACAGATCACGACACACCATGCTGTGGTACTTCCACTTCTGCATTGCCATCGTTCTCCTTGAGTGGCACAGGCTCGAGACGCAAGCGACGACGCTCTTGTGCCGATCGCTCTCTGTCCGGCCGACCGCGCTCTGCCCAGGGAAAGCCCCATGCGGCAACTGACGGCCGAGTTGGCGGAGGTCTGGAGGTTCAGGGCGCTGTTCCTGCAACTCGTGCGGCGCGACCTGAAAGTCCGGTACAAGAACTCCAAGCTGGGTTTTGTCTGGTCGATCGCCCCTCCTTTGATGCAGGTCGCGTGCATTACATTCGCCTTCAAGAACGCTACCACCTTCGCGGCCAAGTTCGATAGCTACTCGGCCTACGTTCTCGCGGCCATGATCCCCTGGACCTACTTCCAGACGGCTGTCCTCGACTCGAGCCAGTCCATCCTGATGATGTACGGCGTCATCCGCAAGGTCTACATGCCCAGGGAGATCATCCCTCTGGCCACCAGCGTCTCGAACTTCATCCACTTCGCCATGTCGTGGCTGGTCTTCTTCGCCTACCTCGTGTTCTACCTTCACGCCCCGCTTCTGCCAACGCTGGCCTGGTTCCCGGTCCTGATCCTGGCCCAGTTCTTCCTCGTGACCGCCGCCAGCCTGGTGGTCTCCTGCCTCAATGTCTTCTATGAGGACGTGAAGTACATCGTCACCGTTCTGTTCAACCTGGGCCTCTTCGTGCTGCCCATCATGTACCTGCCGGAGCAGGTGCTCCACTCGCCGACTATGCAGAGCCTGTGGGGCGGCTGGGCGGCTCGCATCTACATGTGGAACCCTTTGGCCGTGCTGATATCCGGCTACCGTAAGTGCATGCTGGAGCCGCCGCATCCCTCGGTGCTGGGCGGGAACGCCGCGACGCCCTTCGATCCCGGCTCGGTACTCGGTATTCTTGGCGTATCGTTCGTTGCACTGGTATTGAGCTACATGTTCTTCAATGCGCGCAAGTGGCGCTTCGTGGAGCGGCCATGACCGGTGCGCCAAAGCCCTCGATCCGGCTGGCCGGCCTCCGCAAGACCTTCACGCTCCAGCATAGGCATGCCGGGAGCCTCAAGGCCGCCATGCTCAGCATTTTCACGCCACCCAGGCTTGAGCGACGCGAAGTACTCCGCGGCATCGATCTGGATATCCTGCCCGGCGAGACAGTGGCAATTGTCGGCCGCAACGGCTCCGGCAAGTCCACGCTGCTTTCGCTGGTCGCTCGCGTCTACAAGCCTACATCGGGCGAGGTCACCGTCAACGGTACGGTAGCCCCGTTGCTTGAGCTCGGAGCGGGCTTCCACCCCGACCTGACGGGCGTGGAGAACGTGGAGCTCTACGGCGCCATCCTCGGACTGAGCCGCCGCCAGATTCAGGCGCAGTTCGACTCGATCGTGCGGTTTGCGTTTGACCGGCCGGACCTGGCCGAGAAGATCGACACACCGCTGCGTAACTACTCCGACGGCATGAAGATGCGGCTGGGCTTTTCGATCGCCGTCCATACCGACCCTGCGATCCTGCTGGTCGACGAGGTGTTGGCCGTTGGTGATGAGGCGTTCCAGCACAAGTGCCTGGACAAGATCGAGGAGTTCCAGGCGCAGGGGAAGACGATTCTGTTCGTCTCGCACGATATGGTGATGGTCCGGCGGGTGGCGCATCGGGTGGTCTGGCTTCAGGATGGCCTGGTTCTTCGCGACGGTCCCACGGCCGACGTTGTCGATAGCTACATGGCCGAGCCGGGACCCGCCGCGAGCGCCGCCGCCAGCCCAGGGTAGGCGCGCATGGCGTTCGCGGTGGTGAGAGTGTCGATGCCCTCCACAGTGGAGCCGCGCAACCTGGCCACCACGGCAGCAACCTGTGCCACGCGCGACGGCTCGTTCCGCGAGCCGCGGTACGGGATGGGCGCCAGCCAGGGCGCGTCGGTCTCGAGCAGTAGCAGATGGTCGGGCGTCTCGACGCACGCCTGCCGTATGGCGTCGGCGCTCTTGAAGGTCACCATGCCCCCGAAGCCCAGGTGGGCGCCGGCGGCTGTGTAGCACGCGGCCTGCTCGGGCGTGCCCGCCCAGCAGTGCATGATCGCCGTGCGCCCGGCTTCCAGCCAACTGCTGATATCGGGCAGCATTTCGTCGTAAGCGTCGCGGCAGTGGATGATGACTGGCAGGCCTAGGTCGCCGGCCAGCTCAAGTTGCTCGCGAAACGCCGTAAGCTGCGCGTCAGGTTCGGACAGGTTATAGTGGAAGTCCAGGCCGATCTCACCGTAGGCCACGACGCACTGGGACGTGGCCAAATGCCTCAGGGTCCAAGCGGCCGCAGCAGACCAGTGTTTGGCCTCATGCGGGTGGACGCCCACCGCGACCGCGACGCGATCGTGCGTCTCAGCTAGCGTGAGGCCTGCCTGTGACGAAGCAAGGTCACATCCCACGGTTACAGCGCCGGACACCCCGGCTTCCAGGGCGCGGGCCAGCAGGTCCGGCAGCTCGCCGGGCGCGAAGCGATGGTCGTCCAGGTGGCAGTGCGTATCGATCACGTCGTCGCCTCGCCACCGGGCGCTTCGGTCTCCTGCAGGGCCTGCTCGTAGTGGGCCAGCATCGCGTCCACCTCCGGTTCGCCGGGGCGTCGGTCGCCGTAGATGTGCATCTCGAACGCGCGGGCGGCGCCGGCGAACGCCGGCCGTACGGAGTGGCTACGGGGCACCTCGCGCAGGTATTCACCAACGGTCTTGCTGCGGGCGAACCGGAGGAGCTTCAGCCGCTCCAGAGCCAGCAGCAGGGCCGTGAATGCCGCCCGGTAGGCGCCTGCATGGTCGCCTCGTTGGGCCAGGGCGCGGGCATGCTTGGCCCACGACTCCGGCGCCAGGTCCTCGGGCGCATCCGGTAAGGACGCCTCCTGCTTGGTGCGCTCGGCTAGCGCGGCGCGTGTCGCCGCGCCTCGCATCAGCGCGCGAAACGCCACCGCCAGCCCCCAGCAGAGCGCCGCCAGCGATGCCGCCAGCACGACGTAGTAGAGCCATGAAGCCCCTGGGCTACGCGAGGGCGCCAGCCAACGCAGGAGCCGCCGCAGGCCGTCCCAGAGCGGCGCCAGGGCTCGGCGGACCCGCGCGAGGGCGGAGGACCCTGGCGACTTCTCGGGTGCGGCCAGTTGGTAGTCGCGTTGTGCCACGATGGCCCGCACATCGGCTTGAACGCGTTGTCGCTCGGAGTGAACGCCCGGCCCCTGAGCCACCGCTGCATGCGTGGTCACGAGGAGTAGCAGCGCGAACGCCGCAAGCCGCCTCAGCATTCGGCGGGCCCCGGGGCATGGGCGGACTGGCTCAGCATGTCGAGGTCGAACCCCTCGCGTCGGACGCGCTGGTCGAAGTAGAGGAGCGTGAACGCTGTGGCGATGAACGGCTGGGCCAGCAGGCCGATGAGCGTGGAGAGGATGCTGCTGACCGTGATCTGGGCTTCGTAGGGCATGTGGAGCGCTGGGAACAGCACATACTCGAACAGCGCGTCGATCGATGCGTAGGTGGTGCCCACCAGTAGCGCGGAGCCCAGCGAAACGGCCACACAGGCGACCGCGAGGCGCCAGACCTGCCCCTTCGCCAGGGCCCACTGGCGGTTCAGCGTCTCCGTGGCCGGGCGCTGCTCGATCATGACGATCTGGGTCACAAAGACCGAGGTCATCACCGCCACGATCGCCATGACGATCCCGATCACAAGGCCGGCGACCACGCCGACGAATACAGCCGAAGCCGCACCCATGGAGCCGCCTGCTACCGTCGCTGCGGCCGCGACACCGATGACGACCGCTGTAGCGAACACCGCCGCCACCATCACGGCGCACCAGACGATGCCGACGAGGGCCCACGCGGCCAGCAACCGCCAGAACGACCTGCGCACCGATCGGTATGCCGAAGCGAGCGAGGCAGGACGTCCCAGGACGCGCTGGGCAATGGCCGATGTGAGCGCTCCCGCCTGCAACACGTAGGAGATCGACATCACCGTGGCTGCCACCATGAAGTAGAGCATCATGGCGCCGACGGCCGCCGCATCCGGCGGCTGGCTTGATGCGCTGATGCGCTCCATTAGGCGGTAGATGCCCAGCCAGTGGGAGGCGAGCCGGTCGATCAGGCTGGCCGGCACGGCCACGACTGCGGCGATCCCCGCGAAAAGGACGAAGTGCGACTTATAGAGGTCGAACGCCTCGTCCAGAATGTCGCTGAGCGACATCGGCGCCAGGTTCGTGGCGGCGCCGGTCGTCACGGAGCGCGCTCCGTCCGCGTAGTGTCCTTCAGTCGGACGGTGACAGATACCGTGGCCGGGGAGCCGGCAATCGATAAACCCGGCGGGATGACCAGCGCGACCTGCCGGGTGGCATCGGCCGAGGCCCCCTCGACGGTGATGGGCGCGGTGCTGATCGAAGTCACGGTGGCGATATCGGCCGTTGGGCCCGCCAGTGTGACGGTCATGGGGCTGACCGTTACGCCGTCAATGACAAAGGGCGGGGCCGGCCTGCCGGTGAGTGCCGGCGAGATCACGACGGTCTTGACCGCCGCGCTGTCGACTACATCGACCTGGACGCTGACAAGCGCGGGCTCCAGCTGCACGGTATCGACGTTGATGCCGTCGCGGTCCACTGCGCGCAGTTGCGTGTTGCCGCGGAACGGTCCCTGCCGGGCGATAACCGAGCCCACCACGGCCGTGACCCGCTTCACATCCTGCGTGGAGCCGAGGACCTCGACCTGGGGCGGGTCCACCTGGGCCGGCGTGAAGGACCGGCCTGTCGGCGGCTGCCCCACGACGTTCAGCGTCACCGGTAGCGTCCGGCGCATGTTGACCGTGACCTCAACGGGAACGGAGAGGCGTTGGTCCGGGAAGGTGACCGTGGGGCCCAGCGGCGGCGCGATGAGTTGCACCACCGGCAGTCGCCGCGACGTGGCCGTGGCGGCGCCCACATCGATGATCGCCTTCACGGCGCCTTCGCTCAGGCGGTCCAGCGCGGCCGCGGGCCCGGAGACGGCAATGCTGATCGTGGCCGCCCTGACCTCGACGGAGAGGCCCCTCTGCGCCGAGCCCTTGGTCTGGATCTCGGCAAGCACCTGGCGCGAAGGCGCGGCGGCGCGTTGGGTACCCGCATAGGCCCAGATCATCAGGGCGGCGGAGAGCGATATGAGCTTCAGCTCCCAGTTGTGGTAGAAGTGCGCCAGTAGCTTACGCATGCGTCCTGCCTATTGCCCCGACTCGCGCTCTCGATTGCGCTTCATGATCGCGCCGCCCACGCGGTTGGCCACCTGGCCGATCCGTTCGCGAGCGGCGGCACGGGCGTCCTGCACCTTCAGGAAGGCCTGCAGTCGTTCCCGCAGCGTGTCTTCGCGGAATGGCCTCAGCAGCTTGCCATCTGCCGCGATGGAGACGATCCCCGTCTCCTCGCTGACCACGACGACGATGGCGTCGCTGGCTTCCGACATCCCGAGCGCCGCCTTGTGCCGCGTGTGGACGGTGGCATCGACCCTCGGGCTGTCGGTCAGCGGCAACGTACAGCCGGCCGCCAGAACCTTCCCATGGCGAACCACCACGGCGCCGTCGTGCAGCGGAGTGCCCTTATAGAAGATCGTGTCCAGCAGGCTGGCGGAAGCCACGGCATCTACCAGCGTGCCGGTGGCGACGATGTCCTCAACCTGGCTCTCACGCTCAAAGACGATCAACGCGCCGATCCGCTTCACGGACATGACCGAGACGGCCGCAACCACCTCGTCGATTGCCTGCGAGACATCCGCCGTGCTGGAGTGGACGAGGCCGCTGCCCCAGAAGCCGGGCCTGCCGAACTCCTCCAGGGCATGCCGCAACTCCGGCAGGAAGAGGACCACCAGAGCCACAGGTCCGAGGACGAGGGCCTCCTTGAGGAGCCAGTTCAGCGCGTAGAGGTTGAGCCAATCGGTTGCCAGCACCATGGCAAAGAAGACGATGAGGCCGCCCATCACCTGCAGTGCGCGGGTTCCGCGGGCGACAAGGAGGAGCCGGTAGATGAGGTAGCCGATGAGGAAGACGTCCGCGACAGCGCCGGGACTGATGTACTTCAGCAGCAAGGACCAGTCAGGCAGCCATTGGCTCATTGAATGCGGTCGCTTCCGTGACGGCGGGCGGGGACAGTGTCCTGGAGGGCCCGTCCGACACGCATCATTCTACCCCGGCCGCACGGCGCCGGGGAGGCCCAACGCAGTGTGTCTCACTCGGAGGCTCGTCGCGTCAGGACCAGATGGGACGTGTCGTTCAATGAGACCAGCCGTGGGAGGCGACCGCCGAAGTCGACCCTCGTGATGGAGGCGTTGTCCAGCCACATCCGGCGTGCCAGCTCAGGCGGCGCCCCAATCGCGCAGCAGACGGCTGTGCGTAGCGTGCCGCCATGGCCTACCACCAGGTGCACGCCGTCCGTCAGGCCCTCTAACACGGCGGCTACGGCGCGGGAGACGCGCTGCTCTATGGCGGAGCGGTCCTCGGCGCCGGGCGGAGGATTGGTCGTGGGATCGCCTTGATAGGCGCTCAGGACCGCTTCTCCCCACCGCTCACGGATGTCGTCGGGCGTCAGGCCTTCCCAGTCGCCCAGGCAGACCTCGCGCAGGTCGTGCGTGAGGGCCGGCTCGATGCCGTGTGCGCGAGCGATCGGCCATGCCGTCTGGACGGCCCGCTGCAGGTCGCTGCAGACGATGGAAGCCACGGGGCAGTCGGCCAACGCGGCGGCCAACGCGGCGGCCTGCGCCACTCCCTCGGCCGAGAGGGCGATGTCGGTCTGGCCCTGCAGCCTGTGGTCTCTGTTCCAATCAGTGGCGCCGTGGCGCACGAACCAGATGCCTCGCATGCTTCTCCCTTCCATGGCGCACCAACCATCGCGACGGCCAAGCTATTATGATGCGTGGGCGGCGCGTGGCCGTACGCGCCCGCTCCGGGAGGCTGCAATGCAGAGACGATCATGGATCGCCGTGGGCTTGGCGATCGTGTGCCTTGCCGTGGCGGCACTGCTCGTGCTGCGTCCGTTTGGTGTTCGGGCGCCGGCGTTCGGACCCTCAGTCGTCCGAACCGCGATGGACCAGACCGCCGATGCCACGCGTCGAGCCGATCCCGCGGCGCTGGCTGAACTGGTCTCGGCTGACGGCCACGCCCTAGGTATGCGGCGCGACCAGCTTCGGATGACCCTGGCGCGTTCCATGCGCGAGGTGCGCCGAGGGCAACTCAACTTGGAGTACCGCAACATCCGCATGGTCGGCGACAACGGCGCACAGGTCGATGTCACCGTGGGCGAGCGCGCCCAGTCGGTTGATGTGGTCTACGCCCGCACGACGGTCTCCCTGCGGTTTGTGCGCTTGACCGAGCCGCGGTTGGGTGGGCTGTACACCGTGCAACGGTGGCTGCTCTCGGACGTTGAGGCCCAGGGCGATTTCGGTCTGTCCGCGTTCTAGCCGCCGACGCTACGGACCGGGCATGCGAACACGGACCGTCTCCTCGCCGCCTCCGCCCCGCATGAGCGTGAGGGCGAGCGTCTCGCCGGCCTCCTTGCTCGCGATGGCCCGCCGCAGGTGCTCTGCGCTGAGGACGGGCTTGCCTTCTGCTCCCACAATGATGTCGCCGCGATGCATTTTGGCGGTGTCCGCCGGGGTCATCGGCCAGACGCGGAGTACGATCAGGCACCTGCCCGGCGGCGCACCCAGCTGTGCGGCCACGGCGGGCGGCACCGGCGAGTAGGAGAAGCCCAGGAACGGCGGCGCCTCCTCCGGAGCTCGGACCTTGGGTGGGTGCCGAATCCACTCGGACGCCAGGCCTGCGAGATCGTTCATGGGGATGGCGAAGCCCACGCCCAGCGGGCCGCCTTCGGGGCCGTCGGCCAGGATGGCGGTGCAGAGCCCGATGATCTTGCCGTCCATCGTCGCCAGTGCACCGCCCGAGCTTCCGTGGTTCATGGCAGCATCGGTCTGGATCACGCGCGGCAGGCGGCGCCCCTGCTCCAACGGCAGGTTGCGGCGATCGGTGGCGGAGACGATACCGAGGGTCACCGTGATGCCGATGCCGAAGGGGTTGCCCACGGCGATGACGCTCTGGCCGACCTGGATGGCGTCCGAGTCGCCGATGGCGGCCGCCGGCACTCTAAGCCCAGGCGCCATGAGGAGCGCGAGATCACGGTCGGCATCGGCACCTACGATGTGCGCGGCATACTGCGTACCGTCGGGAGCGGTAACGCGGATAAGGCTGGCTCCGTCGACGGCATGACAGTTCGTCATGACGTGGCCCGCGCCGTTGATGGCGATCCCCGAGGCGGTCTGCTTGGCCACGGGCCGCATACGGCCGGAAATGGAGCGCATGGTGAGGCTCTCGACATTCACTACGGACTGGCGCACCAAGGCGGCGGACTGCACGACCTGGCCGGATGCCGCCGACGCGGCGCCGATGCGCGGCGGTCGGGCGAACCAGAACCCGGCGCCGCAGAGCGCCGCGCCGAGGACGAACGCCGCCACGTACCCGAGCCACGAACGGCTTTGTTGAGGCATGGTTGTCAGGGCGCGGCCGCCGGGAGCGGCCGGATGCCTCGTCAGGTGGGTATGGAGCGCAGGAGGTCGACCATCTCCACGGCGGCCAGCGCGGCTTCGGAGCCCTTGTTGCCGGCCTTGCTGCCTGCCCGCTCGATGGCCTGCTCCAGGTTCTCAACGGTGATGATGCCGTACGTGATCGGCACACGGGTCTCCAGGCCGATGTGGGCAATGCCCTTGGTAACCTCTGCCGCCAGATACTCGAAGTGCGGCGTTGCGCCCCGGATCAGGCAACCGATGCAGACCACGGCGTCGAACTTGCCCGATGCGGCCAGCTTCTGCGTTGCCGCGGGCACCTCCCACGTGCCGGGCACGCGAGCCACCACGATCTGCGCCTCGTCGGCGCCGTGGCGCACCAGGGCGTCCACGGCTCCGTCAAGCATCCGCTCGGTGATGAAGGAGTTCCAGCGGCTGACGACCAGGCCGATGCGCATGCCTGCCGCAACCAGCTTGCCCTCATACGATGTGTAGGTAGCCATGCATAAGTCCCTTCCGGCCCACGTGGGCCCGCGCCAGGGGCGATCAGTGCGTCTCTTCGTGGCCCAGCCGGTGCCCGAGCTTCTCGCGCTTGGTGCGAAGGTACCGCGCGTTGTGCTCGTTCGGCTGCACCTCGACACGGACCCAGTCGGCGATCTCCAGCCCGTAGCCGTCAATGCCGGCCACCTTGGCGGGGTTGTTGGTCATGATGCGTATGGATCGGAGGCCCAGATCCACCATGATCTGCGCACCGATACCGTAATCCCGCAGGTCGGGCTTCAGCCCGAGTTGCTCGTTGGCCTCGACGGTATCGGCTCCGTGGTCCTGCAGCATGTAGGCGCGGATTTTGTTCACCATGCCGATGCCGCGCCCCTCCTGCTGAAGGTAGACGAGAACGCCGCGACGCTCGTCGGCGATGCGCTGCAGGGCGAGGTGGAGCTGGTCTCCGCAGTCGCATCGCAGCGACTCCAGCAGGTCGCCGGTGACGCACGAGCTGTGCACCCGGACCAGGGTGGGCGAGCCGTCGGCGATGTCACCCTTCGTCAGCGCGATGGCGGGGAAGGGGTCGACGGATGATTCGTAGGCGTGCAGCGTGAACGTGCCGTACTGCTTGGTCGGCAACTCGGTTGTGGCCACACGCTGGACGAGCCTCTCGGTGCGCCGCCGGTACTTGATGAGCTCTGCGATCGTGAGGATCTTGAGGCCCATCTCGTCGGCCAGCTGCGTCAGCTCGGGTAGGCGGGCCATGGTACCGTCAGGGTTCATCACCTCGGCCAGGACGCCCACAGGCGTCATGCCCGCCAGCCGGCAGAGGTCGACCGTGGCTTCGGTGTGACCGGTGCGCCGCAGCACGCCACCGTCCGAGGCGCGGAGCGGAACGATGTGGCCCGGCCGCGTGAAGTCGGCGGGTCGGGCGGAGCAGTCGGCCATGGCGCGCACCGTGGCGGCTCGATCATGCGCCGAGACGCCGGTCGTGGTGCCCGTCCGGTAGTCCACGGAGACCGTCATGGCAGTGCCCATGCGGGCGGTGTTGTGCTCTACCATCATGGGGATCTGGAGCTCGGCGAGCCGTTGGTTCGTGGTGGGCGCGCAGACGAAGCCCGATCCCACGCGGATCATTACGTTCATGTCCTCGGGGGTGCACTTCTCCGCGGCCATGACGAAATCGCCTTCGTTTTCGCGATCCTCATCGTCCGTGACGATGACCATCTTGCCGGCCCGGAAGTCCTCCAGCGCCGCTTCCACCGTTGCGAAGCTCATAGCTCTCCAGACCCGCCGTAGAGGCCGAACCCGGCGCTCCGCAGCGTCTGCTCTGTGATACCGCTCGATGCGGGCGCGGCCATCAGGCGCTCAATGTAGCGCGCCACGATGTCCGTTTCAATGTTGACTGCATCGCCGGGCCTCGCTCGGCCCAGCGTGGTGTTACGGTAGGTATGCGGGATCACCGAGACCTCGATGGCGTCGCCTAGCAGATCGGCCACCGTCAGGCTGATCCCGTCCAGTGCAATGGAGCCCTGGGCCACCACGTACCTCAGCAGGCGCCTGGGGAGGGTGACACGCAGACGGTAGGCATCGGCCTCGGCGGCGATGGCGGCAATGCAGCCGACGCCGTCGGCATGGCCCTGGACGATGTGCCCGCCGAAGCGGCCGTCGGCCGCCATGGCACGCTCCAGATTTACGTCGTGGCCGACCCGAAGGTCACCCAACCGGCTTAGGCTCAGCGTCTGCGGGGCCACATCGAACGAGGCGTGCCCCTTCCGGAGGCTCGTTGCTGTCAGGCATACGCCGCTCACGCAGACGCTGTCCCCGACGCCGATGGCGTCCGCCAGGTCGCCGCATTCGATGGTGAGCACACGCGAAGCGCCCGATGACTGGATGGACGCGACTGAGCCGACCCTCTCGACAATCCCGGTAAACATGAGCCCTCACGCTTCGCCGCGGCAGTGCGCCGACCGCAAGGCGCATTGTACCCGAGGCCCGAAGGCCCGGCCGGGCGCCTCAGGGCTTGGATGCCGTGCCGTCCGGTGTGCGTGCCTGGGTCCAGACATCGATCTCGTTGGAGCAGGGGAAGCGCGCGGCGGCCTCCTCATCGAGATCGATCCCAAAGCCGGGCTGGTCGTTGGGATACAAGTACCCTTGGCGCACTTCGGGGCAACCGGGGAAGACCTCTTGTAGAGCCTCGTTGAACCCCGCGAACTCCTGCACACCGAAGTTCGGGACGGAGACATCCAGGTGGAGGTTGCATGCGTGGCCCAACGGCGAGACATCTCCGGGCCCGTGCCACGCCGTGCGCACGCCGTGCAGCTCCGCGTAGGCCGCCACCTTCCGCGCCGGTGTGAGGCCGCCCATCTGGCTGATGTGCATACGCACGTAGTCCAGCAGGCGGGCAGAGATTAACGGCGTCCATTCGCGCGGGCTGTTGAAGAGCTCGCCGATGGCGATGGGCGTCGCGCACTGGGAGCGGATCGCAGCAAGGTAGTCGATATCCTCCGGGGCCAACGGGTCCTCGAGGAAGAAGAGCGAGTAGGGCTCGAGCCGCTTGGCAAGCAGCACCGCGTCGCCGGGCCGCAGCCGCTCATGGACGTCGTGCAGCAGTTCCACCTCATCGCCCAGCGTGCTCCGGAGGTGCTCAAACAGCCTGGGCACCGAGCGGGCATAGGCCGCCGGGTCGAAGTAAGCGCCGTCGGGCGATCCTTCCGGGCGGTGCAGGTCGCCTGTGCGGCCCCCATAGCCGCCCATCTGGGCGCGCACGTGGGTGAGCCCCTCGGCCATCCACCGGCGGACGTTGTCTTCAACTTCCACCGGAGTGCGGCCGTCGGCGTGGCGGTAGATGGCCGCGCCCTGTCGGCAGCGCCCGCCCAGCAACTCGTAGACGGGTAGCCCGGCGCGTTTGCCGAGGATGTCCCAAAGCGCCATGTCCACGCCGGATAGGGCATTGTTCAGCACCGGGCCGTTGCGCCAGTAGGAGTGGACCCAGCAGGTCTGCCAGGTGTCCTCGATCCGGTCCACCGGTCGGTCGATCAGCAAGGGCCGAAGGTACTCCTCCACGGCGCTCTTCACCGCAAGGTGCCGCTGCGTGAAGGTGGCGCACCCCAGCCCGTAGAGGCCGGCGTCGCTGGTGTCTACGCGAACGACGACCAGCCTTGAGCCGGCGGGAGCCGTCAGGATGACCCGGATGTCGGTGATGGTCGGGACGTTAGCCATGGCGCTCCTCCGTGGTGTGGTCGATCAGTCCAGGCAGGGCGAGTTGCGGCCCGCGCCAGTCGAGCCACGTCCCGGCCTCCGGGTCATCCAGCAGCATGTGCGAGTCGAGGTCAACGTATGTGAACGCGCCGGTGCCGGCCGCGACCGCCACCGAGCAGGCGATGCCGCAGGCCGATTCCAGCATGCAACCGAGCATTAGCCGTCGCCGCGCCTGCTGCACGAGCGCGATGATCTCCAGCGCTCCGGCGATGCCGCTCTTCATGAGTTTCACGTTGACGCCATACACCGATGTCCGCTCAAGCACGCGGACGGCATCCTGAGGCGTCAGCACCGCCTCGTCGGCGAGGATGGGTACCGGCGACCCGTGGGCGACGGCATCGAGCGCTGCGAGGTCGGCGGCGGGAACGGGTTGCTCGACAAACTCCAGGTTCACGGATGCCTGCATCAGCCGGTCGATGAACTCCAGGGCCTCCGGCGCCGTGAAGGCCTGGTTGGCGTCGACGCGAACGGCCGCATGGCCTGCCCCGGCCATGAGCGCACGGAGCCTCCCGGCCTCGGCCTCCGGCCCCTCGCCGCCCACCTTCACCTTGAGCCGCGTGAAGCCGGCTGCAACGGCATCATCGATCTGCAGCGGCGCCTGGTCCGTGATCGAGATGGTCGTATCCGTGGTCAGCGCCCGCCTCGCGCCGCCAAGGCTGCGCCATAGCTGCATATCGTCCCCGCCATGGCGGCAGCGGAGCAGGGCCATCTCGACGCCTGCGCGGGCTGAGGGGCGGTCCGGGAGTAGCGTCAGGAGCCGTCGGTTCAGGCCCTCGGCGTCTGCCGGGTCGGATCCGACCAGTGCCTCGACGGCCCGCTGCATGTCGCAAAGGAGGGTCGGTGCCGTCTCGCCGGTGACGTACGGCGCAGAGGCCGCGTCGCCGATTCCATCACGTCCATCGTCGGTGCGGAGGAGGGCACGAACGCAGGTCGAGGTCAGTCGGGGTGCGGCGTCGCGCGATGTGGCGAATGGGTGGCGGAGCTTGAGCTCTCGGGAGGTGACGCAGACCGAGGTGATGCGTGGCATGAGGGCCGGTCAGTCTCGACCGGCCCCGCGAAGGTTGGGGAGGGTGACGGCGCTTCGGTGGCTCACGGGATCAGGACACGGGGCTAACCGTGGGTCTCCTGGCCGTCACTGCCCTTGTCGCACGTCTGGGACGCGGCATGCGGCTGGTCGCTCGACGCCGAAGCTGCGGACGGTCGCACCGCTGCCAGTGTGCAAAGGATGGCCCCAACGGCAAGGACCAGTCGGATCAGTCGGATTGCTTTCATGGGTTAACTCTCCTCCGAGAGGCTCTCCTCGAGCCACGACCACCAGGCGATCAGGTCGTGGTCGCGTATCTGGCAAAGGGTGCGGAGCAGGCCCTCGGCCTGGCATGTGGCGCTGTTGGCCCGTACAACGGTCTCCAGCACCTCCTTGGCCTCCATGAAGTATCGATCCTTCACGTAGGCCAGGATAAGGTTGCACGCCCGCATGGGCGTCGGTTTCTGCATGGCCAGTCGGGCATAGGTGGTGGCCATTTCGATGTTGCGCTCGCGGTTGCGGCCGGCGTCGAACCACGTGATGTGGATATCCGCCGCATTGGTGGCTGCGATCAGCCTGTGGTCGCCCGCTGCGTCCATCGCCATGATGGTCTCGTAGACCCGCAGCGCGTCGCGCAGGTTGCCCATCTGGCTTTGCATGACGCCGACTTCGTTGAGCGCCTCGATGAAGGTCGGCTCGGTCTCGTAGCACGCCTTGTAGTGCGTCAGCGCTGCCCCCAGGTCCCCGTTCTTTCGCAGTTCCCGCGCTCGCTGATAGAGCGATGCGGCTACGGCGCTCCTGGGCGTCGGCTTGTCGACGGTGTAGAGGTCGATCACCCGCATCGCGCCGCGCATGTCCGGCGAGGGCGGGGCGGTGGAGGCGGCTTCGGTGACGTCGTTCACGATGGCCTCTTCCACCATGCCGCCGGAGGCGGGCGCACGATCTGTCCAGTGCGTCTCCAGCAACTTGCGCACGAGCGCATCCTGCCTGGCGCCCGACCATGCTGCGGACGGCTGCGACTTGGGCCGCACTCGGCTCCTCCTCTGTCGACTGAGCATCTGGATAAACGGGTTGTCGTCTCCGCACTCGGTGCGCAGGATCTGTGCCAACGCTGACCTTGCCCGGCAGAGCGTCTGGCGGTCGCGGTCCGTGTCGGCGCCGATCTCGGATCCGGCGGCGCGGGCCCGCGCTCGGGCCACGTCTCGCGAGATGGCCTCGGCATAGTGCTTGGGCACTGTACGGAGGGCCGATGCCAAGGCGTGGCGGAAACTGGTCTGGTCCTCTGCGTCCAGCGTCGCTTGCTCGGGGCGGCCGTCAGGCGCCGTGTCTTCGATCAGGTCGCCGAGGAGCGGAGCCCCTTCAGAGCCCGATTGCACCGGCTGATCGAGGCTGATCGCAAACGGCTCGCGGGCCAATTGGCGCGCCTGGTCGGCCACCACGGACTTGATCGCCCGGGCCAGGTAAGCGCCGGGATCGGGAAACATGGAGCCCAGGGCATCGGTGAAACTGACGCCCTCCTGCGGCCGGAAGCGCCGCATGGCAACGCGGGCTGTCTTGCTGGAGGCCTCGGCCAGGGCGGCATAGCAATCGTTGGCGCTCAGGCGAGGCACCCGGGTGCGGCCATCGTCGCCCACACGCGGGGCAGTCAGCAGCGTAATGGCACGCGGACCGAAACGGCGGGCCACCGTCTCGGCTGCGGTCACGGCGTCGGGCGCCGCTACCGCGCCGAACGGTGCGGCCTGCCTCGCGTCGGTCCAGGTTGTCTCCGCCAGGGTAGTTCGGTTCATGGTCTCGCCGCCGATGTCCGCTCGATGCGCTACGTCCCTACTGACCAGTACGCGACACGGCTTCGACCGTGACACGACTCTTCCGTAAATCGGCGCTGAGCGGTACACGAGGTTAGACGGTAGCCGTGCCCCCCGGTTCCGCGGCCAGGTCATCTTCGATCAGCGTGCAGGGGGTGGCGACGCCGTCCGCGACGCGCCAAGAGCGGATCTGCCACGGCGTGAAGCCGGCCTCCCACTCCGTGGCGCCTAGCCGAAGCCGCGCCGAACCACCCGTCCCCGCACAGTCTGCGGCGCGGAGGATGTGGCCCCGGCCGTCCTCAGCGCCCTTCACCACTGTCACCGTAATGCTCTGGGTACTGCACTCCACCTGCCCGCGCAGGGCGGTGTCTGAGCCCTCGTGCTGGTACTCGTTGATCACAACCGGCGGCTCGGCCATCTCCCAGGCGGCCCGCGTGATGTCGGCGAACGAGATGTCCGCGCCAATGGGCAAGAGCCGGAAGCGCATGCGGTGTTCGCCGAGATCCATGTACCGGTAGTGGCGCTCCGGCCGCAGCTTGTCGGGGTTGTGGTGTGCGTAGGCCGGGCTCCGGACGAGGCTCATGCGAAGCAACGCGCCGTCGGCGTCGTAGCCGTGCTTGCCGTCGTTGATCAGCGCCCAGCCCTCGGGCCCTACCGCCTGTTCGCCGCCGGAGCAGAGCGCAACCCAGTGGCCGCAGGGCTCCTCCTCGCCGTTGGGCCTTCGCTCCGCCACCGCGTAGGCCGCGTCGGCCGTGACCGTGGGGTCGGCCATCGCAAATGGGAACTCCAACTTCAGCATGTGGAGCGGCTCCTGCCAGTTTAGGTCGATGTCGATCTCAACGAACGGGAGGCCACGATAGAGCCGGATCCACTGGGTCATCGAGGAGACGCCGAAGGCGCTATCGATCCGCAGCGACGCGCGCACCGGGCCACCCTCCTCCAGTGCGACGTGCGTCGTCGAGAACCGGCCCACCACGTCGCCGTAGCGGACGACGTCGTGGCTCCAGGTATCGCTCAGGTCTCGGATCACCACACCCACCGCGGCTGGACCGGTGATCTGCTCGCGGCCTGATGCGCGGTCTACCAGCGAGACCCAGCCGCCATCCTGTGTGGCGCGGACCTCGAGCGCGTCGTTGGCGATGCGGCCCTCCTGCGCTACGAGTTCGCCGCTGTCCTGCGCGGTCACGGCCTCGGCGGGCTGGCGGAGCAGGCGCGCGCCCATGGCCGGCACGTCGGCGATGAAGACCGCGCGCCGCTGTCCGGCCGTCGTTGTGGCCTGGATGGCCTGCGCCGCCACGCGGTTCCCGTCGGCATCGACCAGGCGATCGGAGAGCCGCTCCACCTCCACCGGGGTGCGAATGGCCCATGGAAGGCAGTTCACGGCCACCACTGGGTCGCCCTGCCCCCGCGTGTCGATGGAGCCGGAAATGGCCTGCGCGCTGAAGTCCAGCGTTCGTCCGGCGATGCTTGCGGCGTGGCCGTAGTGGTCGCGGGCGTCCTCGTAGCCCGCCGGCAGGCTCGTGCCCGCGAGGATGTCGTGAAACTGGCTGAACAGCACATCCTGCCAGGCGGAAGCCAGCGCTTCGGTGGGGATGGCCCGCACGCCCAAGAGGTCGGCGGCGGACGACACGCGCTCGGCGGCCATGAGGAGATGCTCCAGCCGTCGGTTCTGCCGCTTCACCTCGGCATGCACGGTATAGCATCCCCGCGCATGGTGCTGGAGCTCGCCGGGGACGACCTGGATCGGGGCTCCTGCGGCTGCATCGACTTCCACCGAGTTGAAGAAGGCATCCAGGGAACTCAGCACGATCTGCGGCTTGCCGGGCGCGTCCGCCATGGCCAGGAGGCTCTCAATGTTGGCCTTGGTGGGCCCGCCGCCGTGGTTGCCGACGCCGTAGAAGGCCACGTAGTCGCCCAACGAGGCGGGACGCCGGGCGTTGCAGCGGTCGACGTGCTCGTGAATCTCGCCCGGCCAGGTGCAGTAGGGGCCGGGAATGCGGACCGTCAGGACATCCGAGCCGTCATCCGACTGCCACCGGAACACGGGCTCGGCACCCGCAAGCTCGTGGGGCTCAGGGCGCATGAACGCGTACCGGTCGAGGCCGGACTGCCGCAGAATCTGGGGCAGGCCCGCCGCGTGCCCGAAGGTGTCGGGGTTGTAGCCGACGCGGGCGCGGACGCCGAAGAGCCGTTCGAACGTGAGTTGCCCCTGCAGCGCCTGCCGCACGAAGGACTCGCCACACGGCACGTTGTTGTCGGGCTGAACCCACCAGCCCCCCACGATCTCCCACCGCCGTTGCGCCACGCGCGCTGCGATCTCGGTGACCATGGCGGGGTCGACCTCGGCCAGCATGGCGTAGAAAGCCGCCGAACTTCCAGTGAAGATGAAGTCCTCGTACTCGTCCATACGGTCCAGCGCCGACCGGAAGGTCGACCGGATCGTCTCCAGCCCCTCGTTCCAGCGCCAGAGCCAGACAGGATCGATGTGGGCATTGCCGATGGCATGAAGCGTGGGTTTCGCAAGACTCAAGGTCGTCCTCCGGATCTGGGTTCGCCGATAGGTTACGCAGGATGCGCCCTCAATCCTCCCGCTACGGCCTCCGACGCGCCATTCGGTAGCGTAGAATAGCTGCATGATGCACGCGCAAGTCGGTCGGTGGGCGCTCATTGGTGGCTGGAACCTCGCCTGGGTTGCCGCCGTCTTCGTCGTCGCCAGCCATGCGTCAGTGCAAGGCCAGGCCCGGTCGCGTCGTCCGCCTTCGCGCCCGGTAGCGAGCCAGGCTCCGGGGCGTAGCCTGGCGTTCCTCGTTGCTGGGCAGGGGCCCGAGGCGGACCTCTATGTGGCGACGGCTACCGGACGGGTTGTGCGCCGATGCTCGGTGCAGGCCTCCAGCCTCGTCTGGTCGCCGGATGGCCGCCGGTTGCTTGCCCTGGCAGGGGTGCCCGGCAAGCCCGGACCTCTGTGGCGCCTCTGGCCTAACGCCACGGACCAACCGGCACTGGTCCTGCCCTCGGTGGTCTCGGCCACGTGGATGCTCGACGGCCGAACTGTCGTGGTGGATGAGGGCTCCGGCTCACTCTCCGTCGTGGACTGCATCTCGTGTGAGCGCAAGGCGCTTCGGCGCGGCGCAGGCGGCTTCGGTCCATCTGTGTCGCCGGACGGCAGGCAGATCGCCTTCGGCCGCCGCCTGGGAGGACGTGAGGACCTCTGGATCATGTCGGCCGACGGCACAGCGTCGGCGCAGCTGATCCCGAGCGCCCGCCCTCAGCAGATCGCCTGGTCGCCTGACGGCGCGACCGTGGCCTACGTCGAGGCCGGTGCTTCCGGAGGGCAGGGCCGCCTCTGCGTGGTTCGGGTGGCCGGGCGCGAGTGGTACCCGCTTGGACCCGCGCGCGCCGAGCCGCTCGTATGGGAGCCGGGATCGGCCGGCCTGGCCTACTCGGGCCCCGCCGGGGCCATGCTGGTGGAAGTGCCGTCGGGAGCTGCTCGCGAACTGCCGGACGATGTCGTTAGCCCCATCGCGTGGGGCGTCTCCGGGTCGCTGTTGGCCCTGCGCACAGGTGGCTTGGTGGCGCTTCGGCTCGGCTCGGCGCCCGATGCCGGCCGCGTTGTGATGCTCTCGCCGCGGCCTGCCGGCGCGATCACGGCCATCGCGGCC
>CAJBBX010000160.1 GCA_903951425.1 uncultured Chthonomonas sp.
CCCTCGAAGCCTGCCCTCATCACCTGCACCACGGCCCAGAAGATCACGAACCCGCGCGCCCACTTCAGCAGCGAGAAAGCGGCATAGAGGGGCTGGGCGGCGCCTCCGGCGGAGATCAGCGCGAAGCAGAAGAGCGCTGCCAGCCAGCCGGTGTTGTAGGGCGCCCAGCGAATCTTGTCCGGGTAGCGGGCCGCCACCGCGATGATGAGCGCCCAGGCCACCAGGTCGGTGAGGTTGAACTCAAAGCCCCGGTCCGGCCCCCGGTACCACTCCATGGAGACGAAGTTGATCTTGGTGCTGTTGCTCAGCGCCGTGGAGACAATGAGCAGCGTGACGAGCCAGCCGCGCGCCTTGGCGCTGTTCATGGCCAGCCACGCCATCAGGGGCACGCCGGCCACGAGCATGAGGCCGAAGACGAGGTACTTCACCGCCTATGCGCCGACCTCTGCCCGCATGATGGGGTAGATGCCGTCCAGCCGCGCCGGCGGGGCTACATCCATCGCGTTGGTGGCGAACATGGCCGTCGAGTCCGGGTGGTCGGGCACGTAGCCGTGCATGCCGGGGATGGGCCGCAACCCCATGAAGCTGGGGCATATGAGGACCCCGGAGTCGGCTACGAAGAAGAGCTCGCCGTACTTGCGGCCCGGGAAGTCGCAGCCGTAGCGGGCCAGGTCCGCATCCGTGAGGACCCGCCCCTGCGTCTCGGCGCCCAGGGCTTTCTCGGTGGCGGCGCGGGCGCCGTCCGTTAGGAACCAGAAACGGGCCATGGTGGAGTCGTACATCGCAACGTAGTCTTTGCCGAACCGCAACCCCGTGGCGCGCATGCGGGCCTGCAGGTCGCAGGTGGCGGTGACGTCGGCCATGCCGTGGTCGGAGAAGACAAAGACGCGCACTCGCTCGTGGCGTGTCTGGGCCTGGGCGATCACGGCCCGGAGCTCGCGGTCGTACTCGGCGATCTTCCGGCCAACCAGCGGCGACTGCGTGCCGTGGGAATGGAGCACGCCATCCATGGAGGCCAGGTAGAGGTAGGCAAACCGCAGGCCGCCCTGATCGATCCGGGCGCGAAGCGAGGCCAGGTTGTCCGGCTCCGGCAACCGCCAGTCGGAGCAGTAGTGCGGCACGCCCATGCGGCGCACATCATCCATGATGGTCGTGCAGCCGCCGTTGATGCCGCCTGGCATGTAGAGGTCGCGCTTCTCCGAGTAGTCGAACTGCGGGAGCGCCCAAAACGGTACGCTGTAGAGTTGGAAGTAGCCTGTGTAACCCAGCCGCCCGGCCAGCATCCGGCTCAGGACGCGGCGCACGCGCGCCCTGCCGGCGACCGCCTCGGGCAGCAGGCCCAGC
This sequence comes from uncultured Chthonomonas sp., assembly GCA_903951425.1. GTDB lineage: Bacteria > Armatimonadota > Chthonomonadetes > Chthonomonadales > CAJBBX01 > CAJBBX01. Next base: position 1,345 of record CAJBBX010000160.1, read on the forward strand.
GGCTTCAGGGCGCGGAAGGGGCTGGTCGACGGGCTGTAGTAGAAAAACGAGAAGTGGCCGTGGTCACGAGGCAGCTTGCCCGTGAGGATCGTCGGGTCGCAGGTGGAGCTGTAGCCGAAGATGGTCTCCACCGGCCCCCGCACGGGCAGCAGGTCGGCTAGGAAGTCGTGACGCTCCAGAATGCGCCAGCCGAACGCGTCGATGAAGACGCAGAGCGTGAGCGTCGTATCCGCCATGCCGCGCTCAGGCCGCGAACGCGGCGATGGCGGCCTCGCGCGAATCGAGGATATCGAAGACCCGGTGCATCCGCACCACCTCGCACAGCACCCGCACGGTCTTGCCCATGTTGCAGAGCTTCATATCGCCCTTTTGCGCGGTGACTTGCCGGAGGCAGGAGAGCAGGGCGCCCAGGCCGGAGCTATCCATGAACTCCACACCGGCGAGGTCAAACACCATGTGCTTGTGGGCCTTGATGAGCGGCGCAACCTCCGACTTGAACTTAGCCGTGTTGCTGGCATCGAGGGTGCGCCCGGGCAGGAGCACAAAGGTAACACCGCCCACCGTCTCAACCTGCAGGTTCATTTCTTGCCTCCGGCGTGCTTCGTCAGGGTGAGGCAGTTGCGGCCCAGCTCGTCGCGGAACCGCTCCGTCTCATCGACGCACTCCCCTATTATGTACAGTCCGAAACCCCCTTCGGCCGATCCGTCCAGATTGGGCTCGTCAGCCGGCCCAGATTCGAACGGAGGCCCCCAGTCGTAGACCCTGACCACCACGCGGTCGGTGTAGGCCTCCACGACGCACTCCACCGGCTTGGAGGCGTCGCAGCTGTGCGCATGCTCGATGCTGTTGGCAGTGGCCTCGTGAACGGCGAGGGCGAGTTGCTCCGTCGCTGTCTCGTCCAAGCGGCCCAGCGCTTGCGCCAGCACGACCGATCGGACTGCCGAAAGATGGTCGTAGGAGGAGGGCACCGTGACCGCTGCGCGCGAATCGGGGACGGCTGCGCCGACGGGTTGAGCGGCCGGGCTCATGGCCGCGGCCTGCATGGGATTGCGTCTGCATTACATGACATGCTCATCGGCTCCTCGTTGGGCAGCGGCGCCGACGACGGCCGCCGCGTGGGCGTAGGCATCGGCCGTCTGGGCGTAGGGCTCGGGCTCCTCGACCGGGGCGACGCGGGCCGCCGCGGGTTCGCCATGCCATGCCGCAAGGAGGCGGCCGGCGGCGCGTGCATCACCGGTCAGGTCGGCGACCTCCGCCGCGCAGAGCAGCGTCCATGGGGCCTGCGCTCCGGGCTCCAGCGCCATAAAGGCCCGCAGTGAGGCGCCGGCGTCGGCGGGCAGGCGTAGGCGAATGCAGACGTCGGTCCGTAGCCGGTAAGCCATGGCCAGCGTCCGGCGTCCGGCCTCGCACGCCAGGCACTCCTGCAACAGGCCCATGGCGTCGCGCAGGTCGCCGCGATCGGCAGCCAGCGCCGCGAGGCGGTAGTAGGACCAGGCCATGGGGTTCGGCTCATCGGAGGCGGCCGCCTCGGCCTCGGACTCTGAGAGGGCTGTGGCGGCTTCCAGGTTGTCACATCCCTCCAGCGCTTCGGCGCGGGCCGACAGGGCGTCGGCGGCCCCAAGGCTGCAGCCTGCCGCACGCCACAGACCGGCGGCTTCGGCGGCCAGTTCGGCGGCCCGCTCGCAGCGCCCCTGCCTGAGCAGCACATCGGCAGCCCGCTCCAGCGCTCGGGCGGCGGCGGGGTCATCGTCGCGCGCCAGCGCCGCGGCGCATCGGGCCGCGAGCGCGGCCTCGGCCTCGTGGCCCGTGTCGCCCGCGTCGGTGATCAGCGCCAACTCGGTGCTGGCGGCGGCATGGAGGTCCTGGTCGGCCAATGGGTCAGCTCGCCGCACTGCGGCAGCAAGGAGATTGTGCGCCTCGCCGGCATCGCCCATCGCCGCCGCGAAGCGCCCTGCTGCGAGCATGGCCTCGGCGGTACACGGCGCGTCCGGCTGGGTCGCCAGGAGCGACAGGAGCAGCTTGCGCCCGCCGGCCACCCATCCGGTGGCGTACCAGTGACGCCAGAGGCGCGTGCAGAGCGCGATGGCGGCGGAGCCCTCGTTGTTGCGCGAGAGCCACTCAACCGCTGCCCGATAGTTGGCGTCGTCAGCGCTGTCGAGCGTGGAGCGGCCCCCGGCATCGGCCGCCCGGCGCGCCAGGTCGCTGAAGTGCTCGGCGTGGCGGCGGCGTATCCGGGCCATCTCTGCCTCGCCGCCCCTGCCGGCAGCGTAGATGCGCAGCGTCTCGTACATCGTGAACCGCATGCCGCCGTCGGCCGGCCGGCTCCGCACGAGCGACCGCGTGCAGAGCTCTGCCAGCGCCGCAGGCATATCCTCGCGTCCCGAGACTGCCTGGGCCTGCTCAACCGTCCAGGCCCCCTCAAGAGCGCTGGCGGCCACCAGGGCCGAAGCGGTCTCGGCGGGCAGCAGGTCGAAGCTCCAGCCGACTGCGGCGTGGAGCGCCCGCCGCCGGTCGCCCGCCATCCCTCGGGGGCTGACAAGAAGCGCGAATCGGTCAGCCATGCGGCTCAGCATCTGTGAAGGCGTGTAGACCTGCGACCACGCGGCGGCAAGCTCCACAGCCAGCGGGAGGCCCTCCAGAAGGCGGCAGAGGACGCACACGGCGCGGCAGTTGGACTCGGTAAGGGCGAAATCGGCACGGGCCTGCACGGCACGATCAATGAAGAGCGCCACGGTCGGGTTTGCCAGGGCCTCAGCCAGGTCCAGGTCATCCGACGGCAGCGTCAGTGGGCCCATCTGGATATCAGCCTCACCGGCGATATTGAGCCTCGACTGCGAGGTCACCACGCACCGGACGCCCGGCGAGAGAGAGAGAAGCGGACCTACGATCTCGTCGCCTGCGGAGGGGAGTTGCTCCAGGTTATCCAGCGCCAGCAGGCCGGGGCCCTGCCCGAGGACGGCGGCGACCGGTTCCAGCCAGCCCGTCTCAGGCCTGGCCTGCGGCGCGACGGCGGCGGCGATGCGCCAGCCGGCGGCATCTGCATCGCGAGCGTCGCCCAGTTCAACAAACCAGACGCGATCTCCCATCTCAGCGGCCGCGGTGCGGGCCAGCTCGATGGCCAGCCGGGTCTTGCCTGCGCCGCTGGGCCCGGTGATGGTCACGAAGGAGCCGTCCGACGATTCCGCGAGCAGGGCGGCGACGGCCTTCAGCTCGGCGTCACGACCGAAGAAGCGGGTGGGCACCGACGGAAGGCGTCGCTTCGGCGTCGGCGCCGGCAGGGGGGCCGGCTCGGCCTCAGCGGCCTCGGCGCGGTAGGAAGGCCGGGCCGCCGGCGCCCGCGTGATCCCCGTGGAGGCGCGGGCTTCCTCGGCCAGAGCCTCGCTCTGGGCAGAGGGCGCAGCGCCGAGCTCGGCGGCGAGGACGCGCCGCATCTCATCCATCTGCCGAAGCGCCGAGGCGGGATTGCCCATGGCGATATGCAGGCGCATCAGGGTGCGGTGCCAGCGCTCGTGGAGCGGATCGGCGGCCACGGCCCGGCGGGCATAGGCGAGGGCATGGTCGTACTGGCGGGCGTCAACGCTCGCGCGCACCAGGCGGTTCAGGGCGGCCAGATGCATCTCAGACAGCCGCACGCGCTCGGGCTCGATCCACTCGTCGCCCCAGTCAGCCATGAAGTCGCCCTGGTAGAGGTCGACCGCAGAGCCCAGGGCGGCGAGGGCCTCGTCGGGCGGCATCGTGTCAGCCGATGCGCCGCGGATGAGCGCCTCGAACTCGGCGACATCGGTGGTGTAGGCGTCGGGGTTCAGGCCGACGTGGATGCGTGACGTCTGCAGGACGGAGCCCGGCATGACGCCGGCGGGCTCAAGCTGCCTGCGCAGGGAGTTCAGTGCCACGCGGAACGAGTTGCGGCCATCCTCAATGGCTACCCCGGGCCAAAACGCCTCGACCAGCGTGTCCCTGGGAATGGGCTGGCCGCGTCGAATCGCAAGAAAGGCCAGGAGAGAGCCGTTCTTGGATGCACGGAACCGGGTGATCACCTGGCCCGCCCTAGCTAGCCTGAGTCCACCCAGCAGCTCAAAGGTCCACATGACGTCTGGCATTGTTTGATACCCCGTTGACGGTATCAATATGCCACATTCGCGCCGGGCTGCTATGGGGCCTGCGGGGTCGCGTCCGGTTGGACCACCGATTCTGCGATGCATGACAGGGGGAGGGTACTCCCCGCCCGTTATCTGTCCATTAGGCCCACAAGCCGATGAGGGGCGGCCCCGAACTCGGGACCGCCCCTCATCACGACGTTCCTAGCCTCTCGTGCGAGGGCTACAGGCCGGCAGGCGGGTTGCCGCCACCAGGGCCGCCGGGACCGCCACCAGGACCACCAGGGCCACCAGGTCCGCCGGGTCCGCCCTGACGGCGGCCGCCGAAGCCCATATTCTCGGGGAACTTGAAGGCAACGCCCTTCATGTCGGTCCAGGTCTTCTGCTGGGCCGGCGTCAGGATGGCGATGACCTTGGCCTCGGTCTCTTTCTGGGCCTTGGTCTGCTGCTCGCGCATCTTGGTCATGGCGGCCTGGCGCTCTTCTTGCGTCATGTTCTGCCAGTCGATCTGCGGCTGGTTGTCGCGGGCGGCCTGGGCGGCCTGCATGGCCGCGCGGGTGATCTCGCGGATCTGCGCCTTCTGGTCGGTCGTGATCTTCAGAGCGTCGGCCACTTCCTTGCGCTGGAAGGCGTTGATGCCCAGCTGCTGGTACTCGAGCTGCTGGAAGCGGGTTAGCTGCTTTGCGTCGAGGATGGATGCGACGGCCTTGGACTGGGCCTGCTGCATCTTGGTCATCATGGCCGTGCGCTCTTCCTGGCTCAGATCCTGGAAGTTGACGCCCTGCATCATCTCCTGCGTGACCTGCCGGAGCTCGTCCTGCTTGGTCTGGATCTTGCCGACCTGCTCCCCGGTCATGGCGAGTTCCTTCTGGACCTCGACCACGCGCAGGAGCATCAGGCCGCCGCCACCGGCGCCGCCGCGCTGGCCCATCATGCCCATGCCCTGCCGCCGGCCGCCCTGGCCGCCCGGTCCACCCTGGCCGCCAGGCCCGCCCTGCGCCGAGGCAACGCTGATCGAAGCGGCGATAAGGCCGGCAGCGGCGAACGCCACCATGATGCGTCTCATTTGCATTTCCCTCCGTCTACCGTGTGTAATGGGGATTCCCGGCCGGGCCTGAGCCCCGTCGGCTGTTCAGTTCGGCGGCTCGAGCCGCCCTGTTTGCGTATTGACGGGGGGCTCACACACTGGTAACATGGCTCGCAACCCGGCGCCCGGGCAGGAGGCACGATATGAGATTCCCGAAGCAGCGCATCCGTTTCGCCACAGTGCACGAGGGCCATACGGCCCCGGACGGCTACCTGGTGCTGGACCTCAAGGGGCTCGACACCGAGGGCGCCACGTCGTTCGTGCTCGACATGCGAGACGTGGATGCAGCGAGGGCGCAGGGCGACAAGCAGTCTGACGCCGCCAAGCGCGTTCGCGACCTGTTCGGCGCTTAGTGGTTCGGCAGTCTATCATCATCCAAGAACGAGAGGTGCATAACGCGATGGCAGGAACGACCAAGACCGTCCGCGGGGCCGTTATCGGATACGGCGGCGCGTTCAACATGGGCAAGGCGCACGCCGGCTGGATGAACGCGGCGGGCATGCAGACCGTCGCCGCGTGCGACATCGACCCCAAGCGCATGGAGGCCGCAGCCGAGGACTACCCCGGGATCCGCACCTACACCGACATGGGCGAGCTCCTGAAGGATCCCGAGGTTGACCTCTGCGTGGTGATCCTCCCCCACAACACCCATGCCGACGCGGCCGTCGCCTGCGCCGAGGCCGGCAAGTCCGTGATCGTCGAAAAGCCCATGTGCATCACCGTGGCCGAGGCCGACGCCATGATCGACGCGGCCAAGCGCAACAACGTGATGCTTTCCGTCTTCCATAACCGACGGCACGACGGCGACTTCCTTGCCATCAAGGAGATCATCGACAAGGGCGTCATCGGCGATGTCTTCCATCTGGAGGCCTACTTCGGCGGCTGGGGCCATCCCGGCACCTGGTGGCGAGCCGACAAGAAGATCTCCGGCGGCGCCATGTACGACTGGGGCGCCCACTTCCTCGACTGGGTCCTCAACATGATCCCGTCGGACATCGCCACGGTGGACGGCTACTTCCAGAAGCGCGTCTGGATGGACGCATCCAACGAGGACCACTGCCACGCCACCATCCGGTTCGCCAACGGCTGCGTGGCGGAGCTCACCTCCAGCAGCATCAGCAAGGCCCCGAAGCCGCGCTGGCGCATCCTCGGCACCAAGGGCGCCATCGTGGATGACTGGAAGGAGCCGTTCACGGTCTACGTCGACCACGACGGCTACAACGGCAAGATCGAGGTCCCCTACAAGAAGACCGACTGGCAGGCCTATTACAACGACATCGCCGCGCACCTGACCCAGGGCGCGGAACTGGACGTGAAGCCCGAGCAGGCGCGCAGGATCATCTCGATCCTGGAGGCGGCGGAGCGCTCATCCGAGTCCGGGCACACGGAGATCCCAGCGTACAAGTAGGTTCGTGGCCCCGCACGCCATGGACGCGCATCGGCAGCAACCCGGGCCGGCAGGCTTCGCGCCGCGCCGGCCCGGCCGAGGAGGTGTTCCATGGTGACGGCGGCAAGGCTATCGGCGGTTCTGGCGGTTCTGTGGCTCCTGTCCGGGTGCGGGCGCCCCGCCATGGAGAGCACAGAGGTAGCGAGCGCGGACTCGGCCAAGCAGGGGCAGATGCCCATGGCACGCATGGCCATGGGGGGCGCGTCCGCGAGCGGTCCGCCCGCAGCGCCCAGCGAGACGGCGCCCGGGAGCCCCGCGGCCCGGCTGCCGGAGCTTCAAGGAGCCTCGGCCGACCGGTACCTGATCCGCGAGGGCACTATCACCCTCGAGGCCGATGATGTGCGCAAGGCCGCCGCGGAGATCACGGCGTCGGCCACGCAGGCCGGCGGCTACGTGGCAGACGGCAGCGAGGCCACCGACCCGATCCAGGGCGTCGCCGTCACGCTGCTCCTCCGCGTTCCCGCGGCCCGCTTCGACGGCATCACCTCGCACGTCACGTCACTGGGCCGCCTCATCGACAAGCGCATCTCCGCCGAGGACGTGACCGAGGAGTATGTCGACTCGGACTCGCGCGTCCGCAACCTCAAGCGCACCGAGGAGCGGCTCCTGGCGCACCTGGGCCGAACCGGCAAGCTGGCCGACACGCTGGCGATCGAGCGGGAGCTGACCCGTGTGCGGGAGGAGATCGAGCAGACCAGCGGCAGGCTCCGCTTCCTGTCGCACCGCATCGCCTACTGCACCCTGACCGTGACCCTGCGGGAGACCGCCCGCCGCCGCCCCGTGGAGCCCGCGGAGTCGTGGAGTTCGCGGCAGGTGGCATCAGAGGCCGGACGAAGCCTGGTGGGCTTCGCCCGCAGCATCTGGTCGATGGTCATCTGGGTGGCCATCTGGAGCCCGGTCTGGGCCCTCCTGGTCGGTCTGGGCGTTTGGCTCGTGCGGCGTGGCCGCCGACCCGCCCCGTAGGTTGGTTACCGGCCCGGCGGGGGCCAGTCGCGGCTGAGTATCCGGGCGTAGTAGCGGCCCTGGTGCTCCATCGACTGGCCCACCGCCGCGCTGACGCCGGCGTCCAACTGGAGGGTGCCCAGGGCGCCCACGGCGTAGGCCACCATCAGCAAGCAGGCAGTCCAGCCGGTGATGGCTGCCAGCGCATCGCGGAAGCGCATGCGGCCACGGCGCCTCAGCAGTGCGCTGACCGCTACCGCGAAGAGCCCCGATGCCAGCAGCGCGCCGGCGGAGGCGAGCCGGCCGGCCATGCCGCCCGACGCGGCGCCGGGGTCTGACACCCCGCTGGCGGAGCCCGCTACCTGGGCGAGACCCGTAATGCCCCGCGCCTGGAAGATCGCCACGAAGGCAGCCAGCGCCACGCCGGCTATCAGGGCGGCCTGCGCCGACTGGGTCGACAGCTTCATGCGCCAGACGAGCCCATTGCCCGCCGAGAGAAGGATGACCCAGAGAACGTTGCCCGCAACGATGATGCCCACCGCCCACGCGGCCGCCAGCAGCGCCGGCGTCGTACTCAGCGGCGACGTGGCCGCGCCTTCCACGCAGAGGGCGCGCACGGCGTCGGCGGTGGCCATGCGGGCCGCCGCACGCTTGGCCAGCGCTGGGTCGCCCGCCTTGGTCGCGTAGGCCGCGAACCGCTTGAGCCGGTCGGCGCCGGAGGAGCCCTTGCCGGCCGGAGCGCCGCCGGGGCGCGCGAGGGCGATGCCCGTGATGGCGCAACCCGTGAGCGTTCCCTCAGCCGTGCGCGAATGGGCGCGGATGCGGCCCGCGAGCCGCATGACGCGGTCCCGGATGGCCAGGCCGGCGGCCTTGTTTCCGGCCGCCTCCTGCGTCCCTGCCAGCGCAACCGCCACGCGGGCCAGCGACCGTATGCGGCCGAGATGCGGCGACGCCACCGATGCCAGGGCCGCCGCCTGGTATGAGGCGGGAAGGCGGCCGAATGCCGCGCCCTGCAGCCGGAGGCGCCCCTCCACCTCAGCCATGGCGTAGTCGTCCCACTGCGGGCAGGCGGCGGCGCGCGCCAGGGCCTGGAGCGCCGCCGCGTCCTTCCCGAGCTGCAATAGGCCGGCGGCCATCATGGCGGGGAAGAAGCCGTTGGCCGGCTCCAGACGGGCGCCGATCCGCGCCTGCGCCACGATCTCGGTGAAGGGCGCGGGCTTGCCCGCGTCGGCGGCCGCGGGACGGCTGGACGCGCCGCGGTCGGGCTCCATCTCGGCTTCCTCCGAACGCGAGGGGAAGCGATAGCCGGACGCGACGCGGATGTAGGCGGCCGGCACCGCAGCGGCGTCCGGCATCTTCGCCGCCAGGCGGCGCAGGGCCGCAAGCCGGCCGTCGGCCGCCGGGTCCTCGGAGCGCTCCTCCTGCAGCGCCAGCGCAACCTGCATACCCACGTCCTTCGGCAGGTTCGCCGCCGCCTGCCGGAGGTCGGCGGCCATGCCGGCGTTGGACGCCAGCGTGGTATCGCGAACGCCCTGGTCGGTCAGGAGCCATGCCAGCGCGGACGGGGAGCCGAAGAGCGTCTGGAGCTGGACCCCGGCCAGCCACCGCGCGGCCGGCGCCACTGCGATGAGCAGGGCGATGGCCAGCGTTGTCACCGCCACCGGGGGCACACGCTTGCCTTGTGCGGCCATAGGCTCACCTCGCTTACTCAAATCGTGCGCCTCAGGCGCCTGTTACCTGTATGCTCCAGGAGACAAGGTCGATGGCCGGATCGGAGGCCGTCGGATAGGTGTCCAGGTCGGGCTCGTAGAAGGTGTCGCCGGGACTCTGGCTGCTGCTATAGACGCGGTTCGTGGCCGTGTCGATCGTTACAAACATGTTGAAGGTACCCGAGCCGGGTCGCTGATCGCCCAGTGCATCGATCACCTTTGCCGTATCGAGGTTCACGGGGTCGTTGGGCGTCGTCGTCGTGGCGACGACGTTCACCTGCAGGTACCGCGGACGTACGCCGTTGTTGGGGTCCGGCTCGATGGCGCTGGGCTGCAGGCGGGAGAGGTCGAGCTCGAACTGGAGCACGGGCGAGCCGGCGGGGCTCTGGGCCCGGTCCGGCTCGCCGCGCGGCTCAAAGACGTTGGCGTTCGGATCGCCTCCGATGCCGCCGGGCAGGTGATAGAGGCAGTAGCCCGCCGTGGTGAATTGCCGTTGGACTCGGCTGTACTCGACCATGTCCGTGAAGCCCGCGGTGGCGCTGTTCTGGCCGGTGGCGAAGCCGTTGTAGTAGGGCGGCGCGATGACGGGGACGGGTCCGTTCTGGCCCGATGCGTCCGCGGCGTTGCGCAGCAGCACGAAGTACTGGTAGTTGTCGTTGACCGGGCCGTTGAAGCGGAGCGTCACGACCAGCCGCACGCCCGAACCGGCGGAGGCGGGCGCCCGAGCGCAGCCCCAGATGGGGAGCAGAAGCAGGCAGAGGCCCGCCAATCCGCATCGCGCTCTCACCGCCATTGACCACCGCCTCCCTGATGTCGCTACGTCAGACCTATCCGCGCACGTAAGGCATTCTAACAGAGAGACGGCGCTGCTGGCAAATGGTCCGGTGCGCGCGCGAGTGGCTGGTATTGTAGATGCACCGCCCCCGCCCGGGGCGCCGGAGGCAGCTGTGAGCGTGTGCGCCCAATGAACCAGCAGGCTCGAACCCGCCCGGACCAGGGGCGGGCCATGCGCGGCGCGTTGGCGGCGCTGGCCTCGGCGGCGCTCTTCTGGGCCGCATTCCCCCCGCTTGACCTGGGTTGGGTGGCCTGGTTCGCCCTCGTGCCGCTCCTGTTCGCCCTGGACGGCTGCAGGCGCGCTCGACAAGCCTTCGGGCTGGCGTACCTGTTCGGCGTAGCGCACTACATGGCGGTCATCCCATGGATCGGCGCCACCGTGGCGCTCTGGTCCGGGTCGCCGGCGGGCTGGGCCACCTGGCCGCTCCTCTCGGCGATCAAGGGGCTCTGGTACGGCGCCGCCGGCGTGGGCCTCTGGCTGATCCTTCGGCGCCGGCGCGACTGGGCGGCCATATGCGCGGGCGCGGCCCTATACACGCTCATGGAATGGGCGCGCACGCAGGGCTCCGTGGCCATGCCGTGGGCCTCGCTGGGGGCGACGCAGTACCGGGAGCTGCCGGTGGTGCAGGTGGCGGCGATCACGGGCGGCATCGGCGTGGCGTTCCTGCTTGCGGCCACGAACCTGGGGCTCTACGCGGCCATAAGCGCCCGTTGCCCGCGGTCGATGGCGCTACCCGGTTTGATGCTCTGCGGGACGCTCTGTTACGGCGCCTGGGCCCTGCTCCACCCGCCTGCCGGCCCGCCCGTCCGCATCTGCGTCATGCAGCCGAACATCGCCAGCTCCCGCGAACTGGTGCGCGACCCCAGGGCGGACTTCCTGCTGATGCGCCGCATGGCGGACGAGGCAGCGCGAGACCGGCCCGACCTGGTGGTCTGGCCCGAGAGCGGTTCGCCCGGCGAGGCCCTGAATGACAGCGCCATCGGTGATGAGTTGCAGGGCATGGCGCGGCGGCTGGGGGCGCCCATGCTCATCGGGACCAACTACTCGGACGGCGACGGCGGCGACCGGAACTCGGCCGTCCTCTTCCACCCGGACGGCAACCCGCCGGAGCGTTACGACAAGCAGTCGCTGGTTCCCTTCGGCGAGTGGATCCCCGCTCGGCGCCTCCTGCAGCCCTTCGCCGGCACGTTCCAGTTCTATGAGCGTGACGTGGTGTCAGGGACGCCGCAGCCTCCGCTGGACCGCGCTGGGCGCAAGGTGGGGGTGCTGATCTGCTTCGAGAGCGTATTCCCGCTCCTGGCCCGCGAGCGTGCGGCCATGGGTGCGGAGACGCTTGCGTTGCTGACCAACGACGGATGGGCCGGACCGTCAGCCGCACCGGGGCAGCATCTGGCCATGACGGTGATGCGCGCCGTGGAGACGCGCAGGCCCGTGGCCGCGGCGGCCCTCACCGGCGTCAGCGCCGTCATCCAGCCCACAGGAGCCTTCGAGGCGCTGCCGCAGGACCGCGTAGGAACCCTTACGGCTGATGCCGCCACCGGAGGCGGCATCACACCCTATGTTCGGTTCGGCGACTGGTTCGCAGGCCTCTGCGCCGTGCTGCTCGCGGGCTATGCGTTGTGGCGGCGCCCCTGGCGCTACAACGACCAGTAGACGACGCCGTCGCCCACCTCGGCCGGGTTCAGCGCCGACTTGACGTCCATCAGCACGCCGCCCGGACGCACCATGGCTGCCAGCACAGCGGGCCCGAGAGCCACGTACTCGCGATGCGAGACGGCCAGCACCAGAGCGTCGAGATCGCGGAACTGCGAGAGGTCAGACAGGCTGACGCCGTACTCGTGCTCCGCCTCTGCCGTCGTAACCGTGGGATCGTGTACCAGCGGCCGCACGCCGTAGCCGCCGAGCCCGCCGATGATGTCCGGCACCCGGCTGTTGCGCAGGTCGGGCACGTTCTCCTTGAAGGTCAGGCCCAGGATGCCCACGCGGGCGCCCTTGATGGGGGTCACGTCTGCGTTGATCATCAGCTTCACCAGCCGCTCGGCGAGGAAGGGGCCCATGCCGTCGTTCACGCGGCGGCCGGCCAGGATCACCTCCGGGTGAAAACCGATCTGCTCGGCCTTGGCCGCCAGGTAGTAGGGATCGACGCCGATGCAGTGCCCGCCGACCAACCCCGGCGAGAAGCGGAGGAAGTTCCACTTGGTTCCGGCGGCCTGCAGCACGTCGTGCGTGGAGATGCCCATGCGATCGAAGATCAGCGCCAGCTCGTTCATGAGCGCGATGTTCAGGTCGCGCTGAGTGTTCTCGATTACTTTCGCGGCCTCGGCCACGCGGATGGAGGAGGCGCGATGCACCCCAGCCTTCACCACTCCGCCGTAGACCGTCGCCACACGCTCCAGCGTCTCCTCATCCTCGCCGGAGACGACCTTGGTGATGCGCTCGAAGGTGTGCTCCGTATCGCCGGGATTGATGCGCTCCGGCGAGTAGCCAAGCTTGAAGTCGACGCCCTGCTTCAGGCCGGAGACATGGGCGATGATGGGCCCGCAGACCTCCTCGGTGACGCCCGGGTATACGGTAGATTCGAAGACCACGACGGCGCCGGGGGCAATGACGCGGCCCAGCGCCTCGGAAGCCGACCGCAACGGCGTCAGGTCCGGCCTGCGGTCCTCGTCGATGGGTGTCGGAACGGTGACGATGAAGAACGTGCAGCCCCGCATACGATCGGGATCGGTGGTGAACTCGATCTTTGCTGCAGCCAGTTCATCGGCAGTGAAGGTATCGGTGACGTCGCGTCCCCTGCGAAGGGCCTCCACGCGAGCCGCGCTACGGTCATAGCCCACAAGCCTGGGCGTGACGGCGTCCAGCGCCATGGCTACGGGCAGTCCGACGTATCCCAGACCGATAACGGCAATTTGCTCCATAGTGCGTGTCCGCTCCTTCCAAAGGCCCGGCGCCATACTCAGCAACGGCCTGCCGGCGCTAGGCGCCTGAGTTCATCGCCCTGCAATGCGCAGGGACCTGAGGTCCCGCGGCGAGCGCCTCCGAACCAAGTATTGCCCCGTGGTGGGTACATTATATCAGCGTGCCCTGCGGGCGCCGCCCGTCATGCCGCCTGATCGGAATGGACCAGGCATTCAGGAAGCCAGCCCTTGTCACGACCCCAACAACTCAGACTAACCATCGCTGACGCGGTCTCGGGAATCATTACGCTCTTTGCGGCGTTCTGTATCCGGATGGACCGGGTGCCGCCGCCCGAGCAGTTCCTCACCATGTTCCTGCACACGGTGATCCCGCTGATCGTGTGTCGAGTGGTGGCTCTGCGGCTTCTCCAGGTACATCGCATCTGGGTGCGCCACGTGAGCACGCGAGATGCGCTGGTAATCCTAGCCGCGACGACGCTGGGGTCGTTCCTCTTCATCGGCTACCTGATCGCCTCGGGCCATACGCATTACCCCAAGGGTGTGGTGCTGATCGAGTGGATGTCGAGCTACTTCGCCGTGGCCGGGTTGCGACTGCTCGTGCGCGTGCAGTGCGAGAAGCGGGACCGGCGTGGGATCGCGGCCCCAGTGCAGTGCGCGGAGCGACGCATCCTGCTGGTTGGCGCGGGCTCCATGGGCGCAATCCTGGCCCGCGAGATCGCGCGCAGGCATAACGAAGGTCTGTTCCTGGTCGGGTTTGTGGACGACGACGACGCCAAGCACAAGATGCTGCTGCAGGGCGGCTCGGTGCTGGGCGGCGTGGACGACCTGCCCTCGCTGCTGGATCGCCTCTCGGTTGACGAGGTGGTCATCTCCATCAAGGAGCCCACGGGCGAGTTGGTGCGCCGCGTCACCAAGCTTTGCGAGGTTCGCCCCGTCCGCCTGCGCATCGCACCGGGCTTCCAGGTGCTCGAGACCGACAACAACCTGAGGAGCGTCCGCGATGTGGCCGTCGAGGACCTCATGCTTCGTGAGCCGGTCAAGGTGGACCGCGAGGCCATCGCCGCCTACCTGAAGGGCGAGCGTGTGCTGATCACCGGCGGCGGCGGCTCCATCGGCGGCGAGCTGGTGCGGCAGGTGGCGGCAGCAGGCCCCTCCGAACTGCTCATCCTGGGCCACGGCGAGAACTCCGTGTTCGAGATCGAGCAGGAGATGAAGCTCGACTTCGGCGTCACCCCCACCTGCATGATCTGCGACACGCGCGACCTCGGCCGCCTTCGCCGCCTCTTCGCGGAGCATCGGCCAAGCGTCGTGTTCCACGCGGCGGCGCACAAGCATGTACCGCTGATGGAATCCAGCCCCGAGGAGGCCATCACCAACAACGTCCTGGGCACCCGAAACCTGGCCCGCGTGGCCACGGAGTTCGGCGTCCGGCGGTTTGTGATGATCTCCACGGACAAGGCCGTGAACGCCACCAGCGTGATGGGCGTCTCGAAGCGCATCGCCGAGCGCGTGATCCAGGCGGAGAGCTACCGGAGCGAGACCGAGTTCGCCACGGTGCGCTTCGGCAACGTGCTGGGTAGCCGTGGCAGCGTCATACCCACCATGCGGAGACAGCTCAGCAGGGGCGGCCCCGTAACGGTGACGCACCCCGACATGAAGCGCTACTTCATGACCATCCCGGAGGCCGTTCAGCTGGTGATCCAGGCCGGGGCGCTGGGCGGCAACGGCCGTATCTACATCCTCGACATGGGCAAGCCCGTGCGCATCATGGACTTGGCCCACAACCTTATCCGCCTCTCGGGCCTGGTGCCGGGCAAGGACATCGAGATCAAGATCACCGGGCTACGTCCGGGCGAGAAGCTATTCGAGGAGTTGCTGACCGAGGAGGAGAGCACCAACGTGACGCGCCACGCGCGCATCATGTCGGCCACGCCTTCCGACCTGCCCGTCGAGGACTTCGACGAGAAGGCAGACGCCCTGATCGCTGCGGCGCAGTGCGGCGACAAGAAGGGCATGTTCCGCCTCATCCAGCTACTGGCGCCCACGTACAAGGGGTACACCCCTCCGCCGAATGGGAACGGGCACGACGCTTGGAAGGGCATGGCGCGCGTCGAGCAGTTGCAGCTCCCGTTGGAGGAAGCCCAGGAGCCGGCGAAGCCCTAGCCCGCGGAACGGTCGCCGTCAGACCCGCCGCGGCCGTTCTTCAGCGCCGCCGCCCTGCTCCGCAGCGACCGCGCCAGCGCCTGGGGGCTGGGCGAGGGCATCCGGGTAAAGAGGACGATCCGCAGGATCTCCCGGTACATGCGCCACCGCGAAAGCCATCCGCGCAGCAGCCCCAGCTTCTCTTCCTTCATGGGGTGCGTCACTCCCCGGAGCATCACGGTAGCAGTCGGCACCCGGCAGGCGTGGCAGTAGCGGGTGATAGCCATCTCCACGCCGTAGCGAGAGCCGGCGACGTCGGGGATGTCCAAGAAAACCGACCGCAGGATGGCCCGTTGCCCGCTGATGTTAGGCGCGATGCGCTGCGACCAGTCCGTCAGCTTGCGGCCGCCGCTGAACTTCCCCACCACCATGTCGGCCTCGCCATCGCGGATGGGCCGGGTCATGGCTTCCACATGCTCGGATCGAAGGCCGATAAGGTCGGCATCCAGGAAGAGGAGCACATCGGCGTCAGTGGCGGCGGCGCCTGCCACCATGGCGCCGCCCTTGCCGCAGTTGGCCGCCAGGGTCACGAGCCGGACGCCCGGCACTCCGGAGGCGACTGCGGAGGTGTCATCGGTGGAGCCGTCGTCCACCACCACGACCTCGTCAACAGCGGACGCCGCACAGGCGGCTCGGGCCACATCGGCCAGGCGCGCACCCTCGTTATATGCCGGCAGGATGACGGCGATCTTCACGCTGCGGTTGCCGTCGGCATCACTTGCCGTACCTGTAGTTCTGCGTCTCGATCATCCGCTCCACCCGATCGATGCGTCGCTTGGTGTCGGGGTGCGTCCTCATGAACTCGGGCGGCCCGTCCTTCTCCTTGGACGATGCCTCCAGCTTCTTGAAGAATCGGACCATTCCATTGGGGTCGAAGCCCGCCTTGGCGGCATAGGAGACGCCCCGTGCGTCCGACTCGAACTCGTCGTCGCGGCTGTAGTTGAGGTGGAGCATCCCCGCGGCGAGGCTGCCGTTGTCTTGCGCCTTGCCCTTAAGCAGCACGATCAGGCCCACGTTGGTCACCATTTGCTGGCTCCACTGCTTGGCCGCGTGCCGAGCGTTGATGTGGCCCACCTCATGCGCCAGGACGCAGGCCAGGGCATCGTCGTCCTTTCCCACCAGGTCGAGCAGGCCGCGGTAGACATAGACAGGACCGCCGGGCAACGAGACCGCGTTGATCTCCTTCTGCGCGATCACCTTGAACGAGTACGGAACGCCGTCCCTCGGTTCGCAGTGCGGCATCAGCTTCTCGCCGATGCGCGCAACGCGGGCCGCGTCTGCAGTGCCGGTCATGGGCGGGTACTGCTTCTCGATCTCGGTGGCGACCTCGCGGCCCATATGCACCTCGTCGCGGGTGCTCAGGAAGTTGGTACTGCGGCAGCCGACGCCTCCGGCCAGCAGGCAGGCGACGGCCGCAGTGGCCAGGCCTGCGGCCGCGTGTCGGCTTCGCTTCATGGCGCCGGTTAACATGGCTGCTCTTCCTCCGGGCTCTGGGGCATCACTTCTTTGCCGCAGGTCCCGCTCCCTGCAACTGCTTGCCCAGTTCGGTGGCCTGGTCGCCCAGCCACTTAAGCGTCGGACCGGCCTTCTCAGAGGCCACCTTGGCCGCATCGCCCAGGGCCGTCGTGGCGCTACCGAGGGCCGTGCGCGCCTTCTCGGTATCCAGCGTGCCCATGGCCGCCCTTGCCTGCCCCAGCGCCTGGACGGCCTGCGCCGTGAGAGTCGACTGCTGGTCCTGCTTCTCGACGCGGGCGCGGAGGGTCTGAACCTCCTGCCGCAACGATTTCATCTCCATCCAGACTACCGCGTTTGCGCCGAGGACGACCACAAGAAGGAGCGTGATGAAGGCCTTCATGGTGTTACTTCCTCCCCCAGTTGTCGGCCCAGACCTTGGCGCGCATCTCAAGTTGGTGCTCGAACCGGTTGAGCCGAAGCATGGCTGAAGCCCGGAGTGAGCGCGGCCTGGCGAACAGGAGCCTCTCGTTCATGACGTCTTCGGGCTGCCACCGGTACTTATACGGCTCAGCGCCGCGAAGGAAGTCAAACACGCGGCACCCTTCAGCGACGGCCTGGCGTATGGCGTGGGCCGTGAGCACGGTGCCCAAGCTGAACTTGCCGAGTTCCGGGTCGAACCCGCCCAGGTAGTAGTAGTACCGGTCACGGAACCGGTAGCAGTAGAGCGCCGAAGCGATCCGGCCGTCCAGCCGCATCAGGTGCAGCCGCAGGGCGCCACGGGCATGGAAGCGGCGGGCGATCTCGGTGTGGAACGCCTGGGTCTTGGCCGAAGCCAACACGCCGGGCATCATGCGCGAACGCCAGCGCGCGCGGTGCAGGTCGAAGAGCGCCTGCATGCCGTCATGGATCTCCGCTTCGCCGGCGATGGAGACGTCGACGGCGCCGAAGCTGCGTGCGATGAGCCGCTCGTAGTAGCCGATATTGGTGCGCATCTTCTTGCCCAGGCCGGCGGAGACCTTCTCCCATGTATCGGCCAGCAGCAGGCCGGGGCAGGGCTCCTGCTCGTGGGCGGTCAGCTTGGCGCGTAGGGCAGAAGGGAAGGCGGCGTCGCCGGCGGCGGTGCGTAACGCCGAACCGGGCCGGAGCTGCTGCAGGTCGGCCAGGTCGAAGCAGCGCGAGGCGGCAACCTGCTCGAGGACGGCAACGCAGACCGTCATCTCGAGCCCATCGGCTGCAAGGATATCGAGGTAGTCGGCCGCGCCGGTGCCCAGGAAGGCCAATCGGCGCATGGGCGTGCCGAGATGGAGGCTGACGTAGAGGGGGGCGATGCCGACGAGGGCGCCTGCTTCATCGCGGACCGTGATCAGGTGGAGCCGCTTGCCGCGGCCGTGGCAACGCCACCACGCCTCGTTCCAGTCCCAAGTCTGGTATAGCGTGCCGCACGGGCTACGCTCGAGCAGGGCATCCCACTCGCCGCGCAGCGCGTCCAACGCGCCAACGCCGCGCGTCTCCTCAACTGTCCACCGGGCCCGGTCCACGGTGCGATTATAGCAGACGGCTCACATCCAAGCGCTCCGGCGACCCCGCCGGGCAGGAGTCCGGGCGCGCCGCGGCCAACTGAGAGGCGTGCGGAATCGCTCCGCGCAGAAGTGCCCGAGGAGGCGCCCAGCCATGTTCTGCTTCGCCCTGCCATTCCTGACGGCCGCCACGATGGCCGCGCCTGATCCCTGGATCACGGTCCCCGCCGCCCGAGGGCCCGCCGCCGGCAAGCGCGTGGTGCTGGTGAGCGGCGACGAGGAGTACCGCTCGGAAGAGGCGTTGCCCCAGTTGGCACGGCAACTGGCACGGCAGGGCTTCTCCTGCACGGTGCTCTTCGCCATCGATCCGGCCGACGGCGCCGTCTGCCCCACAGTCACCAGCAACATCCCGGGGCTGGAGGCGCTGAAACAGGCCGACCTGCTGGTCCTCTTCACGCGGTTCCGCGACCTGCCGGACGACCAGATGCGCCACATGGACGCCTACATCGAGAGCGGCCGGCCCATCATCGGCCTACGGACCGCCACGCACGCGTTCAACATGGCCGGCGGGCCCTACGCCCGCTACACTTGGAGCGGCAAGGAGCCGGGCTGGGAGGGCGGCTTCGGGCGCCGTGTGCTGGGTGAGACCTGGGTAAACCACCACGGCATCCACGGCGTCCAGGGCACTCGCGGCATCGCCGCTCCGGGCCAGGAGGCGCACCCCATCCTACGCGGCATCGCGCCGGGCTCTATCTGGGGGCCCACTGACGTATACCAGGTGAATCTGCCCCTGCCCGGCGATAGCACGCCGATCCTCCTGGGTGAGGTCACCGCCGCGCTCGATCCCGCATCGGCCGCGGTGGATGAGAAGAACCGTCCCATGATGCCTGTGGCGTGGACGCGAACCTACACAGGCAGCGCCGGCAAGGCGGCGCGGGTCTTCACGACGACCATGGGGGCCTCCACCGACCTGCTCAATGAGGGCGTTCGGCGCATGCTGGTAAACGCGGCCTACTGGGCCGTGGGGCTTGAGAAGAAGATCCCGGAGCGGGCGGACGTGGGCCTGGTGGGCGACTACAGGCCCACGCCTTTCCGGTTCCGCTCCAACGCGGAGTGGAAGCCCGGACTGCGGCCCGACCAGCTTCCGCGCTGACCTGCGCTTGACGGATTGGCCGCAGGCACCCATAATGACGCCCGGCGCCGCGCAATGCGCGATGGGATACGTCCTGCCCCCGCTCCGGCGGCACGGTGCGCCATACAACGAAGGGAAACGCATGAAGAACCGTATTTGGATGGCCGCCGTCGTGGCCGGTGCGCTGGGCGTGGCCGCGTGCGCGGCGATGGGACAGGCCCCCAAAGCAACCAAGGCCCCCACCAAGGCCCCGGCGCCCAAGGAGGCAGCCAAGTCCGTGGAACTGAAGACGCAGATGGACAAGGTGAGCTACGGCATCGGCTACAGCGTGGCGCGCAACCTGAAGAGCCAGAAGATCGCCGTCAACGTTGAGGCGCTTGTCCGCGGCCTGCGCGATACGCTCTCCGGCGCCAAGCCGCTCCTCACGTCGGCGCAGATTGACGCCGTCATGATGGCGTGGCAGTCCGAGATGCAGGGCAAGCAGATGAAGGAGATGGCCGCCGTGGGCGCTAAGAACAAGGCGGCGGGCGATGCCTACCTCGCCAAGAACAAGACCGCCGAGGGCGTCGTAACGCTGCCCAGCGGCCTCCAGTACAAGATCCTCAAGGCGGGCGACGGCAAGAAGCCCCTGGCCACCGATACGGTGGAGTGCAACTACCGAGGCACCCTCATCGACGGCACCGAGTTCGACAGCTCCTACAAGCGCGGTACGCCTGCGTCCTTCCAGGTGACCGGCGTCATCCCCGGCTGGACCGAAGCTCTGCAGCTGATGCCGGTGGGGTCCAAGTGGCAGCTCGCCATCCCCGGGAATCTGGCCTACGGCCCCAGCGGCGCCGGACGCCAGATCGGCCCGGACACCACCCTGATCTTCGAGGTGGAGCTGCTGGCGATCAAGTAGGCCGGCAGGACGACTGAGACGACGCGGCGCGGCGGGCCTCCGGCAACCGGGTGGTCCGCCGCGCTCGGCATAGGGGAGGTATCGGCGCACGCATGAACCCACTTCTCGTCAGCAGGCGGTCGCTCTTGCGCCTGACGGCCGCGGCCATGCTATGGCCGATCCTGCTCGGCGGCGGGCAGGCTCCCGCAGCCGGCCTGCCAGGTTACGGCAAGATCGAGTACCGCATCCCCATGCGCGACGGCGTGCGCCTCTATACCGCGGTCTATGTGCCCCTGGCGAAGCCAGGAACGCACCCTATCCTGATGGAGCGTACGCCCTACGGGGCCGGCCCCTACGGGCCCAATGAGATGCGGCAGGGGCACAACGGCTCCTCGCGCTTCGTGGAGAACAGCTACATATTCGCCTACCAGGACGTCCGGGGCAAGGGCCAGTCCGAGGGCAAGTTCGAGAACATCCGGCCGTTGCTGGGCGGCTCGCCGGGACCGCAAGACGCCGATGAGAGCACGGACACCTGGGACACGGTCGATTACCTGGTGAAGCATGTGCCCGACAACAACGGCCGCGTGGGCATCTGGGGCATCTCGTACCCCGGCTACTATGCCGCCCTCGGCGCCGTCCGGGGCCACCCCGCCCTGCGCGTGGCATCGCCGCAGGCGCCGGTCTCGGACTGGTTCCTGGGTGACGATTTCCACCACCATGGGGCTCTCTTCCTCATGGATGCCGTCAGCTTCGCCCGGTTCGGCGAGACGCCCGACTCCGCCCGCCCGGCCGCTCCGGCAATCGACTTCGGCGGCGACGCCACCTCCTTCTTCCTGCAGAACGGCACCCTCGCGGGTATCACGGAAAAGTACTTCCCCGGCACCGACGGCGTCTGGAACGACGTCATGCAGCACCCCAACTACGACGGTTACTGGCAGGTACGGAGCCTGCCCAAGGCGATGCAGAAGGTGACCTGCCCCACGCTGGTTGTGGGCGGCTGGTTCGACGCCGAGGACTGCTGGGGCGCGCTGAAGACCGGCCGGGCCACCGTCACCCAGAACCCGGCCTACGCCTCAACGCTCTGCATGGGCCCCTGGTACCACGGCATGTGGGCCGATGGCGGCGGCTCCACCTTCGGCGGCATGCGGTTCGGGGTCGATACTTCGACCTACTACCAGGAGAAGGTCGAGTTTCCCTTCATCGACGCCTGCCTCCGCGGCTCCGGACGGCCTGAACTGCCCGCGGCCGTCGTGTTTGAGACGGGCGCCAACCGGTGGCGCGAATTCCGGCAGTGGCCGCCCGCCAATCTGAGGGAGACGGCCCTGCGCCTTCTACCCGGAGGGGCGCTGGGCGTGGGCGCCGGGCCGACCGCCTCCGGCAGCGAGTTCGACGAGTATGTCAGCGATCCCGCCGCGCCCGTACCATACCAAGCCGGCCGGATCACCAGCCGCACCCGCGAGTACATGGTGGATGACCAGCGCTTCGCGGCCTCGCGCAAGGATGTCCTGAGCTACCGCTCCGAGCCGCTCACGCGGCCGCTCACCATCGCCGGGCCGCTCACCGCCGACCTCTACGTCAGCGTTAGCGGGACCGATGCCGATTTCATCGTGAAGGTGATCGACGTGCTGCCCGAGGACGGCTCCGGCGGCTACCAGAACCTGCTCCGCGGCGACGTCTTCCGGGCGCGGTTTCGGTCCAGCTACTCGAAGCCCGAAGCCATGAAGCCCAACGAGGTGACCCGCCTGAAGTTCGAGATGCCCGACCTGCTCCACACGTTCCAGCCCGGGCACCGGATCATGGTCCAGGTGCAGTCCACATGGTTCCCGCTGGTGGATCGCAACCCGCAGACCTTCGTGGACATTCACAAGGCCCGCCCGGAGGACTTCAAGAAGGCCACGATCCGGGTGTACCATACGCCCGAGCGGCCGTCGTCCGTGCGGGTCGGCGTTCTGTGACACAGGTGCGGTTCGGGCCGCGCGACCGTACAGCAGTGTATCGCTCCGCCTGTTGACGACCCAATCCCACTTAGAGGTGAGACCCTATGTCCCTTAGCGATCCTGCCGGCCTCTTCCTGGCGCTTGCGTTGGCCTCCGCAGCGTGCGGCGCCCTGGCGCAGCCCCGACGCGTGACCAACGTCTACAAGGTCGGACCCTTCTACCAGGACACTAGCCGCAAGTTCGGCCTGGCCGACGGCCGCGACGCCGCAGCCAAGGCGGGCGCATCGCTGGACGTCACCGCGGCGACGGTCTCGCTCCCGGTCGGCGCCAAGCCGCCCATCGGTTCGCGCATCAACTGCGCGGCCGCCGACGGTGCGGGCCACATCTGGGTAGGTACCGACGCCGGCATCGCCGTATACGGCGCCGGAGCCTGGCACGTGATCGACGGTGCAACCGGGCTCCCCGTGCTGGACGTGCGGCAGTTTGCATTCGGCGCCGACGGCTCGGTCTGGGCCGCCACGCCGGAAGGCGCGGAGCGGCTGCTGGGCGGCAAGTGGCGCTACTACGCGAGCCGCCGCTGGCTTTGCGACGACGACGTGAAGGCCATTTCCCTGGCTCCTCCGGCCCAGCCCGGCGCACCCTGCGACGCCTGGGTGCAGACCGCCGGCGGCGTGGCGCAGATCGCCTTCCGCAAGTCGACCATGACCGAGAAGGCCGCCTACTACGAGACCACCGTGGCGCGCCACAACCGGCGGGGCTACGTGGCCGACGGCCGGCTCACCCGCCCCGGCGATGTCACCTCGTTCCGGTTCGACGCTACCGACAACGACGGGCTCTGGACCTCGCTCTACGTCGCCGCCGCCAGCTTCCGCTACGCCACCACCCGCTCGCCCGAGGCCCGTGCGCTGGCCCGCAAGAGCGCCGAGGCCATGTTCTTCCTGCACGACATCACCGGCATCCCCGGTTTCATGGCCCGAGCCGTGAAGCGGAACGACGAGGACATCGACGGCCGTGACCCCAACGACCCGAACTGGGGCTACGTGAACCCGAAGCACCCCGACTACCACTGGAAGGACGACACCTCGTCCGACGAAGTGGACGGCCACTACATGGCCTTCTACATCTACCACGAGCTGGTCGCCACCGCCGCGGAGAAGAAGCGCATCGCGGGCTATATCCGCGCAACCACGAACTACCTGATGGACAATGACTGGTACCTGATCGGCCCCAGCGGCAAGCACACCACCTGGGGCGTCTGGAACCCGAAGGACATCAACGACAACCCGCGATGGATCGAGGAGCATGGCCTCAACTCGCTGGAGCTGCTCTGCTACCTGAAGGTGGCGTCGCACATCTGCGGCGACCAACGGTTCAAGGACGCCTATCAGGAGATGGCGCGGAAGCACCACTACGCCCTGAACACCGTGGACCAGAAGTGCGTCTATCCGCTCTCCAACAACCACTCGGACGACGAGCTGGCATGGTGCGCCTACTACCCCCTCCTGATGCTGGAGAGGGATCCCGCCCTGCGGCGCATCTACCTGATGAGCCTGGAGCGGACCCAGCGCATCCTGCAGCCCGAGGGTTCGCCCTTCTACAACTTCATGTACGCCGCCGTCACGGACCAGCCCTGTGGCGTGGAGGATGGCGTGGAGTGGCTCCGGAACTGCCCGCTGGACCTGATCGAGTGGGGAACGAAGAGCAGCCACCGGGCCGACGTGACCGTGCTGCCCGCCGGCGACCGCTTCGAGCGGGCCGAGGCGACGCGGGTGCTGCCAAACAACGAGCGGCGGGCCACGCGATGGAACTCAAACCCCTACGTGCTCGACGAGGGAGGCAACGGCGCCGCCGAGACCGAGGGCACGTTCTGGTTGCTGCCCTACTGGCTGGGCCGCTACCACGGCGTGATCAGCGACGCCGGAAAGTAACTCGTCAGTAGTGGTAGCGGGCCTGCAGGATGTCGATGCGGCCCGCTGCCACAGTACACACGAGCCGGCGCTCCTCGGTGATGCGGCGCGGCAAGGCCACTCGGCATGGGCGCCTCACGCCACGCCGGCGTAGACGCCCGCGTTCCGCTCCGGGTAGCTCTCGTAGACGTGCTCGAATACGGCCGCGCACTTCTGGTTGTAGAGCTCCGGGCTGTAAGCCCTCGGTAGTCCTTGGTCCAGGACGTCCTCGATTCTGAGCCGCAGTGCTGACCGCGCCGCTGCCTTCTGCCGCCAGTTGAGTACAAGCAGCTGCTTCAGCCGGACGAGCAGCTCCTTGGCGACCTTCTTGACCTCTGCGCGCTCATCCGTGCTCAGCTCCGGCGCAGGACGGGTCAGGATGTCGAAGATCACCAGCTCCTCTTCACTGAGGTTCTCGCGCACGTGGCGTTCCTGCTCGTCGTCGAGGTTGTTCGAGAGCTTAAGCAGCTCCTCGAAGAGCTGCTCGATGCTGCGGCTGCCGTTGTTGTAGCTCTCGATGAGCTCCTCGAACTTCGCGGTGAAGTCTGCGCGGGTACGGTTGAGGCGCACCAGCTGGTCGAGCTTGGCCGATACAGCCGCCTTGAGCGTCTCCAGATCGGTGTTCTTGTGCTTCGACGCCCTGAACCGCTCGGACAGCGCCTCGAAGTTGATCTTCGAGAGGTCCATGGCCGGAGGCCCAGCGTCGCGGACCGTGACGCCGGTGATGGAATCATCGAGCAGCGCACCGATCTGCTGCAGGATCGCCGCAATGTCGGGCGGGTTGGGGCTGAGCATCGCCCGAATCGCGGCCGCCAGCGTAGCGATGCCGGCCACGCGGACCGCGAACTCCAGCGCTGCCGGGTCGGGCTTCACCGCGCGATAGAGGGTGCCCACGAGCGCCTCGTGCCCGTAGAACTCCCGACGCACGCCATCCGGCGCGATCAGCGCGTTGATGGCGTTCGCGACGGCGGCGAGGCGCTCCATCCCGGCCATCGGCAGGGCTTCCATCGCAGGGAGGTTCACCCCGTGCTCCGCACAGAAGGACGTGGCTGCCGCGACCGCGTCACGCAGCGCTGCGACCAACTGCGCCTTGTCCCGAACCGGATTGGCGCCGCCCTTGCCGGCGCCGTAGATTGCCAGCGCCTTCTCCAGCGAGGCAAACACGTTGGCGTAATCCACGATCATGCCGCTGTGCTTGCCGGGGAACACGCGGTTGGCGCGGGCGATGGTCTGCATGAGCGTGTGGTTGCGCATGGGCTTGTCGAGGTACACAGTCGAACAGCTCGGAGCATCGAAACCGGTCAGCCACATGGCGCAGACGAAGACCAGGCTCAGCTTGTCGTCGGAGTCCTTGAACTTCTCGTCCAACTCCTCCTCGTTCATCCGCTTGCGGTGCGGCGCGATGTCGAGCCCGAGCTTCTTCATCTGCTCGATCTCGTTCTGCCCCGGCGACACGATCAACGCC